>CAIKND010000029.1 GCA_903828675.1 uncultured Acidobacteriaceae bacterium
GGACAGTGATGAAGACCGACGCCCGCGTTCTCAAACAGGAGGCATAGGGAATACCTCAACTTCTCGAACCGCCCGGTGCGGACCCGCATGCCGGGTGGTGTGGCAGGGGAGAGCGGTCACTCGCTCCCCCTATGCCGATTGGTTAGTGGGCTGCTCGTACAGTGGCAGACTGGCCGCCGCTGGTTGCGAAGGCGTCAGTAAGAGACACAACCTTCAGCTGCGCTTTAACGGCGTCGAGTGTATCGGTAGTCGTCGCCGTTATCTCGACCGTCTCCCCTGGAAGCACATTGAAGTAGTTGTCGGAAACTTCAACGTCGAGATTGCCGAAGGAGAGATAGACGCTGCGGGCCAGAACCGGCGACGTGACCCGAATCGCGTACTTGCTCTTTCCTTTGAGCTTTTCCCAAGGCAGTGACGTTGCGCTGGAAACCTCCGCTTTGAGAATGGCTGGCTTGAGGTGGATCTCTTTGGTGGGCGCAAGGTAGACCAGATTGCGCGATATCGGCATATCGGCGCCCCACAGTTCAGCGGAGACGAAGACACGCGAAGTATCCGCCGCGCCGGCGTCGGCCAGCTTCTTGAGCGGCCAGTCGAGATAAACTTTGCTCGAGAGCGGCGCGACCTCTACAGGGCTTTTGTCTTCAAGCAGCACCTTGCCGTCAAAGTCCATGAGCCGGACCAGCAGCATGCCGCCCTGCTTATTGGTCATATCGGAGACGATGTAGACCTTCAGCGATCCATTCTCGACGTGCGGCGAGACCAGGATGGGCGCATAGAAGCGGCGGGCGTAGTATTGCAGGGCCTTCCAGCGCCCGTAGTAGTCGATGGAGGACCAAGAGGCAACCGGCCAGCAGTCGTTCAACTGCCAGAAGATGGAGCCCATGGTTTCGGGGCGCAAGCGGCGGAAGTGCTCAGCGCCGATCTTGATGCCTTCGGCTTGTAGCACCTGGCTGACGTAGAGGAAGCTGGCGAAGTCCTTGGGCTCGGAGTAATCCTTGAGCAAATAATCGTGGATGATCGAGTTGCCCTCATTATTCTTCTGATGGGCAAGCATGACCGGGGTAAAGATGCCGGTGCGGTCTTCGGGTTGTGTAAAGGCTTCAACCGTCTTCATCTCTGGAAATGACTGGAAGCCATACTCCGTCACAAAACGGGAATGATGGGTCTCGTAGGTGGAGAACGGTACTCGGCCGTGCCAAACGTCCCAGATGTGATCGTCGCCGGTATGGAAGGTGTCTGAGACGACCTCATAGTCGGCGCTGGGAGAACTGGGCCAGTAAGGGGTTTCCGCGTCGAGCCGCGCCACCACCCGGGGCAGAATGCCGCTGAACTCTGTAAGGTAGTCCTGCCACATTTGCGTCTTGACTTCCTGCGGCAGAGTCGTGCGCGGAGCCCAGCCCATGGCGATCTCGGTTTCGTTGTTGCCGCTCCATAGGACGATGCTGGGGTGATTGCGCAGGCGGCGAACCTGGTCTTCTGCCTCGGCCTCAATGTTGAGCTTGAAAGCATAGGTCCCCGGCTGCCAGTCGTTCCCGAACTGGAAGTCCTGCAACACCATGATGCCGAGTTCGTCGCAGATCGAGTAGAACTCGTCGGTCTCATAGTAGCCGCCGCCCCAGTGGCGGATCGTGTTCATGTTGGCGTCGCGGGCTGACTCCAGGATGCGGCGGTAGTCCGCAGTGGTAACGCGGTTGGGGAAACTGTCGAAAGGAATCACGTCGGCGCCCTTGGCAAAGACGGGAATGCCATTCACAACCATCTCAAACGACCGCCCCCATTTGTCCAACTCGCGATGCAGCACCATGGAGCGCAGGCCGGCCTTGGCCTTTCGCTCTTCGCTCACTTGGCCGCCTGTGCCTGCCTGGGCGGTGAACTCGTAGAGTGGTTGTTCGCCATAGCCGGTCGGATACCAGAGCTTTGGCTGCGAAATCTCAAAGGGAAGTTCGATCAGGTTGCTGCCACGATGGACCGTTACAGTTCTCGAAAGGACTACGGGCTTGCCGGCATCGGCATATTGCACACTGATTCTGGCCGGGCCCGCGGTTGCGGCCTCCACTTCGACCTCTGCGTCCAGGTGGGCCACTTCCCTGCTCACATCGCGTTGGCGAATGGCAAAATCAGCGATGCGGACCTTATCCCAGGCTTCAAGTTGCACCGGACGCCAGATGCCACTCGTGACAAAGCGCGGGCCCCAATCCCAGCCGTATTCATATGCAGCCTTGCGCAAGAAGGTCTTGGGCTCAGTCTTGGTCTTCGGTAGCCAGGGATCTTCTGCCCCCAGTTTCATTGCAGCCTCAATGGGGGAGGCAAACAGGACGCGCAGCGTGTTCTTGCCGGCGTGCAATTGCGCCTTGACTGGAATGCGCCAGATGCGGAAGCTGTTGATGCCTTTAAGCACCTCGACGCCGTTGAGCCAGACCGTAGATGGTCCGTCGAGGCCGTTGAAGACCAGATCAAGATTGGTCCTCGATAGCAGGGCCGTGGTCGCGTCGAAGGTCAGTTGATACTCCCAACTCGCCTTTTCAATCCATTGCAGCTTGGCTTCGTTATCGCGGAAAAACGGGTCTAGAATCTTCTTGTTCTCGAGCAGGTCCAGGTGCACGTCGCCGGGAACCGTAGCGGGAAGCCAGCCGCTGTCCTCTGGCTTTGCAGCGGCTTCGATCTGCCGGAACTGCCACCCTCGATCGAGTTTCTGAACGAGGTTCTTCCCGGGGTTCTGCGCAGGTTTGACCTGCGCACCGGCCAAATTACTTCCAATGAGTGTCGAAACTCCAGCCAGAGTGCAGCACGCAATGCTCCAGGCAATAGCTCTCCGCATTTCAAAGCCTCCAGTAACACTCGCTGAGCCGGATTCACGGAGCGAGCATGGTTGTACAAAAATTCGCTGTTAAGGTTATCATGGTTCGGTTCCAGGAACAGGCATTGGCTGTGAATACAGAAATGTGAGACTTCGTTAATTCAGCGCGCTCCGGTCACTACCATGGAGCACTAAGCTGACAAGCGATGGCAATGCTGAGGACGGAAAGTGCATAGTAAACCGACGATGAAAGACGTGGCTCGCCTGGCTGGCGTAGGCACGATGACGGTGTCACGGTTTCTGAACGGCACTGCAAGCGTCTCCAAAGAGACAGCCGCTCGAGTGGACAAGGCCATCCATGAACTGAATTATCGGCCAAACGAGATGGCTCGAGCCTTGCGTGGGCGGCGTAGCCGCTCGATCGGCCTCATTCTTCCCTATCTCTACGACACCTTCTTCTCAGGCTGCGGCCATGCGGTAAGCACAGTGGCCAAGCAGCATGGCTACTCGGTCCTGATAACCACGTCGAACGAAGATCCTGACACGGAATTCAACGAGGCAGCGCTCATGCTGCAGCGTTCCGTAGAGGGCCTTATCGTGATCCCGGCAAATCACGGCGAGACTCGGCTGAATCGTGCTCTGCTGGGCAGGGTTCCTCTTGTAGCTTTCGATAGGCCCATCTGTGAACCGGCGTTCGATAGCGTTGTTGTCCAAAACGAGTCTGGTGCACTGCGTATGGTGGAGCACCTCATCAAGCATGGCCACAAGAAAATCTTCTTCATGGGCATGAGTGCAAAGGTGTATACCGTCCATGCAAGGCTTCAAGGCTATCTTAAGGCTATTGCGGAGGCTGGACTTGAGAGCTACGAATCATTTCAATGCCAGACTCCCGAATCCACGCTGCAGGAAATTGAAAAACATCTCCGCATGAAAACTCCTCCGACCGCCTACTTCACCTCGAACACGCTGGCCACCCGGTTCGTATTCACAGCTCTCCTGCAGTTGGGTGTACGCATCCCTCATGACGCAGCACTTGCGGGCTTCGATGACTTTGAGCTCGCGGATCTGACTTCTCCATCTCTGACCGTGGTGCGCCAACCTGCCCAGGAGATGGGGCGTGTGGCTGCGAGCCAGTTATTTGAGCGTTTGAAAAGGGGCGAGACCGGACAACCCGGCTGCCGCACAGTCCTCCCTGTTGAACTGGTGCTGCGCCGCTCCTGCGGATGTGAGCACGAAGGCGCCGTGGTAGTGCAATAGCGCGGATCGTCTGTTCAGGATTCAGGATTCAGGGTTCAGCAGGCGGTGATACACGTCTTCCCACGCATCGGCTGTGGAATCCATACTGAAACGCGTGGCGATGCGCTCCCGTGCTGCCCGGCCCATTGTCCGACGGTCTTCGAAAGACAGGCTCATCACGGATAGCATGGCCGAGCCAAGCGCAATCTGGTCATTGACTGGCACGATAACTCCAGCATCGCCGATCAATTCACGGGTACCGCCTGCATCCGTGGTAACCACCGGCTTTTCCATCGCCATGGCTTCCCCTGCGGCCAGCGGCAATCCTTCCCATGCCGAAGACATGACGAACGCGTCGGCAGCATCGAACAGGCCGGGCAGGTCGCGGCGCAGTCCCAGACAGCGGAGCGAATCTCCCAAATCCAACTCGGCTGCCAAAGCATGAAGGGCCATGCCTTCGGCATCGGTCGATTCACCGGCAATCCATAGCTGCGCATCCACCCCGGCTTGGGAGCAGGCCGCACGCACCTCGGCGAAGGCCCGAAGCAGGTTGGGGTAGTCCTTTGCCGGCACGATGCGGCCGGCGGCGAGCCATATGAAACGATCACCCTCGCCCATCGAAATTCTCATTCGCTCGCGACGCTCGGCGTTGGGCGTGAACCCGGCGATGTCGATCCCGTTGGGGATCACGAAGCATTTCAATTGCGGTACCGCCTTGAGCCTCACAAAGCGGTCCGCCGCAGCTTGGCTCACGGCGGTGGTGCATACGGCCAGCCTGTCCGACAGTCGATAGGCCATCATGCGCATCCATGGGCCTTCGTATACGTTGTGAACCGTGGAGAGGACCGCGGCGGATGGGGTCAGTAGCTTCAGAAGCCGGGCCAAAATGTTGGCATGAAAGCTGTGGCTGTGAAGCAGATCGGGGCGAAATTCGCGCAGGAACCGGCGGGCTTGCACAAGTCCGTTCAAAACGCTCCAGGGAGTTTTGCGTATGCCAAGGTGTACAACCTGGAGCGTCGTGTGCCACTCTTCGCCGAGGGGAGGGCGCAAAACCAGCAGAGCGACCGCATGGCCTAGCCCAGCCATGCGGTCAGCCAGGGCCAACGCCTGGCGTTCCGCACCACCCATGCCGAGCGAAGTGAGTACGTAAACGATCCGCATCCAGCGCACACCCTCAAAGAAGATCGCGTGGAACGATGATAACGCGCGCAGCATGCCGGGTTTCCCGGCGGACTAGGCTCTGGCCGGACGCGGAAACCCTCACCTTGCTTCCATCAATGCATGATGGATTACTTACCTGGATTCCCCGACTGTTACAACCTTAACGCTGAAGTTGCCTGTGGAGCAGCCAGTCAATGGCATGAACACACGCTGCCTGCAACACTGCGGCCATGGGCCTCCCATTTCTCCTGCAGGGGAATTTACGCAGAAGAATAAATCGCTTTGGCTGATTGCCCTGGAAGACCGCGCACGCGCAAGATTCCATTTTCTGTTCGCAAGTTTTTCAAATTAAAAAAGAAACCTCGTGTGCAAAAGTGAGGTTGGGCTGTACAATCTCCACGAGGAGACCCATGGCCGGAGATATTCAACTTACGTGCAGCGATTGCGGGCAGGACTTCACCTTCACCGCTGCTGATCAGGCGTTCTTTCAGGAACGCGGTTATTCGACCCCAAAACGTTGCAAGAATTGCCGTCAGGCAAAGAAGAACGATCAGGGGGGCTCCGGCTACCGTTCTGCTCCGGCACAGGGAACTCCTGTGATTTGTTCGGGTTGCGGCCAGCCTACAACAGTGCCTTTTGAGCCGCGTGGCGATCGTCCGGTGTTTTGCCGGGACTGCTACCAGGCGCGCAAGGGCAGCGGTGGCGGTGGCGCCGGCGGCGGCAGTTCGCGCGGCCGCGGCCGTTACTAGTTCAAACCGGTCCGATTTTCCATGCGTGCATGGAGAATCGGACCTTGGTTTGCTACAAGACACATTCATGAGAATCTCCCCAGCAATGGCCGATCAGGCGTATTGTGCCTCTTCTTCTTTAGGCGCAGGGAGGCTCTGGAACTGTGCTGTAGGGCGCCTCCGTTCAGCTGATCTGAACCCTGGCTACAAGTTGTTGAAGCGTACGAGTTTTGGGGCGATGCTGGTTTGCAGCGAGGCTGTGTAGCTACACCTGGCTGCACGGATCCGGCGAGAAGGCGACTCCATCGCCGCTTGCGCATGAGTACGGCCTGCGTGGCCGCCTAGGAAAAGCAGCCGATACATCAAAAGCGGCATGAAGAAAGCGGACCGTTGAATCGCGTAATCAGAGCCATCTATAAACGTCTTGGAATCATCCATTTGGGGCGACGGCGCGTTCGTGACCTGATCGACTTCATCGAGGATCGCCAGATCGATCTTGTCATCGATGTTGGCGCCAATGTCGGCCAGTTCGGAGAGTCTTTGCGCGAGGGCGGATACCGGGGTCGGATCGTCTCCTTTGAGCCGATCGAAGCGGCTTTTGAGGCACTTTCGAAGAAAGCGGCTGCCGATAGCAAGTGGGAGGCACACCATTGCGGCCTGGGCGCCACCAAGGGAGAAGCTGCCATCCATGTGTCTGAGCTGACCGTCTTCAGTTCAATCCTCAGCCTGACCAGTGTCGCCTCCCTGCACGACAGCCGGATTGCAGTCGAGCGCACCGAGACCATCAAGATTGAGACTCTCGACGACCTTACTGCCGGTATGACCGGAAATATCCTCCTCAAGATCGACACGCAAGGCTACGAGAAGCAGGTTATCGAGGGCGGCCAGCAGTTAATTGCCCGCGTTCAAGGAATTCTGATGGAGCTGCCGATCATTCACGTCTATGAGGGCGAGTGGCAGTTCCACGAGGCTGCTAAATTCATGTCAGATGCAGGTTTCGTTCCCGCGCAGATACAGCCGGTGAACTACCACGGTCTGGATAACGTGTCTCTGGTTGACGTGGATTGCCTGTTTCGCCCCCGTGGCCGCGTAGACGGGCCGCAAGACGTCGAAAGATAGAGCGTAGGCTCAGGGCTGATTCAACCTGATGAGCCATGTCTTCTGATCGCTTCAATTCCTCAGATCAGGTTCCAGTTCTCTGAACATCCCAAATCCCAGGGCGACCCCGTCGCCTGGAGACCAGGCATCGAGTCCTCGATTCCCTGTGTCTGCGCGTCACCCTTGCAACGCGCCAAGGCCGCGAGGGGGGTTCATCGCTGATGTCTTGTAACGAATCGGCGCCTCACGGACTCTGTTCTTGTGTATGCAGGCACCGAGGACGTTCCAACGATGAATTCGCGATTATGGCAAACAGTTTATCTCGCTATGCTGGTCTGTCTGGGGGCCGCGGCATCGGGCGCGCAAGCGCCTTTGACGCTGCGGCAAGCCATTGACCAGGCGCTCGGGCAGAACCCGCAGGTTTCGATGGCCCGCGCGGATGAAAGCGATGCCCGGGCAGCAGCAACCCTGGCACGCACGCAACTGCTGCCGCAGCTTAACTTCACTGAGGACATCTCCCGTGGGGATGACCCAGTGTATGCGTTTGGTTCGCGGCTAAGGCAGCGGCAGTTCACGCAGGCGGACTTTGCGCTGAACGCGCTCAACCGGCCTCAACCAATTGGCAACTTCTCTACGCGTTTTTCCGGTTCGTGGATGGTGTTCGATTCATTCAAGACACAAAAGGAGATTCGCCGCGCCGACCGGTTCAAGGCAAGTGCAGCCTCGTCTGCCAAGGCGGTGGACCAGCAAATAGTGCTTCGCGTTGTAGCAGCGTATCAGTCGGTCCTCTTCGCCGAGCGGCAGATCGACGTAGCCAAACATGAACAGGAGACGGCGGCAGCGCTGCTAGCTTCTGTGGACCAGCGGGTAAAAGCCGGACTTGCGGTAGAGTCTGATCGCATGTCAGCCCAGGTAAGCGCGGCGACCATAAAGGAAGAGTCAATCGCTGCCGAGGGCGAACGGGACCTGGCCTGGGCCGAATTGCGCGAGGCGATGGGCGTCACCCAGCTACAAGTTTCAGCGCTGAAGCCTATTGAGTCTCGTTCGTTCCCCGAATCCCCGCTTGAACAGGAATTAGCGACCGCCGTGAAGATGCGCCCGGACCTGACCGCGCTTGGGCTGGCCCAGTCGGCGCAAACACAGGCGGTGGGCGCTGCAAAGTCGAACTTCGGGCCGCGCGTTAGCGCATATGGGAACTGGGAAGAAGATCGTGGCTCACTGGGCAGCACGGGGGGGAACAATTGGGTCGCAGGTGTTCAGATCAGCGTGGACATTCTGCCCATGGGCAAGCGGGCGCAACTGGCGCGCGAGGGGGCCGCAAAGCAGCGCGTCGATGCGCAAATGGCTCTACTGCAACAACAGATGCGACTCCAAGTGAGCCGCGCCCACATTCACCGGCAGACGTCGGCATTACAGTTTGAAACCGCGCGTACCGCAATGGATCAAGCCACCGAAAGCCTGCGAATCCTCAAGAACCGCTACAACGCGGGGCTTGCCACAATAACTGATCTGCTTCGTGCCGAGGATGCTGAGCGGCAGAGCAAGTCCAACTACTGGCATGCCGTCTACGGCAATGCCATGGCCTATGCCGAACTGCTTTACGCACAAGGGACGCTGACTCCCGACGCGGCGGAGGAATTGCAATGAGGGTCTTGATTTCGTGTTGTCTGCTTGCCGCTTCTTCGGCGTTACTGGCCGGTTGTCATGAGGACGAAACAGCGCAACCTGCCGTGATCCATACCGCACAAGCGCAGGTGGTCGAGAGCCGCCAGCTGCAAGTGCCAGTAAGCCTGCGGTCTACCGGCACCATTCATGCTCGAGAGACAGCAATCGTATCCGCACAGGTGATGGGCCGCATTCAGCAGGTACTGGTGCGCGAGGGTGACAGTGTACGCGCCGGACAAACGCTGGCCGTACTGGATGACGCGGCCTTGCTAACAACCCTGGCCCAGGCGCAGGCGGGACTCAAGGCAGCGCAAAATGGACAGGCGGCGGCAGAGAGCGATGCAAGACTCTCGGCCAGCACACTGGAACGCTACCGCCAGTTGGAGGCGCAAAAGAGCGTCAGTCCGCAGGAGATGGATGAAGTTTCACGCCGTGCGGAGGGAGCGGAAGCACGACTGGACGCACTGCGCGCACAAACAGACGCGGCACGGGCCCAGGAGAGCGGTGCGCACACCATGCTCGGCTACACACGCCTGCTGGCCCCCTTCAATGGCGTTGTAACTGCGCGCACGGCTGACCCTGGAACTTTGGCCGCGCCGGGAGTGTCGCTGTTGCAGATTGATCAGGCAGGTGCCCTGCAATTGGATGCCGCCGTGGATGAGTCGTCCATCGGCTCGGTTCGCAAAGGAATGAAGGTGCAGGTAGCCATCGGCGGCGCTTCCTCGGCGGAGATTTCGGGTGTGGTCGCACAGATCGTTCCCGCCGCGGACCCGGCCAGCCACAGTTTCATGGTGAAGATAGATCTGCCCAGTTCCGCCCGGTTCCATGCCGGTATGTACGGTGTGGCGGAGTTCGCAAACGGGATGCGACAGGCAATCGTCGTTCCCCATTCAGCGGTGATCCTTCGCGGCTCCCTGGCCTGCGCGTACGTGCTGGACGGCCACGGCATAGCGCAACTGCGCTACCTGACTCTGGGCGCCACCCAGGACGATCTCGTGGAGGTCCTGTCAGGCCTTTCTGCAGGCGAAAAACTCGTCGACACACCCGCGGATCGCGATCTCGCCGGCAAGCGAATTGAGGCCCGGCCATGAAGCAAGACCTTGGAATCGCCGGGCGCCTCGCCCACTCATTTATCAACTCCAAGCTGACGCCGTTGTTCATTGCGGCATCGCTGGCTATTGGAATTTTCGCGGTCGCCATTATCCCTCGCGAAGAAGAACCGCAGATCCTGGTCCCAATGCTGGACATTGTGACAGCCATGCCGGGGGCGTCTCCCGCAGAGGTGGAAGAGCGGGTAACCTTGCCGATCGAAAACCTGGTCCATCAGATCTCGGGTGTCGAGTACGTGTACTCCACCTCGGCTCCCGGACAGAGTCTGGTGATCGTGCGCTTCCTCGTGGGCACGCCGCAGGAAGATGCGTTGATCAAGGTCTACAGCAAGCTCTATTCCAATTTTGACCACATGCCCCAAGGCGTCTCGCAGCCGCTTATCAAGGCGCGCTCCATCGACGATGTTCCCATCCTCGCCTTGACCCTGTGGGGCGAGCACTATGACGGCTATCAGCTGCGCGCCATTGCGGCCGAGATACAACATAACATCGGACAAATCTCCGATGTATCGGAAACCAACTGCATCGGCGGGCTTCCGCGCACAATGCGCGTGGTGCTGAGCACCGAAAAGTTGAGTGGCTATGGCCTGTCGCCGATGGCAATCGTCGGTCACCTCCAGGGCGCAAACGCAAGCGTACAGGCCGGCAGCTTCGCTGAGAAAAATCAGGAGATCCGCGTCGACGCCGGTAATTTCTTTACGCGCCGCGAAGATCTGGAAGCAGTGGTAGTAGGCGTAGCGCACGGCCGTCCCGTGTATCTACGCGATGTCGCCGAAAAAATCGTCGATGGTCCCGCCGACCCGGCGGACTATGTGACTTTCGGTACAACAAATGCAAGCAACGCGTCGGCCCGCCAGTATCCGGCGGTGACCATCACCGTGGCCAAGCGCAAGGGCACCAACGCCACTGATATCTCCAATGCGGCATTGAAGCGCATCCATGAGATGCAGGGCGTGTCCATCCCCAACGACGTGACGGTAACCACTACGCGCAACTACGGCGAGACGGCAAAGAACAAGTCGGATGAACTACTGGAACACCTGCTGTTGGCCACGCTTTCCGTTACGCTGCTGGTCGCCATCTTCCTGGGCTGGCGCGAGTCCGGTGTCGTTTTGCTGGCCATTCCAGTAACGCTGGCGCTCACCATGTCGGTGTTCTACTTCATGGGATACACCATCAACCGCGTGACCCTGTTCGCTTTGATCTTCAGCATCGGCATTCTCGTGGATGATGCGATTGTTGTCGTCGAAAACATGGTGAGGCATTTCCGGCTGCCGGAAAATCACGGGCGGTCAATCAGCACCGTGGCGGTGGAAGCCGTTGCTGAAGTGGGCAACCCCACTATCCTTGCCACCTTTGCCGTCATCGCGGCGGTGCTGCCAATGGCATTTGTGCGCGGCCTCATGGGACCCTACATGCGGCCCATTCCAGTGGGCGCCTCGGCTGCGATGCTGTTCTCATTGATGGTTGCCTTTGTCGTTTCGCCCTGGGCGGCCCTGCGCCTTCTCGGGAAACACCTTGATGGCGCCAAACTTCTGGAGCCAGAGACCGAGAACTGGCGAACCAGGATCTACCGCCGCGTGATGACGCCGCTGATTAACTCCTCACGCAATCGCACCCTGTTCTTCATCGGAGTCGTGGTGCTGTTTTTGCTCTCGGTCGCCCTTGTGCCGCTGGGTTTGGTGCGCGTCAAGATGCTGCCCTTCGACAACAAAAGCGAACTGCAGGTCGTTGTCAATATGCCGGATGGCACGCCCCTTGAACAGATGGCGCGCGTGACACAGGCGCTGGGCGACGAGTTGGCGCGACAACCCGACGTACTGAACTACCAGACTTACACCGGCACTTCGGGCCCTTACAACTTCAACGGCCTGGTGCGCCACTATTACATGCGCAGCCAGGCGAATCAGGCTGATATTCAAGTGAACCTGTTGCCCGCTAAACAGCGCAGCGTGCAGAGCCATGCTATCGCCAAGCGGCTTCGTCCGTTACTGAATGCAATCGGCAACCAGTACGGCGCGCGCATCCAGGTGAGCGAGGTTCCGCCAGGACCTCCCGTAATTCAAACTCTGGTGGCCGAGGTTTACGGTCCCGACCTCGACGGCCAAACCAGAGTCGCTCAGCAGATCAAGCAGATCTTTCAGCGCACGCCGGGAGTTGTAGACACCGACTGGTACGTCGAAGATCCGCAACCGAGGCTGGCAATCCGCATAGACGAGGTGAAGACGGCCCAGCATGGCATCGCGGTCTCCGATGTAGCTCATGCATTGCTGCTTGCGACTTCGGGAATGCAGACTGGCCTGCTCCATGATGGCGGGGCGCGCGAGCCCATACCCACAATCGTCGAAATCGACCGTGCCGACCGCTCTTCCGAGCAGGCCCTTCAAAACATCCGCCTGCCCGGCGCGGACGGCGCCATGATCTCCTTGCGCGAACTGGTCATCGTCGACCACAGCACCATCGAGCGGAACATCTATCACAAGAACCTGCATCGCGTTGTGTACGTCACGGGAGATGTTGCCGGCGCGGAGGAAAGCCCAGTCTACGCAATTCTAAAGATGAACAAAGACCTCGACCATCTGACGCTGCCAGCCGGATACACGCTCACCCGTTACAACGCGTCGATGCCAGAGTCCACGGATCACTACTCGATGAAGTGGGACGGCGAATGGCACATCACAATTGAGGTCTTTCGCGACATGGGAATCGCGTTCGCCGCCGTTCTCATTCTTATCTATGTCCTTGTGGTCGGCTGGTTCAGATCGTTCCTCGTGCCGTTGATCATCATGGCGCCGATTCCGCTTACCCTGGTCGGTATCATGCCTGCTCATGCCATGCTGGGCGCGTTCTTCACTGCGACCTCAATGATCGGATTCATTGCCGGGGCCGGCATCATTGTGCGTAACTCGATTATTCTTGTCGACTTCATCGAACTGCGCATACGCCAGGGAATGCCAGTGGCCGAAGCCGTCATCGATGCCGGGGCAACCCGCTTCCGTCCCATGCTCCTCACTGCAGCCGCAGTCGTCGTCGGAGCGTGCGTAATCCTTACCGATCCCATCTTCCAGGGGCTGGCAGTCTCACTCATTGCTGGGGCAGTTGCGTCCACTTTCTTGTCCTGGCCCACTATCCCCATCCTCTACTTCATGGCTCATTCCCGGAGCAAGTCCGGGCCTGAACCCCAACCTGATTCCAATCAAGGAGATTCCCTATGACAGTTGAACGAGGCGTGCGCCTGATGGCGGGTGTGATGATCTTGTTATCCCTTGCACTCGCCCACTTCTTTTCACTTTACTGGCTGTGGCTAACGGCGTTTGTCGGGCTCAACCTGCTCCAATCGGCCTTCACCAACTGGTGCCCGGCGATGAGCATCCTGCGCGCCATGGGGCTGAAAGATGCCAACTGCGCTAAATGTGACTGAGGCGAATATGCAGGATCGTAGACAATTGACAGTCCCTCGGTCCATGCGCCGGAAGCATTGCGAAGAACTCAAAGATGAGGTCTATCGCCACATGTTCCGACTGGAGGAACGACGCCCAGGAGCTGAGCGTGATCTTGCGATTGCCTTGTTGCGCGCATGGGTCACGCTCGACTCCGAGTTGGGCGGCGGTAACACACGCCAGTGGCTGAAGAAGATCTGTCCTATCTGCCTTGCCATGATTGAGGCTGCGCCATCTGCCGGGGAAAGCGGCGCGCGATGTGCCCAGTGATCTCTCGATCTTCTTCACAGCACATAAATTGGGCTCATATCCAAGACCATGAACCTCCCCTGCCTGCGCTTTCGTACGAAGCGAAAGATATAATGACCTTGCTTCTGGGAGTTCACCTCAATGCGCCCCGAACTGACTCATGCAACCGACCTGTTACGCCTCAACACGCCTGAAGCGGTTGAGGAAGCGATCGGCCTTTTGCAGAACACCGTATACTCCTTCAGCATGAAAGTCTGCGGTCATCCGGAAGATGCGGAAGACACTATGCAGGAAGTGCTCTATCGTTCACTCGGACATCTGGCCAAGATTCAGGACCCCCAAGCGCTCGCGGTCTGGTTGTATACCGTTACGCGAAATCGTTGCTGGCGCATGCGGCGCAAAGTCGCCAACGCGCCCAAGCGGAATCTCTCGCTGGACGAGTTGATTCCCGACGACGCGGAGTTAGGCCGCTTGCTGGAGGATGCTGCCGAAAGCCCCGAAGGGAATCTGCTCCATGCCGAGCGCGCCCATCTGCTTCACCTGGCGGTCCTGCGGATTCCGCCTCCTTTGCGTATGGTGCTTGTACTCCACGACATGGAGGAGTTGAGCACGGAACAAGTTGCTACTATTCTCGGTCTGCAAGTCGGAACGGTTCGCGTTCGCCTTCATCGGGCGCGTTTGGCTGTTCGCAAGGAGATGTCGCAGATATTGGACGCCACGCCCGAGGAGCAGGATAACGCTAAACCGATCACCAAGAATCCGCAACGTACTCGCGCCAGGGCAAGCCAACGTCCCACTGAATGCCGCGAACTATTCGCCAACCTCTCCGAATACATGGACGGACGGGTGCAATCACCAAACTGCGACCAAATGCGCGAACATATTGAGGCGTGTCCGGCGTGCGTCGTCTTCCTCCGCGACCTTCGCGCCGCCATCGATCGCTGCCGCTCTCTTGAGATTCCCTGCGATTCGGCCGTGGCGCCGCGTTTGCGTTCTATCCTGACTCAGGAGTATTTGCGCATGCTCGGCTTGGCCAATGCAATAAAAGTTGCCGCGATTGTGTAACGTTTGCTTGCCGACGTGTATTTAATTAGATGACATTGGAGATTCGCGCCATGGAAGTAAGAGTTTCGCATCTCGGTAATGTAAAGTTCAATATTCAAGCGCGTTCACACTCGGTCCTGTGCGATCAACCGGCAGAAAATAACGGAGAGGACACCGGCATGACGCCGCCGGAGTTTCTACTCGCGTCCTTGGGTTCCTGCGCCGCCTACTATGCCGTGGAATACCTGAAGACCCGCAAGCTGGCCGACAGCGGCGTGGAAGTAACCGTGACCGCGGACAAGCTCAAGCAGCCGGCTCGCCTGGGTAACTTCAATATTCAGGTGGTTTGCCCCGTGTCTCTTACTGAGGAACAAACTCTTGGCCTGACGCGATCAGTGCACCACTGCCTGGTTCACAACACACTGCTGTCTCCGCCGGAGATCAAGATTGAGTTGACAATTGCTCAGGCTGCAGTAGCCCAAAGCTGAGGGCGCGAGCCCGGCAACTAGAGTAGACTAACGCTCTTGCGGCTGGCCAGTACTGAGGTTTGGCGGCGGTCTTTCGAGGCGTAGTCGATGCGTTTCCAGAATCCTATAAAATAATCGATCGCCGAGATAGAGGAAACAAGAACAGTAAAGTAAATCGCGGCAATGGCGTACCACCTGACCGGAATCACCAGCACGCCGAACTGCCAGTGGTCCCAGCGGTGAGCCAGGATCGCGGAGACGACACAGACAATCTGGATAACCGTCTTGAGCTTGCCCAGGTCGCTGGCTTGTATCGTAAAGCCCTCTGAAGAAGCGATCGAGCGAAGGCCTGAAATGAGGAACTCGCGGCCGACGATGACCACGACGATCCAAACCTTCACGACATCGGGATTGTAGGCGACCAGGGCGATGAGTGCGCCCGCCACCATGATCTTGTCTGCTAGGGGGTCAAGCAGTATGCCCATGGTCGTAATCTGACCACGCCTGCGGGCAAGGTAACCATCTAGACCGTCAGTGATCGATGCCAGAATGAACAGAACCGACGCCAGAATCTCCTGCTCCCCGTGTCCCTGCCACATAAAGTGCGGCGAGAGAATCCACAAAAGCAGCGGGATCATGACGATCCGACTCATCGTGATTGAGTTGGGCAGGTTCATCTATTCGGTTTTGCTCCGGAATCTCTCCCCGGTTCAGCTCCATTATTGCACCAGAAAGCAGTTGCATGCCTTGTCTTCCCTGCTGCGCCGGGCACAAATACCAAAGCGGGATGGACTATAAGCCCATCCCGCCTTGGTTTTGTATGCGTGTTCCCGGTCTTCAAGCGTAGATTCCGCGCTGCTTGACGGTGTACGCAACGCGATCAATTGCCAGCATATAGGCCGCGATACGGTTGTTCACATTGTGGGCCTCGGCGTAACGAACTACGTCGTCGAAGCTGTCGCGGAGTATGGTTTCCAGTTGCTCGTTGACGACCGCTTCCTTCCAGAAATAGCCTTGGCGGTCTTGGACCCACTCAAAATAACTTGCCGTCACGCCGCCTGCGTTGGCCAGAATGTCGGGGACTATGAAAGTCCGCTTCTCGGCGAGAATTTCATCGGCCACTGCGGTGGTGGGACCGTTTGCTCCCTCCACAACGATCCGCGCCTTGATCTGGTCGGCGTTGCGGCTGGTAATCACGTTCTCAGTCGCTGCCGGGATCAGAATCTCGCATTCAGTAAGCAGAAGTTCTTCGCTGGGTGTGGCTTCGGCGCCGCGGAAGCCCAAGGTGCTGCCGTTGCGGTATTTATACTCAGCCAACTGATGAATATCGATGCCGGCCGGGTTATACAGGCCGCCATCCTTCTCCGCGATACCGACGATCTTGTAGCCGCGCTCCATCATCAGGCGGGCGGCATTCGAGCCCACGTTGCCGTATCCCTGAATTACCACGCGACAACCCTCGATCGGCATATTCAGGTAGCGGAGGCTCTCATCGCAGACCACCTGCACGCCGCGCCCAGTGGCTTCCAGGCGGCCGCGCGAACCGCCGATATTCAGCGGCTTACCCGTCACCACGCTGGTGACGGTGTGGCCCACGTGCATGGAGTAGGTGTCCATTATCCACGCCATGGTCTGTTCGTTGGTATTCACGTCCGGAGCGGGAACGTCCTTTTCCGGCCCGATGAAGTCGATAATCTCCGACGTATACCGGCGGGTCATCCGCTCCAGTTCCCCCTGGCTCATTGACTTGGGGTCGCATATGACCCCGCCCTTGGCGCCGCCGAAGGGAATATTCACTACCGCGCATTTCCAGGTCATCCAGCTCGCCAAGGCGCGCACTTCGTCCAAATTCACGTCCATGGAGTAGCGGATGCCGCCTTTGGCCGGACCGCGGGCTATATTGTGCTGAACCCTGAACCCGGTGAACATCTCGATGCGTCCGTCATCCATCGCGACGGGAAAGTGGACAATGATCTCGCGCGCGGGGGTGCTCAGCACCTTCCACAGGCCGGGATCGAGGTTCAGCTTGCGCGCCGCAAATTCGAAGCGCGCGCTTTGTGCTTCCCAGGGATTGATCTCCTGGTCTAAAGAGACTCTTGGGGTACCCGTTGACATATACCTCTCCCATTCCAAATACAACCCGCTATGGCGGTGAATTCAATCTATGAATTCATCCGAACGGTGGCTGGGTGGGCGCAGTTTTTCGCGCAGGCCCAAACCCCAGTGAGTCTAGGCTACACGCACAGGCGAGTCAAGCCAGGGCGAACCAGATTCGGAACCCCATCCCGGAATGAGTCTCCCCTGAAAGACCGGCCCGGGGCCGGAATTGGCCTCCGCTGATAGCTCCACCTTAATCTTGGAACAAAATGATCCTGCTCATTCTTTCTTTCTGGCCTGCCCGTCTCAAGCCGATCTGGCGCCGCTGTCTGCTCGCGTTTGAGCCATAACCGCGCAGGTTGGCATTCCCTGCTTCCGCTGCATGCAGGGCAACGTTGAGCAAAATGACTCAGACCCAGGCACCGCCAACATGGTTCCCTTGTACCGTGCGCGCACAAGGGCCGGTTCGTCCCGGCACAACTGCGCTTGGGCCATGCTCCGGCTTGCCGGCCATGGAAGCACTCAAACACAAACTTCGAATAAGAACCAGGTGGAAGAACAATGAAGTCCTTTTTGAACGGGAAGGTCCGGCTCGCGTTCGGGTTTGCCATGCTGACCCTGCTGCTGATGGGGTCTTTCTCCTATCGCTGGATGGTCATTTCCGATGAAGGCAGCGGGTGGGTGCGGCATACCCACGCTGCGATTGAAAGCATCCAGGATTTGAGCGTGGCCATGGAGAGCGTCGAGTCCAGCAGCCGCGGTTTTGTGCTCACAGGCAAGGAAGCCGATCTCGACACCTATCGCGCCAGCATATTGAGGGCAGGCCAGGATCAGGCGACCATTCGTTTGCTGACAGCGGACAACCAAGCACAGCAACTCCACTTCCCCACCCTCGAGTCTCTGTCCGCCGAGAGAATCCAGCAGGCGGATACGACTATCGGCCTGCGCCGGAACAAGGGTTTGGCCGTGGCAGTAGCCGCCTTGGGCACTGGACCGGACGAGCAGCTTAAGAATGAGTTCCAAGCTGTCGTAGACAAGTTGCTCGTCGAGGAACAGCGCTTGCTGGCGCTTCGAATGGCAAACACGGATCGGGATCGGAGCCAGACCAAGATGATTCTGATCTTTGGAACCCTCTTGGGAGTCTTGATCTCCGGACTGGCGGCTTGGACCGCGGTACGCGACAGCACCAAACGCTCGATAGCCGAGGAAGCTCTGCAGCAGAGTGAAGAAAAATACCGGATGCTGCTGGACGGTGTGCAGGATTGTGCCATCTTCATGCTCGACCCGCGAGGCACGGTCGTCAGTTGGAGCGCAAGTGCGGAACATATCAAGGGGTTCACCGCCGCAGAGATCATCAATCGCAATTTCTCCCGCTTCTTCATCCCCGAAGATATCAAGAGGGGACGCCCGGAGGAGGTACTCCGGATTGCTGCCACCAGCGGACGACACGAAGAATTCGGCATGAGCCTGCGAAAAGACGGCACCGAATTCCTGGCCAGCGCCACTTACATTGCCTTGCGCGACCCGGCGGGTAACCTGCGCGGATTTTCAGAGATATGCCGCGACCTCACCGAGCACAAGGAGTCTGAGGCCAAGTATCGCGGGCTGCTCGAAGCCGCTCCGGATGGAATGGTGGTCGTAAACCAGGAGGGAGAAATCGTCCTGCTGAACGCCCAGGCCGAGAAACAGTTTGGCTACCGCCGCGACGAGTTGCTGGGCCAGAAGGTGACCAACATCATTCCAAAGGGATTTGCCGAGCGGCTGATCGCCGACGGAACCCGAACTGCGTCCGAGGCGCTGGCTCAGCAGATCGGCACCGGAATCGAACTCATCGGGCGTCGAAAGAATGGAAGCAGCTTCCCGATCGAGATCATGCTCAGCCCGCTGGAAAGCACTGAAGGAATCCTGGTCACCGCCGCTATCCGGAATATCACCGTGCGCAAGGATGCGGAACAGCATCTGGCGCAAATGGAGGGCAGGTACCGCGGCCTTATGGAAGCCGCGCCGGACGGAATGGTGGTGGTCAATCAGGAGGGGGAGATCGTCATCCTGAATGCCCAGGCAGAAAAGCAGTTCGGCTACCGCCGCGATGAACTGCTGGGCCAGAAAGTGACCAACATCATCCCCAAGGGATTTGCGGAGCGCCTGATCGCTGACGGAACCCGAACCGCGGCCGAAGCTCTTGCGCAGCAGATTGGCACCGGTATTGAACTCATCGGGCGGCGGAAGGACGGAAGCGGCTTTCCAATCGAGATCATGCTCAGCCCGCTGGAAAGTATTGAAGGAATCCTGGTTACTGCGGCTATCCGCGATATCACCGTGCGTAAGGATGCGGAGGAGCACCTGGCGCAAATGGAGGGCAGGTACCGCGGCCTCATGGAGGCTGCCCCGGACGGAATGGTTGTGGTGAATAAGGAGGGAGAAATCGTCCTGTTGAACGCCCGGGCGGAGACCCAGTTCGGGTATCGCCGCGATGAGCTATTGGGCCAAAAGGTGAAGAGCATCATTCCAGAAGGATTCGCGGAGCGGTTGATCGCCGATGCCCTTCGCACCACCGCAGAGGCTCTGGCGCAGCAGATCGGTACAGGCATTGAGCTCCACGGGCGGCGCAAGGACGGAACCGTATTTCCAATCGAGATCATGCTCAGCCCGCTGGAGAGCGCTGAAGGCATCCTGGTAACCGCTGCCATCCGCGACATCAGCGAGAGAAAGCAACTGGCGCGCCAACTCCACCAAAGCCAGAAGATGGAGGCCATTGGGCAGCTAACCGGCGGCATCGCTCACGATTTCAATAATCTGCTGGGTGTCATCATCGGTAATCTGGATCTGCTTGACCGTCTGGTCGCGGACAACCCGGCCGCCGTCAAGCGTGTGCAGACCGCGCAAAAGGCGGCAACGCGAGGCGCGGACA
The DNA here is from genome assembly GCA_903828675.1 of uncultured Acidobacteriaceae bacterium. Lineage (GTDB taxonomy): Bacteria > Acidobacteriota > Terriglobia > Terriglobales > Acidobacteriaceae > Telmatobacter. The sequence continues at coordinate 20,003 of CAIKND010000029.1, forward strand.
TCACGCGTCGCCTGCTCGTCTTCTCAAGCAACGAGGAACTGAAACCTGCAGTAGTATTGCTGGGAGATTCGATTCACAACACCATCGAGTTGGCCGCGCGCGCACTCGGGGCCGAGATCAAGATCACCACACGTCTGGATGAATTTGTACCTCCCCTGTTCGTCGATCCCGCCGGACTTGAAAGCGCACTGCTCAATCTCGTGGTCAATGCGCGGGATGCAATGCCCAAGGGTGGTTCCATCATCATTTCCTCGCAGGTTCAGGAACTGGATGATAGCCATCCCGCGGTTCAGGCAGGCGACTTGAAGGTTGGTCGTTACGCCTGCGTGTCCGTGTCGGACACAGGGTCCGGCATGTCAAAAGAGACTATGGAGCGCGCCTTTGAGCCGTTCTTTACCACCAAGCCGCGCAACAAGGGCACCGGTCTGGGACTGGCCATGGTCTACGGATTTGTAAAGCAGTCCGGCGGTACCGTGCGCGTTTACAGTGAGCTTGGTCATGGAACGACCGTGTCGTTCTATCTGCCCCTTGTAGCGGATCTGCTGCACCCCGCTCCAGCGGATACTCCCAAGCGTCACGACGCAAAGATGGGCGGTACGGTCCTGGTTGTCGATGACGAAGAGGACCTCGTTGAAGTGGCCCTGGCCTATCTCGCGGAGATGGGGTTGACGGCCCTCGATGCCAAAGACGGCGCCAGCGCGCTCGAAATCATTGCGCATCATGATGAGATTGACTTGATGGTCACCGACATCGTCATGCCCGGGGGAATGAACGGCGTGGAGCTCGCGCAATGGGCGCTTGCCCTTCGCCCCGGACTAAAAATCGTGTACTCGTCAGGCTTCCCGGCAGAGGCTCTGGCGGAGAGAAGCATGCCCTTGGTTGACGGCCCACTGTTACACAAGCCATATCAACGCGCCGAGTTCGTCGCAATCATCGAACGCGCGCTGGAGACTGTCCATGCCGAATCTGCATGATCAACGAACTGTCTGCCCCGCGGATACGTTGACGGGGCAATTGACAAAAGGCAACGGAACGGTGGCTCCCATCCAGAAAATCCTCGTCATCGACGATGAAATCGACGTGGGCGAATTCGTCTCTGCCGCCGCGGATGCCATGGGATTCGAGTGTATCGCAACCACCGATGCAAAGGCGTTTCTGGATGTGCTTGCCCCCGATACGGATCTGATCCTGCTCGATCTCATGATGCCGGAGATGGACGGCGTTGAGTTGCTGCGGCTGCTCAGCCAGCAGAAATGCAAGGCCGGCATCGTCCTGATGAGCGGCGTCGGCAAGCGAACCATGGAGACGGCCGGACAACTGGCGGAAGTTCTTGGATTGTCTATCGTGGCGCACCTCCAAAAGCCTTTCCGCCTGGCTGAGTTGGAGGCCGTGCTGGAACGGCACGCAAAGCCCAGAGCGCTTCCCCTCGTGAAGCACACCCCGATCGCCGTCTTCCAACACGAGGAACTGGTGCGCGCTATCGAGCGCAACGAGTTCGTTGTTTACTATCAACCGCAAATCGATATCGCGACCGGGCGCGTGGTTGGCGTTGAGGCGCTCGTCCGCTGGCAGCATCCTGAACGAGGGCTGGTCTTCCCGGACAACTTTATTGCCCGCATGGAGGAATTGGGCCTGATTGACGACCTTGGCTGGATCGTCGCCGAGCGTGGGATGAGCGAGGTGGCTCAGTTTGCAAACGGCGACAGCATTGCGCCCATGCTTTCTTTGAATGCCTCGGTCTATTCCCTGCACAACCTGAAATTCCCCGACCTTCTGGTCTCCCTGGCCGAGAAGCATGCCATATCGCCTTCCAATATCATGGTCGAGATTACTGAGACTGGTTTGATCAAGGAACTGTCGACGGCTCTGGACATACTGACCCGCCTGCGGATGAAGCAGGTAAAGCTGTCAATTGATGATTTTGGCACCGGATATGCCATGATGCAGCAACTCAAAAATATCCCCGCGACGGAACTAAAGATCGACAAATCCTTCGTTCAGGACATGCAGAACAACGGGCAAGACCGCATCATGATTCAAAAAACCATTGAAATGGGCCACGAACTCGGTATGCATGTGATCGCCGAGGGCGTAGAGACAAAGGAACAACTGGATCTTCTGCGCCTGGACGGTTGCGACAGTGTGCAAGGGTACCACTTCAGCCGTCCGCTTCCCGCCAAGGACCTGGTCAGCTGGCTTCATACTTACCGTTCTCACCTGGTGCATTGAAGCTGGCAAGCTGCCTGTCAGGATCCTGTCCGTGCATCATCGCCGGTCAACCCTGATGCCCACCAGCTTCTTGTCTGCGCCGTGCGCAGTTACACTGGTTTCTGTGAGAGCCTCTACCAATTCTGTCCAGCCATCCCGTAAGGAGTTTCTGGCGCTTGCCAGGGAACACACCCTCGTGCCCGTTTGCCGCACTCTGACAGCCGACCTCGAAACGCCGGTGTCGGCGTTCCTGCGCGCCGCCTGGCCTGAGCGGGAGTGTTTCCTGCTGGAGTCCGTTGAAGGCGGCGAACAGGTGGGCCGCTACACATTTATCGGCCTCACGCCCTTTAAGCGGATCGTGGCGCGTGGCCAGGAAATCACCATCACCGAAGGCAAGAAGGTGGTGCAGCTCGAAGGGGACGTGTTTGATGTGCTCCGACGCGCCTTGAGCGGCCACAAGCCCGCCCGGCTACCGGGCTTGCCTCCGTTTACTGCGGGCGCGGTGGGCTTTCTTGCCTACGACGCGGTGCGCCAGATTGAACGGCTGCCTCAACTGGCAAAAGACGAGTTGGGCGTACCCGACGCGTGTCTCCTGTTCTTTGACGAGGTGCTGGCCTTTGACCACGTTCGTAAGGAAATCTGGCTGGTAGCTACCGCCGACGTGACTCGATACAAGCCCGCGGAAGCCTACGAGAAGGCCTCGCCCGGTTGGACAAGCTCGAAAAGCGGCTGGCACAACCGCTTCCCAAGCTGCCCGCACCGAAAAGCAAGGGCAAGCTAAAGGTCGAGTTCCGGACCCGCAAAAAGGACTTCCTGTCTGCCGTGGCACGCACCAAGGAGTACATCGCCGCCGGTGACATTTTTCAAGCAGTCCTGTCGCAGCGCTTCGATGTCGAGCCGGGGACCGACAGCTTCCAGATCTATCGCGCGCTACGCGCCGTGAACCCCAGCCCCTACATGTTCTTCCTGCGCTTCTCGCCTGAGGGCCCATTGGGAGGATTGCCCGACAAGCCGGGAAAACTCTCCAAACTGAAGAAGTCGCCAAAGGCCGGGGCAACTGTCGAGTTGGCCGGCTCGTCGCCGGAGCTGCTGGTGCGCGTGCACAAGGGCAAAGTGGAGTACCGTCCCATCGCCGGAACGCGTCCACGCGGAGCCGACGAGAAGCGGGATCAGGAACTGGCCGACGAGATGCTCAACGACGAGAAGGAACGCGCCGAGCACGTGATGCTGGTGGATCTGGGCCGAAACGACGTGGGCCGCGTCAGCGAGTTCGGATCGGTCAAGGTAGACAAGCTCATGTTTGTCGAGCGCTACTCCCATGTAATGCACATTGTGAGCGCGATTCAAGGCCGCCTGAAGCCTGACCTGACCGCCGTCGACGCTCTCCGGGCCTGCTTCCCTGCCGGCACCCTCTCCGGCGCCCCCAAAGTCCGGGCCATGGAGATTATCGAGGAACTGGAACCGGCGCGGCGCGGAACCTACGGCGGCGCGGTTCTCTATGCGGATTTCTCCGGCAACCTCGACTCCTGCATTGTAATCCGCTCCATGCTCGCCACCGGCGGCAAAGGCTACGTGCAAGCCGGCGCGGGCATTGTGGCTGACTCCGTGCCTGAACTGGAACACCAGGAATCAATCAACAAGGCTCAAGCGGTCATTCGTGCCATCGAGCGCGCGCGGGAGATGTAGCTCCGAGAATCGGGAATAGCAGGATTTACGACGATCTCGCCCCTATTCCGCCCCGAAGATCCGCCGGAAGAATCGGCCAACCTTGCCGAAGAATCCCGTCTTTTTCTTCTCCGCAGGCGGCTTTGTTGCCACAGTTGCTCCCGCGTTGGCCACAATATTGGAGGCCGGAAGTTCGGCAGTCTGAGGCGCATGGTCGGCGCTTGTGTAAACCAGCGGCTCGACTGGCGTATCCGTGTGAACTGCGGGACTCGGCGCTGCTTTCGCCAGTGGCGCCAGCCCCTCACTCTGGGCCAGCGGAAATTCGTTCCCCTTGGGCGCAGGCGGCGGACAGCCACAGGGCTCTTTCTCCTGGTCAACCACCTCGTGCAGGCTGCCGTGCTGGAACATGACGCGCTGCCCGGCTTGCACCCGGTAGGCGCCGCCCTCAAAGACGCTGGAAACCAGTACGTACGGAGCATTGACGCCGGCATTGTCCACGCACGTGTCGCCCTTCTGACCCAGGCGCACCTTCACCTCCGCCGCTCCGGGCCCGCCAATCAGGATGCGGAAATCCGGCGTCAGCAAGATATCGGAGTTGCGGCCAGTGGCAAAGCTGGCCTCGATGGCGCCATGGTCCATGGCCATGAGCAAGCCGGGAGTATCGCCTGCCGGGACGCTCGAGTCCGCGGCCAGCTTGACCGTTGTGGACGCGCACACACGTAGTTCGCCACGATGAGGCAACAGCACGCGGGTGGTCTCGCCGCCCGAAGTGATCGACCCGCTCGCGGCAATAATCGCCTTGCCTCCCGTAACTTCCAGTGCGCCGGTCACCGTGGCCGCCAAATCGGGGTTGCTGCTGTCGATGGTTACGATTGCGATGGGTGACGCCTGCGCCCCGGACGGAGTCTGGGCCGTGGCAACGTAAACGACTGCCATAGGCAGCACTCCTGCCATGCGGAGCAGCAGATTCAGGCAGCGTACTTCGGCTCTCGTCGAAACTGGCATTGGGCTTACATTTCCAGGAAGTTGCGAATCATCTGGTGGCCGCCCTCGGTAAGGACGCTTTCGGGGTGGAACTGGACGCCCTCAATGGGCAGGCTGCGGTGGCGCAGTCCCATAATGATCGAGCCGTCCGCGCCATTCGATTCCGGCGTGCGGGCAGTTACCATCAATTCGGCCGGCAGCGAGTCCTCGGCGACAACCAGGGAGTGATAACGCGTGCAGGTAAGCGGAGTAGCCAAGCCGAAAAAAATGCCTTTGCCATCATGCTCAACCTGGCTGGTCTTGCCGTGCATCAGGCTGCGAGCGCGCACAACCAGGCCCCCGAACGCCTCGCCAATGGCCTGGTGGCCTAGGCAAACCCCCAAAATGGGCGCTTTTCCAGCCATATGCCGTATCAGCGGAACCAGAATGCCGGCTTCCCCCGGCGTGCAAGGCCCGGGAGACAGCAGAATGCGCTCCGGATGCATCGCCTCGACCTCTTCCACCGTCAGTTCATCGTTACGGCGCACAACGACCTCCGCACCCAGTTCACCCAGGTACTGCACGAGGTTGTAGGTAAACGAATCGTAGTTGTCGAGAACAAAGACCATGTTGAAGTCCAGTGTAGCGCGTAGCGGCAGGGAGCCCTAAGCCGGGCGTCGGTTGCGTCCAGGTTGCGCCATCTGCAAAACTGGCTTGGGTTGCCAACGATGGTTCTACACTTTTTGGTTCAAGGTCGTGTGCAGGGAGTCGGCTTCCGCTGGTTCGTCCAGAGGGAAGCCGCTGAACTGGATCTGCGCGGCTGGGTGCGCAACACCGAGGAGGGCGAAGTCGAGGTAGTGGCCGCCGGCAGCGTGGAAGATCTGGCGGAACTGCGCGCCAGCCTGCACCGTGGCCCTCGCGGCAGCCGTGTAGACCACGTCATTGAACACTACCTGGCCGATTCTGAAGCCGCCGATCTCAGTTCCTTCCGCATCGACGGAGCGTGGTAAAAGCAGGGAACAGGGAATAGGGAACAACCTGGAGGTTGCGCGGTTGGAACGCCTCTGTCCCCTGCTCCCTGCTCCCTATTTCCTGTTCCCTGTTCTTCGTTCCCTGCTCCACTATAATCTTGAGGGAAGTAGAGCCGCCTACCTGCCGGTTCCCTTCCCGCACATCTGTCTAGCCTTATCGCCAAGAGAAAACGAGGAACAGAAGCGCCATGCCCGAAGCAATCAAGCCCATCGACGTGGAAAGTCTCAAGAAGCTGGTACGCACGGTGCCGGATTTTCCCAAGCCTGGAATCCTGTTTTACGACATCACCACCCTCTTGAAGGACAAAACCGGCTTTGCGCAGATGATTGACGCGCTGGCTGCGCACTACATCGCGCGCAAGGTAGATCTGGTGCTGGGCATTGAGGCGCGTGGGTTCATCTTTGGACCGGCGCTGGCCTACCGGCTCAACGCCGGCTTTGTGCCCGTCCGCAAGCCCCGTAAACTGCCCGCCCCGGTAGCGCGTGTCACTTATGACCTGGAATACGGCTCTGACACGCTCGAAATCCACAAGGACGCGATTGCGCCCGGTCAAAGCGTGGTGCTGGTAGACGACCTGCTGGCCACCGGAGGCACAATGGAGGCCACCGTCAAGCTGGTCAAGGGCCTCGGCGGCGAGATTGCCGGTCTGGGTTTTGCCGTCGAACTCGATTTCCTCAAGGGGCGAGATCGCTTCCCCGAGTACGACGTCTTCAGCCTGCTGCACTACAACGAGTAAAGAGCGTTTTCGATTCAATAGTCAACAAAACTCCGGGGGCCCCATCCTTTCCGCGCTTTCTCCGGAAAGGATGGGGCAGCAGGCTCCAAAACACCTGCTCGTTCAGAGTCCCCTAAGATGCCAGCTCGGGCGCGTTCTTCGACTCATTCACTTCTGACCCCTCCGAATCCTGAGAGCCATCCCCAGAATCCTCCTGGAACGTCTGGGCGTCGGCAAAGCGGTACCCCACGTACACATCCGTAAGCAGATACAAGGGATTCGATGGATCGTCTTCGATCTTCTTCCGCAACTGCCGGACGAACGTCCGCAGATACTCGACCTCCTCGCGGCAATCGGCCCCCCACACCGCCGTCAGCAGCTTGGCATAGGTAACCACCCGGCCCGCGCGGCTCATCAGGCAGTGCAGTATGTCGAACTCCTTGCGGGTCAAATGGACAGCCTCGCCCCGTTTGGTCACATTGCGCTTCACCGGCTCCAGACGAATCTCTCCGATCTCGATGGGGGCATCTTCAGCGCGTGCGGGAGCGCGCACCCGCCGGACGGCCGCGCGAATACGTGCAATCAGCTCGCGGGTGCTGAATGGTTTGGTCACGTAGTCGTCCGCGCCCAGTTCCAGCGCCTCCACTTTGTCTTCTTCCTGGTCGCGAACCGTAAGCATCAGAATAGGCAGCCGCGGAGCAAAGGCGCGAATCCGGCGCAGCGTTTCGATGCCGCCAATGCCCGGCATATTCACATCGAGCAACACCACGTCATAGGCCGCTGCGCGCAACAGTTGCAGCGCCTCTTCTCCCCGCGAGGCCTCGGCCACCTGGAACCCCAGTTCCAGCAGCGGGGGGCGCAGCGCCCTGCGGATGGCTGATTCGTCGTCGACCACAAGAATGCGAATGGCAGGTTGGTTCATTGAGGACGTCCCTTCTGCGCTGAGTCCGGGATGGCCGCAAAGAATGTGGTTCCCTCGTGCTCCTCGCTTGTAACCCAAACATAGCCGCCATGGATCAACGCCACTCTCTTGGCCACCGAAAGCCCGATGCCCGTGCCTGACGCCCGGTTGGAGAGTGTGGCGGAACGATAGTAGCGGTCAAAAATTCGTTCGCGGTCGGCCATCGGGATCACCGGCCCGTAGCTATGCACTGAAAAGATAACCTCTGTCTTGGCATGCACGGCGCGGATGGTGATGGCCGTTCCGTAAATGGAATATTTACAGGCATTGTCGATGTATTGCGTCAGCAGCATGACGATCAACTGCCGATCGCAGCACAGCACCAGGTCATCGTCCTCCATGTCGACGATGACTTTCATGCTCGCCAAACGATCCTTGAGGCTGGCCAGTACTTCATCCAGCAGCGGAGCGATGCCTACTTGTGTGGCATGAATCTTCACCTCACCCGCATCCAGGCGGGCCGTGGTCAGCAGCCGCGTCGTCAATTCGCTCAGAACGCCTGCCTGCTCGTCGATGAGAGCAACCAGATCCGCCTGCCCCGCCGAGAGACGGCCCATCTCTCCCAGCCCGGTGCTGGCGGCGCGGATTGCCGTCAGCGGCGTCTTGTAGGCGTGCGCCAGGCTGTCCAGAACCGTGGACCGGAGCTGTTCGGTGCGGCGTTCAGTTTCGATGCGGCTCTCATTGGCAAAAGCCCGGTAGCGGTCGAAGGTGATTGCGATCAGCGAGGCAATGGCATTGTTCGTAAGCGCGCTGGTATCGCCCCGCACCACCAGGCTGCCCACGGGCACTGTACCCAAACGGACGACGCGGCGTCCTACGCCCGTATCCGGGTCGTCGTCTGAGGTTTCAAAGTAGTAGACGTTTTGCGCCATCTCTTGCGGGTCCACAGCCCAGTACCCCGCCTGGTAGACATTGTGAAGGTCGGCGTCGAAGACCGCCACCGCCTCCAGCGCAAAAATCTCGTGGACCAGTTCCGCCAACTGTGGTCCCGGTTCAACATGGAGGTTCATCTGCAAGGTGCGGCGTGTGAACTCATAAAGATCATGCATCTGTCCGCCCCGGGACTCGGCCTCCCTGGCGTTCCCGGTCACCCGCGCCGAAAGCCGGCTCACCGTAAGCGCAACCAGCACAAACGCCATCAGTGTTACCGAGTTGGCCGGATCGGAAGCAAGGTTCAGCTCAGACTTCCGTGAGTTCAGATAGCCATGCACCATCAGCGCCGAGAGCGACACAATCACCGCCTGCCAGAAGCCGCATAGCAGGGCGGTGGGCACAACGATGAGCAGATAGAGCAGCAGCGCAACCGGAAGCAGCCAGGCCGACCAGTGAGCAAAAGCCGCCACTAGAACGACAGCTACAATTCCGAGCGCACACTCCAGCGTGAACAAGAGCGCACGCAACCCGGAGCCGCGCGAAATCTTGGCGGCGAAGACAGAACGCACAGGAATATAGCTTCCAGACAACCTGTACCCACCTTCTCAATGCCACGGAACACGGAAAGGTCCGCTACTCAATTTGAAGAAGCCGCAAGAGAAACACCAAACAACTCAACCGTTCAATCGGTCAAGGTTTTGAGCAATTCGACATGGGACTTGTCTGTCCGGTCTCTTCGTTGATGACGACGAAAGCGCAAGAAAATTTTAGCAGGTTCCCCATTTCCTTTTCCCTATTTCCTTTTTATGGAGCGTTGTGCTTGGTCCCGCCCATGGACGCTGGCGGCTCATTTACAGCATTGGCCGCCTGTGCTCTCCGCCTATGAAATCCACGTCAATGCTCCCAAATTCTTTTCTCAATCCTCATAGGTTCTTTATGGGCCATTTGCGTTACTAGTGTTAATCCGTATGGCCGTGACCGCCTCGGGGGCAGCACAACTACGGAGCAGCCAATTTGCAATCTGTACGGCCAGAAAGCTCGTGTAGCCGCAAGGCTTCACCTGTGCAGTTCGTAACAGACAGCGTGAAGCGGTGTTCCCCAATTTCTGGCTGAATTCTTTGCTTGTCATACCAAAACAAATTTTCTTGGAGGAATAGTGCCGATGAACATGAAACGGAATCGCATACTGCAATCGATGGCAGGAGCAGCACTTGGATTTGGCCTGCTTGCCGGCGCACAAACACCGGCTGCGCCTGCAGACGCGCCTGCACCGGCAGCGCAGGCTCCCGCAGCCGCACCAGCAGCTCCGGCCGCAGCACCCACCTGGAGCGTGGGCCCCATGGACATCAGCGGCTTCATCGACGGCTATTACAGCTATAACTTCAACACCCCCTCCAACGCAGCCAATGGCCAGACCAATGATCTGTATAACTTCAACGACAAGACCGACCAGTTCAGCCTGAGCGCGGCTAAGTTGACCTTGAACCACGATCCCGATCCAATCGGCGCGCATGTTGACTTACTATACGGCCGCACGAATACCTTCGTGAATGCCTCCACCCCTAATTCGGGCGGCGAGGGTAACTACATCGAGCAGGCATTCCTCAGTTTGAAACCCACAAAGGCCAAGGGTTTCGAATTTGACTTCGGTAAGTTCGTCACCTCGGCAGGCGCCGAAGTTATTGAATCCAAGGACAACTGGAACTACTCGCGCTCCCTGCTATTCGCATGGGCCATCCCCTACTTCCACTTTGGCGCACGCACTTCAATGCCCGTATCGAAAACCGAGACCATCGGCTTCCAGGTTGTGAACGGCTGGAACAACGTGACCAAGTTCAACGGTGGAGCCACGATCGGCCTCACCAGCGCGCTTGTAAAGCCGAAGTATTCCTGGTTTGTGAACTACTACGTTGGCCCTGAGAATCCCAACACCACCACCGGCTACCGCAACCTGATTGACAGTACGCTGCTGCTGACGCCAACATCAAAGTTCAGCGCCTATATCAACTACGATTACGGCCAGAATCGCGATGCATTGAAGGCCCAGGAAGACACCAAGCTGAACCACTGGCAGGGCGTTGCATTCGCCGCTCGCGGTCAAATCTCGGGCAAGTCCGCATTGGCGGGACGCTACGAATATTTCAAAGATCCGAATGGCTTCGAGACCGGCACAGCGCAGCACTTGCAAGAGTTTACGGGAACCTATGAATACAAGTGGGTAGAAGGCCTGCTGGCCAGGCTCGAATATCGACGCGACTGGTCTAACACTCCCTCATTCCACAAGAACGATGGGGCATCTGTTAACGCGCAATCCACGATGACGGCAGGCTTCGTTGCCTTTTTTGGTCCCAAGCGCTAGATAACTCGTGGCTCCGTCCCGCCTGGCTGGTTCAGGCGGGGCCCTACCCCACACTCGCTGCCGGACTAACTGCCGGCGGCAAGGAAAGCTGAGCAACTCTTTTCAGTTTCCTCATTTCATCCTTATCAGCTGAGCTCTACGATCCAAATAACTCAAAGAGTTACTCCAGTCAGGCCCGAACAGGAATCCACTTACGGGTGAATCCCACGAAATTCCCGGAGGGAAACCGCCGGGAGCAGCCATACGAAAAACAATCTTCAGGAGAATGCTCATGGCAGAACAAAAAGCACCTCAAATGCAGGCCACCCTGGGCCTTACCGGGCTGACCAGCAACGCAATGGCTCTCATTGCTCCCGGCGCCTTTCTGTGGCTCACCTTCTTCATCCAGGCCACGACAGGCACAACTGCTCCGGCCATGTGGCTAGGCATCTTCGGCGCCCTGCTGCTGTGTCTTGCAACGGCCGTTGCGTACGCTGAAATCTCCAAGCTCTATCCCGGTACCGGTTCAAGTTACTACTACGCTGAGCAGGCCATGCTTTCCAAGGAAGGGTCCTTCAAGTATGCCCGCATTGCAAAGTTCATCGTCGGGTGGGGCTCGCACCTTTACTACTGGGTCTATCCCGGCGTAATGGTCGCCACCACTGGCATCTTCATGGGTTATGTAGTGGGCTTCCTCTATCCGGGCATCATGAGCGGCTCGAACCCCGGACCTCTCTTCATGGCCCTCATCGCGATCGTCTTTGCGTTCTTCGTCGGCTGGATCGCATCCAAGGGCGCCGGCGCTTCCACGGCTGTCAACCTGGCCATCAACGTTATCCAGATCTCGGCCTTGCTGGTCTTCAGCGTACTCGCCATCGGTTACCGCTCCAGCCATCCAGCTGGTTCACCGGCCTTCCAATATGACGGCCAGACACTGGCCACCTACGACTACCAGTTCGCCACTGCCAAGGATGGCTCGACCATCCGCGACGCTGCCGGCGCGCCGCTGCCCCTGCTCGATGCTTCAGGTAAAAAGGTTCCCTTCACCATCGACTACCCTGAGAAGGATGCAACCTCTGGCGCCTTCCTCGCCCACCCCACTGCGGCTTCTGTGATTTCTCCGCACAAGTTCAGTTATCTGTTCATCCAGGCCACCGTCGCCATCCTCATCCTGGTCGGCTTCGAATCGGTGACCTCGATGGGAGGCGAGGCCAAAAACCCAACCAAGCATATCCCCATCGCCGTCATCGCCTCGCTGCTAATCCAGGGCCTGGTCTGTTACCTGATTGAGTATTTCGCGGCCAACTACTTCCTCAACTCGGGGTACTCCATGGCCAACGCCGCCAGTTCCGCGGCCCCCATCGGCGATATGATGATCATCGTCGGAGACGGGCTGCTGGGCCACGGCAACGGCCACTACTTCATGCTCGCAGAGGCCTTCACCGTGTTCCTGGCCCTCATCGGCACCACGCTTTCCTGCATGAACACCGGCGCTCGCGTCACCTATGCCATGGGCAAGGACGACGAAGCTCCTGAGCACTTCGGCATCCTTCACGCCGGATCGCTCAGCCCCCGCAAGGCCATCTGGACTCTGGCCACCATCTCCGCGGTGATCGGCGTTATCGCTGTCTCTCTGGTCTTCGGTGATGCTGCCGCGCCCAGCGATGCAGCCATTGCAGCCCTGCCCCACGGCCTCTTCTCCAGTTGGGGCTATCTCTCCCACGACCAGTTGGCTGCCTTGCCCAACTCGCTCTTGACCATCACGCTCACCTCCAACTTCGGTACCTTCATCCTCTACGCGCTCAGTTGCTTCCTGTGCATTGTGGCCTTCCACAAGCGCTCCGACTACAACGTAGTGTTGCACTTGATCATCCCCGGCTTCGGCCTGCTCGCCAACCTCACGTTGATGGCCTTCTACGTCATCAGCCCGGTCTTTGGCCTGGGAACCTTCAAGGAACCACTCTTGGCGCTAGGCATCTCGGCCGTCTGGGGCATCTACGGAGCCATTTACTTCCTCCGCTCCTCCAAGGCAAAGGGCAAGGCTATCTTGATCGAATCGAGATAACCGCTTTAACCTGACCCGTAACTTAACCGCGACTGCTGGGTGGAATCTCTCCTCAACCTCTTCCTTGAGGCGAGGCGCAGAGGACCACCCAGTAGCCATTTTGAAGCAGATGTTTCACAACCTATAAAATTGAATCTCTCCTGAGACAATGGAGCAGATCAATGAGGCGGCGGCGCCCATGTTGGATGTACAGTTCGGCCAGGCAAGCGATTTCGGCAAAGTCCGTACCAACAACGAAGACGCGATGGGAAGTTTCGTCCCTGCTTCACGCCACCAGGCCCGTTCCCACGGGTATCTCTTTGCCGTTGCGGACGGCGTCGGCGGCATGGATCTGGGCGAGGTGGCCTCCGCCACGGCCATATCTGTCATCACCGAGGAGTTCGCCAAGGCGCAGGCTGGCACCATGCTCATCAGCCTGCTGCCACGCCTGATTCAACACGCCAACGCAGCCGTTCATGACTGCACCCTGGCCTCTGAGTACCGCGGCAAAAAGATGGCAACCACCCTGGTAGCCTGTGCCCTCCGCTACGATCAGGCCATCGTCTCTCATGTGGGCGATTCCCGTTGCTATCTGGTCCGCGGTGGTCAGTGCAAGCAGGTCACGCAGGACCACACCTGGGTCAACGAACAGAGGAAACTTGGCTTGCTTACCGCCAGTGAGGCGGCTGAATCGGATTCACGTCACATTCTGATTCGCTCGCTCGGGCCGCAGATGTTCGTCTCTCCCGACACCACTGCCCTCACTCTCCAGCCGGACGATGTCCTCGTTCTCTGCTCCGACGGGCTGCATGACTCCATGAGCAACTCCGCCATCGCCGAAATCGTGTCTCAAAAAAAGCCTATGGACGAGATAGCCCGCGAACTGGTAGCGCATGCTGTCGAAATCGACGGAGGCGATAACACCACGGCGCAGGTTGTCCGCATCCGCGCGGTCGAGCAGGTTGGCATGTATCGCGGACGTCCCTACCGCCTCCCTTCCTGATTGCCTCTCCAACGAAATCCTGAAGACTTACGGAATCCTTACCGTTCTTGCGCGATTTCCCGATAGAGTAATAGAAGTCCTCTTCATGGAGTAGCCGCAAGATGGGTTTTCTCGACAGCCTGGAAGCCGGTTCGCAGATTGATTCCTACCGGATCGACACACCCGTTGCCCGTAGCGGCATGGCCACGATTTTTCGCGCCACCGACCTTCGCGACAACCGCGTCGTAGCCCTCAAGATTCCCCATCCGGACATGGAAGCAGATCCAATTCTGTTCGACCGCTTCCAGCGTGAGTCAGGTATCGGAGAAAAGCTCAACCACCCCAAGGTCATGCGCGTCTTTGGCGGAGAGAGACGCTCGCGAATTTATATGGTCATGGAGTGGTGCGAAGGCCGCCTGCTGCGCCAGATCATGGATGATGGCAAAATTCCCCAGGTCCGCGCCATACGTATTGCCATCGGTATTCTTGACGCGCTTGACTACATCCACGCAAACGGCGTCGTGCACCGCGACCTGAAGCCGGAAAACATCATGGTAGATGCTGATGACAACATCAAGCTGATTGACTTCGGTATCGCCAGCGACTCTGCCGCCCGGCGCCTCACCTACGCCAACTTCACTGCCACTCTCGGCACTCCCAACTACATTTCACCGGAGCAGGTAAAAGGCAAGCGGGGTGACGGCCGCTCCGATATCTATGCCGTGGGCGTACTCCTCTATGAGATGCTCTCCGGCAAGGTGCCCTTTACCGGTCCTTCGCCGATTGCCGTCATGAACGAGCGGCTGCTGAACCACCCCATGCCTCCCTCGGTCGCCGATCCTTCCATCTCGCCGCAGTTGCAGGAAGTTCTCTATCGCGCCCTCGAAAGAGACCCCAGGAATCGTTACCCGCGCGCACATGATTTTGAACATGATCTCGAGCACCTGGACCAGGTAGGCGTAGAAGACCGCGATGAGCTGCGAAATTGGCAGAAGCGCAAATCACAACTGTCGCGCAAGATTTTCTATTATGCCGCTTTGGCGCTCATTCCCGTCGTGGTTTTGCTGCTGATGATGGCCGTTGCGCATCGCCGATAGCTGCGTCTCCTCGGGGCGAATTTCCTCATCACAATCTTCATAGGATCTTTATGGGTCAAGCCCTAGCATTCTTTTGAGTGCATAAGCGGTTTTCACCCCAAAAGGAGATCCATGGCTAAGTACAAACTCGAATACATTTGGCTTGACGGCAAAAAGCCCGTTCCCGAGCTGCGCGGCAAAACTCTCATGAAGTCTTTTGAGAAGCCACCCACCCTTGCCGACTTACCCAAGTGGGGTTTTGACGGCAGTTCCACTATGCAGGCCGAGGGCAGCAAGTCTGACTGCGTTCTGAAACCCGTGGCTCTCTATCCCGATGCAAGCCGCAAGGACGCTTATATCGTTCTCAGCGAAGTCATGCACCCCGATGGAACCCCGCATTCCACGAACATGCGCGCCACCATCGAAGACGATCCGGACCTATGGGTAGGTCTTGAGCAGGAATACTTTCTTTATAAGGATGGACGTCCTCTCGGCTTCCCGAAAGACGGCCACCCTACAACTCCCCAGGGCCCTTACTACTGTGGCGTTGGCTATAAATACATGGGCAGCCTGGCCCGCACTATCGTCGAAGAGCATCTGGAACTATGTCTTGCTGCCGGCATCAATCATGAAGGCATCAACGCTGAAGTCGCCAAAGGTCAATGGGAATTCCAGATCTTTGCCAAAGGCTCCGCTAAAGCCGCCGATGATGTCTGGACAGCCCGCTATTTGATGATGCGCCTCTGCGAGAAATACGAAGTGGATGTCGTTTTGCACTGCAAGCCAATCAAGGGCGACTGGAACGGTTCGGGCATGCACTGTAACTTCTCCACCAAGTACATCCGCGAAGTAGGTGGCCAGCCATACTTTGAATCCCTCATGAAGGCGTTCGCCGACCATGTCCCCGAGCACATCGCTGTATACGGCCCGGACAACCATTTGCGCTTGACTGGTCTTCACGAAACGCAAGCCATTGACAAGTTCAGCTTTGGACTGTCAGATCGCGGCGCATCGATAAGGATGCCGGTAAACTTCGTCAAGGACGGATTCAAGGGCTATCTGGAAGATCGACGCCCGAACTCCGAAGGCGATCCTTACCAGATCATCTCTCGCGTCCTGAAAACAATCAATACTGTCGCAAAGCCATAATGCAAGACCTTGCTCGCTCATTCCGGTCAACACCTGACTTGGGATGAGCGAGCAAAGCCAAGGCCGCGGCCAAAGCCGGCATCCCTACCCCTTTTCAATCTCTTCCGCAAGCACCTCGCCTGCAGCCACGCAGGCTTCGCGATTCACATCCATGTGCGTCACCAGGCGAATCGAGTCCGGTCCAACGGCGCTGGCCAGCACTCTTCGTGTCTTCAGCCGCGCCACCAGATCCGCAGCGCTCAGGCCCCCCGTAAGGCGGAAGATCACAATGTTGGTCTCCACCGTGTCGGGGTCGATTTCCACGCCTTCCGTGGCAGACAGCACCTCGGCCAGCAACCGCGCATTCGCATGGTCCTCATGCAGCCGCGCCGGCATCTGCTCCAGCGCGATCAGGCCTGCCGCGGCCAGTACACCCACCTGCCGCATCCCACCGCCTAGAGCCTTACGGAACAGCCGAGCCCGGCCAATCAGTTCCGCTGAACCGGTCAGCATCGAACCCACTGGCGCGCCCAGTCCTTTCGACAGGCAGAACATCACCGTGTCAAATCCGCGCGTGAGAGTCTTCACATCCACGCCAAGCGCGGTCGCTGCATTAAAGATGCGCGCCCCATCCAGATGAATGGGAAGTTTGCGCTTCTTTGCTCCTTCCCATATTTCTTCCAGCACTGGGAGCGGAGTCACAGTTCCGCCGGCCAGGTTGGCCGTGTTCTCAATCTCGATCAGTCCGGTAGCAGCGCGAAACGCCCCTCGCGCGTAGATGGCCGGCTCAATGTGCTTCCAGGTAAGAATGCCGCGGTCGGCAATAACCGCACGCACCAGGCAACCGGAGAAGACCGCAGTGGTCGCCATCTCCCAGTCCAGAATATGCGCACGCGACTCGGCAATCACTTCCTGCCCAGGCTGCGTATGCAGCCGGATGGCAATCTGATTCCCCATCGTCCCGGTCGGCACAAACAGCGCCGCCTCGCGCCCAAACGTCTCCGCCGCCCGCCGCTCCAGCAGGTTGACCGTAGGGTCTTCCCCATAAACGTCGTCGCCCACTTCGGCCGCCGCCATCGCCGCCCGCATCGCCAGCGTAGGCTTCGTTACTGTGTCTGAACGCAAATCGATAATTGTTGTCATCGTCCTTTACTTTCCTATACTCAGAATCGCGATAACCGGATATGCAAATGCCCCTAACATAATCCAAAGGAACCCCATCGCAAGGTTCTCGCCGGTCCTTCCTGGAAATTCCTGCTCAATATATCCAAAGCAGTGAAGCAGTGGGACCAGCAACACGCCAAAGACTCCACAAATTCGCGCCGCCTTACGCTCCCTGGATTCATAACGGCCAAAACAATAACGGATCAGCCAACGCGCCTCGAAATAGGCGATCAGTCCAATTGGTACGCACAATAAGAGCGCGATTGATATCGGCATCTCGTCCGTCTTTCCCTATTCCCTGCCCTTAAGGTATTTGCGCCATCGGCAACTCCATCACCGGAGTCCGCTTGCCATCTTTGACCGCATACGCCCACAGGCCGTGAAAGTTCGCTCTCAGCCCCGGCTGCGCCCGCAGAAACGCCTTCAGCACCGCGATCGCCTCCGTGCGCAGGGCCGAAGCGTCCGTCACCCCAGTCGATTCGTAGGCCACACCCAAATCTGCCTGGTGCAGCGTCGCGTCCAAGCTTACCCCATCGATCTTCCATGTCCGGTCGCCGTCCGGCAGCGAATACGGAAAGGCGCTTTGCGGAGAATTCTCGATCTGCGCCTGTTCCTGGCGCAGCTTTTCAAGATTCGGGGAGGAGATAAAATCCACAGGCAGCGATAGGTAACGCGCCGCATCGTAGGAGTAAAACGCGGTCCAGGGATCCACTCTTGCGAGTAATCGGGCTCGCTGCCAGTACCAGACCCCGTCATGTCCGTCAAAGATGCCTTGGCGCACCGTCAGCCCGGCCAGTCGCCATGCGTTCGTACTGCCGTCCCAGGCCAGTATCAGGCCTATCTGTCCGTCCATGGCCGTTCCCAAAGCTTCGGCCAGCACCACCGCATACCGTCCTGGCGGCAAGGTGCGCATGCTGATGGTTACCGTGAGCGAACCGCTTGCATTCGAACAGAAGAACTGCGTATCCGCGACAGCGGTCAGGGTGCTTGCGTCCAGAAGATAGACATTCCTGAATTGGACCTGCCCCCCCTTGGTCAGCGATGCGGCCTGCTCCACCGCCCCGCGAATCCCCTCCCACTCTGAAGCCTCCGCCGGCAGCAGCGCGGCCTGCAGGGTGCTAAAGTCCTGCTGCAGAATCGCCTCCGCCAAACGTCCCCCGGCGGCACTCAGCGCAGCACGATCCTGCGGCGACAACTCAGCCTGCGATGAGCAGGTCGCCGCCATGCCCGCTACCGATGCGCAAAACAAAGCCGCGACGGTCCAAACCTTCCAGCAGAGGTGCATCGCTCCAGGTATCCTCTCTGCCCAGCGAAACTCATTTTGAGCGTCCGTGGGCCACTGCTAGTCTAGTACAGTGGAGCGGTAACGATTGCCGCGCCCTGTTGCCTGCGCGGGCAGCGGGACGTCCAATCCGGCCGGGGAGCAGATCACCATGCGCACGAGCAACCCTCAGCAACCCCTGAACTCGCGGACTGCAGTCTCGCGGAAGCTGCTCTGTATGCGTTCGCCCGCGTTTTCTTGCGCGTTGGCGGTCATGGCGGCTCTGTGGGGGACCGAATCTCTTCCAGCAGCCCCAGTTGATTCGCAGCAGAAGCACACTGCCAGCACCGCAATCGCTCCAACGAACAAATCCCCTCACCCATCCAAACGCCACGCTGATAAGCACTCTCCCGCCAGGGCGGCGCAACCGGCTCCCGGGCCGGTAATCCCTGATTCGCCTAAGCCTCCACAGTGGCCTGCAAACGACAAACCGACTGAAGCCTCCGTGGTCTGGAACAGTCAGGGCCTCCGTATCGATGCCTCGAATTCCAGCCTGCAGCAGATCCTCAAGGATGTGGCAGCGGCTACCGGAGCCACCGTCGAGGGCCTGCACACCGATGAGCGCGTATTCGGCATCTACGGGCCCGGGACGGCGCGCGACGTGCTAGCTAAACTCCTGGATGGCTCCGGCTACAACGTACTCATGATTGGGGATCAGGGGCAGGGGTCGCCCCGCCAGATCGTCCTGAGCGCCCGCCATGCCGCGGGCGATGCACACGCTGCCCTGGGAAGCGCACAGGCCAACTCAAACGACGAAGATAGCGACGTGGATGATCAGTCCTCGCAGCAGCAGCCCCAGATGCAACCGCAGCCGCCGCCCAACATCCGCAATGGCTTCAACCCCGGAGGTCCGCCGCGCACTCCCCAGCAAATCATGCAGGAGATGCAACAGCGCCAGCAGCAGTTGCAACAACAGAACATTCCGCAGTGATCAAGCAGGCTTTCAGTGCCAGCCCACTGAACAATTCGGTTTTTTTGAAAGGGCCAACTACGCATCCTGCTAAACAATTTGCTTTTCGAAGGCAACTTGCGGGCATTGTAACAGTCATCCACCGGCTTCGCCGACCCACGAGGAATGAAACTGTGCGCCAGCCATCGGGCGTATTTGTCTTTGTCCGATGGGTGGGAGTCCGTAGAATTCCATCACGATATCGTGTTTTGTTGAACTTACAAACTCGTTTCTTTTTAGGGCCTGACTTTAGTCGGGCCGCAGACTGGTGAAAAGAAATGAGAGCTTTACAGGCTGCTGAAAAACTCACACGGAGCCGCAATAAGTGTCAGGGCACGACTTCAGTCGTGCCGCAAGTGTCTGAAAATAAACGATGGCTTTAGCCCCTGAGGGATGTTTTTCAGGCCTTTTGCCCAAATTCAGGCATTTTTTCCGCAGCCTGCTCTAGCCCAATACGAAATGCCGGCTGCAAAAGGCGCGCATTCGGAGAAAAAACAGGCTTAAAGGGCAGCTTCGGTCTGAACCTTGACCGCGCTGGGGCGCTGTTGGGGACGCATCAGGGCAAAACCCGATCGGAGAATCCCGTAAGCAGCGAGGATTCCAAATGCCAGCGAGCCAACGGACGCACAAATCAGCATTGCAAAATTTAGTAAATCAGACATCGCCCTCGCCTCAGCTGGTCTCTTTGAGTGTAACCCAGCTCAATGGGCGCACTTAAAACGCCGCCCATCGAGTGTTGAAGTGATTCTCTCAGAAGCCACCATCACGTTGACCCTTATTTCTGTTGACCAATAGAATACCCTCAGGGGTATTGACAGGCGGTGAAAGGCCGCCGGCTCTCCCTCGTTCTGCTCACCGCTCCCAAATCATGCCTATCACTCACATCTCGGTGCGCGGGGCGCGCCAGCACAATTTACGCGACATCAATGTGCGCATCCCCCGCAATACGCTCACTGTGGTCACCGGCCTCTCCGGTTCCGGCAAGAGTTCGCTTGCCTTCGATACCATCTACGCCGAGGGCCAGCGGCGCTATGTTGAAACCCTCTCTGCCTACGCCCGCCAATTCCTCGACCAGATAGAGCGGCCCGATGTGGACTCCATCGAGGGCCTCAGCCCCGCCATCTCCATCGAACAGAAGACCACCAGCCGCAGCCCTCGTTCCACCGTTGGCACCATCACCGAGATCTACGACTATCTGCGTCTCCTCTACGCGTCGGTCGGTACCCCCCATTGCCCCAACTGCGGCAGGCCCATCACCCGCCAGACGGCAGAGCAGATCGTGCAGCGCATCCTCGAACTGGGCCGTGGCGAGCGCGTCACCGTCATGGCTCCCATTGTGCGCGGCCGCAAGGGTGAGTTCAAGGACCTGCTCGATCAGCTCGATCAACAAGGCTTCCGCGCCCGTGTCGATGGCGAGTTGCGTGACCTGTCAGAGCCGGTGCTTCTTGACCGGCGCAAGAATCACAACATCGAAGCCGTCGTCGACCGCATCCTTCTCAAAACTCCCGCTGCCGATGCGCCCCCTCTGCCCCCCGGCAAGCCCTCCGTCGAAAAACGCCTCGAACAGGCCGTCACCAAGGCGCTTCAACTGGCCAACGGCCTGGCCGTGGTTGCCGTGGCCGGTGGTGAAGAACAGTTGTTCTCCTCCTCCATGGCCTGCCCCGACTGCGGCCTCGACGTGCCCAAGCTTGAGCCCCGCAGTTTCAGCTTCAACTCGGCCTTCGGCGCCTGCCCGGAGTGCCACGGTCTCGGATCGCTCTACGACCTCGATCCCGCCAAGGTCATCACCGACTGGTCCAAGCCCCTGCTCGACGGAGGCCTTGGACCCGGATCTTCTTCGCAATACCTTCTCAAGCTGATTCATCTGGCTGCCGACAAATACAAAATCGACCTCAAGCTCGCCTTTGAGGACCTGCCGGTGCGCCACCAGCACATACTGGTCTACGGCCCTCCCAAGGGCGAGGCCCCCCGAACCGGCTTTCACGGCATCCTCTCTTTCCTCCGCGATTCCATCGACGAAGCGCGCAGCGACGGCTACCGCGAGTACATGATGAATTACATGTCCGCCACGCCCTGCCCCGTCTGCCGCGGCAAGCGGCTGCGCCCGGAGTCGCTGGCGGTAAAAATCGGCGGCCTCTCCATCGCCGATTTCACTGCACTGCCCCTCAACCGCGCCCTCTCAGCCGCCATCAACCTCAGCTTCACGGCGCGCGAGTCGCTCGTCGCCGAACGGATCCGGCGTGAGATTGTCGAACGGCTTGAGTTCTTATGCGCCGTCGGCCTCAAGTACCTCGCTCTGGATCGCAATGCCGCCACATTATCCGGCGGAGAGGGCCAGCGCATCCGTCTCGCCACCCAGATCGGCTCCAAGCTGCGCGGGGTACTCTACGTGCTCGACGAGCCCTCCATTGGCCTCCACCAGCGCGATAACAACCGGCTCATTCAGGCCCTCGAAAGACTGCGCGACCTCGGCAACACCGTGCTCGTGGTCGAGCACGACGAAGAAACCATCCGCCATGCCGACTACGTCCTCGATCTTGGTCCCGGCGCTGGCCGCCTGGGCGGTTTCGTCGTCGCCCAGGGCACGCCGGATGAAATCATGGCTTCCCCGGAGTCGCTCACCGGCCGCTATCTCTCCGGAGCCGCCACCATGCTCCATCGCACCAGGCCCCGCCCCCTCACCGGCAAGTGGCTCGCCATCACCGGCGCGCGCGAACACAACCTCCAGGACGTCAGCATTCGCATTCCCGTAGGCGTCATGACCGTTGTCACCGGCGTCAGCGGCAGCGGCAAAAGCACGCTGATCAACGACATCCTCTACCGCTCTCTGGCCAAGACCATCTACGGCTCGCGTGAGGAACCCGGCGCCCACGACACCCTCACCGGCGCCGAGCAAATCGACAAGGTCGTCCGGATTGACCAGTCTCCCATCGGACGTACGCCGCGCTCCAACCCTGCCACTTACACCCAGGTCTTCTCGCCCATCCGCGACCTGTTTGCCATGCTGCCCGAGTCCCGTGAGCGCGGATACAAGGCCGGGCGCTTCAGCTTCAACGTCTCAGGTGGCCGCTGCGAGGCCTGCACAGGCGATGGTCAGCGCCGCATCGAGATGAACTTCATGCCCGACGTCTACGTGCAGTGCGAAGTCTGCAACGGGCGTCGCTACAACCAGGAAACACTGGCCGTAAAGTTCCATGGTCATTCCATCGCCGACATTCTCGACCTCACCATCGAAGACGCATTACCGGTACTCACAGACGTGCCCCAGGTGCGCCAGAAGCTCCAGACGCTTGTGGATGTGGGCCTCGGCTACGTCCACCTCGGCCAGAGCGCCACCACTCTCTCTGGCGGCGAGGCGCAACGCATGAAGCTGGCCCGCGAATTATCAAAGCGCCAAACCGGCCGTACCCTCTATCTCCTCGATGAGCCCACCACCGGCCTACACTTCGACGATGTGCGCAAGCTCCTTGAAGTGCTCCACCGGCTCGCCGATCTCGGCAATACCGTCATCATCATCGAACACAATCTGGATGTAATCCGCAACGCCGACTGGGTACTCGATCTGGGCCCCGAGGGCGGCGAAGACGGCGGCCAGGTAGTGGGCCAGGGACGCCCCGCGGCCATTGCCGCCACTCCAGGCTCTTACACGGGCCAGTTCCTCATGCGCTACTACACCTCCAGCGATGGCCACCTGATCGCCGCCGATCCCGAAGAAGGTCTGCCGCCCGCCGATAATCAAAGTGAGAGCGCCACGAGCCAACCGGATCAGCCCGCGACCAAAAGCTCCAAGAAGAGCCCGGCTGAACGAAAGACATCCACCAAAGCCACTCCAAGAAAAAAGAAGACGGGGCAACCATGAACAGCCTGCCGGAGCAAGAACCCGATCAAGACTCGCTTCAACAAGCCTCAGTCACGCCCGCGGAGCCTGTTTCCAGCGACTCGAAGTTGCAGGCGCCTGAAGTCGGCAATGCACCGCTTGAGCCTTTGCCTCCCGAGGAGCCTCTTCTATTTCAATCCTTTACCCTGCCCGAACCTCCCCCGCCCTCCGTACGCATCCCCCATCTGGGCCACCTGGGCCTTTTGCTTGTGCTTGGCGTCTTCGGACTGCTTGTCGCCACCATCATCACCCGTTCCGCTCTCTACTTCCATCTCTTCGGCATCTCGACCATTGATAAAGCGGTCACCGACATCCATTACACGCTGGGCAGTGAAGCCATCCTCTACCTCTGGACGTTCATAAGCTGCCTGATTGTCTTTCCCCTTGTCTGGCGCAGGGGCTTCTTTGCCGGCCTGCACTGGAACGGCGCAACCGCCCTGCATCAGCGCAAGCGGATGTTTGGCACTGCTACCGTTTGCTTTGTCCTCGCGCTCACCAACGGCCTCCTCATGCCCGGCCCGTCCGATGCCCCCATCGACAAAATCTTCCGCTCTCCCGGAGCGGCCTGGATGCTGTTCGCCTTCGGCGTCACCTTTGCCCCCTTCTTTGAAGAGATCCTCTTCCGTGGCTTCCTGCTGCCCGCCGTATGCACCGCCTGGGACTGGGCAATCGAGCGAAGCACCGGCAAGCCCGCGCCCCCTCTGGA
The DNA here is from genome assembly GCA_903828675.1 of uncultured Acidobacteriaceae bacterium. Taxonomy (GTDB): domain Bacteria; phylum Acidobacteriota; class Terriglobia; order Terriglobales; family Acidobacteriaceae; genus Telmatobacter. The sequence continues at coordinate 44,005 of CAIKND010000029.1, forward strand.
CCCCGGCGGCAATCCCCAATGGTCGATGTTCGCCATGGTTGGAGGAGCCTTTGCCACCAGCGTTCCCTTTGCCGCCATGCACGCCGCGCAGACGGGCTATTCCCTCGGCCCCTTCCTGCTGCTCATCTGCGTCAGCCTGGCCCTCTGCTGGGCGCGCCTCAGCACCCGCTCCCTGGCCGCCAGCGTTCTGGTCCACGCCTCCTACAACTTCCTCCTCTTTTCCCTTATGTTGCTGGGAACATCAGGCTTCCGGCACTTGGACAAGATGTGAGAGAACCCGGCTAGCCTGCCGCCCGAGCAGTGCACAGCGCAGCCTTGTTAAAATTGCCTTTCTTCAACTTTTTCAGATTTACTTGGAAGTCGGGACCTGATGATTCTCTCCTTTGCGCTCCCCCGGCGAAAGCTGGGGGCAGCCTTGCTGCTTTTGCTTTCTGCATTGATGAATGTCTGCCTCGTGCATGCGGAGCCACAGCCGGAGCCGCTTCGCATTCCGCGCGTCCAGCGTGCGCCAAAGCTCTCCGATTTCATCACCGGCACCCCCCGTGAGGCCGAAGCCGTCATTACCGTTTTCAAGCAATTTGATCCGCACGACGGCGAGCCCGTCAGCCAGCCCACCGCGGCCTACCTCTCTTACGACAGCAAAAACCTCTACATTGGCTGGATCTGCAAAGAAGACGACCCCTCCCTGATTCGCGCCCGCGTGGCGCCACGCAAGCAGATCGAAACCGACGACCGCATCAGCATCGTCATCGACACCTTCCTTGACCACAAGCACGGCTACTGGTTCGACACCAACCCCTACGGAATCCAATTCGACGGCCGAACCACGGACGGCATCGGCGACGACCCCAGTTGGGAGGCGCTCTGGTACTCCGAAGGGCGCATTACGCCCACTGGGTACGTGGTCTTGCAGTCCATTCCATTTCGCAGCCTGCGCTTTCCCCGGGCGCCCAAACAGATTTGGAACATCAGCCTGGCCCGGATGATTGAGCGCACCAATGAATATGCCCTCTGGCCCTTCGTCTCGCGCACCCGCCTGCCCCAGTTTGTGGGTCAATTCGCTCCCATCGAGATTGACGCGGACATTTCGCCGGGCCGCAACCTCCAGCTCATCCCCTACGCGCTTTTCTCCAAAGACAGCTATCTCGACCAGAGCAGCGGCTTTAAGCATCAGGCCGAACACCATCCGGGCCTCGACGCCAAGGCCGTCATTCACGACGCCCTTACCCTCGACATGACCGTCAACCCCGATTTCAGCGAAATCGGCTCCGACGATCCCAAGGTCCAGGCCAACCAGCGTTACGAGGTGGTGTACCCCGAGCGCCGCCCCTTCTTTATCGAGAACGCTTCGATCTTTACCATGCCCGAGGAACTGTTCTTCTCGCGCCGAATCGTCGATCCGCAGTTCGGAGCCAAATTGACCGGATCTATCGGCCGCTGGGGCATGGGCACTCTGGTTGCCGACGACCGCGCCCCGGGCGAAGTGCTGCTCCAGGGAGAGACCGGACACGGCGATCGCGCCGTAGACGCCGTCTTTCGAGCGGAGCGGGAATTCTCCCATCAGTCGCATGTGGGCTTGTTTCTGAGCGATACAAGCTTCGGAGACACGTGGAATCGCGTAGCTTCCATCGATCTGCGCTATCTCGCCGCGCACAACCTTGTCCTATCCGGCCAGGCCACCACCAGCCAGTCGCACGCTGCTTCCAGCGGTTATCAGGCGGGCCCCGGATATATCGCAATGGTCACCCGGACCGATATGCACAATAGCTTCAGAACGTATTACGTGGATCGCAGCCCGGGCATGACGGCCACTCTGGGTTATTTGTCCCGTAACGACATCCGGAGTCTCGAAACCTATTACAAATATCAGTGGAGGCCGCAAGGCAAGAAAGCGCTGCTGGCCTATGGCCCCTCTATCGATGCGGTTGTGAACCACGATCATGAAAAGCGGTTGGAGAACTGGTCGGCCACCCCCGGCTTTTCCATGACCTTCGACCGCCTCACTTCCCTCTCCGCAACCCATACCGAATCCTACGAGTTGTATAAAAACATCGGGTTCAGAGCCCAAAATACAACCTTGAACGTGACCACTTCCTGGTATCAGTGGCTGGAAATGCTCGCCACTTACACCCAGGGAACTCTACCCAACTACCACCCGGCAACCGGTGTCTTGCCCTTTCTGGCCAACGCCAACAATGCTTCCGCCACGGTCACAATTCGCCCCACACCGCGCCTGCGTTTTGACGAAATCTACTACTACACCCGCCTGTCCAACGGCGCGTATCCGGCTTCCGCATCCTCCCAGTCCACTGGAGACATCTTCACCAATCACCTCATCCGCGCCAAAATCAACTATCAGTTCAATCGGGATTACGCGTTCAATGCCATCTTCGACTACCGATCGATGCTACCCAACAGCGCACTCGTCGACAGCACTTACGCGAAACAGGCGGACACCACCCTGCTTTTCACTTATTTCCCCCATCCGGGAACGGCATTTTATCTAGGCTATGCGGATACCTTTCAGAACATGAACTACGACGCCACCGCCACCCCGGCATACTCGCTCAGCAGCCTGCCCTCCACCTCAACCGACCGCCAGTTGTTCGTCAAGGTCAGCTACCTGCTTCGTTTCTAGTCCTCCATCTGCCTTGCCGACCCACAGGGGCAGCAACCAACCCAACCCCGCGCCGTGAGTGAAGCACAAAGATCCGACTGTTATCCTGCCCGCGAAATTGAACTGTCATCCTGAGCGACCGCCGCGAAGCGAAGGGAGACGAAGGACCTGCGGTTCCCTTTCGGGCGCCTCACCCTCGCAATCCGCTCCGTGCCCCATCCTTCTGAGCGGAGCGTAGCGGAGTCGAAGAACCTGCTTTTTGAATCCTGGCGGAATGGGTGGGACAGCACAACACTCAACCGCAGTGCCTCATCGTTCACTGTCCACTGTTTTTGCAGAAATTTACCCTCCATAGGCGCACAATTGAAATATGAAGTCCAACAACCCGCCATTTCCCACACCACCCGTGCTCCAGGCGGGTGGCCCGGGTCCCGGGGAGTAGTGACTCCACCCACTGAAGTTGGGTGCCCCAGGTCCGGGGTCCCCGCGGACAGGTCTTCGTCCGTGGGGTGGAGGTGCCTCGCATTTGGGCACCGGGGATATCGATACGATGCAAGTGCTGGCCTCAACTCGTACGCTGGATACGTCTACGACGTCGCCCCTCGTTTGTCTTCTCAGCACAACGTTCGCTCATCAGTCGATTTCTACCGGCAAAGAACGCGATTCCGAATCAGGCAACGACTACTTCGAAGCGCGCTACTATGCGTCGAGCATGGGAAGATGGCTTTCACCTGATCCAGGAGGTATGGCTGTTGTTGATCTAGAGTTCCCGCAAACGCTGAATAGGTATGCGTATGTGAACAACAATCCGCTGAGCTTTACAGATCCATTTGGATTGGATTGTGCATATCTGAACAATGCAGGAAATGGAGTGGAAAGCGTTGATCAGCAAAGCAGCGCTGGCGAGTGCGGAAAGAGTGGTGGATATTGGGTAAATGGCGGTTTAACCAATATCAACATCAACGCGGATCAAGGTTCTGTTCAAATGACCGGGACGACGAATGGAACTGACCAGACGCACGCCTCATATCAAGATGCAAATGTTGTCGTTAGCGAGTGGAATAACACGATAGCCAATCCTGCGAATCACATTGCAATTAGCCTTCCTGGACAAAGGCCTGTAGGGCAAAATCCTCTGAGCGATTCGGATTTTATTTCTAATATTGCGCTCAATGGGTTTAAGTACAATGTTGTTCCTGGAACGATCAAGCCGCAGACCAATACAGGGAAGCTGCTGAAAGTTGCAGTTGTTCCGGTAACGGGCATGCAGGCCAAAATGATCCAGGCATTTATTAATCAGTCCATGGCAAACCCTTCAAACTACTCTCTCAATACGCAACTTGGACTTGATTGCGCCACATGGGTTCAGCAATTACTCGGCAATGCAGGTGTGCAGACAGGTCCGATGCAGCCCATGCCTGATGATCTAATGAACCAACTCGGAAGCATGTATAAGGTCTACTAGGGGGAGCAATGACAATTAGCCGAAAAGTCTTTTTTGCAGGCTGTTGTGGGGGAGTGATTGGTTTATGCGTGGCAATCGTTCTTGGCTGGCTATCGTCGTATATGTCCTTATCCCCGATGTTGATCTTGCCCCTTTGGCCAACGTCCATATTCGGCATAGCCTTTAATGGCCCTTTGACATTTTCATGGACCAGCATCCTTGTAATCGTGTTGGTGTTTGGAGGAAACGCGCTACTGTATTCGATAGTTGTGGCATTATTAGCGCGATTGTTTTTTTCGTTTATGCCAACAAGTCATGAAGAGTAACGGCGGGTGGCCCTGGTCTCAGTGACGGTTTCCAACCACGATGAGGGTGCCCCCGGTCCCTCGCTTTTGGGGACCGGGGATATCGATACGATGCAAGAGCTGACTTCGACTCGAACACCGGATGCATTTACGACACTGCCCCCCGTTTGTCTTTTCAGCGAAGCGCCCGGCCACCGATCTATTTTCACCGGCAAAGAACGAGACGCAGAATCAGGCAACGACTATTTTGAAGCTCGCTACTACGGTTCATCGATGGGGAGATTCTTGTCACCCGACCCGTCAATGTTGGAGTATGCTGATCCAACCAATCCGCAGAGCCTAAATCTCTACAGCTACGTGCTCAACAACCCACTTGGCTTCATCGATCCAGACGGCATGGAATGCGTGTGGGATGATGGCAGCTTCGACTCCGCCACAGACAAGCAAACTGGAAGCAGCAAGTCGTGTGGTAAAGCCGGGGGTACATGGATTGACCCGAAGGCTTTTTCCACACTGAACGCCGGCGATTGGAGTGACAAGGCGAATGCCAATATCGCGGGTATTGGCGGGTGGCCCGGGTGCCGGGGGAGTAAAGTGAGTTCTCCCACAAACGATGGGTGCCCCAGGTGCCTCGCATTTGGGCACCTGGGAGAGCATGCAGGCCGGTTCTTCTCGACATCTCTAGTGATTCGTTGTACGGCGGGTAGCCACGGTCTCGATGACCTGTCCCAACCCAAATGAGGGTGCCACCGGTCCCTCGCTTTTGGGGACCGGTGATGACACTGCGACGATGGGTTTGTGACAATGGCGCGCGTCGCCATTTGTTCAACACTCTCGTTTTTTCCACGATCCCGTTCCACCTGCAAAGAACAAGATGCGGAGCCCTCTATTTCAAATCCCGCCAGTTCGGCGTGGCCCGGGTCTCGATTCTGAGACCCGGGATTCGCTCTCAGAGCCGTTTGTAGTCATGCGCATCACCGCACCCGGAAATGACAAAAAGCGGTCTATTTTCTCATCACTGAATCGAAAAGACTTACCCGCCACTTTCACTGCATATAATTACCCGCCATCGGCGCACAATAGAAATAGTCGAAATGGAATACCTCGCCCATGAGATGCAAGCCTAAACCCGCGCCCGCCCTCTTAACCCTCTGCACGGATTCCGTAAGCTCCCACCCACCCCCCTCCTACCCCTCCCACCCACCCCCCTCCTACCCCTCCCACCCACCCCCCCTCCCCCGATGGAACCGTGCGTCCTCAGCGCCTTGACTTCCCGCGCCAGTGAGTTTCAGCCGCGCGCTTTACAATCAGAATCGATGACCACGCCAACGCACGCCCAAAGGTTGCTCTCGCTTCTCGCTCAAACCAGCTTCCGCCTCGGAGAGTTCAAACTCTCATCCGGCGGCACCAGCGACTACTACATCGACTGCCGCACCACCACGCTGCACGCCGAAGGCGGGCGCCTGACTGGCCACGCGATCCTCGAGTTGCTTGAAGAGAACGCCATCGATGCCGAGGCCGTAGGCGGGCTCACGCTGGGCGCGGATCCAATCGTCTCCAACGTCGCCACCGCCAGCGCTTGGCGTGCGCTTTCCTACCCTGACGCGCCGCTTCTCCACGGCTTCCTGGTACGCAAGGCCGAGAAGGCGCATGGCACCGGCCGCCGCATTGAAGGCTTCTGCCGCAAGGGCGCGCGCGTTGTCATCGTGGACGACGTGTGCACCACCGGCGCTTCGACCATCAACGCCATTCAAGCCGCCCGTGAGGCTGGCATGACCGTCGCCGCCGTAGTCTGCATCGTTGAGCGCGAAGAGGCCAAGGGCCGTCCAGCCGTCGAGGCCGCCGCCGCAGGCGCTCCATTCCTGCGCCTCTTCAGCGCAATCGACGTGCGCGCGGAGCACATCCGCCGGTAATGCGCAGACATTCTCCGCGCGGCCCGCTGCTCCGTCAGAGCGCCAATAAAAAAATGGGCCAATCCTCGAGTAGGATCGGCCCTGCTGATAAACCGTTAATGCATTTTGCGCTTCTTCGCGGTCGCTGCTACAGACCGCTGGATGGCACTGACGCCACACTCGCATTCGAGAGCAATTGCACTTGCACGCGCCGATTCTGCTTCCGCCCTTCCGCAGTTGTGTTCGGCGCAACTGCGTTGTCCTTGCCAATCCCGATCAGGTAGAACCGGTGCGCCGGAACCGCATACTTCGAAGCAAGATACTGCACCACCGCATCGGCACGGCGCTGGCTCAGGTCATAGTTGTACTGTGCCGGGCCCGTCGAATCCGTTCCGCCAGTCACTTCCAGAATGAAGCCGCTGGTCGCGGTAAGCTGGGCCGCAAAAGCGTCCAGTTGTTCCTTGTCTTCCTTGGTCAGTAAAGCCTTGTCGAAGCCAAAGGTCACCGCGACATTCGCCACCGGCTTGTAGCTGTCCAGCCCCTTCACCACACTGTCCAGAGAGTCGGCGCGATGCACTGCATCATTGGCCGCCAACTCCGCATCGCCGGCCGCCTTGCCGGCATTCTGAGCGTTCAGCGTGGCTGCATCCGCGGCACTCTGCGCTTGGCCGATACCTGCCCGAGCCCGGCCATCCACATCGTGAATCTGCTGGTTGTTGGCTGCCGTCTTGCTATCCAATTGGTCGGTGTGTTCCACCAGGGGAGCGGTCTGTGTGTGCACAAAGTTTTTAGTCGCGCATCCCGTAACTCCAAGTACCGCCAAAGCCGCCGCGGTCACTACAAATCCAAAACGTTTCATGGCATTCTCCTGACCATTCCGCAAGTTAACCTGTAAGCAGTCATGCTCCTGCGGAGAAGGCCCCTTTCTTTCGTACAGGATGCTGCACACCAGTGGCCTTTCTGTGCTTTACCTCCAACTATATGAAAATAATAAACTTGCTTGAATCCAATGTGAATGCTTGCGATCCGCCCTTGTGTATTTTTTACCCAATCGGGTAAGGATTGCCCGTTTTATGGGGTGCAGGTCTAGACCCGTTATGCTAGAAACTGGCGCATTGCGAATCTGCCGGTACCATGGACCTCTACGAGAAAATCCGCACACTGCCCACCCAGCCCGGCGTGTACCTCTACAAGAACGCCGAAGGCGAAGTCATCTATGTGGGCAAGGCCAAGAACCTTCGCTCCAGGGTGAGGTCCTATCTCCTTGAGGCATCCCAGGCCAACGCCAAGACCGGCTCCCTCATGCGCGAAGCCGTCGATCTCGACTACATTCTGGTTGCCAACGAGCACGAAGCGCTGGCTCTGGAAAACAACCTGATCAAGCAGCGCAAGCCCCGCTTCAACATCCTGCTGCGCGACGACAAGACCTATCCCTACGTAAAGCTCACCCTCGCCGACCGTTTCCCCAAAGTCTTCGTCACCCGCCGCATGCGCAAGGACGGCGCAGCCTACTACGGCCCCTACTTCCCCGGCAACCTAGCCTACCGCATCGTCGAACTCATCCATCGCAGCTTCCTCATTCCAAGCTGCAAAGTGGACCTCTCCCGCTACCACCCCCGCGCCTGTCTCCAGTACTACATCCACCGCTGCCTCGGCCCCTGTGTTGAAGGCCTCATCACGCCCGAGGCTTACGAGAATGCGGTTCGCGACGCACAGCTCTTCCTAGAAGGCCGCCACGCCGAACTCGAGCGCACCCTGACTGCGCGCATGATGGCTGCCGCCGAGGCTGAGCAGTTTGAAGCTGCCGCGCGGCTGCGCGACCAACTATCCACGGTGCATCAGCTCCAGGAAAAGCAGCGCATCGCCACTGCCGAGCAGAGCGACGATGCCGATGTCTTTGGATACCACTTCGAGGATGGTTCGCTCGCTGTCAATCTCTTCCATGTCCGCGCCGGAAAAATCGTCGACCGACGCGAATTCTTCTGGGAAGACTTGCCCGACCTGCTCGAACCCCCAGTAGAGCCGGAAGCACCGGCTCTCGATTCCGAAGTCGGAGAATCGGCAACGCCTCAGGTTCCATTCCACGCTGGCCAGGTCTTCTCTGCCCTTCTCAAGCAGCTTTACATCGACCAGCAATATGTTCCACGCTCAATCCTTGTACCGGCGGACTTCGACGATCGCGAGGCCCTGGCCGCACTTTTGAGCGAACGCACCGGGCATCGTATCGAGCTGGCCGTTCCGCTGCGTGGTGAAAAGCGCTCCCTCGTCGATCTCGCAGGTCAGAATGCCAAGCAGTCCCACACGCAGCGATTCCGCGTACTCGAGCCCTCGCGCAAGGCGATCCAGGAGGCGCTGGCCGACGCGCTTATGCTGCCCGAGTTGCCGCGCCGCATCGAATGCTTCGACATCTCGCATATTCAAGGCGCCGAAACAGTGGCCTCCCTGGTCGTCTGGGAAGACGGCAAGATGAACAAGGCTGCCTACCGCAAGTTCAAGGTAATGACGGTCGCGGGCGTAGACGATTTCGCCTCCATGCGCGAGGTGGTGCAGCGCCGCTACCGCCGCCTTAAAGATGACGCCGTGGCCAATCCCAATGCCCAAGCCATGCCCTCGCTGGTCCTCATCGATGGCGGCCTGGGCCAGTTGCACTCCGCTGCGGAGGCGCTTGAGTCGCTCGGATTCACCTCGCAGCCCTTAGCTTCGATCGCCAAGCGCGAAGAGGTCATCTACGTCTACGGGAATGAGGAAGAGCCAGTGGTGCTGGACCGCCGCTCACCCGTGCTGCATCTGGTCCAGCTCATACGCGACGAGAGCCACCGCTTTGCTGTCGGCTACCATCGCCAGCGCCGAGCCATGCGCGACCGCGATTCGGAACTGCTGAACATTCCCGGCGTTGGTGCACAAACCCGGCAGCGGCTGCTCACGCATTTCGGAAGTCTTCGCGATGTGCAACAGGCCACCGCCGAGTCGCTGGCGGCTGTGGTGCCCCGCAAGACCGCGGAAGCGATCTGGCGCCATTTCCATGAAGCGCAAGTGCGAAGCTAACCGCTTATAATTATCCGACTGACCCATGCAAATTACTTTTGAGTTGACGTTCGACGACTTTGCTATTGCCCAGCGGTTACATCAGAGGCGCTCCGCGTGGACAAGCCTCGTATATTTCTACAGCCATTTCCTTAGCCCTGTTCTAGGCGTTTGCGGTATCGCCTGCGGCCTTTTGCTTATTGGTAAAACCTCGTCTGTTCAGCCCACAGTAACATTGCTTGTTTGCGGAACCATCTTGATTTTCTATCCCCTCTATTGTCGTTTTAGGCTGAAGAGGTGGTTTCGGCAGACCCGTGGAACTGGGGGCGCATGCACGATAACTTTCAGTGATGAGCTGATTTCGGTTGAGGGGAAGAACTCCAAGGGCACAATAGAGTGGACTGCAGTGCAGTCATTTCGGGAAGACGATAAGGTCTTCATGCTCTACCTTGCTCCCGTAAGATTCCTTTGCTTTCCAAAGCGCATCTGCACAGAAGTTCAGATTGCCGAAATCAGGTCGATACTGAATCGGCATCTTGGACGCGCAGCGCACTGAAATCCCCCGACCCTCAACATCTCTGGGCATAGTCATGCCCCTTGAACGAAGCTCATCCCCAAAAGTCGCCTGCCATATTCATCTGCCTGCAAGTACCATAGACCCATGGACACCGTACGCATCGACAAGTGGCTGTGGGCTGCGCGCTTCTTCAAGACCCGTGCATTGGCATCGAAGGCCTGCGACCTGGGCAGAATTCACTCCAACGGCATCAAGGCCAAGCCCGCTCGCGAAGTTCGTCTCAGCGACAAACTTCAGATCGAGAACGAGGGCGGCATCTTTCAGATTGAGGTCTTGCTGCTCAGCGAGATGCGCGGCCCGGCCGCAATAGCCCAGACCCTTTACAAGGAAACCGAAGCTAGCCGCGCGGCGCGCATGAAACTCGCCGAAGAGCGCAAGGCGATGCAGCAATATGCCCCGTTACCTGAACACAGGCCCTCCAAGCGTGACCGGCGCAGAATCATCCAATTCCGAGGCCGGGATTAGCGGCAAAGGCCGGGGAAACGTAGAAGGCCCGGCGAACTCGCCGGGCCTTCTGCATATCCATCCCGCAGGATGCACGGGGCACATCATGCAAGCAAGCGCTGCACCTTCTCTTCAATCACATCCTGGGGGACATAGCCGACAATCTGGTCTGCCACCTTGCCACCTTTGAAGAACAAGAGCGCGGGAATGCCACGGATGCCATAGCGCGACGGTGTGGCGCTATTCTGATCCACATTCACCTTGGTCACCTTCAGTTTCCCTGCGTAAGTTGCGGCCACGCCATCGACAATGGGCGCAATCGCCTTGCATGGGCCGCACCAAACAGCCCAGAAATCCACCAGAACAGGCTTGTCGCTTTGCAGCACTTCCTGGTCAAAAGTTGCATCCGTTACTTCCAGAACTCCCAATCCTGCCATGATCCTCCTTGCGATACCGGCACTTGGTTGAGTATACCGGGAACGCTTCCCTTATGGGATGCGGCAACAAGCTCGAAAGTCGCAAATGGCCTCGGCCAAAATCAATATTAGAAGGAATGATCTCTACTCCTGACAGCCTCAACACACTCAATGCCGATACCTGCAAATCGCCTGAAAATATGAGGCCCGCAAACAGAAGCGCCCGGATCCAAAAAGGATCACGGGCGCTAGAGCAGCCCTCCCCCAGAACTGCCCACGCAGAAAATTTAGGTGTTCCTGAGTTGAATAGCAAGTAAACTTAGGTAATAAAAAAAGTAACGAGTAATCTGATCACTATCTAGAAAGGTACTGAACAATTTCAAAAATAACCCAATGATTACCTCATGTCCGCTGTTTGCACCAAACCGCTCACGGCAACTGGATGCACTGCGTCTCGATGAACTGGCTGGCACCGCAGGCCATGAAACGGCAGATCAGTAGTTCCGCTTCGTCCGGGCGGTTCAGGACCCTGCGGATGGCCTCTGAAGCTTGTTCCAGCCCCTGCTCGTTCTCCACTACGACCAACACGGCAGGCCCCGCGCCACTGAGAGCCGCGCCGAGAATGCCATGCTCCCCTACCAGCGGCAGCATCACCGGCAGCAGCGGGCAGATTGGGGCGCGGTAAGGCTGATGAATGCGATCGCTCATGGCAATCCGAAGCAGGTCGCCACGCCCTTGCGCGAAGGCTAGTCCCAAAAGCGCAACAGACTGGATATTGGCCACTACGTCGGCAAGGGGATAGCTGGCCGGAAGCACCGCGCGCGCTTTGCTGGTCGGCAACGGGTCGGCGGGAAGCACCACAATGGCGCGCCAATCGGCTGGAGGAACAACCTGGGCCACACGTACTTCCCTTCCTTCGCAGGATGCAGCTACAAAACCGCCCAGCCAGCACGCAGCCACGTTGTCCGGATGCCCCTCAAGCGCATACGCCTCTTCGAGAATCCGCTCAGAACTCCATTCGAGCTCGCCAAAATGGACAGCCAGGACGATGGCGGCCAGTAGTCCGGCAGCCGAGGAACCGCAACCCATTCCCAGCGGAATGCCGTTGGCCATTCGAATCGCCAAAGGCACAAGCGGGCGCCCATTGCTCCGCAGCAGTTCTTTGTAGGTCTCAAGTATCAGGTTGTCGTCGAGCCGACCGCAACGGTCTGCATTTCGACCGGAGGCGGCAATCGAAAATTGTGCGGAGGCTTCGGCCTCAATCTCAAGATAGAAATCCAGTGCCACTGCGGCGGCATCGAAGCCGGGGCCGAGATTTGCGGAAGTCGCAGGCAGACGCAGCCGGACACTTCCGGAGGGAGGCATTCGATCGTCGCTCATCCCGCACTACCCTTCATGGTGGCCAGCACGGCAGCCGATGTGGCTTCCACCACCATGGCATTGCGTTGAAGACCCGCAATCTCCGCACCGACACCGACCGTCTCCTCTTCCTTCAAGAGAGTTCCGCGATGGAAGTCGATCGTGTAGTCTGCATCCTTGAGGGTGTGGCCGGTAAGGACCAATACCACCGTCTCGCCAGAAGAGATTGCGCCTTGGGCGCGTAGCTTCTTCAGCCCGGCCAAAGTAACTGCGGAGGCCGGTTCACAGCCCAACCCTTCCGTGCCCAATTCAGCTTTGGCTATGGCGATTTCGGCCTCGCTTACGTCCAGGCACCAGCCACCCGTGTCCTGAATTACGCGCACTGCCTTGCGCCACGATGCCGGGTTGCCGATCCGAATAGCCGTGGCGCGCGTGTGCGCTTCCACCGGATCCATCGATGCTCCATGATTGTCAGTCAGGCTGCGCACCAGCGGATTGGCCCCTGCGGCTTGAATCACCGAGATGCGCGGCATCCGCGCAACCAGGCCGAGTTCGTGCAGTTCGCGGAATCCCTTACCAAGCGCGGAACTGTTACCAAGGTTGCCACCTGGCACAATCAAGTGGTCCGGCACATTCCAGTCGAACGCCTCTGCAATCTCGAATGCGGGCGTCTTCTGCCCCTCCAGACGGTAAGGATTCACGGAGTTCAGCAGGTAGATAGGCGCTTCCTTCACAATCTCCGTAAGCAGACTGAGGCAGCCATCAAAATCGGTATTCAACTGGCAGGTAACAGCGCCGTAGTCCATCGCTTGCGAAAGCTTGCCCCAGGCGATCTTGCCTTCAGGAATCAGTACCAGACTGCGCAGGCCTGCACGCGCGGCGTAGGCGGCCATCGCGGCAGATGTATTCCCCGTCGACGCGCAAGCAACCCACTCGAAGCCGCGTTCCTTGGCAACGCTCATGGCCGCGGTCATGCCCGTGTCCTTGAACGAGCCGGTCGGATTCATGCCCTGATGCTTGGCAAAGAGCTGGTCAATCCCCAGCGCCTTTGCGGCGCGGGTCAGATGGTAGAGCGGCGTGTTGCCCTCGCGCAACGTAACGGCATTGCCAAAGCTGTCGAGAATGGGCAGCAGCTCACGGAAGCGCCAAACTCCCGAGTGGTCCAGTGCCTCTGACGAGCTGCGGCGCTCTCGCCACAGCCACTTGAGCGCACCAGGGTTGGGGCGGTCATTACCCCGCCGCTGGCCCCAGCCGGGATATTCCACTTCAAACAGATCGCCACAAACGGCACAACGGAAGTCGGGCTGCGCTTCCGCGCCCGTTATCCGCGCCCCGCATCCGAAACAGCGCAACTGGTGCAAATTGTCGTTCATACCTGGTGTTAGCCTACCAGCGTAGGCGGAATTTTGCAGTAAACAGAAGGTTGGCGCACTTTGAACGCGAAGAGTTTCTTCCCTGCACTGCTCGGATTGGCGCTGTTCGTCCCCTTACAGGCACAGGAACCCCTGCGAGTGGCCGCAGCCGCCGACCTTGAGCCGGCCCTGCCTCCAATCCTTAAACAGTTTCATCAGGCAACTGGAATTCGCGCAGAAGCCACCTTCCAGGCTTCGGCGATGTTGACCGCGCAGATTCAGAATGGCGCGCCATTTGATCTGTTCCTATCTGCTGATCTGAGTTACCCCAAACGATTGATCGATGCAGGGCTTGCGGATGCCGGGGACTTGCCAAACAACTCCACGCCCGTCATCTACGCCAAAGGAACGCTGGTGCTGTGGGCGCGCAAGGATTCCCAATTGCCCCCGCCGTCGCTCGATCTCCTGCGCCACGCCACCCTCAAAAGTCTTGCAATCGCCAATCCGGAGCGGGCGCCATACGGGCGAGCTGCCCTGGCAGCGCTTACCGGTCTCAAGCTCTACAACGCCCTCAAGCCGCGCCTGGTTACGGCTGAGAACATTGCACAGGCAGCGCAATTCGTTGATTCCGGCAATGCGGATGCGGGGTTGATCTCGCTCACCTCTGCGCTGACGCCGCGCCTGGCAGCCAGCGGTTCATACTTCGTGATCCCGCGCGATCTTTACCCGCCTATCGAGCAAGGCGTGGTAATCGTGAGCAAGACCAGGCAGCGTGCCGGGGCGCAGAAACTGATCGACTTCCTGCTTTCTGCTCCAGTGCAGGCACAGCTTGCCAGCAAAGGCCTCACACCAGTGAAGTGAAGCATCAAGCTCCGCCCTGGGAAGTTCCAAAGAACCGGCCGTAGAAGTAAATATCCTCCGCCAGGGCCGGTGACTTTATGGTTGGTGGCCCCTCAAAGGGGCCTTGCACTGCGCCTTATGGCGGAAGCCTCGTAATAGATCCGGCAACTCAATACCGTACGGGCGGGAAGAAGATGCCATTGTTTCCTTGCCGGATCAATATCGCCGTCAGATTTATCCCCGCGATGTCTGGCGTCGGCAATTCTTTCCGGACCGGTACTTCGAACTGTCGCCCTTCGCCCGCGCCGCAGGCGCACTGCATGTTAGCCCAGCGCTTAAGCGCTGGGTATAGCTGAGTTACACTCGACATTGGTCGGCGCAACCTTCAATCCACGCCGGCGTAATACCCTGGAGCCATGGACTGGCAAGCGTTCGCACTCACTCTCAGGCTGGCGACCGTCACTACGGCTATCCTGCTGGCCGTGGCAGTGCCCCTGGCGGCTCTGCTGGTGTTGGGACGTAGCCGTTGGCTGCCGGTGCTCGAGGCGTTGGCTACGCTCCCGCTCGTGCTGCCGCCTACGGTGCTCGGCTTCTTCATGCTGGTTCTGTTGGGGCCGCGTACCGCCGTGGGCCGCTGGATTACCGCGTTGCTTGGCCACCCCCTGGCTTTCTCGTTCTCAGGACTGGTCGTTGGTTCGGTCATTTACAGCCTGCCCTTCGCAGTGCAACCGCTGGTGGCTGGGTTTGGGGCCGTCGAGCCGGCGCTAGTGGACGCGGCGCGCATGCTAGGAGCAGGACCGGTGCGGTTGGTGCTCACCCTGTTGGTTCCGCTGGCGCGGCGTTCGCTGGTAGCCGCGACGGTGCTCAGCTTTCTACACACAGTCGGCGAGTTTGGCGTAGTGCTGATGCTCGGTGGTGACATTCCCGGCGCAACGCGGACACTCTCCATCGTGCTCTACAACCAGGTTGAGAACTTCGACTATGGAGCCGCCGGCCGCACATCTGCCATCCTGCTCGGGTTGAGCGTCATGGCCCTGGCGGCCATCTACTCCTCCGGGCAGTCGAGCAGGAGGCGCCGTGCTTGAACTTGCGCTGAATGCGCGACGAGGCACCTTCCAACTGCAAATGACGTGTAGCTTAGCGTCGGATTGGACTGTCATCTTTGGTCCTTCCGGCGCTGGCAAGAGTACTTTGCTGCGACTGCTATCCGGGCTGGAAAGGCCCGATCACGGTCGAATCACGCTAGACAGCTACATGTTGACTGATTCTGCCACTGGACTGTGGCGCAAGCCCGGCCACCGGCACACCTCGATGGTTGCGCAGCAGCATGCTCTCTTCCCTCACCTCAGCGTCGCGGCCAACGTCGCCTATGGCTTGAACCATCTCGACTGTGCTGGCCGTGCGGCGCGCGTCGAGGAAATGCTGAACCTCGTCGATGCAAAAGATTTGGCTGGCCGTCGCCCGAGGGACCTTTCCGGCGGTGAGGCTCAACGCGTAGCTCTGGCAAGAGCCCTGGCGCCCGCACCGCGCCTTCTACTGCTGGACGAGCCCTTCTCCGCACTCGACGGCGCCGCCAGCGAGGCGCTCCTTGGCCGGCTTAGACTCTGGCTGCGCGCCAACGGCGTCCAGACCGTATTGGCCACTCACGAAGCCGCTGACGCCTTTGCAACCCGCGCCGAAGTCGCTCTGCTGAGTGAAGGAAATCTGATCGCGTTGGGACTCGCGGAGGATGTGTTGGCAGCAGAGCGAGAACGGTTGTTTCGACGCCTGCGTTCTTTCTAGCCTCTCACGCCGTTACCGGCCCGCGTGTGGATGAAACCCCCTCGTCGAGCATCTCCCGCTGACTCGCTAACTTTCTATCTCTGCGCAGCAGGGGCTGACTTGCTGCTTTTTGTTTCAACCCTTCACTCGAGTTGTTGAACGCACCGCCTAACTAGAACCATGCCTCTTATCGGAACCCGACCAGCACCGGCTCCACATCCAGGCTGATGCCGAACTTCGCCTCTACGGCGGTAAAGATCTGGCTGGCCAAAGCGAGGATCTCATCAGCCGTGGCGTTGCCGCGGTTGATGAGCGCCAACGTATGCCGCGACGAAATACCAGCCGCGCCCAGTGCATAGCCCTTCGGGAATCCGGCCTGTTCGATAAGCCAGGCGGCGGGCAGTTTCACCTGTCCCGGACCCGCTGGGAAGCGTGGCGGATCCTTCACGCCGGCTTCCGCAATGCGCTTGACCTGATCATCAGAAACTACCGGATTCTTGAAGAAGCTGCCCGCGCTTCTACAGTCCGGGTCGTCGTTGACCATCAGCATTCCCTTGGACTGCCGAACGCGTCGCACTGCAGCGGCCACCTCAACCAGGCTGGTTTCAGCGCTCTCCTGCCTGTTGTCCTGAAGGGTGCGTTGCAGGTCGGCGTATCGCAGTGTTGGTGCTCCGTCCAGGGTAAGCCTGTAGTCCACGCGGGTCACGACATAGCGCCCCCGATCGGTCGAATTGAATCGACTGGTGCGATAAGCGAAGCCGCACTCGGCCGCTGTGAACTCGACGAATGCGTGCTGCTGCAAATCGAAAGCCCGTACGCGCTCTATCCCGGAAGCTACCTCTTGCCCATAGGCCCCGACATTCTGCACCGGCGTGCCGCCCACTGTCCCGGGAATCCCGGCCAGGCACTCGATGCCCGCGCAATTGTCGCGAACACTTCGCTCAACAAAACCATCCCAATCCTCACCGCCGCCGACGCGATAGATCTTATGGCAGGATGAATCGACTGCTGCCTCAGCAGTAATTCCGCGCAATGCCACCTGAAGCACTAGCCCATTGAAGCCCGCATCGGAAACCAGCAGGTTGCTGCCACCGCCAAGCACAAACATCGCAATGCCGCGATCCCCTGCCCACACGGCCGCCTCGGCAACGTCGTCTTCGCTTGCGGCTTCAACAAACCATCGTGCCGGGCCGCCGATACCGAAGGTCGTGAACGGTGCGAGCGGCTGATTTTCTTTCATGAGCATCGGATAAAGCCTACACCACAGGATTAACGATAGAATGGTTACAGGCAACTTCCCTGCCGGAGGCAAACATGTACCCAGAATTGATGGTAATTCCCATGCGCGAGGAACTGGTACGCGCGGGGATCAAGGAAACCCGATCAGCCGAGGACGTAGACTCGGCCATTTCACAACCCGGTACAACGCTCTTGGTCGTGAACTCGATCTGCGGTTGCGCGGCGGGCAAGATGCGTCCCGGCGTACGTCTGGCTTTAGGCAACTCCGCCAACCTGCCCGACCACAAAATCACCGTGTTCGCTGGTCAGGATCGCGAAGCCACCGACCGCGCCCGCAGCTACTTTGAAGGCAACCCGCCCAGTTCCCCGGCCATTGCCATTCTCCGTGACGGAAAGCTGGTCTATCTGATGCAGCGATCCGTAATTGAACAAGCTACCGCGCAACAAATTGCAGGCGAGTTAGTCCGCGCCTTCGATGAATTCTGCGCCAAGGCTACCGCATAGACATCCTGCTTTGAGCTTCTAATGCAGACCGGCCTCCCGCAGGGGAGGCCGGTCTGCATTAGATCTTCAACCAATCAGTCGCCCTCTTGAGCCTTCGCCAGTTTCTGCACCTTGCTGTGCCTGATCGAGTAGCCAAAGTAGATCACCAGCCCGAACAGCAACCAGCCGATCATCACCTCCCAGGTGATCTTTGGCAGGCGGGTCATCAGGAATAGAGCAGTGACGATGCCTAGAATCGGCACCAGCGGAACAAACGGCGTCTTGAAGGGTCTGTGCAAGTCCGGATGGCGGACTCGAAGCACCCAAACGCCCGCGCAGACAATCGTGAACGCAAGCAGCGTGCCGATGTTCACCAGCTTCGACAGTTGGTCAATCGGAAGGAATCCGGGCATAATGGCCACCACCGCGCCGACAGCGATGCTCGAAATCCACGGCGTGCGGAACTTGGGATGAATGGCCGAAGCCCACTTGGGTAGCAGTCCGTCGCGGGACATCGAGAAGAAGACGCGCGACTGACCCAGCAACATGACCAGCATCACTGTTCCCAGTCCAAACACCGCGCCAACGTTGACCAGCAGCTCTCCCCAGCCAATTCCTGTCACTTTGATGCCCAGTGCTACCGGAGCCTCAACGTTGAGTTCCTTGTAGTTCTTCAGTCCGGTAAGAACCGTGGAGACCAGGATGTAGAGCACTGTGCAGACGGCCAGCGAGCCGAGAATCCCGATCGGCATATCGCGCTGCGGGTTCTTCGCCTCCTGGGCTGCGGTGGAAACGGCGTCAAACCCAATGTAGGCAAAGAAGATCGAAGAGGCGCCCGTGGCGACGCCGAGATAGCCGAAGTTGCCGTGCCCGTCTGAAGGCGGAAAGAACGGATGCCAATTGTGAAAGGCCAGCGCCGGATGGAGGATTAGGTAATAGCCGCCCAGCGCGATAAAGATGCCGACGATGCTCAACTTCACCACCACAATGGCGGAGTTCAGATTCGCCGACTCCTTGATGCCAATCACCAGAACCGCGGTGATGACGACAATCGCCAGCATGGCCACCAGGTTGAACAGACCGGTTGCATGTTGTAAAGGCGCTGCGTCGATTCCCGCAGGCAGAGCGGAAAGGTGCATCCATTGCTGTTGATAAAAGACCAGCGGCGTTCCCGGAGTGGCCGTCAGTTGCGGCGGAATATAGATGCCAATCTGCTGCAACAGGCTGTTGAAGTAGCCCGACCAGCCAGAGGCGACAGTCGCAGCGCCAAAGCCGTACTCCAGCCCCAGATCCCATCCGATAATCCACGCGACAAACTCCCCCAGAGTGGCGTAGCCATACGTATAGGCGGAGCCCGCAATCGGGATGATGGAGGCAAACTCGGCATAGCACAGGCCGGCGAAGGCGCACACGATTCCTGCCAGCACAAAGCTCAGCGAAACAGCCGGGCCCGCGGAAGTTGCCGCGGCCTGCCCGGTTAGGACAAAGATGCCCGCACCAATTATGGCGCCAATGCCCAGTGTGATAAGGTTCAGCGCGCCCAAAGAACGCTTGAGCGTGTGTTCGCCCTGTTCACCAGCCTCTTGCGAGAGCATCGACATGGGTTTGATACGAAGCAGCCTTGACATGAATGAGGGACTTCCTCCTCGTGAGTTTTTTCAGCTTCAATTCAGTTCGATTTGAGCCGGCTTGGCCAGCCGGCGCGACCAGAAAAGGTACACAGGGATGCCGAGCAGAACCAGCACCAGGCCCGGCCATGTGTACTGGGGCTTGTAACGCAATAATACGATACAAATCCAGGCGGCCATCACGATGTAAACCGCCGGCAGTAACGGATAGCCCAGCGCCTTGTAGGGCCGCGGGGTGTTCGGTTGCTTGAAGCGAAGCACGAAAAGCCCAACGATGGTCAGAATGTAAAACACCAGTTCCGCAAAAATAATATAGTCCAGCAACTGGCTGTAAGACCCGGAGACGCAAAGCACCACCGTCCACCCGGCCTGCACCAGCAACCCTGCCACAGGTGTCTTGTAGCGCGGATGCAGTTCGCCCACCGACTTGAAAAAAAGCCCGTCGCGGCTCATGGCGTAGTAGTACACACGCGCACCGGCCAACGTCATCCCATTCGCACAGCCGAAAGTTGAAATCAGGATTGCGCCAGCCATCAGCAACGCGCCGCCGGAGTGAAATATCTGGCCCAGCGCCGCCGTTGCCACTCGATCCTCTGCCGCATACTGGATGCCCCGGGCCGCAACCGTCGCGCCGTTCGGATCGCCGTGCATGGGCAGCACAAACAGGTACGCCACTGACACCAGAAAGTAGACCGAAAGCACAAAGCCAGTTCCGAGAATCAGCGATAGAGGTAGATTGCGCTTCGGGTTCTTCACCTCGCCTGCGGTGAATGTGATGTTGTTCCATGCATCAGCAGAGAACAATGACCCGACCTGCACAACGGCCAGGATCACCACCAGGTTCACCAGCACAATTGGCCCGCCCACACCCACCTGAACGCCGTGCAGCGAACTCCAGCCGGCATTCTTCCAGAAGTTGCTCCAGTTGGAGCCGAAGTTGGCCGCAAGCGCCGAGCCATTGCGCCCAATTGTAAAGGCCAGCAGGATCAGCGCGGCCAGGGAAATGGCCTTGGCCGTGGTGAAGATGTTCTGGATCAGCGCACCCAGGCTCACGCCGAAGATGTTCACAAAGGCCAGCATGATCACAATCGCGATGCCGGCCAGATTGGCCGTGCTTACGCCGATCTCCATGTTGCCCAGTACCATCGGCCCCACCCGCAGCGCGGGAACGTGGGCAATATGCCAAAGCCAGTGCGTGGTAGAAACGGACGGAAAAAACACGCCCAGGAATTTGCCAAAGGCCACGCAGACAGCCGCGATGGTTCCCGTCTGAATCACGAGGAAGAGCGTCCACCCGAAAAGAAAGCCCCACAGAGGCCCCAGCGCCTCGCGCAGGTAAACGTACTGGCCACCCGCACGCGGCATCATGGCCGCCAGTTCGCCGTAGCTGAGCGCGCCGATCAGTGTAAGAGCAGCGGTCACCAGCCAAGCGCCAAGGAACAGCGCCGGAGAGTTGGTACCGCGAGCAATGTCGGCATCGACGATAAAGACGCCGGAGCCAATCATCGAACCTATGACGATGGCCGTCGCGCTGAAAAGGCCGAGAGACTGCACCAGCCGTGGAGTTTTGTTTGGCTTGGCAGGCTCTGAGATGGGAGTGCTGTCCGGAGTCTTCACTTGCAAGATTCTTACTCGACTTCCCTTGGAATGTCTCTAGCTTTCGTCAATTTCATCACTTCAAGGAACGCTGCGGCTCAAGGGTTGCTGCCGCAGAACACAGGCCGCCACCGGCTGGCCGGCGAACGGTCAGCCAAGCGCAAGCTTCCACCTGCGAAACTCGGCTGCCGGATCAGCCTGACGAAACAGCGCCCCGGCGATGGCCACAACGCTGGCCCCTGCTTCGAGAACTGCAGGTGCCCTTTCCAGCGTAATGCCGCCGATAGCCACCAGCACCGGCCCCGGCCCGGCCAACTCGCGCAGCCGCTTTACACCCTCAATGCCGATAGGCGGCGCCGTAACCTGTTTGGTCCGGGTCGGCCAAACCACGCCAATCGAAAAGTAGTCTGCCTGAGTTTGCAGAATTCCCGGAACCAGCGCCTGGCCTCCTCCGAAGGTGCCAACAATCCTGTCCGGCCCCAGCCGTTCCTTTGCCTCAGCGGGACTTAGGTCGCCGGCGTCCACATGCACGCCGTCAAATTCAATTTGTTCAACCAGATCTGCGCGATCATCGAGAATCAACTTCACCTGTCCGGCGGGCAGCGCAGCCCGCAAAGAAGCTGCATCGGCCAGCAGTTCTGAGACGGCGCCGGTCTTGTTGCGGTACTCCAAAAGCGTAACGCCGGCATCGGCGAGCGAACTTCCCAATTGCCGCAGAAACTCAGCGCGCCCCGCCGCCGGAATGAAGGTTGTATCGAGAATCGGATAGATCTTCGGAAATGAAAAGGACATGTACTTAAGGTAGATGCTAAGACGGCAACTTGTCAGTGAGGTGCAAATTGTAAAACCGTCCAACCCACGACCAAAGCCCCGTGCCCCATCCATTTCGCGCTTTTTTTGCGAAATGGATGGGACAGCATGACCTCAACCAGGCACCATTCCTACTCCCAGCCTCTTCACATTTCATCCGCCGAAGGGCCATAGGTGCCGGGGACCGCCTTGTCGAGCAGGCGCAGGTACACGCCTAACTGGGCGCGGTGATGAACCAGGTGGTTCAGCGCCCAACTCCGCCAGACCTCATATTTGGTCTCATCGATCCAGGCTTGGCCACCGGCTACGAACTTCCAGTTGCTGCTCCACTTCTCCGGATCAAACGCCGCCAATTCCTTCTTGACCTTGGCCACATCGCTGTCGAATCGCTCCAGCATAGCTTCTTTCGAGGCCGGAATGTAGGGCTCGAACTTGTGATCGGGGGGAAATTCCAGCTTGTCCATTGTCAGGGTGTGAAGCGCCCAGTCACCCGCAGTCTCTGACACGTGACCGGCCAATCTGCCCAGAGCCATGGACTTGGGGTGTGGTCTGTAAGTGAAATCGGCATCGGCCGGGATAGCATCGAGGATCTTGCGGGTTGTGGCGGCCTCCCGGTCGTATTCGGCAATCAGCTCTTTTTGAAATTCCATATTGCAACCTCCAATGTTGCGAAGAAAGCATAACGGAATTTGACTAGAAAAGCGAATAAAAAACGAAACTTGATTCAGGATTCTAAAGCTATCGCTCAGTTCCGCCCCTTTGGCGATGACGTCCTTGCTCCCGTCTTGAGGTATCTACCCGCCCCACACTGGTTCCATGGCCCAGAAATTGTCGCAAAAGCGTTTGCATATAATTGCGCTCGATTGGCGCACAATATTCTTATGGTGTCTCTCTGTCCAAGCGAAGGTTTCTCAGGCGGGCCGACTGATCTCTGGGGCCGGTACCCCCCTCCCACCCCACTCCTCCCACCCCTCCTACCCATCCCCCCTCCTACTGCAAAACGAGGAATCTCAGCGAGAATGCGTGCAAGTCATTGATATTAATATGTATATCAATGAGTCTACCTACTAACTAAAGAGCAAACTATTATCTTCGCAGTAAACAACAAACGGCAGAATCTAATGATTCTGCCGTTTAGCTCGCCGAAAATCGTGAGGTTATTTACTATTTGCCGCTCTTGCCGCCAGAAACTGCTCCATGAAACTGGTGTTGAATTCGCCGGAGCGAAAGGCTGGGTCCTGAAAGATCTCCTGGTGCAGCGAAATCGATGTTTCCACGCCTTGAACAACGAACTGGCTCAAGGCGCGTTCCATCTTGGCAATGGCTTCCGCGCGGTCGCAGCCGTGGACAACCAGCTTGGCAATCAGCGAGTCGTAGTAGGGCGGAATTACGCCTTCAGCGTACTGAGCCGTGTCCACGCGGACACCGTTGCCGCCAGGAACGTTGAAGGCTGTGATCTTGCCGGCTGAGGGAGTGAATTTCTGTGGATGCTCGGCGTTAATGCGGCACTCGATTGCGTGGCCGCGTATTACCAGCTTTGCGGGCAGAATGTCCGATAGCCGGTCGCCTGAAGCAATTCGTAACTGCGCCTTAACCAGATCGACGCCGGTGACGGCTTCAGTGATCGGGTGCTCCACTTGGATGCGGGTATTCATCTCGATGAAGTAGAGCTGCCGGTCGGTGTCCATGAGGAATTCAACAGTGCCAGCATTCTGGTAACCGATGTCGGAAAGACAACGGCAGAGCGTGCTGCCCAGTTCCTCACGGAGTTTTGGCGTGACCTGAAGCGAAGGAGCCTCTTCAATCAGCTTTTGATGGCGCCGCTGAATAGAACACTCGCGCTCATAAAGCGTCGCCACGTTGCCATGTTCATCAGCCAGCATCTGGAACTCGATGTGACGGGGCTGCTCGATGAACTTCTCCATGTAGAGTTCGCCGTTGCCAAAGGCATTGGCAGCTTCGGCATAAGCGGCATGAAAAAGATTGGGAAGCTCATCTGCGTTGCGGACAATTCTCATGCCGCGTCCACCGCCGCCGGCCTTGGCTTTGAGAATAACCGGAAATCCCACTTTCTGGGCCCAGTCCTGAGCTTCCTCAACGGTCGGAATGATCCCATCGGAGCCGGGCAGAATGGGCACTCTTGCCCTCTTCATGGCCTGGCGTGCCTTTTCCTTTTCGCCCATAAGACGCGTCACTTCTGGCGGCGGGCCTATGAACTTGATATTCGAGGCGCGGCAGACTTCGGCAAAGTTGGCGTTCTCGCTCAGCAGACCGTAGCCAGGATGGATTGCATCGACATCCGCGATTTCAGCGGCGGAGATGACCGCAGGCACGTTAAGATAGCTTTCGCTCAGCCGTGGAGGGCCGATGCAGATGGCCTCATCCGCAAAGCGGACATGCAACGAGTTGCGATCCGCCTCGCTGTAGACGGCAACTGTGCGAACGCCGAGTTCCCGGCAGGCGTTGAGAACGCGCAGCGCGATTTCGCCACGATTGGCAACCAAAACCTTACGAAACATTCAAGACCCTTCGCGAGCGGAACTAACCCTGCCTGACAGAAAAGAGGGGCTGCCCAAATTCGATGGGCTGGCCGTTGGAGACGAGGCATTTGACGATTTCGCCTGCGGCATCGGATTCGATTTCGTTCATGAGCTTCATCGCTTCGATGATGCAAATGACCTGACCCTTCTCAACATGATCGCCAGGAGAGACAAAAGGCGAAGCCCCAGGAGAGGGTGAACCGTAGTACGTGCCCACGATGGGCGACTTGACAATGTGGAGACCGGCATCCGGGTCCACGGCTGGGGCAGTGGCAGGCGTCGTTGCAACTGGCTGGCCTGCGGCGGATACGGCTTGAGCCACTCCCGCGGGAGCCGAAGCGAGCAGGCGTGCAAGATCGCCAAGTCCTGCCGTGGCCGTTTCCTGCTGGCTAAACTTGAGCCGGATCTTCATGTCACCGCGATCCAGATCGAACTCGGCAACCTGATGCGCCTTCAGAAACTCAATCAGCTGTTTCAGATCTTCTATATCCTGTGGTTTCATTCGTTCTTAACTCTCCCACATAACGTGTGGTGCAGACTGGTTCAAAGTTCGATTAGAGCCTTGGGGGCAGGAGTAAGCACCCTGCATCCGGTTGGAGTTACAGCGACCATATCCTCAATGCGAATACCGAACTGACCCGCCAGATAGACTCCAGGCTCAATCGTCACGACCATACCTGTGTGCAGCCTTGTCGTCTGTCCGGCACCGATACGCGGCGACTCGTGAATCTCCAGGCCGACACCATGGCCGGTGGAGTGGGAAAAAGCCTCCGCTAGACCCTCCCTGCGCAAAACACCCCGAGCTGCCTCGTCCACTTCACCGCAGCGTACCCCTGAAGCTACTGCGGCAACCGCAGTCTCCTGGGCTTCCAGCACCGCTTGGTATGCAATCCGTTCATTAGACTTCGGCGTCCCCAGGTAGACCGTACGCGTCATATCAGAGCAATAACCCTTGAGGATAACACCGAAGTCGAGTGTCAGGAAGCCTCGGCGCGGCAGCAGAGCACTGCTGGCTCTTCCATGCGGAAGAGCCGAACGTACACCCGAGGCAACGATCGTTTCAAACGACATCGCCTCCGCCCCCATCAATCGAGCTTTGTGCTCCAACTCGGCCGCCACTGCGATCTCCTGAAGTCCGGGCCGGATGAAACCAAGGATGTGATCAAAGAGATTGCATCCAGCCAGAGCAGCTTCACTCATCAGGGCGAGTTCGTCTTCGTCCTTGATCCGGCGCAGAGGCTCTACCAAGGGTGCGGGCAAGGCTGTGAGAAATGAGCGACGGAGACGGCTGGGTAGTGCCTCTTTCCAGCGAGCCAAGTCAGCAACCATGGTGCAGGCGGGGTCAAATCCAGCGAACTCGGCACCGGGCTGTGCTGCCAACCATTGGACGGCTGCTATGGCCGGAGAACCGGAAGCGATCTCGACGCGCGCGGCTTGGACCTCTTCGGCTGCCTGGGTCGCATAGCGTCCATCGGTAAAAAGGCGGGCCTTGCGGCTGGTTATGGCTAGCGCTGCGCTGGAGCCTGTAAATCCAGAAAGGTAGCGGAGGTCAGCGAGATGGGTGACTAAGAGGCCGGGCAGGCATGTTCGAGTGAGTTTGCGGCGTAAGGCGCCGATGCGGTGTAAATGGTCCACGGCATCAAGGATAACAGGGACAGGGATTAAAGGTCGGAGAGCAGCTTCCAGCCACTCACTAGAGCGAGCTTCAACCAAAAACTACTCGCAACCTTTGATCGCCTAAACCAGAACCCTGCTCCTAAAGCGCTGGGCGAACTGGCTTCTTCTGGCGAGGATCGAGCTCAGCGTCGGCGGCCTGGAGATCGGACTGATGGTCCATCCACTCGTCAAGTCGGGAGCGCTTGAAGCGCCAGCGGTTGCCCAGTTTGAAGGCTGGCACAAAACCTTCCGATGCGTATTTGTAGAGGGTGTCCGGGGAGATGCCGAGATAGTCGGAGGCTTGGCGAATATCCATGACCTCGCGTAGTTCGGGTACCAACAGGTTGGAACGGGCCGCAGCGTTGCGCATTATTGCCTCCAGGATGGAGCGATGGAATGGGCTGATTCCGGCAACCGCGCCGGTAATCTTGTATATAGCGCGGTTTCACCTGCAATTTCAAGGTATTTCAGGCAGTTACACGATATTCATGGGCTTTCCGCTGCCCTGTCCAGATGCACGTTTGAGGGAGTTCCGAATAAAGGCCCTGCCGGTTGTGGTCGCGCGTTTCCAGAACCCAAGCGGTTGGGCTGTTAGATCGGATGGTGCAGTATTCAGTGAATTCATGCTTCAGTCGCCCGCTAGACTTTACATCGCCTTTCGCCACCAGATGGTCTTCTCGGAACTTAGGTAGCGGGTCTTCTCGCCGCGGGACAAGTAGAGATCCAGAATATCTTCCTTCTGAAAGACAGCGCAGTCAGGCCAGTTCACGTCCTTCTCAAGGTGAGTCTCGGTCTGGTGATTGTCCACCAGTGTGATTTCTTCAGGAGAACATTGCACCACTTGCTGGGCCTTCAGGGAGAAGGCCGTTCCGGAAGGCGGCTCGGGGGGGACCTGGTTCGCGATCTTCGTCAGGAGAAGGATGAGTGCAAAGGCAGCCGCGAAAATAGCGATCTTCTTCATCGAACAGAGACTTCCTTGTGAAGAGGGCCGCATCTACACATTTCAGGGCGGTTGTGCAAAGGATTTACCGGCCTGGGCTGGTGAGAATTCCCTTCGCAATCAATGTATAGCGAAACCAAACATTTCACAAGGAATGAGCGCACTGAGCCTGCGACTTCCGAAGGGCGCCGGCGGATTCAAAAAGGCTGCAGAACCTGAGATGCGAGGATCCGCAGGCGCTAGTTCTGGTCGTCGCGGCGGTGGAGGGTGGGCTTGTCGTCAGCACTTGAAGTGCTGTCGCTGGTCTGGCTGCCGGTACTGTCGGTTCCCGTGCTGGCTCTGCGGAGTGACGGTCTTGTGACACCCTTTGTATCGGTGAGGCGGCGCTTGTTCTCAATGCGCGCCAACCGGGATTTGACATCGTCGAATTCCGAGGTGGTGACCGTGTATTCGTCTTTCGCCGGCAGGATGCGGGCGATCTCTTCCTGGGAGTGCAGGATTCTATCCGGTGTCTGCGGATGGTCTGCAAAGACCTTCGCGACAACACCGGGCTTGCGCTTTTCAAGCGCCTGGATCTTCTCAAAGAAGCTGATGAAGGCCTGGGGGTCGTATCCGGCGCGGTACATGTATTGCACACCGAGGTAGTCGGCCTGAGACTCGAACTCGCGATTGAACTTCATGAAGGTGATAGGCACACCGATGGAGGCGGCTTCGTAGATCCCATAGCCAGTCCACCCGCCTATGAAGATGAGCGGGATGGTGCCCAACTGGGCGTAATTCATGCGAGTCTGTTCGCGGACAGCGTGATGAGCGCAGACATGTGCCGTTTCATGGGCCATGACGCCTGCCAGTTCAGCCTCCTCATCGGCGTTCAGGATCAAGCCAGAGTTGACGTAGAAGAATCCGCCCGGCAGAGCCATGGCGTTGACCTCGTCAGAATCGATGACCTTGATGGTAAAAGGCACCTTGCAATCGGAGTTCTTGACGATGTTTTGGCCGATGCGATTGACGTACTCGACAACGACCGAGTCAGTGATGAACTTGGTGCTCTTCTCGATCTCGTCGGCATACCCCTTGCCCATTTTGATTTCGGTATCAGTGGAATACCAGTTGCCCATGCCACGTCCGCCTATTTCGCGGTTGCCTACCGCGCTTACATCCTCGATGCTGCCGGGCTTGACTTTGATCTTCTGACTTCCGGGCTCTATCACTTTGTCGGGATTGACGGCGGCGGAAGGAACATCGCCCGCAACCGGTGCGGTTCCGGGCGCAGGCGGCTTTGCAGAGGGCGCGGCCGGGGTATCGCCGCCGACAGGTGCTGTACCTGGTAAGGGTTGAGCGGTGGGCGCGCTGGTTGGAGCCGTTCCGGACGCGGTGGACTGCGCCGCGAGTCCGGCGGTCAATGCCAGAGCCAATGCTGCCAGCACGATTGCCTGCGTGCCTTTGAAATCAGAACTCATGACCTCACCTCCAACGCAATGATCCCGCACAATCGCCGTAGTTCGCCGCACTGTTTAGACGTTAGTATCGGCCTATTGGGCTGCCGAAAGGAAGAATATTTCAGATGACCATCAACCCGATTGCTGAAACTGAGTCCGGGCAGCCGCAGAAAACTGGATGGAAGGCACTCATTTTAGAAGTTCCTCGATTGTGAGTCGGCATGTCTCCAGAAGAGGAGGGGGGGTGGGTAGGGAGGGGTTGGAGGGGGGTGGGTCTGGGTCTCCACTTCCAGCCTGCATAGTTGCGGTATGTGATCCGGCGAGCAGGCGTTGAACTGAGTGGAGAGAAGCATATAAAGATTGTGCGCCAACGCATCGTAATTATCTGCACTTAAGATTGCGATTATGTGGCTTTGATTCAGCAACTTGAAAATCAGGCGCATTCTTCATCATTTCTGCGGCGACGGCCCACGCCTGACTGTAAATGGACTTTTGCGAATGGAAGAGCGCGGGGGTTCGTTATTTTTGCTATCCCACCCATTCGCCAAAATAAAGCGAATGGATGGGGCAGGGAGTGACTGGCGAGTGTGAGGTACCGGAAAAGGAGCTGCAGGTTCTGCGTAAACGATCTTCTTGGAGGTTGCATCCGACTGAATTAGAGTGGAGAACACGTGGAATTAGGGAGGCTTCTTGCGGCGGACGATCTTGAGCGCGGTTATGGTGGCGGTCTTGGGAGCGATGAATCTGGCTGCCCAGCATCCGCACAACCGTCCTGAAGCTCTACTCGGAAGGCTAACGCGACCTCTCGTGCCGGCCAAGACGGTGCAGCCGCAAGTTGAGAATGCATCCATAGCAAAGGTTTTTGACGCGACAAATCTTGGCTCGCCGATGGTGCTTGATAAAGGCTGGCGGGTGGGTATCACGGCTAGTCAAGCAGCGATCAAGCCGGATTTCGATGATTCCGGGTGGGCAGTTCGAGACGCACAGGGCGTCATGAACGACGTTCCTGAAGAAGATACGGCTGGAGACAACCCCGGCAAAGGCCCCGGAACCGGAGCCAGTGACCGGCCGGGACATACGGGCGGCGAACATCGCACCTTCGCCTGGTTCCGGCTTCACATCAAGCTCGCTCCCAATCATGGACCCGTCTCCCTCCTGATCGAGTTGCCGGTTTCGCAGAACACCTCGATGTACTTTGGCACGACCGGTCCCAATGCAGATGTATTTGCGAACGGGAAGGAAATCCGCCCAGAAGGTCCGCACGGTGACACTCCGTGGCATTATCAGCAGATTTCCCGAATCTACAACCTGAAAGTGGCCCCCGAAGAAACATCCCTTACGCTCGTGGTGCGCACGCTCTACATTCCCTTCGGCCTTGGCTCGTATACGGCCTTCTTCTCAAATAGGAATTTGCGGCTGGGCAGTCCGGAAGATTTGAACCGTTCGCTGGAGTTGTGGTCGACGCATGGTCTATTTGAGCGGCTTCCGAGGCTGGTGAACTCGATTCTTCTGCTGGTGCTCTCGGTGTTTCTGCTGGCGCTCTACTTCGCGCAGAAGGGCCATATCGAATATCTTTGGCTGGCCCTGCATGAACTGCTTCAGGCTCCAATCGGCTTTGTGGAACTGGGCGGGAGTTCGGCGAAGCTGGACAGCCTATGGTATGCGGCCATTGTGCTGCAACTGGTGCTTATCTCGGCCTATCTTTATTTCGAGTTCCTGGTCTCCTTCCTTTCGTTGAGCCGCCGCTGGTATATCCGGTGGTTGCGCTATACGGCTCCGATCCTGGCCGGCGTGGGTCCTACGCTGCTTATGGTTGGTCACAGCAGTGCGACCGGAGTTGCTTTGGCGGTGGTGTTTCTGGGCAGTTCCGTGTGGATGATTGGGTGGCTGCTGTTCATTTTCATTACGCTGATGGCAGCGACACTTCGGCGCAATTTTGAGGCTGGGCTGCTGCTCGTGCCGCTGGTGCTGAGCTTGGTGGGGATATTTGAACCTGTGCTGACGACCGGCATGACGGACTGGAGCGGGCACTCCTATCAGTCTCCCCTGACCCTGCAGGCAGGCCCGATTCCGATCCACTTTGCGTCGATCGCTGATTTCACGGGCATCTTTGTGATCGTGCTGATCATCTTTGGCCGGTTCCTGCGCATTCATCGGGACCAGGAACGGGTATCGAGCGAACTGGCTGCAGCACGAAGCGTGCAGGAACTGATGATTCCGCGGGAGAAACTGGAGACTCCAGGCTTTGAAGTTGACTCCGTCTACGATCCAGCCAACGAAGTAGGCGGGGACTTTTACCACGTACAAACGACCGAAGACGGAGGGCTGCTGGTTGTGATCGGCGATGTGGCCGGCAAAGGGTTGAAGGCGGCGATGAACGTCTCGATGCTGATGGGAGCGTTGCGGCGGATCCCGGAACGCAGTCCCGCCAAAATTCTACGATCTCTAAACCGCGTGTTGACGGGGAGCGATAGTTTTACCACCTGCCAGGCTGCGTGGTTCGGCCCCAACGGCGAACTGGTGATTGCGAATGCAGGCCATCTGCCGCCGTACCTGAACAGCCAGGAGATCGCAGTGCCGGGCGGATTGCCGCTTGGGGTGCTGCCGGATATCAGCTATGAGGAAATTCAGCTGTATCTGCACCCAGGCGACCGCATACTGCTTTGCTCCGATGGGGTGGTTGAGGCGCGGGGTCCGACCGGAGAACTGTTCGGCTTCGACCGTGTGCACAATTTGAGTAATCAATCCGCCTTCTATGTGGCGGAGGCTGCCAAGGCTTTCGGGCAGGAAGACGATATCACGGTACTCACCGTGCGGCGGCTTGCGCAGGCGATCGCGGCGTAAAAGCCCTGCTTCGACCGTCCTTAAGAAACACAAGAGAAAAGACAGGGAGGCATTAAAGATGCCTCCCTATCTTGTTGATGCAGGTTACTGAACGTCGCTAACCCTGCCGTTCATGAAGATGACTTTCATGCCGTTGTAGTTGTATATGATCTTGTTACCGAGGTTTGCCTTGCTGGTAGGTTGCCCAAGTATTGACTCGACCTCGCCTATCGACTGACCAGCCGAGATCGTAGGTGAAGCCGCAGGCGACCCGCTCTGATGCGAGACATCGGCACTGACCTCATTCACAGCCTGGTCGGCCTGCTGGCCTTCCTGCTGAAGCCAGGTCGCCGCATTCTGATCGGGTGGTGGGGCCGAGGCAGTATAGATGGCAGCGGAGGCTTGGCCGGAATAAGGCGCAGTTGGAAGCCCACCCCTGCCTTGGTTGGCCTGCAGTTCTTGAAGGCCCAGGTCGATGTTGGCGCGCATGTGGTTCTGCATCTCCTGCAGGTCGTCCAGCGAAACTGAGACCGTGTCAGACCTGGGGCACTCCTGTCCACCCTTGCTGGAGAGAACGACAAGATCAGCCGTAATCGCATCCGGCGCCGGAGCATATTCGAGCCGCAACGCGTCCCCGTCGCTGAGCGAACACTCAATGCCTGAGCGATCCACTACGTCCAAGGCACTGCCAACCAGCAACACGTGCGGGTGGCCATTGGCCGCATCGTTGAGCATGCGTGCGATTCCGCTGGAACCTGGGTCGGCATACTGTTGCTGTGCATTCTGCTGCGCCTCTTGCGTCTCCAGAGCCAACTGATCGCGCACTTCGTCGGCGATCAACTGCTTCACTTCAGGCGTGAGCGGAGCTACGTTGCTCCCAGGATCGCCATTCATCTCTCCGGCCTCAAGGTGCGCGTTGTAGGCGGCCTGCAGATCGGTGGAGATCAGATAGTCGGTGAGCCACAAAGAGGCCGACGGGTACTCGTTGTATGGACGGAAGTAATATCCGTAGTACCCATACCAGGGATTGCTCATCCAACCCCAGCGGTAACGGATCGGTCTGTTCCAGGGGTTGTACGCCCATCCGTAGTAGCCGCGGTCGTAATAACGGGACGGCGCATAGACATGGATGTCGAGACCATGGAAGCGGAAGCCGCGGAAGAAGTTGTCGTATGTGTGGCCCTGGTAGACGTAGGTACGGCGATCGAAGTCATGGCCTCGGTAGCTGTAGGGGCGCTGCACGTAGCCTGGACGGCCCCTCTCGAAGACGGCGCTGCTGTGATCGGGGCGGGTCTCCCAGATGCGCCTGCCGCCGTTCAATCCCTGATGGACGTCAATACCGCGCCTTACATCATGTACATCGCTGACTCTGCCGTTGGGGCGAACGCGGATTCCGCTGCCATCCCTGGTGGAGTCTTCGCGACTTCCTTTTGACGGCATGGTGTGAATTCCCTGGTTGTGCGATCCGAAGCTGCGGCCGCCGCCCCAATCACCACCGTTGTTGGTATTGCGGCCGCCGTTGTAATTGCCCGCGCCGAAGCCATTTGGGGTTGTGCCTTGATTGCGGCCGCCATTGTTGTAGCCGGGGGTATTGCCATTTCCGTTAGGCGGAACACCGTTGTTTCTGCCGCCAAAATTATTGTTGCCGGGGTTGTTGTAGCCAGGGGTGTTGGCCGGCGAATTCGAATTTCTGCCGCCAAAGTTGTTATTGCTGGGGTTGTTGGTCGGCAGATTCGTATTCCGGCCGCCGGGGTTGTTGCCGGGCACATTGACCGGAGTGGTGGTGTGCGTGACTCCACCGTCGTTGCTGCCGGCCCCGTTGACCGGGATTTGATTGTTCCGGCCGCCGAAATTGTTATTGCCGGGGTTGTTGGTCGGCAGATTCGTATTCCGGCCGCCGGGGTTGTTGCCGGGCACATTGACCGGAGTGGTGGTGTGCGTGACACCGCCGTCGTTGCTGCCGGCCCCGTTGACCGGGATTTGATTGTTCCGGCCGCCGAAATTGTTATTGCCGGGGTTGTTGGTCGGCAGGTTCGTGTTCTGGCCGCCGGGGTTGTTACCGGGCACGTTGACCGGGATTTGATTGTTCCGGCCGCCAAAGTTGTTATTGCCGGGGTTGTTGGTCGGCAGGTTCGTGTTCCGGCCACTGCCAAAGCCGCTTGGCGGCGTTGTGGTGTCGCGCGTGCCAGTTCCCGTGGCTGGGGCAGTGGGTGTCCGCGTACCTCCCGGATTGGTTTGACCGAAGCCTGAACGGCCTCCGAAGTTTCCACCCGGGTTTGACGCCGGTTGCGAGGGTGTGATGACGGGCGACGGCGTTGGCGTCGTGGGCCTGGTCATGGTCGGCTCGGGCCTTGAGAACGAGGGTGCTGGACGCAAAACTGGCGCTGCCTGCTGCTGCGCCGGCCTGGGGGTCTGTACAGGAGGAGCAGGCCGAGACGGTGGAGGCGTGGCTTGCGCCGGGGGCTTGGCCCCGGATTGATGGTCCTGCCTCTGATGATCGGGGTTCTGGGCGTTGGCGTTTACCGGATTACCAATAGCCAGGAGCCCAGTAAGAATGAGAGCAAAAGAGCCATTCCTTGTGGCCCTGAAAAGAACTGACGTGCTCATTTGAATCCTCTTTCTCGTATAACTTGTGTTCACTGCCTCGCTTCGCTTCGGAAGCGTTCATAACAACAAGACTTTGAATCGTAGGGTGGAAATGATCCGAGGGTGCGCGGCAGATCCGCTGCGGAACGGATGTTGACTCTGTCCCAAAGGTCACTATTGATGGTATCTATCTGCAAGTGTACTTTGATGGTCTCACGAAGGAACGCCAAACAGCGGGTCCGTGCTGGCACCATGCTGAGTAGCGGAGCGAGCGCGGCCAAGGTGATCGCGCTGAATGGCCGGCCATTATCCATACGCCCTTTCCGTTCAGCGGGTTATGGGGGGAGTTTGCAAGTCGGGAAAAACGTAAGTCCTGCCGCGTTGAGCTGTCAAGCAATGCTTGAGACCGGACAGACGCAATCGTTGTCCAAATGAGCAAACACCGCGTTCGGGCAAAAGATGCGCCCGTGGTTCCTATTTCTGTTCATTTCTTTACCGGTGGACTTCAGTTGAGGCCAACGATGGTCTGGCATTCGCAAGGGGCGGGTGCGAATTGTGATCCCGTTCACTAAATGGTTCAAGAGCGCCGGGTCTAAGGATTCACCTCGAGGCAGCGCATGCCAGCAGCCGGCAATCACTGCTCTTGAATGGCGATGGCGCCCTCTGCATCTTGACGCATCACAGTACCCTCTGCTTTACTTCGAACAACGCCATGCATTTGTATGCCTCCAACGCGAGCCGCTTCCCGTCGATGCATGCCGTCTCGACAATTCCCTGCATTCGAATTAGCAAATCCAATGAGCGCGCGGGAATCTGAGCCTGACTAACCGGATCAAGTAATCGAATCTTCTTCCAGGCCACCACCCGCAAGCGCGGCTGGTGGCTTTTCAATTTCTGCCGGTCCATCAACCCGACAAGGAGAAAACTATTGGAACTCGTATCCCTAACCAGTATCCAGGCAGCCCGTGCACGCATCGGCGAAGCCATTCACGTTTCCCCTTGCCATCTGTCGCATCATCTCTCCGAGCTGACCGGACTGCCGCTACACCTGAAGCTCGAAAATCTGCAGCGGACAGGTTCTTTCAAAGAGCGCGGGGCACTGAACAAACTGCTGACTCTGAGCGAAACTGAGCGCAAGCGCGGCGTGATTGCAGCCAGCGCCGGCAACCATGCCCAAGGTGTCGCCTTTCACGCTGCCGCCCGCGGAATTCGCGCTCAGATCGTGATGCCGCTGGCCACACCCCAAGTCAAAGTGGCAGCAACGCGGTCCTATGGAGCCGAGGTAATTCTCCACGGCGCCAGCTATGACGAAGCCTGCGAGGAAGCGCTGCGCCGGCATGTGGAAGAAGGCCGCACGTTCATTCATCCCTTCGACGACGCTCAGGTCATCTCCGGGCAGGGTACGATCGGCCTGGAACTGCTGGAACAGGTGCCGGACATAGAGGCTGTTGTTGTGCCGATTGGCGGCGGGGGTCTGGTCGGAGGCATAGCTTGTGCGCTCAAAGAGACCAATCCCAGAATCCGCGTGATTGGGGTGGAGCCGGAGAAGCTGCCATCGATGCTGCGCGCCAGAGAGGCTGGCATTCCGATCACGATCGCCGCCGAGGCGACCATTGCCGATGGCATTGCCGTGCGCCGCGCCGGTGACCTGACGCTGCCCCTGGTTTCACGGTACGTGGACGAGATTGTGACGGTGGACGACGAAGAAATTGCCAGCGCCATCCTGATGCTTCTGGAACAGGAAAAAACACTTGCCGAGGGCGCGGGCGCTGCCGCACTGGCGGCGGTGGTGCAGTCCAAGACCAATCTCCGTCATCGCCGCACGGTTGTGATGGTCTGCGGCGGAAACATCGACGTCTCCCTGCTGGCCAAGATCATTGAGCGGGGCCTGGTGAAGGACGGGCGCCTGCTGCGCGTTCGAGTCTATCTGCAGGACCGGCCTGGCGCGTTGCTTGCGCTCACCAAGATTCTGGCCCACGAGCGCGCCAACATCGTCGAGACGATCCACAATCGCGCCTACTATGGCGTCAGCCTGGGTGAGACAGTGATCGATGTTACGATCGAAACCCGCGGGGCAACCCACATTACCGCCATCAGCCACGCGCTGCGCGAGGCCAGCTTCCGCTTCGAGCGGATTCAATAAGGAACCTCAATGTACACGCCGGGATTCAACCAGGTTACCGATCGTGCGATCCTCATTGAGGCAATGCGAGCCTATTCGTTCGCCATTCTCTTTGGAGTGGGAGGCCAATCATCCGCGGCCACACACCTGCCTGTGGTAGTGAAGGACGAAGGCGATCACGGTTTGATCGAAGGACATTTTGCCGCTGCGAATCCACAATGGCGGGCGCTAGCGGGAAATGAAACGCTGGTTGTGTTCCAGGGGCCGCACAGCTATGTGTCGCCGTCACTCTACCAGAACCCGATTTCAGTTCCAACCTGGAATTACATCGCCATCCACGCCTTTGGGGTGCTTTCGCTGGTCGAGGATGAGGACGGCAAGGATGCCCTACTCTCGGGACTGATCGACGCCAATGAGCCGTCTTATGCCGATAGGTGGCGGAACATGCCTGAAGATTTTCGGCGCTCCATGCTGAAGGGTATCGTGGGCTTTCGAATTCGTATCTCGCGGATTGAGGGCAAGTTCAAGCTCAGCCAGAACCGGCCCGCGAGCGACCGGACGGGCGTGCGCATCGCTCATGCCTCAGGCGATGCTGACCAGAAGGCGCTGGCCGCGTGGATGGCACGGCTGATCGGATGAAACCGCCGGCAGGTACGCGGCCGTGCAATTCCACAGCCCCTATGAACCAAACAGCGAGGTGCGGCAGGATAGCGGTATACTTTTGCAGTTCTCCCCGGAGGGACATCGACTGATGCGAAAAGTTGTTGCTGTTTTCTGCCTTTCCTGCGCAGCCATCGCAGCCTATGCAGTTCCACCTGCGACTCAACCAAACTGGAAGATGAAGGTTGCCGCAGAGATGCCGTTGCTCGGGCACCGCAACTGGATTCTCGTTGTCGATTCGGCTTATCCGCTCCAGAGTTCCCCCGGCGTTGAGACCATCGAAACAAATGCAAACCAGATCGACGTGGTTCGCGCGGTTTTGAGCACGATGAACGCATCTATCCACGTGCGTCCAGATATCTACATGGACGCGGAACTGCCTTTTGTTTCCGACTCAGATGCACCGGGAGCAGCGACTTACCGGACGCAGATTGCCAATCTTCTTCACGACTATCAAATCGAGTCGGTGCCGCACGACAAGATCATCGCCAACATAGGCGAGACCGGCAGCCAATTCCATGTACTTGTGCTCAAGACGAACATGACGATTCCCTATTCATCGGTATTCATCCGGCTCGATTGCAAGTATTGGAGCGCGGATGCTGAGAAGCGAATGCGAGCCAGGATGGGTGCGACAGCGTCTCCTGCGAAACGATGACCCGCAATTAATGTTTTGCGCAGACTTCGCTGATGCCTGAAGATGAGCCGGGATGGCGCTGCTGTCCAATCATCTACTCAAGCGAGCCCTGAATCGAACGCAGCCGGTAAAACCGAGCCTAACTAGTGGCGGGAGTCTCGGAGTAGCTACTGAACAGCGCCAAATTGCTGCGTAGGACGATATGCGGCGCGAGACGCATCGTCTGCTCTGGAGTCACGCCATCCACCAGGTAGCGCAGGAGGATTTCGCACGCTGTCCTGCCTTGACGGAACGGGCGCTGATAGAGCGTGGCCAGAATCTTTCCAGACTCGATGTAAGGGACAAGTTCAGCAAAGATGTCGGTCGCAATGACTTGAACTTCGCCGCACAGGTTCAACTCGTCAAGCGCGCGCAACACCGGCCTGCTGTTGGCTGTGCTTATGTAGATGCCCAGAGGATAGGGCTTGCAAGACAGCAGTTTTTTGGCCTGACGATAAGCCTCTCGCGGCTGCTCATGCGACTCAAGAGCCGGCAGCAGGTTCAGCCGAGGCGCCAATAGCGCGAGATTCGTCGAGAAGCCGCGAAGCTTTTCCGCATGATCGTGAGTTTTCAGGTCCCCGGTGATGATTGCCAGGTTACCCGATCCAAAAGTTGTGCGGGAAAAGAGCTCGGCGGCGATGGCTCCACTGGCATGAGCATCTACGGTAACCGATGCCAAACGCCCACTCTGCGGCGCATCGCTCGCGACACAGACAACTGCAACCTGCTTGCGCAGGATCTTGCGCAGCACAGGTTCAATACGAGTTGCATTGCCGGGAGCCACAAGGATACCGTCGAAGTTTTCCCCGGCATCGGCGGCAAGCAACTCCACATCGCCCTCACTAAGCCTGGGAAATGATCGAAAGACGAGATCCACGTTAGCTCCTATGGCTGCAGACGCCGCAGCGCGAACTCCGACGCGCAGGGGATCGAAGAAAGAAGCGATTTGACGTGGAAGATAAACACCGATTCGCAATCTGCGGTTGAGCCTTAGAGAGCGAGCTGCAATATTTGGTCGGTAGCCGAGTTCATTGGCCTTTTTCAAAACATGATCGAGCGTGGTTGGGCTTATGCCGGAACGCCCATGCAACGCACGGTCCACTGTACCGATGGAGATCCCGAGCACGTGCGCAATGTCCTTAATACTTGGAGGCTTCATGTGGGTTCGCTTGAAAGCTCGATTGTACGGCATATCGAGACTGACTAGCCGAATCCATACAATCTTTGAGCATCCACTCGACGCGGTGGACTGCGTGCGCTTCAAACGAATGGGCCAGCAGCTGGAGCAAGGGCAATTGACAGTATTTTCAGATTCGTGTACGTTAACGGTTGACAACGAACGAGACGATTCGGAGCCATCAAATCGACCTGTGCCCTGCATGAGCAGCACAGCCATTGCCACCGAGGTATTGATCCCATGAACGATCTGCTTGAATCCAAACAGGTTCGATGCTGGAAGCAACAGGTGGTAATTCCCACCTATCCAGTACAGGAAGCCGACCCTAACCCAATGTTTCTCGAGAAGCGGGTTTACCAGGGGAGCACTGGCAAAGTCTATCCCAATCCATTTACTGATCGCGTGGCTTTGGAAAAGGTGGATAAGAGTTACTGGGCTATCATGCTGGAAAATGAATATGTGCAGTTGATGATTTTGCCCGAGATCGGCGGCCGCATCCATGCTGGCCTCGACAAGACCAACCAGTATGACTTCTTTTACCGGCAGAGCGTAATCAAGCCCGCTCTAGTCGGCCTGCTTGGCCCCTGGATTTCAGGCGGCGTCGAGTTCAACTGGCCTCAGCATCACCGGCCATCTACCTATATGCCCGTGCACTCATCCATAGAAGAACACACCGATGGAAGCCGCACGGTGTGGCTTAGCGAGCACGATCCCATGCTCAGGATGAAGGGCATGGTGGGCATCTGCCTGGCGCCGGGCAAAGCCATTATCGAAGCCAAGGTGAGGCTCTACAATCGCACTCCCCTTCCACAAACATTCCTCTGGTGGGCCAATGTTGCAGTGCGGGTTCACGATAACTACCAGGCATTCTTTCCGCCCGATGTAACGTTTGTCGCCGATCATGCAAAGAGGGCAATCTCTTCGTTCCCGCTGGCCCGCGGCATTTATTACGGGGTGGATTACGGTCCGGGCACGGATATCTCGTGGTATAAGAACATTCCAGTCCCTACTTCGTACATGGTTACAGAATCAAAATACGATTTCTTTGGCGGCTACGATCACGGACGAGAAGCAGGAATGGTGCACACCTCCAATCATCATGTTGCGCCGGGCAAGAAGATGTGGACATGGGGCAACGCGGAGTTCGGTTATGCATGGGACCGGAATTTGACCGATAGAGATGGCCCATATATCGAGCTGATGGCTGGAGCCTATACCGACAACCAGCCAGACTTCTCATGGCTGCAACCGTGCGAGACGAAGACGTTCAGTCAGTACTGGTACCCTATCCAGAAGATCGGTCCAGTGAAGAATGCGAATACGCAAGCGGCGATCAATCTGGAGTTTGATGCAGATCGAGTGCGCGTGGGCATCTGCGTAACTTCGCGACAAACTGTGCACGTGGTGCTGACCTGCGATGGATCGCCGATATTGAACGAACAACTCGAATTGGCTCCCGGTGAGCCATTTGTCCGCATGCTGAAAGTCGCTGCAGCCAGTCCCTGTGATTACCGCTTGTCTGTCTTAGATAGTCATGGCGCGGAACTGCTTGCATATCAGCCGGAAGAAATTCCAGACCAAAATCTCCCTGCTGCTGCCAGCGAACCACTGCCACCCGAGAAGATCGCAAGCGTAGATGAGTTATACCTGACCGGTTTGCATTTGGAGCAGTATCGTCACGCCACGCGATCTCCAGAGATATATTGGCGTGAAGGGCTCAAGCGCGATCCTGAAGATTCGCGGATCAACAATGCGGTGGGTATTACCTATTTGCGGCAGGGCAGTTTTGCCCAAGCCGAGGAGTGTTTCAACCGTTCGATTCGACGACTTACTCTAAGAAACCCTAATCCTTATGATGGAGAGCCGTTCTATAACCGTGGTCTTGCGTACTTATACCAATCGAATAACTCGGATGCATACGATGCCTTTCATAAATCAGTATGGAGCTATGCGCGGCGGAGCGCTGGATATTATCAGTTGGCATCTATCAGCACTGCGCGCGGTCAGCTACTGCTTGCGCTGGAACAGGTGGAGCGAAGCCTGGAGGTCAGTGGAGCGAATCTAAATGCGCTTGCACTGAAAGCTTCAGTGCTACGTCTTTTAGGCCGAAGCGACGAAGCCCGGGCTCTAGTCGATGGAACTTTGGCGCTGGACCGGCTCTGCTTCAGGATGATGGCCGAGCGCTATCTGCTAAGCAACGATCAACGAGATCTCATCACATTCCTCAGTGAACTCGAGGGAGACACTCAAACCCTGTTGGACGTGGGCTATGACCTGGCCTGGTCCGGGTTGCGTGAAGACGCCTATACGTTTCTGACAGCTTGCAGCCGGGAGGCGCAATGGGTGTATCCAATGTTCTGGTACACGCTGTCATGGCTTGCTCACTTGCTTGGTCACGAGCAACGTTGCGAACAATATGCGGCAGTTGCAGAGGCTGCTTCGCCGCGCTATTGTTTTCCGGCGCGCATTGAAGAGATGATTGTGCTCGAGGATTGCTTGCAGCGGCGGCCGTCGAGTGCGAAGGCTCAGTACTATCTTGGGAATCTCTACTATGATAGACGGCGCTATGATGATGCGATTCGCAGCTGGCGCCGGTCAGTCGAGTTAGACGCGAACTTCTCTATCCCTTGGAGAAATTTGGGAATTGCGGAATTTAACGTATTGCACAATCCTGACGAAGCCCTGCGCATGTACACACGCGCTTTCGCAGCTGACCCTGAGGATGCACGCGTGCTGTACGAGTTGGATCAGTTGAAAAGAAGAGCGCGGTTGGGCACGCCCGAGGAACGGTTTCGGACACTGGACAAACATCGGCCACTAGTGGAATGCAGGGACGACCTATGCGTGGAGTATATTACTCTGCTGAACCAGTGCGGACGATGGGATGAGGCATTGAGGCGGTTAAGTACACGCCGGTTCAATCCGTGGGAAGGCGGCGAGGGTTTGGTCTCTGCTCAGTATGTTCACGCCCATCGTGCGTTAGGACGCGAGGCGATGTATTCAGGCAGGGATCGCGAGGCATTGGAGCACTTTGAGGCCGCACGGCATTATCCTGAGAATCTGGGCGAAGGCAAGCATCTGCTTACGCCGGAGCACGACTTGGATTACTATTCGGGTTTGGCGGCGCAAAGGCTTGGAGATTTGGAGCTGGCCCGACAGTACTGGCGCGCGGCCACCAAGCCGCATGCCAACTTTGGGGTCCACTCGTATTTTCAAGCATTGGCTCTGCATGCGCTAGGCGACGATGAAGCCGCGTTGAAGCTATTCAACGGTCTGGCGGACTTTGCTGAAAAGCAGATGGCGGCGGAACCGAGCATTGACTACTTTGCGACCTCGCTGCCGAACCTGCTGCTTTTTGAAGACGATCTGGATAAAGGGAATCGAGTGGAATCGTTGCTGTTGAGCGCGTTGGCCAGCCATGGACTCGATGGCGCACAGGCCGCGATACACCAACTTGAAGGGGTGCTCGCGGAGGATGCCAATCATCAGTTCGCAGCAGAGACGCTGCGCTGGCTAAATGCGCTAAGTGTGAAAGAAGCACGAGCGCACCGTGAGCAGACCGCGCTATGATCGGACCCATGCCCATTTCTAGTCCAAGCCCAGTGCACGACAGTAGCTTCCGCTCGGTGTATGTGTGGCTTGCTGCCGCTGCGGGTGCGCTGGGCGGCCTGCTGTTCGGCTATGACTGGGTAGTCATCGGCGGCGCAAAGCCCTTCTACGAACTCTATTTTCATCTGGACACATCCGCTCTGGAAGGGTGGGCCATGAGTTGCGCGTTGATCGGCTGCCTAGTCGGCGCTGTTTCGTCCGGAGCCTTGAGCAACCGCTTCGGCAGAAAGCGGCTGCTGACCTTGGCCGCATTCATATTTGCACTCTCATCCCTGGGAACCGGCCTGGCATCGCAATTCAGCGTATTCGTGGCGTGGAGAATGCTGGGCGGTTACGCCATCGGCCTCGCGTCCGGCATCTCTCCAATGTACAT
The DNA here is from genome assembly GCA_903828675.1 of uncultured Acidobacteriaceae bacterium. Taxonomy (GTDB): domain Bacteria; phylum Acidobacteriota; class Terriglobia; order Terriglobales; family Acidobacteriaceae; genus Telmatobacter. Next base: position 86,393 of record CAIKND010000029.1, read on the forward strand.
TGCCGAGATATCTCCGGCTCACTTGCGCGGCAGACTCGTATCACTCAATCAGTTAGCTATCGTATTTGGAATCTTGCTGGCACAAGTGGTTAACTGGCTCATTGCTCGGCCTGTGGCTCCGGGTGCAACAGCACAGGAGATTCTCTTGTCTTGGAACGGGCAATGGGGATGGCGCTGGATGTTCGCAGTCACCGCGGTTCCTTCCCTGTTGTTTCTATTTGCCACGTTTCTGGTGCCGGAAAGCCCACGCTGGCTGGCCGCCAAGGGCCGTGAACGACAGGCGCTGCAAGTTCTCGATCGTTTGGGCGGGCCGGTGTACGCACGGCAGGTAATCGATGACTTGAAGGCAGCCAGCGGCGCCGAGTCTCAGCATTCAGTGTGGCGCGAGCTTACCTCGCCGGGCATGGCCAAGGTGCTCCTGCTGGGCGTAACTCTCGCCGTCCTGCAGCAGTGGTGCGGCATCAACGTGATCTTCAACTATGCGCAAGAGATCTTTGCGGCAGCCGGATACAAAGTCTCAGGCATTCTGTTCAACATTGTGATTACAGGCACGGTGAATGTAGTTTTCACCATCATTTCACTCGCTGCTATCGATCGCTATGGCCGTCGGTTCCTGTTACTCGGCGGAGTCTCTGGGTTAGTAATTATCTACACAATCCTTGGAGCATGTTATCGCCTGAACATACAAGGGAAGCCCATGCTGGTGCTGGTTCTCGCGGCCATTGCCTGCTATGCAATGTCGCTGGCGCCGGTGACGTGGGTTGTTATCGCCGAGATATATCCGAACCGCATTCGTGGGGCCGCCATGTCGGTCGCGGTTACGGCGCTGTGGATTGGCTGTTTCTTGCTGACCTATGCATTCCCGTCGATGAATGCTTCGCTTGGCACTGCGGGCGTGTTCTGGACTTATGCGGCAATCTGTCTTGCTGGTTTGTTGTTTCTTTACATGCGCTTGCCGGAGACACGCGGGAAGACCCTCGAGGAGATCGAAATAGCATTTCAATCGAAAGGTGTTGCTTGATGAAACGAGTAAGAGTGATTCCGGAGCGTTGGATCGTCGCAACGATGTTTCTATTGACGTTAACGCTAAGCCTTGGCTCGATAGTGGCGGGCTCGCAGCCGATGCAGGTTGTGCTGGACGGGCGCAGCCATGGCCGGGTCTTTGACGGACTCGGCGCTGCCAGCGCGGGCGCTTCGTCGCGCCTGCTGATTGACTATCCAGAGCCGCAGCGGAGCCAGATTCTCGATTACCTTTTCAAGCCGGGATATGGAGCAGCCCTGCAACGCCTCAAGGTCGAGATCGGTGCGGACGTAAACTCGACGGACGGTTCCGAACCAAGCCACATGCGCTCGGCGTCGGATCACGATTCCACGCGCGGATACGAATGGTGGCTGATGGCGGAGGCGCACAAGCGGAATCCGCAGATCATTCTTGAGATACTTCCCTGGGGCGCGCCGGGCTGGGTTTATTCCGATTCGGACAGATCCGCCTCTACCGGCAAACCGACGCTTTACACACCCAAGATGGCTGGATATCTCACGGACTTTATCAAGACAGCAAAGCGGGATTACGGTCTCGATATTGGCTATGTTGGCCCGTGGAATGAGAAGGTTCACAACATTGCATTTATCAAAGAGCTTCATCGGCGGCTTGATGCCGAGCGCCTTGCTACGAAGATTGTGTGCTGCGACGAGTATCCGGGGCAGGGAGCAGGGCAATGGTCGATTGCAGATGAAATGCTCAAAGACCCCGAGTTAGGCGGCGCGATCGCTGCGATCGGTGGGCACTACCCGCTCATTGATGGCAAGATAACAACTACGGAAGCGGCGCGCAAGACAGGCAAACCGCTCTGGTCGAGCGAAGACCAGCCCAATGGCGGCGGCGGGCCTTTTCTCAGTCGCGACTGGGCCATCGGCGGGCGCATTCTCGCGCACCTCTATAACAAGAACTATCTTGAGGGCTCGCTGACAGCTACTGAGATCTGGAGTCCGATCACTTCGTACTATGACAATCTGGCCGCGCCTAACTCCGGACTTGTGTATGCAAACACGCCGTGGTCCGGCCACTACAATGTGCAAGGAACAATTTGGGCCACAGCCCACACGACGCAGTTTGCGCAACCAGGATGGAAGTATCTCGACTCTGCGTCCGGCACTCTTCCGGAAACCGGGAGTTATGTCTCCCTTCGCTCCCCAGACAGCGCGAACTGGAGCGTGGTGCTGGAGACGATCGGCGCAAAGAGTGCGCAGACAGTTTCATTCGGGCTGGTTGGCGGGCTGCATGCAAAGGTCGTTCACGTCTGGGAGACGAATCATTCACGCACCTTTGAGCATGTTGCAGATGTGATTGCAGTGAAGGGCGGATTCGAATACACCTTCGATCCAGACTCACTCTATTCGTTAACCACAACAACGGGACAGGGAAAAGGAAATGCGCAACCACCTCCGGCATTTCCCTTCCCACTCCCGTACACAGATAACTTCGATACAACATCGTTGGGCCATTCGCCGAAGTATCTTTCCGACCAAGACGGCGCCTTCGAGGTTCATCCTTGCACCGGGCGTGCTGGCAGGTGTCTGGAGCAGGTGATTTCGACGATCCCGGTACCGTGGGGCCCCTTGCCGGATCCGTTCACTTTGGCAGGCGATGCCGGATGGACGGATTATTCCGTGGCCGCCGATGTGCATTTTCTTAGCGACGCACAGGCCACTGTCATGGGACGGATCGATTCTTCAGACGTCTTCAAGGATGGGCACGCTCGATGGCCGGGCGGTTATGTACTGCGTCTGAAACCCGACGGCGCATGGGAACTTCTCTCCGCGCAGTACAAGAAGCCAGTGGCAACGCTGGCATCCGGCTTTGTGAAGATCGATCGCAACCAGTGGCATCATCTTGAATTACGCTTTCACGGCAAGAATATCGAGGCATCGCTGGACGGCAGGACTTTAGCTTCGGTCGAGGATGATACACACTCGCATGGCATGTTCGCGCTCGGGACGGAGTGGAATCGCGTCGAGTTTGACGATCTGCAAGTGAGGCCGTGATACTGCAGGTTCAGGCTTGGTCCCTTCGTGCGCAAGGGGCCAGGTCTGATCTTCATCGTGGCTGTTGCTTATTGAAACTATTTTACATTCGGATTGGCTCATTGATTGACCAGTGCTTCCATATCTCCGTCACTCTCCCGATTCTCTTCTTAAATTAACGGCCCCGATTTCCCTGCCAATGTAGTGATGAGAGCACTCCTGCAGTCGCCGGATTCCGTTCCTTTTTGCCGGAAAACGACAGCGCTAACGCAAGTTTCAGATTTTGAGGACTTTCGCCAACAAAATAGCCTATTTTTGCGATCTTCTCTCAATATTTTCCAAGGCTGCAACCCTGTTCACATCCACACACTGCCAGTCATGAAAATTTAACTTGACAGGTCGCTCGCAACTATTCTATTTTTCTCCAACGTAAGCGCTACCGTATTTATAGGTTGCGGTACAAATTGGCAACACTGTTTGGTTTTTCGACCCTTGAGGCCACTAAATGGGTTTACTAAGCGTGCTTCACTTCGCTTCTACACCGTCCAGACATCTTGCCTCCCTCGGGAGTGGCTCTATGCGTTTGTGCGGCAAGCGCGAGGACAAGAACGAGCGTATCCTGATCGTGCCTCTGTTCAATCGTTCTTTGCGGCCTTCGCGGGCCCTCTCGCAAGTTTCCGAATCCCTGATCCCCTACCCGTCCAGGGAGGGTGACAGAGCGATCATCAAAGCGCCCAGCTTGAACCGGAAGCTCCAGACCGCATCATTTCTTCGCACCAGAGAGAGCATTCCACATCTCCGCGGTACTAGAGAGCCATTCACGGCGAAGCTGTCCGCTGAACGTACCTTAGTTAACCCAGAATCCAGATCAATCCAGAACCCAGAAAGGAGTTTCAGGAGAGATGACAAGTTTTAGTTTGTTCAAGAGGTATCCAGGAAAGCCGGTGAGTTTGCGCATCTTTGCTGCCGCTACCCTCTTCCTATTTCTCATCGCACTCAACTGCCCATTTGCCCACGGCCAATTCGAGACCGCGACCGTTCTAGGATATGTGCATGACGCGTCGGGTGCGGTAATCCCTGGCGCCAAGGTGACACTCGTCAATATTGCGACGAGCGTGGAGACGTCGGTAACGACCGATGCACTAGGTCAGTTTACCTTCACGAGCGTTCGCATCGGCCAGTACAAAGTGAAGGCCATAGCAGTGGGATTCAGCGAAGCCCAGACAGAAGCTTTCTCCGCTGAAGTAAATGCGCGCCAGCGCGTTGACGTGAACCTGAAACCCGGTTCAGCGACCGAGACGGTAACGGTAACCGGCGCAGCCGCGCTGCTGAACACGGAAGACAGCGAGCGCGGACAGATCATCTCCGCGCGCGACGTCAACAACCTTCCGCTCAACGGACGCGCATATGCCGATCTGGCCCTGCTCACGCCGGGCGTTCGTGCAAACAATCTTGAAAATCAGACAGTGACCAGCCGCGACGCATCGTACAACGTGAACGGTCAGCGCAGCGAGTTCAATAACTTCATGCTCGACGGCCTGGACAACAACGCTTACGGCACGTCGAATCAGAGCTTCTCAAATCAGGCTATTCAGCCCTCACCCGACGCCATCGGCGAGTTTCGCGTTTCAACGGACAACTACAGCGCAGAGTTTGGCCGCGCTTCCGGCGCCGTCTTCAACGTCAGCATCAAGAGCGGCGGCAATCAGATTCACGGCAAGCTCTGGGAGTACAACCGCAACACGGTGTTCAACGCGATCGGGCCCTTTACTCCGCCTACCAACGCCCTCACCGGAAAGCAAGTTAAGCCTGTTTTGGTCAAGAACCAGTTTGGTGGGGCCATTGGCGGTCCAGTACCGTGGCTTTTGAAGGGCAAGATCTTCTATTTCGGCGACTACGAGAGCAACCGCCAGGTGCAAGGTCAATACTCCGCCTCGACCGTTCCAACCGCCGATCAACGCCAGGGTAATTTTCTCACCGCGGCCGGTGCGCCTGTCCCGCTGCACAACCCGTTCACGGGCGTGGCCTACCCCACCGGTGTTATCCCGCAGTCGGACTGGAGCCCGCTGGCGAAGCTGGTTATTCCAGCTCTGCCTACGCCCAATATTGCAATCTCGGGAACAACCGGCACCGGCTATTCCAACAACCTGGTCAACGTGCCCAAAGCACACTTTATCGATCACCGCGCCGATGCACGTTTTGATTTCTTCCTGAATCCGCGCACTACGGCATTCTTCCGCTGGAGCTTCCACCGCCTCAACATCGTGGACGCGGAACCGCTCACCGGTCCTGCGGGCGGAAACGGCAACGGTACAATTCACGACTACAACAAGCAGATCGCGGCCGGCTATACATACCTGTTCAGCCAAAACTCAATCCTGGATGCGCGTGTTGGGTTTACCTGGACAGAGGGCGGCAAGTCACCCTATGGCTTGGGACAACCCAGCCTGCTGGTTCAGGCCGGGATCCCCGGACTGCCCACCGATCCTATCGTTGCGCGTTCACTCAACGACCAGAACGTGAGCAACTTCAGCCAATTCGGAGCGCAGCCGAGCAACCCGCAGTTCCAGAACCCCTTCGTGATTGACCCCAAGTTGAACTACACGATCATCAAGGGCCGTAGCAGCATCAAGCTCGGGTATGAGTACCAGGCCATCAATACCGAGGTTGAGGACTTCAATCCAACCTATGGCCAGGACAACTATGGCGGCTACTTCAGTTCAGGGTTGTCGATCAACAACTCCGGCTCCTATTCAAGCGCCGACGTGGGCTCCAAGGAGGCCGCATCCCTGGCCGACTTCATTCTGGGAGCACGTCAGAGCTACCAGTTGAACAACTTCCGCATCGTCAACTACCACCAGCGGATGAACTTCTTCTACGTGCAGGACGACATCAAGGTCAAACGCAACCTCACAGTCAACCTCGGGTTGCGTTATGAGCTCGTCACTCCGCAATACGTGGATGGAGATCATCTGGCCAACTTCGACCCCTCGACCAAAACTCTGGTCCAGGCCAAGTCAGGCTCGATTACCGATCGCGCGATGGTTGGCATGCCCAAGAAGAATTTCGCGCCGCGTATCGGATTCTCGTACGGCGTGAATGACAAGACCGTGGTTCGCGGTGGCTATGGAATCAGTTATGACCAGTTCAACCGCGAGGGCGGCGAAAACCTGCTTGCCTACAACGGGCCCTATATCGTCAATTCCTCAATTACGCAAAATGCCATCACAAAAGTGGCCGGTGTCGTAACCATGACGCCCGCTTGCGCGGCTAATGTTCAGAACACAAGCTGCTTCAGCCCGGAGCAACAGGGCTATGGCACGAACTTCGTGAGTGCTGCCGGTTTCAGCACCGCGCTTTCGCAAACGCGCTACATCCCAACAAACATCGCAACAGGCTACTCGCAGGCATGGCATTTTGGCCTGCAGCGGACGCTCGCTCACGGCACTCTGCTCGATGTCTCCTACGTTGGCGAACACGGAGTCCATATCTGGGTGCTTGACGATATCAACCAGGCTGCGCCCAACGTTCCCAACCCCGACACAACCACCGGATGCAACAGCACCACGACGGCTGGTTGCGTTTCACTTCTCAATCGGCGCCCCATCCAGGGCTTCACCGGTATCGAAGGCTCGTCCAACGCCGGAATGATGATCTACCACGGCGCACAAGTCAGGCTCGAGCATCGTTACTCCAACGGGCTTTACCTGTTGAATGCCTTCTCGTACTCCAGAACCATCGACAATGCGTCAGGGCATCTGGATACACCGAATGGCGACAACTCGCGCGTCAACCTTGCAAATCTCAAGGGTGAGCGTGGTCAGTCGGCCTACAACCAACCGCTCAACAACACGCTGACTGCAATCTGGGATCTGCCCTACGGCCACGGCCGCCACTGGGGTGGAGCGGCCAACCGCGCCATGCAAATCATCGCAGGCGGCTGGCAGGTCTCGGTCATCGAGACAGCCACCAGCGGGCAACCCGTGAACCTGACTTACTCTGCACCGTCGCAGTTCAGCGTCAGCGATCTGCTCACCTACCGGCCCAACATCAGCGGCAATCCCAAGGCGCCACGCGGGCTTTGGGTCAAGAAGGCAACCTCACTCACTGGTTACCTCAGCAGGACCGCTGTAACTACCCCTACGGATGTTTCCCAACCCTACGGCAACGCCGGCAGAAACCCTCTTCGCGACAACCCGTTCTATCAGACCAATATGGGGTTGCATAAGGAATTTCCGCTTTGGAACGAATCCTCCAACCTGGATTTCCGCGCTGAGGCGTTTAACGCTCTCAACAACGTCAACTACACGGCGCCGACGGGCGACAGCCAGAGCGGCTCCTTCGGCACCATCACCGGGAACTTCCCACCGCGTCAGATGCAACTGGCTCTCAAGCTGAGCTTCTAACCTGAGAAGGAGAGAAACAATGTCCATCACTCGCCGTCAGTTCGGCATACTCTCGGCCGGTGCTCTAGGCTCATCCCTCACGCGCTCTTTATGGGCGCGTGAGGCCTCCTCCACAAGGGCCGGCCGCTTCTTCTACTTCGCTGTGGTCGCAGACACACACATCATCGACGACTTCTATCACGGGCAGGAGAGCAACGCACTCGACACGGAATCCCTGCAGCACTCAGCTGCCAACCTGATTTCCGCACGCACTCTCATCAATAGCCTCGACCCACCTATTGAGCAGGTCTTTGTGGCGGGCGACTATTTTCATAACTATCCCTCCACAGAATACGATTTCTACTTCAAAAACAAGACTCGTCTGGACAATGCCAAGGCCATAACCGATGGGTTCAAGATGCCCGTCCATATAGGATTCGGCAACCACGATTACGGCGTGCCCGGCGTTTCCCGCGAGATGAGTCACCGGCTTTTTGAAGCCAAATTCGCCACCAAGCCTTACTACGCAGTCGAGCACAAGGGATACAAATTCGTTCAGTTGAATAACTTCCTTGGCGCCACCTGGGATCCCTCATCCAAGACCTTCGATCGCGGTCAGGGGTCGCTTGGTGAAGAACAGCTCAACTGGTTCGAGGCACAACTGCGCGAACACAAGCCAACCTTCGTCTTCATCCACTATCCTCTGTGGCTCTGTACTCCCGAAGAGTTCGCAGATTACGGATTGCACCCTCTGCTGCGCAAGTACAAGGAGACTATCCAAATGGTCGTCTCCGGGCACTGGCATAAGTGGGTGGACTTTGCGCACACCTTTGGCCCGCAGCACTATGCCATCGCGTCGACGCGTTACGATCCAAATGCATACATGCTGATCGAGGTTGACCGCGAACGCAATACCTGGCGATTCCTCAACGACAACCTGGTCGAGTGGTCGACTCACTACAGTAAGCCGTATTCGCACGTCTAGGCTTCCACGAACAGGAGTCGCGATGCCTCGCAGCAAGGTCATTCTACGGTTACTAGTAATCTGTCTTGCACTTTCCGCTTCGCGAGCATTTGCTCAGCAAGGCAGTGAAGTGCGCCTCAACGACATCCAGGTCGTTGGGACTCACAATAGCTATCACGCCGGCTTCGCTCCCAGCGCGGCTGCGTTGTGGCAGACAATGAATCCGCGCGTATTCACAGGCCTCGACTATTGGCACCAACCACTTGAACAGCAATTCGATAGTGGCGTTCGCCAGATTGAGCTTGATGTCTTCGCGGACAGCAAGGGCGGTCTCTACGCGCATCCTTCAGGTCCGGCGATGATCGCTGCCGCTCATCTTCCACCCGACCCCGACTTTGATCCCCACGGCCTGATGACCAAGCCAGGCTTTAAAGTCATGCACGTCCAGGACATCGACTATCGGAGCACCTGCCAGCCATTTATCGCCTGCCTCGAGCAAGTGAGGAACTGGTCGCATACCCACCCTGGTCATATTCCAATTTTCATTCTTGTCGAAACAAAGGAAGGCAAGCCGGAGGGTCCTATCCACCTCACTGAACCGGAACCCTTCACTTCCAGCGTTTTCGATGCCCTTGATACAGAAATTCGCTCTGTCTTCTCTCCGAATGACCTGATTACTCCCGATGGTGTACGTGGTAACTTCGACACTTTGAACCAAGCGGTGCTGGCCGGCAACTGGCCTACTCTTGCCAACGCTCGTGGCAAGGTGATCTTTCTGATGGACCAGCGAAAGGCAGGGCCAGCTTATTTGGCAGGTCATCCATCACTTCGAGGGCGCATCCTATTCACCAACGCCGAGCCAGGCGAGCCCGATGCCGCCTTTATTGAGCGCAATGATGGCCCTGCCGCAGAGATTGCCGCTCTGGTTCGCAAGGGCTACCTCGTGCGGACCCGCACCGACACGGATACCACGGAAGCTCGCACTAACGACACAACTCGCCGGGATGCAATGATTGCGAGCGGCGCGCAAATAGTTAGTACCGACTACCCCGGCAACGAGCCGGCTCGCTGGCCCGGACATTACGTTGTTACCTTGCCAGGCGGTGTAAGCGCCCACTGTAACCCTGTTAATTCTCCTGCTGCATGCAACTCCGAATCGCTGAAGTGAATGATACTGAATCCTGAGGCCGACTCTGTTGCGATTGTGGTACATCAACTGCTTCGTATTGCCAATCACGCACTAAAGGAATATGCGCATGGCCGTTCGACTGAAGGACATCGCCGAGGACTTGGGAGTTTCATTAGTTACGGTCTCCAAGGTCCTTCGCAATAAGCCGGATGTGGGAGAGTTGACTCGCAATCGCGTGCTTCAGCGAGTCAGGGAGCTGAACTACCGGCCCAATATGCTGGCGCGTGGGTTAGCCTCGGGCAAGAGCTATACGATCGGACTTATTGTTCCCGATCTTGTACATACGTTCTTTGCTGAACTTGCCAAGGGAGTAAGCGCTGCACTTCGAAAAGAGTCATACCAATTGATTCTGGCATCAGCGGAAGAAGAACCAGGGCTGGAACACGAAGAGATAGAGAATTTGTTGGCGCGAGGCGTAGATGCCCTGCTGATCGCCTCATGTCAAAGCAGTGCTGCAGGGTTCAAGTCCTTAGTCGCTTCAAAGGTCCCCTACGTCTTGATTGATCGTCACCTCCCAAGGCTCAACGCGTGCTTTGTCGGCACCGACGATGTTGCGGCTGGACGCATGGCGACAGAGCACCTAATCCGGCTGGGCCGAGAGCGGATCGCGCATATTGGTGGGGAGTTAATAAGTACCTCGGAAGGACGGTTGACTGGCTACAAGGAAGCTCTTGCGGCGAATCATATACCCTTCTGCGAAGAGTTGGTCGCCATCCGTTCAAGGCTTGAAGAGGAGGGCGTGCAAATTGGAAATAATGCAATGAGCGACCTGCTCAAGCTGAAGAAGCGTCCAGATGCAGTCTTTTGCTACAACGACCTGACCGCAGTCGGAGCAATTCGTTGCCTGTTGGCGAGCAAATTACGTGTTCCTGAGGATGTGGCCGTGATCGGCTGCGGAAACCTGCGCCTGTCTTCGTATTTGGAAGTTCCCCTCAGTTCAATCGATCAGTCAACTCAGAAGCAAGGCGAGCAGGCCGCTACCTTGGCCCTATCTCTGATTGCGCAGAAGCATAAGCAAAAGGCCAAACACCTGCTCATCGAGCCAAAACTAATTGCTCGGAATTCGACGATTGGACGCACGGTCTAACAGGTTGAAAACGATAAGCCCGTGACATACTTCAAGGAGACCGCAATGTCAGTTCCATCTTCCTTCGAGCAACTTGTCCAGACCGCAGGCATCAAGCTTGTAAATTCCACTGAACTTTATCCCGCACTCCATCAGTCAAGCGACGTTGGCCTGCCAATGCTTGTAGTGGACAACAGACTCGGAAGCGCCACGATTGCGCTACAAGGAGCTCACCTGATGGCGTTCAAGCCCGCCGGTGGTCGAGAGATGCTTTGGGTGTCACCCAAATGCGTGCTCGACGCAGGCGAGGCGATTCGTGGCGGTATTCCACTGTGCCTCCCGTGGTTTGGCCCGGCTGAAGGCAGTGCGCTATTGCACGGTTTTGGCCGAATCATGGAATGGAAGCTGGTCGAAGCCGAGGCGTGTCCAGGTGGAACAACTCGCGTCGTACTAGAATTGGCGGCGGATAATCCGGTCAGCACTACGTGGCCGCATGCGTTCAGATTCCGACTCGAAGTCATAGTTGGAACCAGTCTCAAGCTTAGTCTGAGCGCCGAGAACCACAGCGCCACCGATGCACCATTTGCCTTCGCCTTCCATACCTATTTTGCGGTACCGAATGTGGCCGACGCGCGTGTCGCAGGGCTGGAAAACGTCCCGGTCATTGACAAGGCGGATAACCTGACTCGCAAGACTCAGCAGGGCGAAGTCATGATTACTGCGCTCACAGACCGTATTTATCTTGATGTCCCGCCCACGCAAACACTCAAACTGCCAACCGGCAACATAAATATCCAATCCAACACTAAGTGCGCGGTGATCTGGAATGCCTGGACCAACGATAAGAATATGGCAGATGTTGGCGAAGGCAATCATGTCGGCTATATCTGTGTTGAGCGCGCAGATGTCGCAGACCGCGCAGTTCGAATAGCGGCCGGGGAATGTTATCAAGCATCTATGACGCTTTCATACTAAGCGTATCGATTGCTGATTGCCCACCCTCAGTAAAGAATCGCCGGCAGATCTGGGGGGGCAGCGGCCGGCGTTTAGAAGGGGCAAAATCCCAAGCGAAGAAATTCATGTGCACACTTCGCAGTTCCAGGTGAGGACGTTTACAGTTCTTCCCACCTTTCTTTTCATTTTCCCTGCAAATTCGAGCCTGCCAGATTAGCTTGACAATCTTTTCTCTGCAGGTGTAATTCATTATGGTCAGTGCTATTCTGCCCGGCTGGTTGCTAAACTTTCGTCGGCTCTGATAATTCACCTTCATTGTGCACGCCAAACAACTTGATTACCCGACCACCCGAGACGCCTGTCCTTCCCCGGCGTGCCAGCATCTCCGATGTTTTCTTTCTGGAACATTTGACAATGAACGCAATGGGGGGCTGGGCTTCATTTTTTCGAATACGAACCTGCGGGAATTTGATGTTTTGGAATAATGCCGATACGGATGAAAGCGGTCAGCCAAATGAAACCGAAATTCCTAGTCGCCACGACCGCACTGCCCACCCTGCTTGGAGTGTTTATTCTCGCGCATTTCCACCAACAAGAGGCAGTGCGGGCCGCGGTTCTTGCTTCGCAGGCGTCCAGCGCAAGTTCGACTACTGACTGGCCTGTCTATGGCGGACAACTGGCAAATGATCATTACTCGCCACTTACCCAAATCAATCGAGAGAACGTGGCCAGCCTAAGAGTCGCTTGGACATTCGACACTGGAGAGAAGGGCGGACTCCAAACCAGCCCTCTGATTGTCGGTCGCGTTCTCTATGCTTACACTCCCACGCAGAAGGTCATCGCCCTTGATGCGGCGACGGGGAAGTTGCTCTGGAAGTTCGACTCTGGCATCAATGGGACGCAACCGGACCGCGGTCTATCGTGGTGGTCGCATGGATCTGAGACACGCCTATTTGCCGGCGTGATGAACTTTCTTTATGCGCTAGATCCCGCCACCGGTAAGCCTATTCCATCGTTCGGTGAGGATGGCAGGATAGATCTACGCAAACAACTGCGAGGAGACTATCATAAGCAATCCATCGCTCTCACGACGCCCGGCATTGTCTACAAAGATCTGATCATTGTTGGCGGCCGCAATCCAGAAACACATCCTGCGCCTCCGGGCGATATAAGAGCGTTCGACGTACGCACCGGCGCTCTGCGTTGGGCCTTTCACACCATTCCGCATCCAGGCGAATTGGGATACGATTCATGGCCTGCGGATGCCTGGCAGAAATCTGGTGCTGCAAATAATTGGCCGGGCATGGCGTTGGATGCAAGTCGCGGCATCGTTTATGTCCCCACGGGGTCGGCAGTATCGGATTTCTATGGAGCGGATCGTGTTGGAAACGACTTGTTTTCCGACACGCTGCTTGCACTGGATGCAGAGACAGGTAAACTTCTCTGGCACTTTCAAGGTGTTCACCATGATATATGGGATCGCGACTTCCCTTCCCCGCCTTCGCTTCTAACTGTTACCCACGACGGGACGCGCTTCGATGCAGTAGCGCAAACTACCAAGCAGGGTTACCTATATCTCTTTGACCGCGTCACCGGCAAGCCTATCTTCCCCATAGAAGAATTCGCTTTTCCCTCGAGCAATGCGCCCGGTGAAGTTACGTCCCCAACACAGCCAAGGCCGCTGGCGCCTGAACCATTTGCGCGGCAACGGCTCACCGAAGACATGTTAACCGCTCGATCTCCAGAGGCACATCAGTTCGCGCTCGATAAGTTCAGGACATTTCGCAGCGCAGGACAATTTCTCCCCTTCGCTGTGGACAAGCAAACCGTGGTCTTTCCGGGGTTCGATGGCGGCGCGGAGTGGGGCGGCTCGGCAGTAGACACCAGCAAGGGAGTTATCTATGTGAATGCCAATGAAATGGCCTGGACCGGCGGACTCACAGAGAACAAGGGCGGAGGCACTCAAGGAGAGATGGTCTACAACAATCTTTGTGTCAGTTGTCATGGCGATCATAGAGAGGGCTCACCGCCTGCTTTTCCTGCATTAATAGATATAGATAAGCGGAAATCTGACATAGAGATTACGACTGCGATCAGCCAGGGTAAAGGGAGAATGCCTTCGTTTCCTATGCTGGATGCTCCAACGATGCAGGCCCTTCTCCAGTTTCTCAAGACGAGTGAATCGGACCGGATGAACGGACGGCACGGCAACTCCAGCGACAAGCAGGAGATGACTGCTGTACCCGCCAAAAAGCAAGCGACGCCAGAAGACGAGCTAGGCGCAAAGATTTACGCGGAGCATTGCGCCCTCTGTCACGGTGAGAAACGCGAGGGCACGCCGCCTTCATTCCCTGCGCTCATCGGCGTTGGAGCGCGAATACAGAAGGTGCAAGCCGAAAGTCTTATTCACAAAGGCAAAGGCCTTATGCCAGCGGCGCCGAAATTGCAGGGACGAGACCTTACTGCCTTGTTGCAGTATCTCGGTATTACAGATAGCGCCGCGGGACCTGCCGCTGATAAGCATGACGATGGCACCAGCGGCGATCCACTGAAATACAGATTCACCGGCTATCGTAAATTTCTAGATCCAGACGGTTATCCGGCTATAACTCCGCCCTGGGGAACCTTGAATGCCATTGATCTCAATTCTGGTAAGTACCTCTGGAAGATTCCTTTGGGAGAATATCCTGAACTAGCGGTAAAGGGAATGAAGGACACGGGATCGGAGAACTATGGCGGCCCGATTGTTACAGCCGGCGGGCTGGTCATGATTGGAGCCACCGTTTACGACAGGAAGATTCGAGCCTATAACAGCGAAACTGGAAAACTGCTTTGGGAGACAACGCTTCCCTTTGCAGGCGTGGCGACACCGGCCACCTACATGGTGGATGGAAAACAGTATGTCGTGATCGCGGCAGGAGGCGGCAGAGATCCCAAGTGGCCCTCAGGCGGCTCCTACGTTGCATTCGCCTTGCCTTAGAGGTGTACCGTACGAGTCTGGTCTTACTGTCAAGACGCCGTGCATTGGAGGGGCGCAGCCAACATTGAATTTCGCTTAGTTGCTATCGATCTTATAAACAATCGTGGATCTCCGCGCTTCATGCTATCCGATAACCTTCGGTTACGTTGAGCTTTTGCATGTTAGTTTTATGGGCTAATGATTATCTTCTCGCTCCATGGGTCAATATCTGGATCATATCTAGCTACCGCAGGAGCCCGCTCGGGGACAAGTGGTGATGGTGTTGACTCGACTACTCTGGCTTCAGCCGCAGCATCAGGACCAGAAAGTAGCTGCTCAGAACCCTGACTCGGCGGGGCAATTGCGCGGGTATCGATGGGGAGGACTGCGGCATTCTGTGCGGCCCACTTTGCAGCCAGTCCGTTGAGAGGACTCTTGGTATTGTATTCCTGATAGGCAATCATCCGCCCGATCCGAATGACCAGATCATCGAGCCCCTCGGAGGCAGCCCAGAAATCGCCAATGCACACGGTGGAATCGTCGAAGTTTGGATGAAATACCGGGGTCAACATGCGACACTGCGGCGCACGCCTCGGGTAGCCGAGTGAGAGATTGATCTCAAGGAGATGAGTATCGCGCTCAAGGATGTTTCCTGTCGCGTCTACGTAGAGCCCCTTCACGTGATAGGTGAATCGATAGATTTCGGGAGGAATCCCGGCAGATCCGCTGATCTCAATCAATGGCCATCCTGCCAGGCGATTACGAATCGACTCGGCATCGAGTAGCAGCCTGCGTGTGCGCGGAGAAGCCATGGCATTCGCCTTTCGAGTGTGATAGTGGCGGCTCTTGGATCTATTAGAGGAGCCGCGCTCCTGCTAATATCCGCTAGCTCAATGTTTACTGGAGAACCAAGTCAAGATAGCTGTCCAGTTCTCTTCCAGCGGGCAATGCGATTGATGTGATATTGGAGGTAAATGACGCCAAAGAAGAAGGTCATTACCGGTCCAAGTGTGAGGCCGATATTCTCGACACTATTGTAGTAATCCTCCATGGCACTGCGGATCTGGAAGGTACCTATAATCAGGCAAATGACGCCAACAAAGAGCAGCACAGCACCAAAACCGGCAATTGCCGGTAGATTTGCGCCTGCGCCAATCCCCACGACCAGCGCGCCTGTGATGATACCGGCAGGATACATAACAATGAGCACCATGGCAGTGTTCTTCCCCGAGAGCTTACGTGCCCAATTGGCCTGAACAATTGCCCATATAAGGTTGAATAAGGAACGCGTAATAACATTGAGAAACAGCACCCACCCCCAATGCAGGTTAGGTGGCAAAGGCACTATTTGTTGCGCCATTGCTGCATCGTTGCTCAGGCCCGTGTAAGCACCGGGTTGGGGCGTGGCAGGTATTGGAATATCTCCCAACACCTGGGACACTGGAATCCACTCACTGATTCCTTCGCTTTGTGCCAGATCTTGTACAGAGATATAGCCGGTTTGTACGTAGCGCTGAAGATCAGCCAGACTGTAGGGCCCAAACTCCTGTTCGCCGCGCTTGATTCGATAGCTCATTCTTCACCTTCTAGTTTCGAAATGGAATTCCATCGTTGTCTGTGGTGATTGTGCAGATGTCGATAAACGCCCAGATCCAGACCATTAGTCCGGCCAAGCCGAGGGTCAAGAGCGTAATCCCTAATTGCAGACAGCCTTTCCTGGTAGAGCCGGCATAGAAGCTATGTGCACCAAACGCACCAAAAAGAATCCCCAGCAGCAGGAATACGGTTCGATTTTTGGCGGGCACTCTGGGGTCAATAGCCCACACGGTGGGCAGCGGCGCCTGCGTTGGCACCGGATAGGGCACGGGCGTGGGACGGCCATATCCCAAAGAGCTGAACAAGGGCGGAGCCTGGGGTTCCTGCCCGGGCAGCGGATGCGCCAGCAGGTTATACCCCCAGGAGTCGAACATCGGCGGACCCTGCGTCAGTTCACCTGCCTGAATGCTGGTCGCTGGTGGCGACGACGGGGTTCCTGCGAACCCAATGTACGGCGGAGGCGGAGGAGGCGGATTTACTGCCTGAGCAACTGCGGGCCCTTCGGTGCTTGCCACCTCCGCTCCATGCAGATCAGGAGCCGCAATGCTCAGTTTGGGTTCTGCGGCCGGAGCTGCTATGCAGCCAAAAACGGTGCAACCGCCATTCTCGTCATAGCAGTCGGCATGATGGGGCGTGCCGCAGCCTGTGCAGATGACGGATTGTTCGTCATTCTGCTCGATCACTCCGCGGCAGTAAGGACAGACGGCGGCGATCATGCGCGAGACTTCTCCTTATAGCGAAAGGCGTAGCGTCCAATCTGAACCAGATCGCCATCGAGTAAGACCCGGCTCGAGATCGGGACTCCTGAAACAAATACAGGGCCTGCGGCACGAAGCGTCATGCGGGCGCCATTGGCCATCAAATATGCATGGGAGGGCAGGATGGCGGGGTCCTTAAACAGGTAAATGTCGGACTGCTGATCGCTGCCGATCGAGGTCTGCGGTTTATAGAGAATGAATTGCTTTCCTGCCAGCGGGCCCGATACGACATAAAACCAGCGGTCCTTCAGGGCACTTTCGACAACGCCCATCATGGCGCCGGTAGCCATACCGAAGATGGCAAAGCCGACGGCTCTGCTTACCGCAGCGCTGGAACTGCCCGTCCAGATGGAAATCGGGTCAAACAGCAATCCCCCGATGCATGCCCCGAGAATTCCGCCCAGCACTCCGAACTTGCCCTTTTTGAACGATTGCCCGACGATTCCGTATACCAAGCCGCCCGCTACGCCAAAGACCGCCCAGGCAGCGGCACGCGCAATCCAGAATGCCGGACTTCTATTGGACTGAACTCCGAGCTCGGCACAGATTGCCACGCCTATATTGAAGACAATGTTGGCCATGAAATAGAACAAGAAGCCCAGAAACGCGCCCAAGGGGAGCGCAAGAGCCGCCCGGATCAGCGCCTTCTGCACCGATCGCTCCACAAGGCTTTCCGCGATGCCAAAGCCAAGCGTCATGAGAGCCACCAGGACCGGCATCAACAGGAGATTGCCCCAATGATGCGATCGCGGATCGTCTATGAACCCAGGCTCACAGATTGCCCATCCGGCCAGAGATCCCACTAGCCCCGCAGCACCAAGGTAAAACCACCCCTGCAAAAGTAGGCTGCCTTGTTCCTGCTCAACCGCTGGAGCTTGCCCCGAGGCCTCAGTAATGGTTCCGTAAGAACGGCCACCGGGTTGTGCGGACGCAATCGCCTGCGGAAGGCTCTCCGCAACTTGCACACCATCCAGGTCGTCGAGCGTTATCTTGATTCTCTCTGGGGAATTGCCGGCCATCATGGTTTCCCTTTCGTGCCCTGCGGCGGTGGCGCTGGGTTGGTGCTCTGCGGGGCGGGACTGTTCACCGTACCCTCATCGGCTCCGCTTCGGCTTCCACTCAAAGAGTTGCTCGGTATGCCATATAACGGCTGCCCGGTCCGCGAATCCACCGGCACCAGCACCAGCCGTGGAAATAGAAACCAGGACAACAGAAAGCCGATCAGCAAAGCGGATATGTAGGAGATCACGGTGACTGCCGCATTGAGCATCGCGCGGCCTTCGTTGGGCGGATGCCTAAATTCATTTACTCGATCGAAATCGGAGTCTGCCTCGTCGCCTCCGGAACCTGGAAGCAGGGGTTCGGGTTTTCCGGTTTCGCCGGCGCCTTCGCCGCCTTTGTTATCCACGAAAACGATCTGCGGAATCCGTTCCAGTTTTTCCCCAACCCACCCGAAACATCCCTCTTCATCGGAATGGGGATCATAAACCCAGGCCACTTGCCGGGGTGCGGAGAAGAAGTTCTTGTGGATGAACGTGTCGTGATCGGAGAGAAATACGCCGAAGCCAGGATGTGAGTGGTACCAGCCTACGATGCGTGCCTCAGGATAATCGCGATCTTTGATGCGATAAATATGCTCCCAGGTATCCTGGGTAAAGGTGACATGGGAGCCTCCTTGCGTGGCGTTTGCACCGGGGATACTGGCCTCGACAGAGGTGACGCCGTGGTCCTCGTCGCCAATCAGGACGCCGCAGACCTCGGCCTTGATGGAAGAGCGGGCGTGTTGCCGGATCCGCCGGGCTGCCTCGCAACTCATCCGGAGCTCGAACTTCTTTGCCTCTTCAGGCTTCCGCTTCATGCTTCCGTGCTCCCTTCAGCAACAACCCCGCCCAGCACAGTCTGGCGGTCCCCCTCGGGCAAATATCCAATCTCCCGATCGGCGCTTCGGGCAACAAAAATATCCAGCAACGGCAATCCCAGCTCAGTGAGTTTGCGGCTTCCCCACGCTTCGCTGCCGCTATATCCGTGGACGGTCTCAACAACACGCTGTTGGCCATCGCAGGAGCAGGCGCCTTCGTCATAGAGCACACTGCCGACGGCGGCAAAGCGCTCCTCTTGAGCGCCACAGCGTGGACAAACCAGGCGCCAGATCACGTCGCGGCTGAACTCGAGCGTGACCTCCGTGGCTCCCAAATCGATCTGCGCTCGCTGCCAAAGCCGTTCAAGGGTCCAATCTGCGGAGGCTTCCGGCAGCCGCACGAGTTCTGGAATCGTGTAATGGCTCATGCAGTCGGGATTCTCAGTGTAGTCCACGGTATAGGAGGTGTGGTTCAATCCCTCGAAGACAAACCCACGACTGGCAAGAGTCGGCAACCCATGCAGCAGCTTCACTGCTTCCTGTACTTGAATGCCGGCAATAATGGAAGAGATCGTTGGCGTTGTAGGCACTTTGCCGACTGCGTCCGCGCGATGCGCCAGGAGATTGCAAGACATGCGCTGCTGAAGAATCGCCCAGTCCACCTCACCAAGCGTGCATTCATAACAGGGAGCGTGGCCGGGAAGAAACAGACGTGCAACTCCGTTGATTCCCTCGATCGCACCATCAATCCAGGGACGCCCAACCTTCCAGGCGGCACGATTGATCCACAAACGTGCTTCGCGATTGTCCAAGCCGGCGAGAATCACGTCAGCCCATTCGAAGATCCCCAACCCGCAATCGTGCATCACGTTTGCCGCGATGGGTTGCACCAGCGCATCTTCAGCCAGAGCACGATAGCCTTTCGCGGCCGCAACGGCCTTCAGCTCTCCCACATCTTCCGTGCGATATAAAACAGAGCGAGAGAGATTGGTTACTTCGATCCGGTCCAAGTCCACGACGACCACGCGACGAAACCCTAACAGCGCCAGGTTCTTCAGTATCTCGTTGCCCAACGCTCCTGCACCGATGACCAGAACGCGGCACGCGGCAATGAGGGCTTGATCCCACCACGGAATCAGTCGCAGTCGGCTGTACCGGTCCTCGCGTACATCGTCCCCGGAGAGGGTCTCCATCTGGTCTTTCTTATCTGCAGCCGGCCGTGATCTCTGGTTGCAGACGCAGAATATCGCCCTCTCCAACCTGTGCTTCGGCCAACGTCTGCGTATCCTGCACCTGGCGCCCGGAGTTCTTGTGGTGAAACTTGTAACTGAGTGGCGCCCCATCCGGACCGTTGGTGGGCAGCCTCAGCTTCTGCACAAGCACTGCAATGATCTTGTTGCACGGCGCGTCGTCGGGCAACTCCACAGGCACTCGCTTGTTTTCTGTCGAATCGTACACGGTTACATTAATCGTGGGCATCTGCTTCTCTTCCTGAGCATCGATCTCAGTGTTGGGACTGCACAAAGGCTTCCAGATGGCGGCGTCCGTCGCCGGAAAATGTCCATCCGGAAACATCCAGCAATGCATCGGCTCGTACCGCAAAATTCAGGTTCTCGGCGTTGGGGCTGTGGTTCTTGTCCACCATCGAAGTCACGATTCCCGCAAGCTGCCCCCGCGCGTTGAACAGCGGACCGCCGCTATTGCCTGGACTCACAGGAGCTGAGATTTGAAAAGCATCCTGATCTTTCCTGGAGACAATACCTGTACTCAAGGTGAACCTCAGACCTTGTGGATGACCGATCACGAATATCGTTTCGCCATCCTTTAATTGTTTGGCGCCGACAATCGGCAAAGTAAAGCCGCCTTTGCCCGCACTGCGCGGAAGCCAAAGTAGAAGCATATCGAGATTCTTGTGTCGTGCCACAACTTCGGCGGTTGCCCAGGTTCCCGAGACCGACGCCACAAGCGCATGCTGTCCGTTTGGCCGCCCCGCTTCGCCATCAATAACATGCCTCGCAGTCGCAATCAAGTAGCCTTCTGCATTGGCCTGTAGCAGGATACCCGCTCCAAGCGCTGAAGACGGTCCTTCCACGTGCGAAAACCAGTTTCGCTGCACTGGGGTGAGCACTACAACCAGAGGCTTCAACTGCTCTGAAACTTGTTCGGAAGTCAATTCGTGTTCCGCAGGCAAAACCGGAAATTCTATTTTGCTATCCAGCTCACTGAGCCCCCGGCTGACCTCAGAAGGCGCCGGTCCCAGAGTAAGAGTCAACACAAGCCCAATGGATGTAACGATGCCGCTGATAGCGAGCAGCGTTGACAAGAAAGAGACCCAGGCAAACTTGCTGCGCGGCGGCAGTCCACGAACAGCAACCCGGAGTACAACGGAAGCCACACACAGAAGTGGCAGAACCAGAACCAGCGGTGACAGGCTTACTCTTGCCCACCACGGAATTGGCGATGGCAACTTTGCGGTTATACTAGCCGGCTCGTCAGCAGGTTGAGTCGTTTGCGCGATCTCATCGTGACTGATGACAATTCTTTCCATCCATGGCCTATGTGCTTGCTTGAGTAACGCCAATTCTCACCCATAGCCCCAAGATTTGCAAGTTTGAAGAAGCGCTTCTTCCCTGCCCTCGCAGGCTGCTTCTGCACAATTGGAGCCATGTCCTGTTACAAGACACCTGTTTGAATTCGATTCTGGAAAACGAGTGGAACTGAAGGGTAAGACTGCCGGAGTTCCCATTGCAATGTGAGGTATAACACTCGGGCAGGTAAAGCACTCGACGCAGCCAATATTCAATCGCCGGCAACTGCTCGATTTTCAGAAGATGATTCTTTGGTATTTCGATCAGGAGGCTGCAGGCAGAAACGGCAGGCGGCGTCTCGTCTGATGCCGTTATTAAAAATCAGCGTATCGCTATCGGGCGATCAGGAAATGTGCGATAGGCAATGACTTCAGCCGATAAGGGCGTCCCGACCAGTTTGGTTGTCTTGAGCAGCACTTCAAAGTAAGGCAAACTAGCGGTATGTAACCGGTCTTGAAAGCGATGAAGCGGTTCTTCTGAAGTGAGGAATTCCCCCGCAGCTTCAGTGGCCTCAGACGTTGTACCTGCAACAATCAGCACATTGGCTGTGTGTTCGCCGTTGGGGATGTAGTCGATGACACTGAATCCGTTGGAGCTTCCTGGATCAACCGGCGCCTCATACAAGGCGCTTTCGCCTGGTTGCGGATGCCGGTTTCTGACCTGCATCTTCTTGAGGTCCGGATCGTATTCAAAAATAAAGTTGAGCCGGTCTTCAAAGAGGCTGCTCCAGGGATTCGAGCGGCTGCTGCCAATAATAATGACGTTGTCAGTCTTGATTGCGCTGGGCCGATAGTCGCGGCAATACTGCAGATGCATCCGCTTGGACAGTGGATCGAAAGCCAGAATCTTCTGCGCCACACGGAAATCCCCGAGACTGCCGTTGCTCCTGGACGCGATTGTCTGCAAATCCACCTTCATCTCCGGGCTGAGATCAGATGACTGGATTTGCTCAATATA
Organism: uncultured Acidobacteriaceae bacterium; assembly: GCA_903828675.1. GTDB lineage: Bacteria > Acidobacteriota > Terriglobia > Terriglobales > Acidobacteriaceae > Telmatobacter. The sequence goes on from CAIKND010000029.1 coordinate 108,691, forward strand.
GTCATGGTTCAGATAATCGTTCAGCGAAATCCGTTTCTTCAGGATGTCTTCGACCAGCGCGAACGAAGTGTCGGCTACCACTACGTCTGTCTGGCGCGTCGAATCGATAATTCCCGACCAAAATGGCCCGATAGTTGGTTCGCCCTGCCATGCGTACAGCTGATTCCTATCGCTGCGTTCATTCAGATAAAGATACAGGCAGATGCTCGCAATCAAGATGCTCAAAGCAACAGCAATATACTCGGGCCGCCACTTCCTACGCGCAGGAATAGCGAGGCCTGCATCAGACGGCTTCGCTTCAATCAGATCGGGGGGCGTGATCGGGACTGGCGGTTCGCTGACGAGTTCCGGCGCCGCGGGACGCAGGCTGAAATGCGGCGTATAGCTTCTGAGGGGAATCTCAAGCAATATCGATTCGTTAATACCCTCGGTGGCATAGTAAATGCCTATACGCTTGCGCAACTCGGACGCATTGACCCGGACAATGTTGTCCGCACTGGTGTCGTAGTTCGCCCGGCGCTCGAACACCTGTATTCCGATTTCCTGTTCGGAAATCTGGACGTTATCGCCTTCCAGAGAGCGCTGTCCGACAAAGCGCAGAAAGTCGCGAAGCCTGGTGGCCCTCTTCAACTCAGTGCTGGAACATATCCTCTCAAGAAGCGCGGAACACCGAGCGTGACTGAGCGATTCCTTATCAATGTTGGATTCGGTCATCGCGGATAGCCCCCGACTGCACTCCTGGCGATTCCGCCTGGATAATGTAAATTCTTCAGGAAGATCTCAAATCAGCGAGAATACCCTTGAATTGATGAAGTCCTTACGTAAGAACTACGTGAGAAGCTTACCTTCATAAAGCGAATTAACTTGCACGTTGTGGATTGATGTCGGACTCTGGTTCCCTATGCTTTCTTTCGTGATTTTATCACTCGCGTCAGTTTTGGCCTCTGCCGGACAAGGCCGACCCAGCTCCCTTAGTGCCGCAGTCGACCAGGTGAACCCGCTCATCGGGACCGCAGGAGAAGGCCAGACCTACCCATCTGCGGGTGTTCCATTCGGGATGACTCAATGGGCTCCTCAGACCCGTGATGGTGAACAGAAGTGCATCGCTCCTTACTACTTCGCCGACACAAGAATTCAGGGGTTTCGCGGCAGCCATTTTCTCACCGGATCCTGCACGCAGGACTACGGCAGCGTAACGCTGATGCCTATGACTGGCCCCCTCAAACTGGGCCAAGCCCAGCGTTCCTCGGCGTTTACGCACTCTCAGGAACAATCGTCTCCGTATCGCTATGCGGTAACCCTGACCGATTACAAGATTCGAGCCGCAGTTACGGGTACTTCGCACGCAGGACTTCTGCGTTTCACGTTTGCGAGTCCCGGATTGGCGTGGATTCTGGTTGAGAGCAACTCTCGGGTTGGCGAGGGCGCCGTGACCATCAACGCGCAACGCGGCGAAGTCACCGGCTTCAACCCCGTCCATCGCCTTTACGCCGGTTCTGGTAAGTCTGCTGGATTCAACGGCTACTTCGTTGTGCGCTTTGATCACAAGTTCAGACTAGGGGGCACATGGACTGGCAACACTCGGCACGAGGGCAGCGAAGAACAGGCTGGCGTGGAGGGCACACCGGGAGCGTACGTCTCCTTTGAGCTGAAGACTGGCGAGAGCGTTCAGGCGAAGGTAGGAACGTCCTTTACGAGTCTCGATGAGGCACGGCGCAACCTCGATGCCGAAATCCCCGGCTGGGACTTTCAGCAAGTGGAAGACAAGGCGCGCGCCGACTGGAGCGCCGCCCTTGAAAAGATCCAGATCACTGAGCCGGACGCGGCGAAGCGCAGCGTCTTCTATACCGCGCTTTACCACTCGATGCTGCTACCCCGGGAGTTCAGCGATGTGGGCGGTTCTCATCCTGGATTCGCCAACGAGGGAAAGACCGAATACGCACGCAACTTCAAATACTACTGCGACTTCTCTCTGTGGGACACGTTCCGTTCGGTGCACCCATTGCTCACCATCATCGATCCGGCGCGCGAGCAGGATATGGTCCAATCGCTCATTGCAAAGGGAGAGCAAGGTGGCTTTTTACCCATCTACCCGGCCTGGAACAGCTACACATCGGAGATGATCGGCGACCATGCGTCCACTGTGATCGTTGACGCATATTTCAAAGGCATTCGCGGCTTCGATGTTGACGCAGCCTACAAGTTAATGCGCAAGAATGCCACGGAGATGCCGGGTTCCCTGGCCGAATATGTGGATGGCAAGGGCCGGCGAGGGTTGGAATCCTACCTCAAGTATGGCTACATCCCGCTCGAAGACAGGGTTCCGAATAGCTTTCATCACGATGAGCAGGTCTCACGCACGCTCGAGTACGCTTACGACGATTTCGTGGTTGGAAAGCTGGCTCACGCTCTAGGCCATGAGGACGATGCTGCCTTGTTCGCCAAGCGCGCGCAGAACTATCGAAATGTAATTGATCCCGGCACGGGCTTCGCGCGCGGACGTCATACGGATGGCACCTGGGTCTCACCTTTCGATCCCACAAAGGCTCAGTCTTACATAACAGAGGGCTTACCTTACCAGTACACTTTCTTCGTTCCGCAGGATGTGGAAGGGCTGATTAGCTTGGTTGGCGGACGCAAAGCGTTCATCGAAAAGCTCGACGGTCTGTTCACGGGCGGATATTACGACCACGGGAACGAGCCCAGCCACCATATCGCCTATTTATATGACTATGCAGGGGCCGCGTGGAAGACACAAATGCGCGTGCGCAATGTAATGGAAACAAAATACTTTGACCGCCCGGACGGTCTTGCAGGAAACGACGACTGCGGCCAGATGTCGGCTTGGTACGTTCTCAGCGCATTGGGCTTTTACCCGGTGACGCCAGGAGAAATCGCGTATCAGATCGGCACGCCTCTTTTCGATCAGGCAACCATTCTACTGCCAGGTGGTAAGCGGTTCCACATTGTCGCAACTGGAGCTTCGCAGGGCAAGCAATACATCCGCTCAGCGAAGCTCAACCATGAGACTCTATCCCGCGCATGGATTACGCACCAGGAGATCGTGGCCGGAGGTGAGCTTGAATTTGAAATGTCCTCCGAACCAAATCCTGACTGGCCTCCACAGGCACATTGAGTTCAGATCGCCTTTTCTTACTCTCGCTGCGAGCTCCTTTCTTACGTAAATTCACTTGGCAAGTCTCTCGCGTGGCAACGATCATTACGCGGTTACTTGTGTTGTGCCTTGGCTTGCTCTAGACAATTCCAAACTGCAGATCAAAGTGGGGTACGCCACATGATCGCAAGAAATCTAAACACCAACTTGAAATTGGAGGACTACAAAGAATGCAATCAGTGAACTTAGGGATCAGTTTTCCGGGATCATTGACCAGAATGAGATCGAGGTTCGTCCGAATTTGGACGCTCTTCGCGCTTGTCCTGGCCATGGGTATCACGGCGTCAGCACAGCAGACGACCGCTACCATCCTGGGCAATGTTGTCGATACCACGGGTGCCGCAGTGGTGGGCGCAACAGTCAAGATCACCAACAAGGCTACCAGTGCAGAGCGTTCCACGGTCACAGACTCTTCCGGCCAATACACGATTCCATCACTCCCTGCGGGAAACTACTCGCTTGGCGTAGAGGCGAGTGGATTCCAGGCGCAGCGCATTGAGACCGTTACCCTTCAGGCCAGCCAGACCGGCCGGCAGGACTTCAACATATCCGCGGGAAACGTAACCGAAACAGTCACGGTTGAGACTGGCGCTGCCGCCGCCCAGCTGCAAACTGAAAATGGCACCCTCGGAGCCGTGATTGATTCGAAGAAGATCGTGGACCTGCCCCTCAACGGTCGTAACTTTATTCAGCTCGCTCAATTGATCCCCGGCGTGAACGCAGGAACTGAAGGTTCCATCACTGTCCGTCGCGCTCGTGGAGCGATTGGAAGCACCGACGCGACAGGCGGATCGACTGCGATTCAGGTCAATGGACAGCGCGATACGCAGAACAGGTATTCAATCGACGGCATCGAGTCCATGGACTATGACGCGTGGACGTACAGCTTCTCCACTTCTGTGGACGCCATCGCCGAATTCCGCGTGGATACCAGCAGCAGCGGTACCGACTCCGGCGCAGCCGCGGGCGCGACCGTAAACCAGATTCTCAAGTCTGGCGGCAACTCGCTGCACGGTACCTTGTTCGAGTTCAACCGTAACAACGCTTTCACGCAGACGTACGACGCCGTTGCAGGCAAGGATTCAACCCCCGCCCGCTTGAATCGCAATCAATTCGGCGGCAACGTAGGCGGACCGATCTACATTCCCCACATCTACAATGGGCACAACAAGTCCTTCTTCTTCTTCAACACCGAAACGGGATACAACCTGCTTGGTGCAAATGCTCTGCAGGCGACCGTGCCGGACGCCAGTGTTCGCAGTGGCGTTCTTGACTCGAGTATCTTCTCCGGTCCCGTGGTTGGCGGCGTGGTCACAACACTTAACGTAACTGATCCCTACACCGGAAACGCGTATCACATCGGAGACACCGTTACCGTGAATCCGAACTCGGCGATCATGATGAAGACCAGCGTCACGCCGGCCGCGACAGTTGCCGGTGCGCCGACGGCTGCCAACGCCAGCAACTATTTCACCACGCCCATTAAGACCCTGAATCACCAGCATCAATATATTGGCCGCATCGATCACACAATCAGAGCCAGCGACACAATAAGCGGCCACTTCCTCTATGACGATACCTATAGCAACGGCGCGCCGTTCTTCGGAAACGATCAGGACAATAACAACGCCATCACGAAGCACATTGCCGTGTCGGAGACCCACGTGTTCTCCCCGACGCTGGTCAATGAATTCCATTATGGCCGGCAGCACTTTGCAGAGTTTGAGACCTTCGGCACCACGAACAATGCGGCCTACAACATTTCGAACGGCATGATGAACATTCCGTTCTCGTCGTCGGACCCGCACTTCTTCGGCGGTCCGAACATCACCATCAGCGGACCGGGCCAGTCGTATCGCCTGTTCGCCGATATCAGAAACATCGGCCCGCGCAACCGTAACAACGGCATCAACCAGTTCACCGACAGCATTTCCTGGCAGCGTGGAAAGCACTTCATCAAGTTCGGCGGCGATATAGGCCGTCGCACCGACTTCTTCAGCCAGTCGCGCGACCCTCACGGCACGTTCGGCTTCGACGGCCGTTATACCGGCTCGGCACTGCTTGACTTCATGCTCGGATATGTCGATGGCGACAGCATTAACCCAACCGTGACCAGGACAAATATTTCCAGCATCATCCAGGCTTATTCGGTTCAAGATAACTGGAGAGTCACGCCAGCCCTGACCCTGAACTTCGGCATTCGCTGGGACCACTTTGCACCCTACACGCAGGATGACGACAAGTACGCCGACCTCTACATTGGCTCGGATGGGCTCAATCCCGGCACTGCGATAACGCCTGCCAACTCAAGCTACGGACGCGGCCTCATTCAGCCCGTCTATCACGATTACCAGCCCCGCGTCGGTTTTGCCTATCAGCCTTATGGCATGGAAAAGGTTGTAATCCGTGGCGGCTACGGCATCTACTTTACGCCGGAAATCGACAACGCTTACTTCACCATGGGAGAAGGTGCTCAGGCGCAATCCGGAGCCCAACTCACGGGAAACCCTGGCTTGACCGGTACGACGGCTGCCTTGAAGCTGCCTAACCTGATCTTCACCAATCCATTCCCCGGCGTAGTTACCGGTGGACCTTCCACCTATCCGTTTGCAAACGCGATCGATCAGCACCTCCAGGATCAGATGACGCAGGAATTCAACCTGGTTGTGCAGACGCAATTCCCTGGCAAGGTAACTGGCGAAATCGGTTATGTCGGCGCTCGCGGAACTCATAACTTCATCTCGCCCACGATCAACCTGCCTTTCCCTATCGACCCGGCGACCACAACCCTTTCAGTCAATGCGCGGCGCCCGAACCAGTCGTTCCTTCGCAACGTTTCAGGTGACTTCTCAAGAGGCTCTTCAAGCTATAACGCTCTCCAGACAAAGTTGGAAAGACGCGTAGGACAAGGCTTGACCGCTCTTATCTCTTACACATGGTCCAAGTCGATCTCTGGCTCTGCCGACATCGGCGGTATCGTTGGCGGTGGCAACTTCGGCGCAGGCCCGCTCAACCCTTACAATCCAAAGTCCGATCGCTCACTCTCCGTGTTCGATATCCCGCACCGCTTTGTTGGAACTGTGCTTTATGACATTCCGTTCTTCCACAGCAGTTCGGGCTTGAAGAAATTGGTTTTGGACGGCTTCCAGGTCTCCACCAACCTGGTTGGCGTCTCTGGAGACCCGGCGGGCATTACGGATACCGCTCAGACAACCGCAACTGGCGTGGCATCACGCGCCGACCGCGTTGTTGGACAGACGGTAAGCCTCGGACGAGGTGGTAGAACTCCGTCCAAGATGTTCAACACTGCGGCTTTTGCCGTTGCCAAGCCCGGAGAGTTCGGCACATCGCCACGTACCGGCGCTGTTCGGCTCCCTGGCGTCTTCAACGACGACTTCTCTGCGACTAAGGGCTTCAAGTTCGGCGACGAGAGAAACCTGCAACTGCGCGCCGACTTCTTCAACCTATTCAAACACTACAACCCAGATCCATCGACGATCAGTCTGGCGCGCAATTCAGCAACATTCGGTAAGATCAACAACGGTCTTGCCGGCGGTTATGCGACGCGCATCATTCAGATCGGCGCAAAACTATACTTCTAGTTTTACTTGGTCAAGGCGTGCCGCGAATCTGCGGCACGCCTTGCCAATACCTGCCAAATGCACTGGAACGGCGCAAAACTGCTCGCTATGCGATTGTGCGATGGACACCCGACAGCAGCTCACCGAGTTGACCAACATCGGAGACAATGAGATCTGGTTGATGAGGCAATTCTGCGGCTTGCTCCGCGGTTGTCTCGCCCGTCAAGACCAGCGCTGCCGCAATGCCGGCATCCTGCGCCATTCTTATATCCGTATAGATTCGATCGCCCACCATCAGCATCTGTTCCCGTGCCAATTTGAGCCCATCGCACAGCTCGTGCAAAATCGACTGATTCGGTTTTCCGAAAACAGTAGGATGACGGCCCGTGGCTGCGGTCAGACATGCACAGACAGAGCCGCAATCTACCAGGACCACAGGCTCGTTGGTTGGACAGACGAGGTCGGGGTGAGTCGCAAGAAATGGCAACCCGGTACTGATCCAGTATGCTGTGCGGCATAGGCGCTCGTAAGTCAGAGTCGTATCGAAACCCACGACCACTGCATCCGGGGCATCCCAACTCACGGCAAATCCTGCTTCGACAAATTCCTGCACCAGCGACGGCGTCCCTAGAACAGCAAGTGTCCTCGCGTGCGGCAAGCATCTTTGAAGATAGGTGATTGTGGACTCGGCAGGCGTGTAAATCTCATCCTCGCGGGCATCAATGCCAAGCTTCTGCAGCTTCCCAATGTAATCACGCTTACTGCAGGAAGTATTGTTGGTGAGAAACGTATAGCCGATCCCCAGACTGCGCAGACGTTCCAGAAACGGCAACGTCTGTGCGAACAGCCTTGTGCCGCTGTATAGAGTGCCATCCATATCGAGAACCGCATGGCGCACACGCGCGAGGTCAATCACGGCTGGACTTCTCCTTCAATCGGCCACGGACCATGAGGGCCAAACAGTTTATCGAGGGCTGAGTCGAAGATGCCGAGCCGCTGCGCAACATCGAGTACCGTGAACCGGCGACGCATATAGCAGCATTGCATATAACTTGTGCGCAGTCGCGCACGAGAAATGCCGATCTGCGCAGGATCGAAGGGGCAGCCCGCGCGGCGCAACATGCCTTGGAGTTCACGAAATGGAATCAGCTGCGCAAGAAGTTTCGCGCGGAGTTCCGGCCAATTCTCAACGATTCCCCTTAGCTGAGCTCGAAGAGCGTCACCGGAAGCGTATTTGGCGCGGGTTTCCTCATTAGCCCTCTTCTCCAGAGCCCCTGGTCCAAATAGCCTATGTATCCTCTGCTCCAGTTCATCCATCGAAGGCCAGGCGCGTACAGCCGCGTCAATATCGAAACTGCTCAGGTCCCTGGATAACAAGTCCTCGTGAAGCGCGAGCGAGGCCAGCACGCCAATTCCAACCTTGAATCCATGCGAAGGAGTCTTGCCTTCGAAAGTGTGGTGCTGCATATCCCATAGATGACTGAACTGGTGCTCGGCGCCTGAGGCTGGCCGGCTTGAGAGTGATGCCTGCATCGCGAATCCGCTCATCACCAGTCCGTGAACGAGATGGCGGAGGGCTGATGGTTCATTGGCTGCGATCGCTTCCGGCGAGCCGATCCACGAGCGGAGAAGACCCTGCACCGTTTCCCACACAGGAGGGTTGATGGCCTCAACTCCCGCCGCATCCGCGAGAATCCAGTCTGCCCCAGCCACAACCTTGGCCATCAAATCTCCGTAACCCCACGCATTCATAACCTTGGGAGCCTGGGCGATCACATCCAGGTCAGCCAGCACCGCCATTGGAGCTGGACAATCAACCGTATCCTTCGATCCCGCCGTGGTAATGGACGCGCCATAAGCTGAATAGCCATCCATTGAAGCTGCCGTTCCAACCACCATGTACGGACGGTTCGTTTGATGAGCCGCCAGTTTCGTGAGATCGTTGATCGTTCCGGATCCGACAGCAATTGGAATGGCATCATGCGAGCGAAGCGCTCCCGCCAGCTCTCGTACACACTCGTCGTCCGCATAAATGTGCGGGCCAAAAATGAACGGCTTCCGCAGCGGTCGATTTTCCCTTACAAAGCTTGCTTCCACATCACGGCCCGCGGCTTCATACGTGTTTCCGTCCGCAATGATCACAGCTTCCCGAGGACCGAACATGGAAGTGAATATGCCGGCGGTTTGATGGCGAATGCCTTGCTCGACTGCAAGAAATCGCGTATCACGCGCGGCCTTCAACGCCCGCTCAATAAGTTGCTGCTCCATTTCCATGCCAATATTACTCACGCAATCATGACTCCCATCCTCTGTGATTTGGCCGCAAATTGGTCCTGCAACCTATGCTTGAGACCGCTGTGCCGGGTTCTGCCTGCGCCGCAGTGCAATGTCCGCTGCAGCTTCTCGCTTGGTAATTTCTGCAGGGAACGAAAGATATTGCCCCATTTGCAACCCTATATTCTAGCGCGCCTCTCGCCTCAGGCAGTCACGTTCGCCAGAGTTCCTGCGCTTGAGCGTACGAATCATTCATGCAAAACCACCTCGACTTGACTCGTGGACTCACGGTTGCTTATGCTGGGTGGTCGTTTCGTTCTTGTCGGCTCTGCTGGTCTATTCAATCGCTGCGGAAGATGTTGCATAGCAAGAAAGGGCTTGACGATGCCTGGTCAATATAGGATCGTCGCCATCAACTATTGCAGACACCATTTCACAGACGCCTGCGTGTCATACACCTTCCGGCGAAAACTGGCTATTCGAAAAGAATTCGACTACTGCGTACATGTTGCGCAGCGCTTTTCATCGTAGTCTCGGAGAAATAACGATGGTTGTGCCTCACAGTTATCTCGTCGCCTTATTGATGACCATGCTCACAATGACCTGCTGGGGCTCCTGGGCCAACGTCGTCAAGCTCGTCAAAAACTGGCGCTTCGAGCTCCTCTATTACGACTATGCGCTGGGCATTCTGCTGACGTCTGTGGTCGCGGGACTCACGCTGGGCTCGATGGGAAGCTATGGGCGTCCATTTCTTGATGATCTGGCGTCCGCGGATGCAAGAAACATCGCGTTTGGCCTCCTCGGAGGTGTCGTTTACAACATCTCGAATATCCTCGTCGTTGGCGCGATGGCGATTGCAGGGCTCGGAGTGGCATTCCCTATTGGTGTTGGCCTCGCCCTGGTAGTTGGCGTCATCTGGAATTACTGCGTGAATCCCCAAGGCAATCCAATGTTGCTGTTCACCGGTGTCGCCATGGTTGTCGCTGCCATAGTTATTGATGGTGTCGCATATCGTGTCCATACCCTGTCCAAAGCGCGCGGCGGACCTGAAACAGTTTCAGGAAATATCCAGGGGAAGGATAAGATCCGCAAGGGCATTCTGCTGAGCGTGATCGGTGGTTTGCTTATGGGCATGTTCTTCCCCCTCGTCGAGATTGGCAAGAAGGGGCCAGGCGGACTCGGCCCTTATGCTATAGGATTTGTTTTCTCTGTCGGCGTCTTCCTCTCCACCTTCGTCTTCAATGCCTACTTTATGAGGAAGCCGGTCCAGGGCGAGCCTCTGCGTTTTAGCGATTACTTCCGGGGCACTTTCAAAGAACACTTTTGGGGAATTTTCGGCGGCGGGGTTTGGGCTGTTGGCACGCTCTCGAGCTTTGTCGCTGCCAGCGCTCCGCGCGAATTACAAGTAGGCCCGGCAATCAGCTATGCGCTAGGCCAGGGATCAACCATGGTGGGCGCATTCTGGGGAGTTGTCGTCTGGAAGGAGTTCGCCGGAGGCTTGACCATCGTGAAGCGGTTGCTGGTCCTCATGTTCATTCTGTTCGTGAGCGGTCTCTCGATTGTTTCTATCGCACCTCTGTACGCCGCACGCTAGTTCGCGTGCAGGTTTGGACAGAAGAGCCTCATAAGTTCACTGATCCGTCAGCCTGACCTCAATTCGGAGTCAGGTCTGAAATCTGTATCCAATGCCTGGGACTGTGATAATCAGCTCTGGCTCTTTGGGATTAACCTCCAGTTTCTGCCGCAAGCTGGCCACGTGTACGTCGACAGTGCGTGTAAAGGTACCAGCCTTTTGGCCCCACACTTGCAGTAGTAATTCATCGCGCGAGATTGTAATCCCAGGGTGTTCCGCGAAGTAACGAAGCAGATGGAACTCTCGTGACGCAAGATTAACTATCCCCCCGTCCCTGGTAACTCTTGTCTTGCGCGCGTCAACAACTATCGAGCCAAACTTATAGAGGCCAGAGCTGCCGGCGTTCTCCGTTTCCAGTTTGCCCGGAGTGCGGCGTAGAAGCGCCTCAACGCGCGCCATAAGTTCAAGCGTGTCAAAAGGCTTCGTTACATAGTCGTCTGCTCCCAGCTTCAACCCAACCACTTTCTCCACGGTTTGACTCAGTGCAGTTAGCAGCAAAATAGGTGTAGCTAACCCCGCGAGGCGAATATCCGCACACACCTCTAGCCCACTACGCAGGGGCAGCATGATATCCAGGATGATCAAATCGAAAGCAAGCTGAGTGGCCTTCTCCGAACCCGCCTTGCCATCCATTGCGACGTCCACCTGGTAGCCCTCGCTTCGCAGGCGGTCTCCCAGAGTCATGCATAACTCTTCTTCGTCCTCTACAAGCAGAATGTTCTCGTTCATGGCTGTGATGATGGAGAGAGTACCGCATTAGCCGTAACTATCTGCATCTCTTCTCCTTTCGCAATTTGCAGGTGCAAAGTAAATGTGCTTCCAACAGAAAGCTCGCTCGATACAGATAGCCTTCCACCCATTGATTCCGCGATTCTCTTGGCCAGGGATAATCCAAGACCAGTTCCGTGAATTTGCGCGGCATGCACACGTGGGCTGCGATAGAACGGATCGAAGATGTGTGCTAACTCCGCTGCATCTATTCCGATGCCGCGATCGATTATCGAGATCCGCACTTCCCGTCCGGGTCCATGCTCCATCGGCGAAGCAAAAGCGCGAAGATATATCCGCCGATGGTCGCCGCCATATTTGACGGCGTTACCAATCAGGTTTTGCAAACATTGAGAAACTCCAAGCGTGTCAACCCTGACGAAGGGAAGGTCGGGCGCAATCTGCTTCTCAATCACGAAACCCGCTTCCTTCATAAGTGTTTCCGTGCTGGCGACAATCGAATCTATGATCGGCGCAATTTGGCATGGTTGCAGGACGTACCGCCTGGTCCCATCTTCAGTAGACGCGAAGAGCAGGATCTCGTCCACCAGGTGACTCATGCTGCGACTCTGGTGTTGAAGAATAGCTCCATATTTCTTGAGCGCCGGTTTTCCTTCAACCAGCCCGTCGGCGAGATTGTCCGCAGCTGAACGTAACACAGCCAGGGGTGTTCGAAGTTCGTGGGAGACCGATGCTACGAATTCCATTTGTAGTTTGGCAAGTTGAATAGTGCTTAACATGCGGCTTCTTTGAATGGCCCACACAGCAGCAGTCGACAAGAGAAAGGTAAAGCCGAGGATTCCGATTAGTCTGACGGAAGATCGGTGCGAGGAAGCGACGAGGTTTGCCTTGCGCCGGGAAGCGTCTTCGTCATAGAGCCGCTTCACCTCGTTCAGATCTTGGCGTACACCTTCAAACGCCGGGACTCCTTCTGAAAGATCCAGGCCTACGGCCTCTCCTGTGCTTCCCTCGAGAATCGAGGAAAGCACCTCATCTCGAACGCCAAGGTATTTTGACCAGTCACTGTTAAGGCGTTTGGCTAATGTAATTTCATCAGGCCGCCTTGCCTGCCGGCCGTATTCTGCGATGCCGTCTTTCACGTGCTGGTCAGCATCGCGGGACTGATCCGCATATTTCACCTGGAGATTGCTGTCGCTCGTCGTCAGTGCGTAAAGCGTCGCGCGGCGCGTTTCCTGGGCGTCATATTGCAGCTCTCCAATTTGTTGAAGGCCATGCACGGAACCTGTATAGATCTCTTGTGCCTCGGTATTGGCTGCCTGTAAGTCGCGGATAACAAATGCGCCAATCACAGCAACGCCGCAACAGACTATGAAGAGCAGCAAGGTAGCATTGTGGCGCGAGGCTGTACTTAGCAATCCATCAAGGAAGGTCATTGGATAAGTTGACCTTCGCTTCGCCCCGAGTTTGAGTGGGTATCTCACCCTAATTGCTCACCTGAATTGGTACATGGAGTTTGTAGCCTTTGTCTTCAGGAAGTAGACTGTCGATGCGCAGGACTTTTACCGAGGCATCCACATCGCTCACCCGCAAATAGCCAATGGCCCCGGGAACATTGAAGATGAATCGCCGCACACCTGTGGACGTGGCAAGGATCTTGGGGGACACCAATATTTCACCAGTAAACAGGCCATGCAGAAAATGGTTCTTTAGCTGGTCCTCATTCATCGCGCAAACATCGCGAAGAATCAATTTTCGCTCTGGCTCCCCAGGATCGCGCATCACCAATGTTATCCGCCTGCCATTTGCCCAGTGGCTGCGATTGCCGAGAAAGACCTTGCGCAATTCGACGAGCGAAAGGTCATCAACTGTATTGGTACGATTCACGACGATGGCCAGCGGTTCCGAAGGCACGCTCTGTCCTGCCGCGGGAGGATCGAACCCCGCAACGGGCGCGTGTCCCGCATAGGCCGATGGCCATGCAGCCAGCACGAGGACAATCAGAAATGTCGAAGGTCGTTGCATTCCTGTCGGAATCTCACTAGAACGTGAACCCAAGTTGCAAATTGAGTCCATTTACGCCTGGCTTGTTGCGCAGGAACGTGTAGTCGTACTGAAACTTCAGGGCAACGGATTCGCTCGTATCCCAACGCAGGCCGAGAGCAGGCCCATGCCGCAACGCGACGTCCGGAAATACCGGCTCGTTGTCGGCCACATTCACGTATTGATACCGAAAATAGGGCCGGTAAGCGGCGAATTGCTTGGATATTTGAGTGTAAAATCCCGGAGTATTGAAGGCCGCGGAAGTTCCGAGTAGAGCGTGGCGATCGAGTAAGGCTTCATTCAGCCATTCGTATTTTGGGCGAATGAGAATTGCATGAGCCGCCAGAATCGTCTCTCCGATTCTGGGAATGTGGGCAGGGACTAGAACGTCGCGATAGACTGAAAAGCCCGTCTGCAGGCCCGGTATGGCTTCAGGTCTTGCGAAAAGGGCGAGATTGAATGCCTTGTGAGTTTCATCATCAACCTCGTTCTGGACCGGTTCATCCACAAACGCATTTCGCGATTCGCGCCCGTTCCCGACTTCTGCGACATAATGCAATCCCAATCGCCCCGAAGGAACCAGGCCGGAAGCAGTCACACCCACCATGTGAATTGGAAGAATACCTCCGTGATCCTCAAAGTCAAACAGAAAGGGCCGGCCTGTGGTTGTTTGCAGCCATGTGCTGTGGTGATATGCGGTGTTGTAGTAGCCGATAGCGGTGTGTCCTCGGCCCGCCGACAGGTTCAGGTAATCGTTGTAGGAATATTGCAGAAGGTAACGCTCGATATCTACTCCAAAACTGTTCTCCTGCCCTCCAACGACTCCATAGAAATTGTTAGGCCCTGCCTCAAACACAATTTCACCAAGAAATTTGAATTTCTCGGAGACGTCCGAAGTAACAAATAGATCAAGCTGCCCCAATGAAAAGGATGTCTTATCACCCTTCTGCGTATCGCCATGCAGTGATATGTCTCCAAATCCACGGATGCGGAGAAGAGTCTTGCTCACGTCCATTCTCTCAGCCATCGCGTTGTCCGTTTGCGCCTGTTCAGAATCCGGCTGGGGATGCGTTGCCGCCTGCGAGGAGCTACTCGGTGCGGGAGCCTCGGGACTAGCCGGAGATGCTGCTACTGCCTCAGCCATTGGCGGATTTGCCGGAGATGGCGCGGGCATCGCAGAGCCAGATTGCTGCTTCTCGGCCTCGAGTTGCCGGACCCGCGCCTCCAACTCGTCCACCCTCTTCATCAGGAGACGCAGTGTCTCTTTGTCGGCTACAGGTCCATCGCCAACTTGCTGAGCGCAGAGTGCTGAGCAGCACAAAAGTGCCAGAAGGCACGGGATAGCCAATCGGCTTCCCATCCTTCGAAAGATCACAGGTAATGGACGCATCGCATTCTCCTTCTTTCACAAATTGCGTGAATACCAAGCCCTTAAGCTAACGCGAGGCTTTCTGTTTCAACAGGCCATGAACGATTCGCGATGTATGCCGGCGCAGTTCCTGCCGCAGTTCTAATCGCTTGCGCCCAGCTTCTTTACGCACGGCGTCCCCGCCTGGGCCGGAGCCGCTCCCTGACGTGAGCTGATTCGAATCGATCAACCTGCTAGGGAGCGTTAGTCATTATGCGCCAAAATAATGCTCCGGAGTTTGCTGGAGCGCAACCTGCCCGAATCCAGTCGTCAGGCGTGATTCCACTCAACCCCGCGCTTCCACTCGATATCCGCGACCCTAAAGAACTTCCGTGAACTGACTCGACTATCCACGTAGCTGACAGACGCCGGGCGTTTGCGCGGTTGCAATATCTCTGAGAAGGCTGGCATCCTATTCAAGCATTCCGGCACTTTACAAAGCTTTACACGCCGCTTACAAGGGTTTACAAGTTTATTGACATCCGGCAAACATTCATAAGTCCGATCGAAGCTAACATTCATTCTGTGGCGAATCTGAAATAAGGCGACACTTACCAGATGCGATGCTGGAATTCGTGCGACTTGCAAGAAGTTATCTCCAGGCTCAATACAACGCGAGCACGTCGTCTCCCCTTAACCTTGATCGATTCGGATAACTCATAACTCGCCGAATGGCAAGCTGCAAAGACTGATGTACGAGGTTTGGCATATGCGCACAGCTATACGGTTCTCCGTAATTTTGTACCTATTTTTTAGCCTTGGACGCTCCTATGCGGTTCCAGCGTTTGCGCGGCAAACGGGTCTCACCTGCAACGTCTGCCATAGAAATCCTCCCGAACTCACAGCTTTTGGTCGTAACTTCAAGTTGCGCGGCTATGTACTCAATTCCCTTGCCGCGAATGAAAAAGTGGGCAACGCCAAGGACTTGGTGCTTTCCAAGTACCTTCCATTTTCAGCCATGGTGCTTCTCTCCAATACTGCGTTTCAGGCGAACCAGCCGGCAAGTCAGAACAATGCAGCAGGCTTTCCGCAGCAGTTGAGCGTATTTCTTGCCGGCGGTTTCGCCTCGCACTTCAGCGGGCTGGCACAGGTAACTTACACCCATTCAGATGACCATTTCAGCATGGACAACACCGACCTGCGCTATGCCAATCAAGCCAGGCTCGGTGGAAAGGATTTGGACTGGGGTATCACCCTCAACAACAACCCTACTGTTGAAGACCTTTGGAACAGCACGCCCGCATGGGGCTTCCCGTGGATCTCGACTCCCTCTGGAGTTGACCCAATAGCCTCTCCGCTAATCAACGGCGCGTTGGCCGGAGATGTCGCTGGCGTCGGCGGATACGGTATGTGGAACAGCCACCTTTACGCGAACGTCGCTCTCTATCGTTCTGAGCACGCTGGCGCATCTACCCCGGTCACGGGAGAGGGCCAAGCCTTCAACATTAGTGGCGTCGCGCCGTACTGGCGTGCCGCATGGCAGCAGAACTGGGGCCGCAACTACCTTGAAGTAGGCACTTATGGCATCTATGTCAACTCCTTTCCCGGCGCTGCTTCCGGGCTTAAGGATAGCTATGTCGATCCGGCCTTCGACTTCCAATACAGCAGGCCAATAGGCGCCAATCTGCTTGACGTGCATGGGACATATATCCATGAAAAGTCTAGCCTCGATGCAACCTTTGCCGCCGAGGGAACTGCCGCCCCAGCCCATCACCTGGACATGTTCAAGCTCGACGGAGTCTACCACTGGACTCATAAGTACAGCGCGGCGGCGGCTGTATTTTCTACCACCGGCACAACGGACACAGTACTGTACGGCCAGGCTCCTGTAACCGGCAGTAACAATGGCAGCCCGGCCACCAGCGGCTATATTGCGCAATTCGCATACTGGCCGGTGCAGAACATCGACATCAACGTGAATTACTCCGGATACACCAAATTCAATGGCGCGGTCTCAAATTACGATGGCGCAAACCGCGACGCATCGGACAACAACACCGTCTATATGGCGCTCTGGGTTAATTTCTAGTCGGGGTGGTAAAGGAGGGGGATCCATGACACAGAAACATCAAGACTCAACGAGCAAAAGCCCTGAGGTTTGTTCTGGGCATGTCGCGGAAGATCTAGCCGGAATTGGCAGGCGTTCCTTTATAGGTGCGCTGCTGGGCACAGGGTCGTTGCTGATTGGAGCCATCGTCGGCACACCCCTGTTTCGGTTTGTGTTCTTCCCGGTTTACGCAAAGAGTACGAGCGCCAGTTGGTCAGACGTTGGCAACATCGGCGAGTTTGAAACAATCGATGCGCCCATCGTCAAGACGGTCACCTTTGCGCAGCACGATGGATGGCGCGAAGTTGTCTCCACGCAGTCCGTCTATGTCAGCCGCGATGCTACTGGCGAACTCCAGGTGCTTTCGGCCATCTGTCCTCATCTGGGATGTTCTGTAGCATGGCAAGCCAGTCAGGGTAAGTTCGTCTGCCCCTGTCATGGCGGGCAGTTCAAGGCAGACGGCAAGCACATCTCCGGCCCGCCGCCACGCAGTCTGGATAACCTCAAAGCCCAGGTTCGCGATGGAAAGCTGCAGGTCCAGTTCGAGTTCTTCCGGTCCAACGTGCCGGACCGCGAATCATTGAGCTAAACAAACGAGGTGAGATCGTGGACAAAGAAACCAGCACCACCCCCGTTACTGGGGGCCTTGCGACACGTGCGCTTCATTGGCTGGACGAACGCACCGGCGTAAAGGCCATTACCAGAAAGCTGCTCGACGAGCCTATTCCAGGCGGCGCGCGATTTGCTTACGTCTTCGGCTCGGGCCTGTTATTTATCTTCCTCCTGCAAGTCATTACCGGAGTGTCGCTGGCGCTCTACTACACTCCGACCGCCGAGACTGCGCACACCAGCGTCGCTTATATCTTCAAGCAGGTTTCCGGCGGAGCGTTCCTGCGCAGCCTTCACTCCTATGGCTCCAGCGCCATGATTATCGTGCTGGGACTTCATTTTCTGCAGACCTTTCTTTTTGGCTCGTTCAAAGGACGCCGCGAGCTGCTGTGGTGCTCAGGTGCCCTGCTCTCATTTCTTGTACTGGGCATGGGCTTCACCGGCTACCTGCTTCCCTGGGATCAGAAAGCCTACTTCGCCACGGCTGTGGGCACCAACATCGTGGGGCAGATGCCCGTCGTTGGCGGCCTGCTCACGCGTTTGCTGCGTGGCGGAGACAGCATCGGCACACTCACCCTCTCGCGTTTCTATCTAGCTCATGTCTTCCTGATTCCGGCCTCGATCTTTCTATTCATTGCGGCCCATGTCTTCTTGTTTCGCAAGGCAGGTCCGGCTGGTCCTGTAAGCGAAGATCCTCTTGAGCCCAAGCTTGCCACCGAGACCTTCTATCCTCGCCAGGTGCTTCTCGACATGGGTTTCGTGCTGCTCATCGTGGCCGTGCTCGCGGGTCTTTCGTATCTGCGCCCGGTAACTCTTGGTCCAATCGCCAATCCCGCAGACACGCATTTTCTGCCTCGTCCGGAGTGGTACTACCTGCCCATGTTTGAGTGGCTCAAATTCTGGGAAGGCCCCAGGGTCGTGTTGGGTGTCGTTGTTATTCCAGGTCTGCTGGCAATGGCCTTCTTCCTGATGCCTTTCCTCGATCGCCGCCTGGAGCGCAAACCCTGGCGCAGGCCCATTCCGGCACTGGCAGTCGCCGTGGTTGTTGCCGGCATGGTCTTTCTTGGGGTAAAGAGCCGCATCGACGACAAGCAAGGTCCCAACGCAGCGCAACTTGCTTTGCAGCACGACCAGGAAGAGGCTTACAGCGCTGCGCCCTTTCAACCCTTTGTTGAGTCCCCCGATGGCGTGGTCGCAGTCTCGGCCCCGGCCGGCCCTATCAATCCCATGATCGCCCAGGGCAAAGGAATCTTCACCGAGCGCGGGTGCAGCGGCTGCCACGGCCCAGTGGGTTCTGGTACTCCTGCCGCGCCCAGTCTCGTTGGCGTAACCGGTAAGTTTGGGCAGGATCAGTTGATCGCGCTCCTGCGCAATCCCAATCCCCGCATGAGAGCGGGACGTATGCCGTCCGTGGATGCCTCGCCCGCCGACATGTCTGCACTGCTCGCCTGGCTTGCTGCCCTCGGCACATCTGCGCAAAATGTGCCGGCCGTCTATCATCCGCTTCCGGCTTCACCTGTCACCTCTCCCAGCGCCAACAGGCTCATCGCGATGCAAGCCGTTGGATCCTCGGGAACAATGCCTGGCGGCTCGTCCAGCCAATTGCCTGCATCGATCGCGGGACGGCAGTTTTTCCAGGAGCGCGCCTGCTTTGCCTGCCATGGCCAAGCTGGAGCCGGGGGACGTGCCCCGGCGCTGGCTCCGCTCGTAGCGCATCTCTCCAATCCGGAGTTGACCCGGCTCCTTCAAGACCCCAACGCCAAAATGCAGGCCGGAGGAATGCCGCCCGTGACCGGCACACCTGAAGAAATCAGCCTGCTCGTATCCTATCTGCGCACATTGCCCGCGCCTCCATCTCAATCTGCAAAAACTCCGGCCACCAACCTTGCCGTAAGGCAAGACAGCCCCGTTTCTGATACTCCCGCCGCGCCTCTCCTGGCGTCTGTGGCGCTCGCGCCTTCACCTGCAACTTCCAACAGCGCAGCGACTCTCTCTGCCACTCCGGACATCGACGCCGGTCGGGCGTTGTTCAAGGCTCGGGGCTGCATAGCTTGCCATGGCTCGAACGCCCAGGGCACCCGCATTGCTCCAGCGCTTATAGGGGTCGGCAGCAGGTTCCCCGGCGAGAAGCTGCCTGCGCTGCTGCGCCAGCCCACCAGCAAAATGCTCGATGGCGGCATGCCTGCAGTCGCCGTGAACGACGAGCAAATGCGTGCATTGGTTGCCTATCTGACGAGCCTGGAACCGGCATCCGCAGCACGGCCAATCGCACGTGCAAATACCGATCCACCTGCGGCAACAGTTCAGCCTGTGGCTATGACTTCTGAGGGTGATCGGTTCCCGCGCCTGCACGAAACTGTGAGTGCTTCGCTAAGCCCGCTCGCTCAGCGCGGCCGGCAAATCTTTCAACGCAATACTTGTGGCGCATGCCACGGATCTGAGGGCGTGGATGGAACGGTAGCGGCGCCCGGACTGGCCGGAACCGCATCCATGCTGCCTGCGCCCATGCTGGAAGGCCTGCTGAAGCACTACTCCGCCCAAATGCGAAAGGGGGGCATGCCTCCAACCAACTTCAACGCGAAGCAGATGGAGGCTGTCGTGGCCTACATCCGCTCCATGTCTTCGCCTCCAGGAGAACACCCCCTGCTTGCCTCTGGCTCCGCAGGTCAAAAGAACTAAAGCAATTAATTCATTCAAACGGGCAACAGCCCAGAGATGGGGATTTCTATGCGCCGATTGTTGACTCTGAGTCTCTACGAAGCTTTTGTCATTCTGGCCGCGTGCGGCTCGCTCGTATCCCAGACGCCGCCACCCACCCCAGTTCCATTGGTGAGGACTGCGGCCATGAGCACTGCTCACAACCCAGAGGGCTACGCCGGCGCAAAAGCTTGCGCGATGTGTCACAAGGACGAGACCAATGGACTCGGTGACAACCCGCACGCCAAGCTTGCTCTTGAGCACGACGGGACGGGCGTCACCTGCGAAGGCTGCCATGGTCCGGGCAAAGCGCACGTGCAATCCGGCGGCGAAGTCTCGAAAATATTCAGCTTCACCAGGGCCACGCCCAAACAGATTGATGAGCGTTGCCTGCAGTGTCACCAGGGCGACCATGCAGGCTTCGACAGGTCCGCTCATGGCGAAGCGAAGGTCGACTGCACCAGTTGCCACAGCATTCACAAAGCGCAAGATCGGGGTGCCCTGCTCAAGATCGCGCAGCCGGCCCTCTGCTACAGCTGCCACAAGGACGTGAAGCCCGACTTCTCCAAGCCATTCCATCACAAGGTAAACGAAGGCGTAATGAAATGCACAGACTGCCATGACCCGCACGGCACATTCCAAAAGAGCATGGTCAAGTCCTCCGCGCAGGAAGATGCGGTCTGCATCAAGTGCCATCAGGAGAACGCAGGTCCGTTCATCTACGAGCACCCGGTAGTCAAGACCGAGGGCTGCACCTTCTGCCATTCCCCGCACGGCTCGCAGAATCCTCGCCTGCTGGCGCGCAATAACCTCAATCAGCTTTGCCTGCAGTGCCACACCGGGTTGAAGGGTACGCAGTTCACCGCCGGAGGCCCGCCCACTTCTCCAGTACACGATCAGGCCATGCAGTATACCTCCTGCGTTATTTGCCACTCGCAAATTCACGGCTCAAATGTCGTAGACACATTCATTCGGTGAAGGGAGACAAAATGACGACGCATATCTCAATCGCTCTGAGACCACAGTCCGGAAACAGGTCCCGGACCACTGGGCGCGCCATCCGGCTCGTCTTCGCGCTCGCAACTGGCATCCTGACCATCACGCCGGTCAGTTCGTGGGCTCAAACTGCTCCAGAAAAACCCAGGAAGGCCGAACATGTTTACGCAGTCCACGAGAGTGTTGAACTGGGCGGCCACATGGTGGGCCGCTCCGGCAGTGGAGCCATGTGGAACACCATGGTCAACCAGCGAACAGGCCCGCGCATCTTAAGCCACTCGCTCACCATTCATTCGGTGGATCCAAGGAAGACCCCTTTCTTTGACGACCTGAACACAAACAGTTTTGGCTACGGCGGCGATCCGTACGGAGCCACGATCTTGAGGATGTTCAAAGGCAAAACGTACAAGCTCGATGCCAATTTCCGCCGCAATCGCCAATACTTCGACTATGACTTGTTCGCGAACTCCCTGGTCCCCAACAATGCGGTCCCGTATGTCCCCATCCTGGATTCGCCTCACCTGTTCAACACCGTACGCAAGACCGGCGATGTCAACCTCACGCTGTTTCCGATTTCGAAAGTAAGTCTCCGTGCAGGCTTTTGGCGGACCGCGGTCGAAGGACCCTCGTTTTCTTCCAACGTGAGCAAGAGCAACACCAATCCCCTGCTCAATCAATGGTGGCGCTACAGCAACGACGTCTATACCGGCGGGGCCGACTGGAAGCTCTTCCACAAGAAAACTGCGCTCAGCTATGACCAGTACGTGACGCACTTCAAGCAGGACACCACATGGAACATGGCCGGGTTCGGTTATCAGTTGGCGGATGGCACGCCGGTGTCATTGGGACTGAACATCTTCACGACGGCGGCCAATACCTGCCTCGTCGCGGGGACCACAAACACAGTAATTCCCACCTGCAACGGAACCTTGAACTATCATCGCTACGAGCCGGTCAGAACCCTGCTTCCAACCGAGCAGTTCCGCTTTACCAGCGCTTCAATTCCCCGTGTCACCATGAATGGCCGGATTCTCTATAGCAGCGGCAGTCTCGAATCAAACCACTACAACGAGGCGTATGCGGGCTGGAGCGACAGTTCCATCAACACCACAGGTAGAAACATCATCCGCTACTTCGGCACTGGCCCAAACAGCCACCTGGGATCTCTGCCGCGCATCAACGTCTCTGCCGACTACGGGGTAACCATCAAGGTCGCGCCGAAATTTGAAATTTCCGACGTATTTGATTTCCGCTCTTTCCGCGACAACGGCGTCACCACGCCTCACCAGGAAACACAATTCGGAACAAGCCTCGCCTACACATCCAACTTCTTCAGCACCTCGCTCTGCCCGCCTCCTTATACGGCGGCCACTTGCCCGCTCCACACCAGTCGAACAGCCGCCGATATGACCCAGGCATACCGGCAGGAGTATTTCGCGCAAACCGCCAGGGCCAATACATTTGTCGCGGCCTACTCTCCCATGGAAAAGCTGAAGCTCTCGCTCGGCTACCGTTACCGCGATCGCACCATCATCAAGACTCTCCGCAGCACCACCACGTCCACCTTCACTCCGCCGTTTGCCAATCGAGGCGCCTGCGCAACCGTCACGTTGAACGCGGATGGAACCTGCACCGTGACTCCGGCAAGCACCCCAGCCATCGAGAACAACCAGATCCACGAACACTGGGGACTGTTTGGCATGGCCGCCCAGCCCACCAACCAACTCAGTATCAAGCTCAACGTGGACGCAATGTACGCGGACGAAGCTTTCACTCGAATCAGCCCCAGGCAGTTGCAGAACTATACCTTGCGAACCTTCTACAAGCCACAGCCTTGGATGAACTTCGCCGGCGCCATCAGAATTCAAGAGAGCCGGGACAACGTTCAGTTCGTTCATTACCTGGCTCATTCGCGGGATTTCTCACTTGGAACCTCAATCGAACCAAGCGATAAATGGTCGCTCGAACTCAACTACGCCTACAACAACGATTTCTCTCGTACCGATCTTTGCTATTTCTCGTCTGCGCCGTTGCCGGGAGCGGGAACTTGCCAAATCGCCGGATCGGTCGCCAACATCCAGCCCTTCCTCGGCACTGGCTACTATAACGACCCCGTCAATTTTGGATCGGCGAGCCTCATGCTGGCGCCAGCCAAAAGGATCCATGCCAACGTGGGCTACATGATGACAGCCTCCAGTGGCGATTCCGAAGTGCTGAATTCCCTCCAGGTTCAGGGCTCGTTGCGGTCGAAATACCAAATGCCGTTTGCCGATGCCGCATTCACCATTGCCCCTGGATGGACCTGGAAGGCAGCGTGGAACTACTACGGCTACGTCGAAGATTCCGCTGTAGGCCCGACCCTGCCGCGCACCTTTCATGGCGATGTTCTCACCATGAGCGTGCGACACGAATTCTAACCAACGCCGGAGAAATGAAACCGAAGAGCCAATTGCCCTAATCGAACCCGTCAAAGGAGAGAAGAGATGATCAAGCTTTCAAAAGCAGCAGTACTCGTTGCCGCCCTTGCCTGGGCCGCACTTGGACGCGCACAGAGCCCCGGTGCGGATACGTACAAGGCGAATTGTGTAATGTGCCACGGCGAAGCCGGCGACGCAAGCACGCCCGCCGGCAAGCGCTTCAAGGCCGCATCCTTCATGTCCCCTGAAGTCGTCAAAAAGTCTGATGCCGACTTGTTCACCATCGCAAAGAGCGGAAAAGGAGATATGCCGCCCTGGAGTGACTCGCTTACTGACAAGGAACTGCAAGAGGTAATCGCATACATTCGCACTCTTCAAAAAAAGGAGTGACGGCACATGCCGCTTCAGTTTCTCCGCATCTCAGTCGGCAAAAAGACCGGCAAGGTTTGCAGTCCAGCATGGGGCGCATCCGCACCCAGAAAGGATGAAAATGGTTTTGGCGGCCTGTGCGGGAGGGAAGCCGTTTTTCTGTGGCGCCTTAATTGAGCCCGCTTTGCAGTCTGGCCGGGACATCGTCTCGAACCCGAAACTGTCGCACCGCAAGGTAGCACGAACTGCAGACTGAATGCTGCGATCGATGTCCCCCGCACAGGAAGCCGAAGGAGGAGAGGATGGATATTCTGATCGCCTGCTGTGCAGGTTTGGACGTGCACAAGGATTCGGTTGAAGTCTGCGTGCGTGAAATGGAAGTGGGGAGCAAACTGCGTCATCAGATCCGGCGTTGGGCAACGACGACGCGGGAGCTGACGGCCATGGCAGAGTGGCTCAAGGCCGAGGGGGCAACGCATGTGGCCATGGAATCGACGGGGGTGTATTGGAAGCCGATTTTTAATGTGCTGGACAGTGATTTCGAGGTGCTTCTGGTCAATGCCCGCATGATCAAGCACGTACCTGGGCGGAAGACCGATGTGGCGGATTGCCAGTGGATCGCACAACTGCTGCAGCACGGATTACTGAAGGGAAGCTTCATTCCTCCACGCTGGCAGCGGGAACTGCGTGATCTGACCCGGCAACGGGCGCAAATCACAGATGAGTCCACTCGCATCCGCAATCGCATTCAGAAGTTGCTTGAAGACGCCAACGTGAAGTTGGGTTCTGTGGCCACCAACGTGGTGGGTGTGTCCGGACGGCTGATGCTGGAGGCCATGGTCGAGGGGCAGGACGACCCGGCCC
>CAIKND010000030.1 GCA_903828675.1 uncultured Acidobacteriaceae bacterium
CGAGTCCTTGCTGTTCAACGTACTCGAATACGGGTGCGAAATCCGTGCCGCCGCCGCCCACCGGCGTGAGTGTAACCGTTTCACCACAGGAATAGACATCGTGGCGGTGGATGAGGGTGTCGAAGTAGAGCAGGTGGACCTTCTCAGGCCTGTGCTCTTCAATCAGGGCATTGACCTCGCCTGCGAACTGGCCCAGTTGCCGTTCGTTGATTGATCCGGAGCAGTCGATGGCGATCACCAGCTCGCCAACGCCTTCCCGACTGATGCCGGGCAGGTAGAGACCGGCGTGGATGAGGCGGCGATTGGGGCGCATCCAGGAGTAGTCGTTCGGGATCGTGGAGGCGAACGCGCGCTGGAACCTGTCTCTCCAGTCAACTTTGGCCTCCGCCGTTTGGCGAAGAGCGCGATCCACACCAACGGGCGTCTTGCCTGCCATCCGTGCGACGGCCACAGCCTCATGGACCGCAGCGCGCCATTCGGCCTCGGCAGTGGTACGCTGGGCATCGGACAAAGGCTGACCGGGCGCCTCGGGATTCGGGGCGTCGAGAACCTGGCCGAATCCGCCCGGAGTCGCGGGCGGTTGAGGAACCTGGTTGTCCATGAGGGTCGGCAGGCTGGATTGGCTATCGCTGGACGTGTCTGAATTACTTGACGAGCCTGACGATTGAGGGGAGTTTGAGCTCGACGAATTCCCGGATTCTTCCTCAGTGAGCCTGTTGTATATCTGCTCCGCGCTGAGGTTGTGAAAACGGGAGTTACTCAGGGCATCCTTCGGCAGCGCCATCCCGGCGTTGAGCACCAGGGGATTGATGGCATAGTCGGCAGCCTCGTTCCATCTCTCCCGGTCGCGGTTGCCGCGCCGGGTGTGATGTTGGAGGGCGGGGTGCATGACTTCGTGGGCAAGCACTCCCACCAGTTGGTCGGGCGGCAGTTCATCCACAAAGGACGGGTTGTAGAAGAGGCTCTTTCCGTCCGTCGCCATGGTAGGAATGCTCGGGACGGAGACCGGTGTTAGCCGGAAGATCAGTGCACCGAAGAAGGGGTGGTCCAGGAGCAGGACGGCCCGGGCCTTCCGGATGCGGTCGATAGCGGTCGGTTTCACAGTTGCCATTGGCGCTCCTCGGTGTTCGCCGTCGCACGAGAAGTTGGTCGCGGTGACGGCGAACTGGAGTTGGTTCAAGCCGGAACGCACATATAGGCAGCCATGTGGTCCAGGATTGCGGTGGTTTCGACTTCGATGGAATCCTCGGTGCCGGTTGTCTCTTCAGGAACCGGCTCCGGGCTGGCTTCTTCGTTCTGCGGAGGTTCCGCAGGGGTTTGGTCGATGGCAAGAACGCCGGCGATGGTGCGTGCGATCGAGGCGGCGCTGGCAGCTGTCTGCTGGCGCGTTGCCGGGCTGTTGCGCAGCAACTCGGCAGAGTGTTGGCATAGCTGCTGGCGCACCTGTTCGGTAAGGACGGCCAAGTTGGGGTCGCCAACGATGTTGAGCCGAGGCAACAGCTCTACGAGGTCACTGACATTCGAGACCAGCGTCCCGTGGAAGCGGGCTTCCGGGTCGGCCAGGCGGCTTGCCATGTGGTTGGTTACCTCGTAGAGGCGCATCCACAGGTCGCGCATGCCGTCTCCGATCGCCGCGCGAGTGGAAGCGTCGATGTCGCGGGCAATGCGGGCTTGCTCGTCCTCCGACAGGCTGACGCGGAAGTCGTCGCCGGTCGGGATCGGCAGAATCTCCGGCCGGAGAGCAAACTTTTCCTTCACCTTGTCCGCGGGCGGGTAGTCCTTGAGCCGGAACAGGCTGCCGAGCATCGGTTGAGCCTCTTTCACGTAGGTGTCATAGGCGTCCAGAAACTCGTCAACCGCGTAGCGGAACTCGGCCGCAAAGTCACGCATCTGCGCGTTGAACTCGAAGTAGAGTTCGGCGGGCAGGATGCGCAACCCCTCGTCGCTCCAGGGAAGAGTGACGCGGTAGAAATACTGGCGAATGCGGCCAGCAATTGTCTGAATCTCGTCGAGTTTGGGCGCTTCGCAAAACAGGCGCTTGTTGTAGCGCCCGGCCTGCTCGTTGGCGCCATTGAGGGTGGCGACTTCGCGGCTGACCTTGCGGTCATGCTTGCGGGCAGTCCAGAGGCTGATATGAATGGCAGCCAGCATTGCCTTGGTGGACAGATCCATGACGTAACTCCTTGGAGGTTGATGGGGCGGCCGTTAGCCTACCACCCCGGCAAACCGGACACTGAAATCGATGAAGGATGAAGTCTTGGTGATGGAGCTATCGCGCAAAGCGGCGTCGCGCATGGCGAGCACGTGGTACTCGGCCTCCATCCGGGAGAGGTACTGGCCAGCCTGGCCTACATTCCGGTCGTTGATAACCCGTCCCAGAGCAGTTGCGGCGGCGATGGCCGCGGACGGGTCATCCGGGACATTCGTGGTCGTTGGGTTGAGCAAAATCTCGTCGGTAGAGGGCAGTTCGTGCAACAGGCGCAGGAAGGAGAAGAACTCTGCGGCGGCGCCTTCTCCTACGACTCCGTTGAACATGTGGAGCAGCAGGTCGTTGAGTTTGGATTGACGGGCGTACCAGGCTTTGAGCACGCGGGAGAGCATTGCCCAGGAGCGCGGTGTCGGCCACGCGTTGGCATCGACTATGTCGCCGGGGGCCAGCAGCAGATTGGGCCGGAAGCGCAGGAAGGCGATGACCTGGGGCAAGATTTTGTGGAGGATGGCCCAACTGCACCAATCCTTGAGGTTCGGTTCCAGCGTGAGGTGCAAGAAGCGGTTGCGCAGGGGACGGGGCATGGCAAAGTGAACGCCGCGCTCCGAGGCTGGGTTGCCGGCAGCAAGTATCTCCCAATCGGCAGGCATGACATAGTCTCCCAACCGGCGGTCCAGCACCAACTGGTAGCAAGCGGCCTGGACCATCTGCGGCGCAGAGGTCAACTCGTCGAGGAAAAGGATGCCTTTACCGTCACGAGGCAGGAAGTTGGGTATGAGCCACTTGGTGGTGTCACCATCGATGCAGGGAAGGCCGCGCAGGTCAACGGGGTCCAGCAGAACGGCGCGCAGGTCGATGAATTCACAGCCCTGTGCGGCGGCCAGGTCGCGGACGATTTCGGACTTGCCGACGCCGGGGGCACCCCAAATATGCACGGGGACGTGTTCGCTGAGGGCGCAGTTAAGCGCCTCGATGAGGGCGGAAGGAGTCATGGTTTACTCGTTTCTCGATTGCGAAGGTGAAGAGGTCTGTTCAGGAAGGTGCCAGCGTCGGCAGGTGCATAGAGTGTCAATATAGTTCCACTATGGAACTATATTGACATCGTGGTATTGCGGCTGCATACTCTATCCATGCCACGCACTCGCATGGACGAGCTGTATGCAATTGCCGAAGAGCATGATGGCCTGCTCACGTCGAAAGAAGCCCGCGCCCTGGGAATCCAAGACTCTGTGCTGGTGCGGCTCGCGCAGCGTGGCCGGTTGGAGCGAACGAGCAGAGGGGTCTACCGGATCGCGCATTTTCCGGCAGACCCGCTTGCCCAGTACCGCGAAGCTGTTCTGTGGGCACAGGCAAGCCAAGGACCAGAGCGCGTCGCGCTGTCTCATGAGACGGCACTGCTGCTTTACGGAATCTCGGATGTGAACCCTGCGCACGTGGACCTCACTGTTCCGATGTCGGCACGGTTACGGCGGGAGCACCCCGAATGGATCGTGATTCATCGGGCCAACCTCTCACCGCAGGAGATCAGCCGGCATGAGGGAATGCCGATCACCTCGGTAGAACGCTCGGTTATGGATGTTTTCTCGACCACGCACCGGACAGACATTGCCCGCCTGGCCATCGCGGATGCTCTCCGGACCAGACTGCTCACTGCGGCCCAGGCAAACAGTCTTCTGAGGCGTGTCAATCACCCGGTGCATGGTCTCTCACTTGGAAAAGATGAAAACAGGGTGAAGTCGAATAAATCTGCGGCCACCTGAACCTCTTGGAGAGACCGTTGCGTTGGCCTTGCGCGGGAACCTCTTCGCCGGTATCAGGCACGTTGGGCCGATGGGGTAGGCGCATGTCCCACAAGAGTTTAGCGCCAACTAAATAGACAAATCGGTTAGCTCATTCTGCGCTCCATGCGGGTCATCTCTTGCATTTGCAAGGGAAAAGTGGTATTTTTTCTTGCAGAATATATGAGGAATATATGCGCCAAACAATTGAAAATAAGGCAGAATATAGGATTCGAGGAACCGGAAGAGGGTGGGCATTTTCGCCGCGCGACTTTCTGGACCTCGGAGGCCGCCCCACTGTCGATTCGGCGCTCCACCGGCTGGAGAAGCGAGGCGAGATTCGCCGGGTCATTCGCGGCGTTTACGACTATCCGCAGTTCAGCAAGCTCCTCGATCAGCACCTCAGTCCTGATATTGACCAGGTTGCGCGGGCTCTGGCGCGGAAGTTCCGTTGGCGCATCCAACCCAGCGGCGCAACGGCGCTGAACTTTCTTGGGCTTTCCACTCAAGTCCCAGCACGTGTCGTCTATCTATCGGATGGACCCGACAGAACTTACCAAGTCGGCAATACGGCTCTGACTTTCGAGCATACAGCCCTGAAGGAAGCAGGGGTTAAGCTCAAGGAGAGCGGTCTGATCGTTCAGGCGCTCAAGGCGCTTGGCCAAGAGCGGATCACTCCAGAGGTCATCGCCAAGATTCGAACTTGGCTGCCGGAATCGCTGCGCGGCAAGGTGCTGGCCGATACCAAAACGGCGACGGGATGGGTCTACAGCGCAATCCAGCAAATCACTCAATAGGAGCTTCATGGATAGGATCGCCACCGGACCGCCAAAAGACAGGCGGGATTTGTTCAGCGAGACGGCAAGCCGGCTCGGCATGAACCCTGCCATTGTCGAAAAGGACTTCTGGGTTTGCTGGATTCTCAAACATCTCTTTGCGGAACCGGCGCTCAAGGGTCAGATGGTCTTCAAAGGCGGCACGAGCCTTTCTAAAGTCTTCGGATTGATTGACCGTTTTTCAGAGGACATCGACCTGATCCTCGATTGGCGACTGCTTGGCTACGGCCACGATGAGGGCACCGATCCCTACCAAGCCATCCAATCGAAGACAAAGCAGAGCCGTTACAACCAGGAGATGAATGCAAAGGCCGCTGCGTACATCAAGGGGCCGCTGCTCGGTCAACTAACCCAACTCTTCGCATCGGTGTCGGGCGTTGTCGCGGGTATCGACGAAGACGATCCGCACACCGTGAACGTGTTCTATCCGGCAGCATTCTCGGCTGAATACATCCGTCCGGCTGTCCGGCTGGAGATTGGGCCTCTTGCGTCTTGGATTCCGTCCAGTCCCCACACCATTCAGCCGTATGCTGCTCAGTCTTTTCCGGGGGCCTTCAACGATCCAGGTTGCTCGGTCATCGCCATCGATGCAGAGAGAACGTTCTGGGAGAAGGCCACGATTCTGCATCAGGAAGCTCATCGCCCCGGAACAATTCCGGTCCGTTACTCGCGCCATTACTACGACCTGTTCAAGTTGGCAGGAAGCCCCATCAAACTGGCCGCCCTTTCCAATCTCGCCTTGCTGAAATCGGTAGTCGAGTTCAAGGAGCGGTTCTACTACTCTTCCTGGGCACACTACGATTTGGCAAAGCCGGGTTCATTCCGATTGAGTCCACCTCCGAGTCAGATTGCAGCTCTGGAACGGGACTACCGCGAGATGCGTGAAATGTTCTACCGCGAGCCGCCTGAATTCGCCGCCATTCTCGCGGGGATGGAGGCATTGGAACTGGAGATCAATGCGCTGGCGCTGTAGGTATAAACAATTTGCAGCTGCGGGTTGATGGGTTGTTGTGTCCTCATAGGTGCGGGAGTGATCGAGCTATGGTGCGTGTGCTACATACCGGGGACTGGCATATAGGCCAGACACTGCGCGGTTATTCACGCGAGTACGAGCAGGCCCGAGTATTCGACCAGTTGATTGGAATTATTGCTGAACGGGAAATCGACGTGCTGGTAGTGGCGGGCGATATTTTTGATAGCCAGAATCCATCGGGCGAGGCACAGCGGCTGTTCTACGAGACGATTGAACGGTTGCATCGTGCGCGACCAACCATGAAGACAGTGATCGTTGCTGGTAACCATGATGCCGCAGGTCGGTTGGAAGCGCCACATCCGTTGCTCGCACGCTTCAACGTGCGGGTAGTCGGGAATGTGCGGCGGCGCGACGGCAGGATCGACGCCGAGCGGCACCACGTTGTACTCGCCGACGGGCATCAAGAGGTCTTTCTTCACATACTCGCCGTCTCGTATCCGACTGCGACCTGTTTGCCGAATCTGACGCGCCTGGAAGACGAGGTTGGATCGCCTGTTGTGAGGGCTGTGAAGGAGTTGTACGACGAGTTATATGAGAGCGTCCGGCCAAAGCTCCAGGGTGTACCGCTGATCGTCACCGGCCACCTTCATGTGATGGGTGCTATTGAGTCCGAAGGCGCTGAACGGCGGATTCTCGTGGGGGGCCAGCACGCAGTCTCCCATGATGTCTTTCCGGTTGAGGCGAGCTATGTGGCGCTTGGCCATTTGCACAAAGCGCAACGCGTGGGCCGCGATACAGTTCGATACAGCGGATCGCTAATCCCGCTTTCGGCCACTGAGCAGCCCTACAAGCATAGCGTGACGCTGCTCTCAATCGACAGCACTGGAGTAACGATGGAGCAGATTCCAATAGAACGGCCTCTGCCGTTCTTGCGTCTCCCCGCTATGGGGGAGATACGGCTCACTGATTTGCACGACCATTTGGCACAGCTGGGGCTGGCGAGTGACCTCGAACCTCATCTGCGGCCTTTCGTACAGGTACGCCTGGCGCGTGAGGGACTGCTTTCTGGCTATCGAGAAGAATTGGATCGCATTGCTGAGGGTTTTCCTGTGCGCATCGTCGAGGCGCGGGTACAACCCCTTGCTGGAGTTGCGGCCCAATCGGACACGGCGGCAGATGCCTTCACTCATCTTGCCGAGCGCGATCCCGAGGAGATGTTCAAGCTGGCGTTTGCAAAGAGATTCAATGCCGAACCGACGGTGGATCACCTCGAAGTATTTCATCGCGTCCAAGCGGAGGTTTAAGACGATGAGAATTCTTGCAATTCGCGGAGAGAACCTCGCAAGCCTAGCGCGTCCGTTCGAGTTAGACCTTACAGCGGAGCCACTAGCCGGAGCCGGACTCTTTGCCATCACGGGCGAGACCGGCTCGGGTAAATCCACCATCCTTGATGCTCTCTGTCTTGCGCTATACGGAGTGTATCCGCGTGTTGCGGTAGGAAGACAAGAGAACGTCCCAGATCCCAGTGGCAAGGAACTTTCAATCAGCGACGGACGGGCAATACTACGACGCGGAGCTGCGGCGGGCTTTGCCGAGGTGGACTTTGTTGGCCAAGACGGCATCGGCTATCGTGCGCGGTGGGCTGTTGCACGCGCTCGCGGTAAGGCGAATGGACGATTGCAACCCCCGCAGCGATCACTGAAGCGGTTGGCCGACGATAGTGCAGTCGCCGATGGTATCACGTCGGTACTGAAGGTGGTCGAGGAGCGAACCGACCTGACCTTCGAACAATTTAGGCGAACGGTTTTGCTTGCTCAGGGCGACTTCGACGCGTTTCTGCTGGCAGAGGAGCGCGAACGTGCCGACTTGCTTGAAAAGGTAACAGGTACAGAGATATATGGTTCTATCTCCACACGCGTGCGGCAAGGAACTGATCAACTGCACCGTGAGATGGATTCGCTAGAGCAGAAGCGCCTCGACATTGGAATGCTTCCTCCTGATGTGCGGCAATCACTCGAAAAAGCCCAGGAGATTCTTACGCAGACCATTGAAGAGCAAGGAGCCGAACGCACGAAGCTAGCTGAAGAGCTGGAAAAGCGGCGGATCATTACCGCAGCACAAGAAAGTTTACGACTCGCCGAAGAACAGCTTGCGATTGCGCAGCAAAAGAAGGCCGAGGCCCAGGAAGAGTTCACGGCATTAGCTGAGTTGGATGTTGTTGAACCCCTACGGGGCGAGTACTTGCTAGCTGAGGAGGCCGGCAAGACGTTACCTGGTGTCGGGCAGAAGGTTGCGGATACGGAAATTGAACAGAGTCGAGCGGCGGGAATAGCGGAGGGGGCGCAGGTTTCGTTGGCAAAGGCCAGCGAAGCCACACGGGAAGCCGAAGCCGTCTACAAGAGATTTGGGCCAGTATGGTCTGAGGCGGAGGGGCTAGACTCGCAGATTACCTCCGCTCGTGACGAGGTTCAGAAGGCACAACATGAGGTTCACAACACCGAAGCTTCTGTCACAGCACAGAATACCTCGATCGAAGCCTTGCAACGCAAGTTGGACAAAGCTACAAAAGAGCGCCAGCTGGCCACGGAGCAATTTGATCGACAAAGCGGATTTGCTTCGCTGTCCGAACGCTGGGAAGACGTTCTCGCGCTGTTGCAGCGGCGCGAAGAAAACATAATCTCTAACAACTCAGAGGCACAGGATGCTGAAGCCACGAAGACGACGGTGACCAATCTACTGGCGGATGTGAACAAAGCCGAGAGCCGAATTCAAACCGCCGATCAATCGCGCAAAGAACTGACGCAGAAAGAGAGTTCCCTCCGCGAGCAATTGAACAGTCTGGATGAAAGCACGCTGTTAACCATAGAGACGGGATTGAATCAACTTGTGCTCGATCTAAGAGAGGCTTGCCAGCTTGCAGAACGAGCAATAGTGGCTACTACCAATCTTGAAGAAGGAGAACGCAATCGGGCTCAGGCACTTGCGGATCATGAACAGGCGCGAATCAACCTCGACGCTGCGAAGAATCAGATGGATCGGGACATTACCTCCCGTACACAGCTTGCGCCACTCGATGAACTTGCTCAGCAAAGTGTGTCACAGCAGGCTGAACTCCTGCGTAGCTTTTTGTTACCTGGCGAGGCTTGTCCAGTCTGTGGTGCCGCGGAGCATCCATACGGTCTCGTCACCGATGAACACCATCCAATAGAGGCACTCCAGACACTGGCGGAGACGTTGCGAAGCCAACGGCACAAGCTCGATGAAACCATCGCACACGCTGCCAACCTCATCACGGAGCATAGTGCTCTACAAGCAGTAGCGGCGGCTCGCCAAAAGGAGGCGGTCCGTAGCACAGTTGCTGCCCGCTTAGTGCTGGCTGGAGCGGTCAAGGAGTTTACCGAACTGCGGCCAGCAATTGCTGCAATTGTCGCCGCATTTGAGTTGACAAATCCATTGCCGTCCTCATTGGAGACCGAGGCAAAAGAAGAGCTGGAAACACTTGGACGTGAAGCATCGTCAGCCTTGAAGCAGGTCAAGGGTTCGCTCGCTGATGCCAAGCAAATTCGCTTGCAGATCGATGCGGTACAGAAACAGAGGACCACTGCGCAAACGCAATATGAAACTGAGCTGCGCACTAAACAGGAAAGAATCGAAGAGCATCATGCGGCTGAACTTACTCTCCAACAACATAATGCAACGATGGGCGGGATTACGCGTGAAATAGAGGCACTCGAACGCCAACTGAGTCCGTTCTTAACCAGTGCTGGTATCTCTCTGAAAGACCTGCAGCAAGACGCGGCTGGCACTCGCCGTAAACTACAACTCAAAACAACTACTTATCGTGAACTGAAGGAGCGAATTGGCTTGCTTGAGCGCACAGTGCAGGAACTCAAGCCGAAATGCGCTGAAGCCGCCACGATCCTTCTAACCACCCGCGAATTGTTGGTACGTTCCCAGGCCGATTTGGCAACACGAAATGCAGCACTGGAGGACAAACTGCGACAGCGGGCTATGCTCCTGAATGGTGAAGCGACCGAATTGCACCGCAGACGCTTCAACGATGCACGGCTTGCAGCGAGTGCGGTCGACAATAGCGCAAGCGCAGCACAAAGTGCGGCAGCATCCGCGCATCGTGGAGCGGTCGTAGCCTACGAACAAGCAGTGGCCGCAAGTGTCGAGGCTCAGAGACGCGCGGCTGAAACGCGGAAGACGTTTAACAAAGCCTGCACTGAGTTAGGTCTTTCGTGCGAGTGGGTACTAGAACGCCTGAGGATGCCAAGTGAAAATCGAGTAGAGACACGGGCACGCCTACAGAGGATCGACCATGCCCTCAATATCGCTCAAGCAAACGTGGCGACCAGAACGGCCGACCTCGGAACAGCGCGTGTCAGTGTTGACGAGAGAGTAGGCGCGGTGGAACTATTGGCCTCCATCAACACACTGAATGAGGAAATCAGCACGCAACAACAACGATTCGGCGAAATTGCGTCCGAACTGAAACGCGACAAACAGGCACAAGACGAAGCACGAGCACTCGGAGCGGAGATAGACGCTAAGCGCGCGCAACTTGATATATGGCAGGCAGTAGACGATGCCATCGGGTCACCCGATGGCTCTCGATTCCGCAAGTTCGTTCAAGGCATTACCCTCGAACACTTGGTCCGGCTGGCAAATGATCACTTGAGCGCCATAGGTCCGCGCTACCAATTGGCACAGGGCATCACGTCGGACCTTGCGGTGCATGTAGTGGATCGTGATATGGCAGATGAACTCCGTGCTGCACGGAGCCTGTCAGGCGGTGAGCGCTTTCTGGTGTCTTTGTCACTGGCCCTGGCGCTCTCCGGGCTTGAAGGGCGTTCTTCGTTTGTGGATACACTCTTTATTGATGAAGGTTTCGGCTCACTTGACCAGGCGACTCTGGACATTGCCCTCGATGCGCTTGAATCGCTGCACAGTCGAGGACGTAAAGTAGCTGTCATTACTCACGTTGCTGCGATGATCGACCGCATCGTCGTACAAGTGCGAGTGGAAAAACTTGGTGGAGGTCACTCAGTTGTGAGGCTTATTGACGGACTCGCCGCGTAGCACTGATTTGCAGCAAGGCGCTAATAGTGCACTGCCTCTATTAGCGCTATACGCCATAAACGAAAATACCGTTCTCTCTTGCGACGTGATCCGGAGATGCACCTGCGCCGCGAACTGGACGGTTGAGACTGGCCGTGCATCCGGCGAGTCTGCGGTGACTTCTGCATCGATTGGGACTAAAATCCGAGGGGATACAGAGCGGAATTTCAAGTGAAATCTGGTGCCGCTTCTGGTGCCACTTTTTGACCGCCTCGGATGCGTTTTTGAATGCTCATGGAAGAGCATCGGCGGATATTTATGACGCTGCGGACCGAAAATCCGCAGGCCGTGCGATTCTAAAGGATTTACGTGATTTGCTCGGTGCCGCTTTTGGCGCCGCTTTATTTGGTGGATGACCGCAAGCGGAACAGAACAGAATCGGGGCTTGGGCCGGTGGCTCCAGAAACAGGCAGACGGGGGATGAAAAGGCTACTCTCCACAGAATCTGCAGGGCATACCGGACTCCTTACTCGGAGAAAATTGCTTTGACATTCAAGGCGGCGGCGATCTTCTCCGCCGTCGCCCTGGTGAAGTTCCAGTACACGTATTGATGTATGACGTTGATCCCCTTCGGCTGCAAGTAGCCCGATTCCAGGAACATGGTTTGGCCGTTGAGCTGAAACCTTACTGGCGTTGCCTGGGAAGACGGCACCAGCTCGCGGCGCAGGGCCTCGATTTGCTCGGGGGTGTATACGTCTGCCAGCTTCGGGCCGTGCAGATTTGGCTGCTTCATGGTTGATGAACTCCTACGATGGCCGTAGCCGCGATATTCCGCGCTCATGCTTGTTGGTCATAAAGGCAAGCCAACTGGTGACGTTAGGCCTGTTCCTGGGGTAGCGATGGCAACCTGCCGGCCGCACGCTCTGCGGCCCACCAGGCATCGTTCGCGCGAATGGCTTCTTTGCGGAGATCAGCGGCGTAGTTTTCGAGTTGTTTTCGGCTGAGGTGCTTTGTGGCTTCGTAGCTCGCAAGTGCACGGGGGCCGAGGTAGCGTGGGAAGAGGTTTCGCGCCAAAGGTCCATCCGGGAGTGCCTTTGCCCGCCGCACCATAGCGGCGGCAACAGCATCGCCGTCATGCATCTCAAAGCAAGAATCGAATTGTCGAGTGGTTCGGGCGCTATGTGCGACAACGGCACAGGCGAAACTGACCCGATCCCAAAAGCCGTCAAGCTCATGAAGCCGGCTGGGCATACGCATCGTTCCTTGTCGCTGCGAAGAAGCCGCGCAGCTCGGTAATGTGAAGTGAGAGTTGAGGTCAAGGGAATTGCAGGTGGGGGATCGGCAAAGCTGTCGGACACGCTCAGAGCGCGACCGGCAACCTGTCTGTCCGATGACCAGAGGCGGCCAGATCGGGTTGCCTCTTCAGCCGCCTTTCAATCGCAGCCATGACGCGCTGATGCACGTCGGTCTCTGTGTCCTTTTCCTCGACCGGGATCAGCACGGTGCGCGGCTCGCCAGCCAGCAGCGTCAGATAGATGCGCTGCACGAGACGCTGGGCGTAGTGGTCGTTCCACGCCTTGCCGCTTTGTTTGCCGGCTTCGGCGCCAAGGCGCTTCCGCGCGCGGTCGAGAGCCCAGCCGATATCCGCATAGCACCCGCCCGCTCCGTCATCGACTACCTTGCCTTGGGCAATCAGCAGGACAGTGATGTCCGGCGCAGGCCCGCGATATTGTTCCCACAATCTCAGGATCGAGTCGGGCGTGGGCGGGTCATAGACTGCCGCATAGGCGAGCGCGGAATCCGAATAGCGGTCGCAGACTACGGTATGTCCGGCGTGCAGGTGCGGTTCCAGGCGCGATACGTTGTCGATGTGGTCAGCCAGCAGATAGAGCTGTTGCGCGCCCTCGGGCAAGGTCCGCCCCGGGTCCTCCAGATGGAAGACCGCTTCGCGTACCTCTGCACCCAGCGGGGAGCCACAACCGAATTTGGTGCCCGGCTCCTTCGTGAAATATACCCGGTGGCCGCGGCATTCCAGCTCTCAGCGCAGCATCTCCGCCTGCCTGCTCTTGCCGAGGCCGTCGCAGCCTTCAAACGTGATGAAGAGACTGTTCATATGCGAAAAACTCCTATTATGCGAGGGAACACTGCGGCTTGGTGAAGGAATTGGTGTGAGCAACGGGAGAATACGGCGGCCCAGCATGCCATACTGGGCCGCCCCCGGAGGCATCGCGGCGATGGGCCACGATGCTATCCAACTCGTTGCAGGCGGCGATCTTGCGCGCCTTGCTCGGAAGTGCTCGGAAGTACTGCCGCTTCCTAGTACGTGCA
>CAIKND010000031.1 GCA_903828675.1 uncultured Acidobacteriaceae bacterium
ACCGGAAGGCGTGAAGCGGGTATTCCTCTTCCAGTACAAGGGGAAGCGGAACCTGACATTTGAGGACACGAGTATTCCAGCCGCGCTGGGATGCTCTTAACCCAAAGGAGAAGTCACTGCGCGAGCCGTGGCTTCTCCTTTCCTTTCTTGCGCCCAAGGAGGCCGCTATGAAGTCGCTCTTGACCATGATTCTCGCTATTTCAGCCGCCGTGGCAGGGGCGCAGACGACCGGCCAGGGCCAGATCCGGCACGTCGAAACCTCGACGAACCATCTCACCGTTCTCGAATTCGGTGAGCCGGTTACGACGCTCGCCGTTGGCGATGCGGACACCTTTCAGATCGAACGCCACGAAGACAAGGTCTTCATCAAGCCGCTTCAGCAGGGCGTCTCGACCAATCTCTTCGTGTGGACGGCGTCCCGGGAGCTGAGCTACGAACTCGATCCATCCGGTTCGCTTTCCTCCATGGACGTGCTGATCCGCACCGATCCCGCGCCTAATCCGCGCACCGACGCGCACTCCGATGCCCAACCAACCGAGCAGGAGATTCGCAAAATAGCGACATTGGTTCTCACTCAGACACTTGCGGGAGCGGAAGACATTGGGCAGGAATCGAGCAAGGCTGAGAGCAATCGCGTGCAAGTTGCGCTTGAGCAGGTATACCGCGCCGGAGACCAAATCTATATTCGGTACTCGCTAACAAATAGAACGGAGGCGCCGTATCGCGTAACAACACCGGTTGTTTATGCGCAGACGCCTGGTAAGAATGCGGTCTCGCTCGTGAGCCTTCGCAACCACCAACTCGGGCGCAAGACTTACGCATCCTTCAAAACGCATCGCGGAGTTGCTCTCGATGTTGCGCAGCCGGAGTCCACTCCGCGCGATCTTGCGCCGGGCGAAAAAGCGACTGGCGTGATCGGCATCAAATGCACAGATGGCAATCAACCGCGTCTTTATCAACTGAACTTTGGAATCGACCAGAACCGGCCTGTTACGGCCGAGGCGGTGCTCTAGCCATGGAGGCCACAGGTTACATCACACCGGAAGAGGTACGCCTGGCACTCCGGAAACTTCACTCAGAAGACACGGAGACGAATCCAGAGTTGGCATTGCGCTCCGCGCTGGCCGACGATCTGAAGCCCGTCGATGCACGGGGACGTTGGAAACCAAGCTCGCTGGTGATTCTGGCAGGCGTCTTTGTCCTCGCATTGCTGGGCGTATTCCTTTACTTCTCACTGGGGCGGAGCCTATGAGTCCTTACTATGATCAACCCGGATACAGACGCACAGGGCCGGAAGATGCTGCCGGTGTCGTAGTTCTCGTAGGCTGCGCGGTGTTCGGATTCCTCTGGTATGTCGCTGTCTCCCGCCTCCATCTGCGCAACGACCAATGCCTGGAGATCTTTCTCGACTGCGCCATCGTGTTCTTTGGCGGAGGCTTGATTGTTGCCCACCTCATTGGCAGAAGAACAAAGCGCGAGGAGAACTGGCCGCATCCCTCTGTTGTCGTGCCCACAGCCATGGATGCACGAATCGTCACGGATACGCACAATAATTGCGCTACACTGCTCGGCTACAACGTGCATAAGGAGCCCTGGCTTTGGCCTGATGCCGTGCGAATCAAGCACGGCGTGATCGTCGGCGGCACCGGCGCCGGTAAGTCCACTTTCCTTGAAAACATCATCGCGCAGGATCTGACGCGCCGCTTCGGCGCGCGCAAGATGCCTATGATCATCTTCGACGGCAAGGGCGAACGTGAGTTTCTGGACCATATTTTGCCGCATATCGCCGCCGCCGGACGC
>CAIKND010000032.1 GCA_903828675.1 uncultured Acidobacteriaceae bacterium
CCAGATCGCGGCTCTCGGAGAAGACCCACTTGTCTACCGCTACCACGCCGCTCATGGTGTTCATTAATGATCCACGCACCCGCTCCGACACGTTGCCATGACAGTTGGCTGTGCCGCATGTCTGATTGACGACGTCCAGATTGGCCGGCGTGCGCGTCATTCCAGAATGGGCCAAGACTTTGTTAAGCGTGAATGGATTGCCCAGGTGGCAGGCCGCACAGCCCAGCGTCTTCGGCTCGTGCGCGCTCGAAAATCCGGTCATGCCCTGGTGACAGGCAAGGCAGCCCTCGCGTTGACCGCCAATCATCGGTACAGTCTGTTTCACCAGTGTTGCATCCGGTGAAACATAGGCTCTGTAGGAAAGATAGTTTGCCGGCTCTCCATTTACTGCCTTCGGAGATTTCAATCTCCATCCATCGCCGCGAAAACCAAGCCCCACGATCGTCAGAGCTGCATAGAAACAAGTTGCAATAGCCATTGTCCACTTGAGCCGCGACTGCAACAAAGGAGGAAACTTAGGTAGCAGAATCAAGAGCGTCAGACAGCCAAGCACCAGCCAGATGACAACTTGCGGTTGGGGCATCCAGTGCAGTAACTCCTGAAGGCCGACTAAATACCACGGCCCTTTCTCTACCACCGAAGCACGCCATTCCAATCCTGGCACGAGGAACAAGGCGGGCAGCAATACGACGGGCAGCGTCCACCAGACTGCCCGCGCATCCGGCATCATGCGCCGCGAGTGATCAACGGTCACCAGCCAGATCATCAATGTGGCTGTGCATGCGTGCTGAAGATAGACAGTAGTAAGGTCTGGGCCTGAACCGGTCAACAACCGCGACAACTCGATTCCAATCAAAGGAACAAAACCGAGCATAGCCCGCAAAACCTGCAAAGCCTGGAATCCAGCCGCGTCTCCCCGCAGGAGAAATCCCGAAAGCATGACGCCTGCAACCACGGGCACAGAGAGACACAACCGGAGCCAGATGCCGAACTGTACCTTGTCCTCGCTCTTGCGAAGAAAGTGATCCACGATGTGCGCGAAGGTGAAAACCAGAAATGCCTGTGCCGACCAATAATGCAAACTGCGGACAAACGTGCCGGCGGGGTTCTTGAGAAGGAGGAGCGCCAGCGAGTCCAGCGCTGCGTCGGGCCTGTAAGCCGGCACCAACATGATCCCCGTCAAGGCACAAATGACAAAGGCCGCAAGTGTGGCCATTCCCAAGGGAGGGATTCGGCGCCAAAGCTTCTCTTTCACCTGCTTCGCGCCTCTCCATTGCCCAGGGTGACGCGTAGAACTGCTGCCGCCTGGTCCAGTTCAAAACTCAATGGTTGCATGTTGCGGCTGGCCGGGCCGTGCAAAACCTCGCCGCGTGCGTTGAACCTCGAGCCGTGGCAGGGACAAACCAGATCGCCGTCTTCAACGCGGTTGATGCGGCAACCTAGATGTGGACAGACCGAAGAAAGTACCGCCACCTCTTCCGCGGTGGTGATCACAATGGCTCTGTCGTAAAACCGGACTCCAGCGCCAGGGACGATAGGAATCGTCAGCAGAGTGTTGGCATTTTCAGGCAGCACGCCTGCGCGCTTTGCCAGACTGTCCATCAACCACAGCGCCGGCGCGGCTAGAAGCGCGGGCGCCGCCTTTAAAATAAGACGCCGCAAGTTCGGACCGGAAAATGGCATTTGCACATTCAAAACGTGCAGCGATTCTATCGAACCGTTTCGCTCCTGTCCAAG
>CAIKND010000033.1 GCA_903828675.1 uncultured Acidobacteriaceae bacterium
CCTAAATCCGGCAGTTCGAGATCTCGCAGAGGGTGCAAAGTGGTTGATAATAAGCGGGATGAGCGAATCGAACAAGCCAGAGGCGCTTCACCCTGCGGGTGAACCGAATCGCGAGCCATCGGAGTACCCGGCTCCGCACCGGGTGGAGACGATGGGCGGAGCCATGCAGGTGCGTTGGGAGGAAGACTCCGGTATCAGTCCGCACGGCATGCTGACTTACTTCTTCGAGTTCCTCCAGACCAGCGGAATCTGGCAGGAGTTCGTCGAGCAGTGCCCTCTGAGTTACTCCAGCCCCAACGCGCCAACCAAGGCCGAGATACTCGGTACGATCCTATGCGGTGTGTTGAGCGGGCACCGGCGCTACGCGCACATCACGGGGATGCGCGGCGATAGCGTGCTGCCGAAGTTGCTGGGAATCTCTTGTCTGCGGAGCGAGGACAGCATCCGGCGCGCGTTCGCAGGAGTAGATGAAGAGGCACTGACGTTGTGGATGGACCGGCAGACACTGAAGACGTATGCGGCGTTACTGGAAGGGGATTGGGTGCTGGATCTGGATGCGACGGTGAAGACGCTCTACGGACGTCAGGAGGAGGCGCGGGTGGGCTACAACCCGATGAAGCCGGGACGGCCGTCGCACGCTTACCAGGTGATGGTGCTGGCGGCGGCGAAGTTGGTGCTGAATGTGGATGTGCAGGCGGGCAATCTGACGGCGAGCGAGTATGCGCAGCCGACGCTGTGGGGCTGGCTGGACGCGCACGAGCGGAAGGACTGGCCGACGTTTCTGCGGGGCGACATCGCGCACGGCAACGAGAAGATGATGCAGGGCGCCGAAGAGCGCGGGGTGCCGTATTTGTTCAAGCTGCGGCAGACCAAGGGCGTGGTTCAGTTGATCACGCGTTTGGCAGGGCGGGGAACGAAGGCGGGATGGCGGGCGGCGGGGCAAGGTTGGGAGGGGGTGGAGAGCGAACTGCAGTTGCAGGGCTGGAGTCGGTCACGGCGGGTGATCGTGCTGCGGCGGAAACTGAAGGCGCGGCCGGCGCCGGAGGAGCGCAACAGCGAGCAGCTATTGCTGCCTGGTTGGGCGGTCGAGCACAAGGGCGGGGACTGGTACGAGCACGCGGTGCTGGTGACGAGTTGGGGTGAGAAGGATTTGCTGGCAGTGTCGCAAGCGTATCGGGAGCGGGCCGACAGCGAGAACATGTTCGACGAGTTGAAGAACCAGTGGGGCTGGACGGGATTTTCGACGCAGGACTTGAAGCGGAGCCAGTTGATGGCGCGGATGGTGGCGTTGATCTACAACTGGTGGAGCCTGTTCACGCGCATCGCCAGCGGAGAGAAGCACGGCGAAGCCATCACCACGCGACCGGCGTTTCTGCACGGCATCGCACGCCACACAAAGCACGGGCAACAGAACTATCTGAGTTTGTCGAGCCTGCACGGGAAATCGAAGAAGATAGCGAACTTACTAACGGCAATCAGTGCTTGGCTGGGGGCGTTTCGCAAGAGTGCGGAGCAGTTAGCGGCTGGGGCAAAATGGTCAATGCTCCTGCGGCGGATCTTCCACCATCTGGACCCGCCCTCCGCTACCGCGAACGGCTCTCCGGCGGGCCAATTGGCAGCCGCCAACTGCCGGATTTAGG
>CAIKND010000034.1 GCA_903828675.1 uncultured Acidobacteriaceae bacterium
ACTGCGCCCTGCGACTGGCTCTGGCAAACTTCTCAAAACTCGGCTGGCAAGCAAATGTTATCTGGCGCATCGTGATCTCCACCCAACTACAAGTTTATGCAAACTGGCTGTGGAGATCGCACTTGATCAGAGGTTCCTTAAGGAGTCAATGATCCTGTATCCGTGTTATTTGCAGGCTCAGCCAAAAGGCGGCAGGACCTACCCGAAAACGCCGATTGTGGCTTTGGGAAGTAACGCGCAACTGCTGTTTCCCATTGAGGCAATGGCCAAGTGGCGCACTAGATAGTTGTGGGCTGCGCCCAGCGCGAGGGATGAAAGATCACGAACTCAGGCGGCAGTCTTGCCGGCACGTCTTAGAAGCAGTTGCAATTGGCTGAGGCAGAAACTGGCCGATGGAATGTTGCCAGCTTCCCAGCATCCGGCCAGCGTGTCGAGCAGGAAGGCGACAGCAAGCTGTGGGACCAAGGTTAGTGGAAGATTAAGTGCATGACAATATTTGCGCCATGAACCTTCTCGCAGAAGGGCCGTATAGAATAACTTGTCCGGAGAGAACAATTTGGTCTGGATATAGAAGAAATGGCAAAGGTCATGCATGGGCATGCCGTTCCATTCCGCTGTTTCCCAGTCGATTAGTGTGCAGGATCCACTATCCAACTCGCGGATGTTCCAGGGCGCAAAGTCGCCGTGGACGAGGGCAGTCGGAACAACAGCATCTTGATGCAATGAGGCAAGCGCAGCATCGAGATTGTATGCGTGCTCGTTGTAGACGGCTTGGCTGCGCAATCGTTCTGCCAGCAGAAGGCCGCGATCTCTGATCGACTCAACCTCATCGGCGCTTGCGAGTTCGATCAAAAGGCGAAGGTAGTCTTGTTTGCAAAGCCTGGATCCAAGCTTTCCAGGTAGGTATTCCTGCATTGCGGCGCCGCTCTGCTCGGAGTAATGAAGCAGGCGAGGAGTGCGATGCCGGCCGTCGAGCTTTCTGAGTGTCTCCGCCTCGTTTCGAATGCTGGCTCGGGCAGCAAGGGTAAAGGGGAACTTGAGTACCGCTTTTAGTCTCTTGCCGGGGCAGGCGAGAAAGACGATTACCTTGCGCGTTGGCGAAGGGTTTCCGACGAGAATGACGGGAGGGTGCACATCGGCTTCAAGTCCAAACTGGCGCAGCAGATGCCTTCCTGCCGTCGTGGGCAATTCTATCTGCAGAGTGCCGGGAAGGAGTAGCAGGGCGTCCAAGCGCACCAGCACGCGAATGGCTGTCCAACCCAAGCGGCCTGCCAGGCTGTAAGGACGCCACTCACGAAGGATCGTTCTCGCAAATTGGTTCCGATTTGGGATTAGCCAGCGTGGGCCATCTTTACCGGGAATAGCGGAGTAGGAGGGGCCCATCCCAGGGCACGATGCCTCAATTCCGAGCATCTCCAGAATGCGGATCAAGGACTGATCGGGAGTGGTAATGTCAGGCAACGGCGCCATGCCCACCTATTTCGGATATGATCGTCAGGCTAC
This sequence comes from uncultured Acidobacteriaceae bacterium, assembly GCA_903828675.1. Classification (GTDB taxonomy): domain Bacteria; phylum Acidobacteriota; class Terriglobia; order Terriglobales; family Acidobacteriaceae; genus Telmatobacter. The sequence continues at coordinate 1,504 of CAIKND010000034.1, forward strand.
GGAGTTCCTACGGACAGTTCGTCGGTCAGGTACAGAAATAACCATCGGCAATTCTGCGACTTGCGCTACCAAGCGGAACTGCTGCGGCATGCCTGAACTCTCAAGTTTGCAGCATCCTAGGCCAGGACTCTTATGGTAGCATCTGATTGATAGTGGTTTCCCTACTGTAGGATCGAAATGGACCTCAGCCGCCCAAGGAGAGTGCAATTTTAATGAGCCTGCCTTCCGATCGTTCAGGCCAGAATACTCAAGGGGAGAAGTCGCAGGTCCCCTTGCATGCAACTCCACAGGCAAGCTTTGAATCGTCGGAAGAAGAATCGCTGCGCGATGTGATCCGAGTGTTGCGCAAGCGTCGCTATTTGATCATCATATGCATGCTGCTAGCGGCAGCCATGGGCGTGCTTGTTTGTGTGGTGATGAAGAATGAATACACCTCTACCGCCACGCTCCTTGTTGATAAGCAGAATTCCAGTGGCCTCGGATCGGGCAGCCTCGAAGGTCTTGCTTCGGCCGTGACCGGTACTGATGATTCGAAGACGGATATGGAGACGCATGCTGCAATCCTGAAGAATGATACGACCGCCTTGATGGTCGTCCATCGGCTGGGTCTGGATAAGGTGGCACCCTACAAATATACGGCGCCACGTTCTGGCGGGAATCCTAGATTCAAAGCCGAGCTTGGCCTCCCATTAGAAAAGGCGACGGCCACGCGTGAGCGCCTTCTTGCGATCGTGGAGCGCAGGCTGAAGATCCAACCGCAGCAAGATACTCGCCTTATAGCTGTTGCCTACACGGACTCGGACCCACAACGCGCAGCGGATATAGCGAATACATATGTAAATGAATACGTTCAGGAATACCTGCAAAGCCATTTTCAGGCAACGGCGAGAGCATCTGATTGGCTCAACGGGCAGTTGGACGATCTGAAGGCGCGTGTGGCTGATTCGCAGCAGAAGCTCTCCGATTACGAGAGCAAAACAGGGCTAAGTGCCCTAATGCTTGGTGGCGGAGAGTCTAGTGGTGGGGGAGGAGGGGCTTCTGCGGGAAGTTCGCAGATTCCAGCGGTGGAGAAGTTGACTGCTTTGAACCAAGAGTTGACCAGCGCCGAAATGGACCGGATTGCCAAAGAGGCAATCTACCATCTCACTGAGACTCAAAGTCCCGAAGTGGTTATTGGGCTTGGTTCAAGTAGTCTCGCAACTTCAGGTGGCTCGGCGGTTATGAACTCGGGGCAGGGTCTCATGGCGCTGCAAGGTTTGCGCTCGCAGGAGGCAGCCCTTCGTGTGCAGTACGGCGACTATATGACTAAGTACGGTGCGAATAATCCCCATCTGGCAGAGATGCAGGGCCAGATGGAAGCGCTGAATCAGTCAATTAAGGACGAACTGAAGCGGATTAACGAGCGTGCCAAGAATGACGTTGAATTGGCACGGCGGACTGAAGGGGCCATTAGGGATTCTTATAACCAACAACAATTGGAAGTCAATAAGCTGAATGATAATACGATTCAACTCGAAGTGCTGGCTGGCGAAGCACTATCAAACCGGGCGCTTTATAACGGGTTGTATACAAAGTTGCAGCAGGCCAACATACAGGCTGGAGTGAGTGCCACAAATCTAAGTCTGGTGGATGAGGCAAGGCCAACACTAACGCCGACGAGGCCGAGATGGATACTTTATCCAGCTGTGGGTTTGGCGGCGGGGCTTTTTCTAGGTATGGCCTTTGCATTTATACGCGAGAATCTGGACGACTCGATCGTGACAACCGAGCAGGTAGAGCAGGTTGGGTTGCTCCCTGTGCTGTCTTACATTCCACTTATCAGGCCCGATGAGAAATTACGGGGCAAATCACCAGGCGAGGAAGCCAGCGCCACATCGGAGCAGCAAGAGCAGAGCCTCCTCATATCCCGCCCGAATGCCCCGGCCGCGGAGGCTTATCGGGCACTGCGAACGGCGATCCTGCTTTCTTCCGCAGATGAACCGATACGTGTCCTGCTTGTGACCAGTCCCCTGGGAAGTGATGGCAAGACTTCGATTTCCTATAATCTTGCTGTATCGTTTGCGCAGCATGGCAAGAGTGTGCTTTTGATAGATTGCGACATGCGGAAGCCGAGTATGCACACTCTTTTTCGCGTCAAAAAGGCTCCTGGACTAAGTGAAGTGCTCACGAGCGGATTAAGATTGGAGGCCGCTCTAGTTCCCCACGCAACTTTAGAGAACCTTGCCTTCCTTCCGTCCGGCACGACTCCGCCGAATCCTGCAGAACTGATCGACTCGCGGCGCTTTGACGCAATGCTTGAAGAAGCTAAGAGTAAATTCGATCTGGTGTTGATCGATAGTCCGCCGGTGCTGATGGTTACTGATCCCGTAATTCTCTCAACCAAGGCAGATGGCACAATCATTGTTGTACGCTCGCAGAAGACCACCAAGCCAGTGCTGAAACGGGTAGTTGAAGTTCTTTCCCACAGCTATGGCCGGAAACTGGGATTCGTGGTAAACGGTATGGATACGAAATCGGTGGAGTACTACTACTCTTACGGCTATTACGGCGACAATAAGTACTACGGCGAGGAGGCATAAAATGAGGCTTCAAATTGTTTCCTGCTCTATGTCGGCGTTGATAGTTGGCACGCTATCATTTGCGCTCCATGCGCAATCGGGAGGGACGACGGCATTCAGCCCCGGCGGGAGCGGCAATGCCTCATCTACGGGTAGGTCCGGCGGGGCAAGCAGCTTGATAGCCGTCCCTGAGGACTTTTCCAAACTGAAGATTGCCCCTGGATTTCTGCTCGTTGTATCGGTTTATGGTGAACCGGATCTTTCCGGTGAATTCCGTGTAGGCGACGACGGCAGATTGATATTGCCTTTTGTTGGCCCTTTACATGTGGCAGGCGATACGGAAGCGGTGGCACAGCAGAGGATTCAGGAGTCTCTCATATCGGCAAAGATACTCAAGAACCCTCAGGTTACGCTGAATGTATCTCAATACGCGGCGACGAGCGTTACCGTGCTTGGTGAAGTCGGTACGCCTGGGCGCCTTCAACTGTTAGCCCCACACAGCCTGCTTGATGTCATCTCCTTTGTTGGAGGTGAGACGTCGCTTGCAGGTGGCGAGATACAAGTGCGCCACGAAGAGGCTGGGCACGCAGTGACGACCAGTTACCACTATGGGCGCAGCAGTAACGGGGATAGTATCAATGGGGTTATCGTACACGACGGCGATACAGTGATCGTGCCCCGTGCCGGAATAGTATACGTGCTGGGCGCGGTAAATCGCCCGGGCGGCTTCCTGATGCAGGAGGACGGAAAACTCGATGTAGCGCAAGCACTCTCGCTCGCCATGGGCACGAGTCTCCAGGCAAAGACCGGCAATATTCGTATTATTCGCCGCAGGCCCGATGGCACTTTCGTGGAGTTTTCGACCAGCTACAAAGATATGACCAATGGCAAGACCGCCCCTGTTCAGTTGCAGGCGCAAGATATTGTCTACGTGCCGACGAGCAAGCTCAAAACTGCTTTTACCGATGCACAGAGCATGTTGTCTGCCGCCGCAACCGCAACAATTTACCGCGTCCTGTAACGATCTTGCCGCCGCGCGCGAGGCGCGGGAATCGCAACCGTGCCGCGCCTGACGATGGTTTTGGAATGGCAGACGCGCGTGGTCATGCGCAACAGAACCGGAACCTGCCAGCGCTCGGAGATCTCGATGGCGCGGAGTGTGAACTCGTAGGCTTCCTGCGAGTCAGA
>CAIKND010000035.1 GCA_903828675.1 uncultured Acidobacteriaceae bacterium
ACTGCGCCCTGCGACTGGCTCTGGCAAACTTCTCAAAACTCGGCTGGCAAGCAAATGTTATCTGGCGCATCGTGATCTCCACCCAACTACAAGTTTATGCAAACTGGCTGTGGAGATCGCACTTGATCAGAGGTTCCTTAACGTGTTGCAGACCTGCCGCATCTTCCTGCTCCGCTCGAAACACTCCGTCATCAAGAGCCTCTTTGCGGTCCAGTTGGAGTGAACTTTCTCAGTGATCGCGTACAAGGTTAACAAGACAAACTTGGGTCAGGGCTCGTTCTTCCAGAATCTTTGCGGCGCACGCAAGCTGCTCTCTTGTCGCACAAATACCACGTCCGTTTGAAAGAGCGCGTGATCGCTTTCCCTGCGAATCTGCCCGCAAAAATCAAATGCAACAAAGCCTTCTCCATTCATGAACGCGATAACTTCGGAGAAGAGGGGAGCACCATCGTTATACGGAATAAGCGACACTTCCATAATCACGACTTCTGAAAGCCCAAGAGCACGCCTTCCACCTTTCAGTACCTCCAATTCAAAGCCCTGCACATCGAGTTTCATCAGTAACGGGCACTTCAAGGCTGCTGCTTCCGTTGCGCTGTCAAGCGTGTCCATCGAGAGCGTAATCGCTTCTTTGTCAAATGACGTCAGTTCGCACAGAACGGAGGAACCTGTCGTTCCTGCGTCGGGCCTGTAGAGAGTAACTGCCTCCTTCTTCGCCGATCCGAGCAGAACAATGTTGTATTCCGAATGTTTCCCAATCTCGCGCACAGCGTTGTGAAGCGCCGGTTCGTTTTCCGGATCACCGTCAAACATGAGAATTCGGGAGGAGCTGAAGAAGGATGATGCTGTGCGGCTCCACTCACCTACGTTGGCGCCAATATCTAGGATGGCAGATGGCGAAAACCCTTGTTTTCTGATGTTCTCAAGTAACCCGGGCAAACTCGGTATCCCGGCGCGGAATCTATCCGCCTCCGTCCCGGCATCTCCACCGGATTGTCGTGGCCCCCTCAATGACCTGCGTAAGCCTATTAGGCGGCTGCGGGTAGCTACCGGCAATGCATCCCAAGGTGAGCGAAGCATCCGTTTAATCATCGTGCCTGACATTTTAAAATCACCTCACAGTTTGAGGATGCTATGGCGGCGGTTCATCCCGAGGGATGCCGCGAAACGAGCGAATGCGCTGCAACCAGTGTCGCGCCCAACATGCCAAACGGTCGTGGCGGGCAAATACGTATGTCCTCAATGCCCGTTGGAGCATCCTCTGCCAATGGGAACGAAATTGATTCAATCGCCGCCTTTAGCATCGTTCTCGTGGGTGTGACATAATGGACGCCGATAAGCTCTTTGTTCAGCCATTCCACGCGATTGGCCGTTCCAAACTGCGCCGGATCGTACATCGAACAACGGGCGCGCCAAGCCTGGTCAGCCCAGATTGTCTGTTCAAACCAGCCATGATATTTCTTAATGCGCCTCGTTCCCCAGCGCTTGAAGAGATATTCCATTCGCTCGTGATCAATCTGGTCTCTCCGAATCCAGAACAGCCCGGAGTTCAGGCGGCGCGCGACCCGCAAGGGGCCAAGAGGCCAAAAATCCCCGGGATGCGCACCAAAGCTGTTGCAGCTGTCCATCATGAATGTCCCAGGAGCAGACGGCCCGGAATCTGGGAAAATACCTCGAAAGCGCCTCTGGAAGAGCACGTCCGTATCGACATATCGAACAATCGGGTCAGGGTGTGTCAGGGCAACATCACACAGCTTGATTACGTGCGGGAGGTATGTGCGTGCCTGTGCCATATGGGGGAATGGCGAAAGCGCATCAGCCATCTCGGCATCGGCCGACTGCCGCAGGACAAACATCGCATCGGGAAAGGACTCGGCCAGCGCTTCGACGGACTCCTGCCTAATCGAGCCATCGTCATGAATCACGAGTTCGATCGGCTCCTGGCTGCAGTTAAGCAGCGACCGCAAGCAAGGAACGGCAAACCAGAGATGCTGCTCGCAGGCGAGAGTGTGAACAAGCACGTTCGTTCCTCCAGAATTCATCACAGGTGCTTCAGATAGCGATGCATCTTGAACTACAGCATCTGTTCCGGGTTCCTTCTTTCAAACAGCCTTTCCGCAGGCGAAGGATCGTAAAAACAAAGTCAATCTTGGGCCGTCGGATCTCATGAAAACGCTGACGTATGCGATTACCGCAGCTATCAATGCGAAACGGAAGTTCCACGGCGTCAGCACGGCCGCGCAGAGGCTTGCAAGGCCGAGCGCCACCAAAGGAGCGAAAAGCTGGCGATGCACCGGCAATTCCACCTCCAACCTGCGAAACACAGCATACACGAGCGCAAAATTGACGATGTTGGCGATCAACAGTGCCCATGCCGCGCCCAGGCCTTTGTACCACGGGATCAGCGCAAAGGCCAGTAGAACGGCCACCGCCGCGGCGACAGTTGTGCAGACCAGCAGCCACTTCTGGTGGTTATAAGCAACCAGTGCGTAACGGTGATGACCGTTTAGCATCGCCACCGGCAGCACCCAGACCAGAACCGCAAATGATCGCCCTCCATCGTGGAAGGATGGTCCAAAGATCAGCGTCAATACCTGAGGCGCAAGAAGCGTCAGCAGTGGCGCGGCGAACAGGCCCGTCCAGGCCATGAACCGCATTGAGTTGTCCATCAACTGCAATAGATGCGCTCGTGGAAGTCCAGAGCAACGCGAGATTGAGGGCAGCAGGTTGAAAAAGTAGAGCCAGACGAAAGTGTGCAAAGCCATCACCGTGCGGTGGGATGCGCCAAACCAGCCCAGCGATTGGTCCGGGGAAAGAAATCCAAGCAAAACCGTGCAGGAGTACCACATGAATGCCCATGCCAGTTCGCTCAAACCGATCGGAGCAGAATGTCGAACGTGTCCCAGCAATCGGATAATCCCGAGATTGGGAACAGGCAATCTGTATCGCATCCGTGCCGTCGCCACGTAGACGCAAAAAGCTGAAGTCAGGAACACAGAGGCGCTCTCGACCATACCAACGTAGATCAATGGAGTTCCGCGCCTGCAGACAGTAAATACAAGGAAGGCGAAGCCGGCCTGACGGACAATAGAAGCGATCCCGACCCAATGCATTTGATCGTGCGCCTGAAAGAACCACTGCAGCATGCAAGGCGTGCCCAGCAGGCTCAGGCCGTAAAAGCCAAGCAACGCCTTCTGTTCGGGGCCTTTGTGCACAAGCAGTATGAACACGCCGAGCAGAAGCATCGAGCACAGCGTAAGGAAGAGTCTCAGTCCCGTAATCTCCCGGAGCAGGCGCGACGCTGCCGATGGATTGCGCGCAACCTCCCGGGCGCCATATATCCCCAGCCCCAGATCCGTCGGCATGGTGAAAAGAACCATAACTGCCATGGTGAACTCGATAGCTCCATATGACACCGGGCCTAGTGTCCGTGCCAGATAGGTGAAACTGGCAAACGTCAAGAGTTTGGCACCAGATTCTCCTATCGTAAGCAACACGAAATTGACTGCAAGGCTTCGCGCCTCAAACGGACGAACAGGTATTTCGTCCATCGTACCCACTGGATCTATTGATGGCGCCGCGCCTTCTATCACTTACCATCTCCGTCCTGCGTCTGGATTTGAAATAGCTTGTCGGCGTCCTTCGACGAAGAACACGTGCCGGAATATGGCTCCCGGGACGCGTCCGCGTCGAATGGTCGAGCTCTCTTCCAGGCTCGGCCCCCCACTAGGCCTCTTACTAATTGATAAGGTTGGTAGACGATGCTGGGCCACAAGAACACTTCATTGGTGCAATAACATTGCCGCTCCGAGATGGACTTCCTCAGCGCAATCGCTTCGGGCGACGACCAGATTTCGTTGAAATTCCTCTCGCGCAGATTCCCCAGCGGAGCATGCGATTCGCAGACGCTCACGTCTCCATTGGAATAGACGACCGCGTTCAATATCCCGGCACGGCAGGGAACCTCCTGTTGCTGCCTTTCGGCGGTCCGAACCTTCGCCCATTGCAGCATAGGCTCGACAATGGAGCCGTATCGACCTTCCTCACGCGGAGCCCACACTCGCTTAACGAATTCGTAGAGCCTTTGATACTGCTCCAGTCCCGGTCCCTGCAACGAGGGGTTCTTTCTGTCACCCCGGATCATTGCAAGATTATGATGATCCATCTTCGGGCAACGCTCATACAAATATGTCGTGAGCCTCTGAATCTCATCCATGTTCCTGTCGGTTGCCGTCGATATGGCGTGTATCCGCAAGCGTGGATCCCTCGCCTGGAGTTCGGCAAGTGCATCGTAGGTTCGCAGCGATTTCTCAAATGCCCCGGGTGAACCCCTGAACTTGTCGTGGAATTTACCAATGCCATCGAGGGAGAGTTCCGCAACAAACAGATCAAGATCATTCTCCTGCAACGTTCCTGTAATCTGTCTTATCGTGCGCTCTGTGAAAGATCCGTTGGTAGGAACGTAGATCTGACGAACATGGTTGTACTGAATAAACTGCCTGCAAATCTCGGCGAATTCCTCGCGCAGAAACGGCTCGCCGCCGGAGAGATTGAGATTCTCAATGCGCCCTAGCGAACGGGAAAGCGCGAAAAGCTCGTCCTTGGTGAGATCGTCGCGTCGGTTCAGGTTACGCCAATAGAAGCAGTGTTCGCATTTCTGATTACAGATCGAGTTGATGAACAGAATCAGAAAAGGCGGACTCGGTAGGTCGTCACGGTTTTGCCAGGTAAGTCGCGCATGACGGCGAAGGCGATTAACAGTATTCATAGGATACCCATGCTCTCCAAAATCGGATAACCCGTTGCCTTATTCCAATGGAAGCATCCGTTCGGACGCTTTCGGCCTTGTTCAGAAGACCCAATTATGCCACACACCGAGCCTTTGTGGGATCGACCCCACAATATTCCGGCGCCTGCAGCCGAACATCCCTTGCAGTGCGATCCACGCACTGTTCGTCCCGCGATCCTCATGCCAGAAAGCCCCGCCGAACCTGGCGTAGAACCTGCCTGAATCCGATGTAACACTCCCCATATGGTTGGAATAGATGCTCCACAGAAAACCTGCCGCGCAAGTAGTATGCGTCGATTCGGGGCAAATCAAATACATCGGCGCGAGAAGAAAGATACCGAAGTGATGTGCCCACCGCAAGTTCGAAGTGCCGTTGAGCAATGCTCATCACCTGTGGCGTACTCGATCCGTAAGGATAGGCCAGACAGCGAATCCGCTGCCCCAGATGTTGCTCAATCTGATCCTTGCAATCATGCAGTTCACTTTCGCATTCAACCTCGCTCAGCGCCGCGAGCTCAGAATGAGTTTTTGTGTGCGCTCCCACCGAAATCGAGGGTGGCAGCGATGCCAGATCCTGCCAACTCATCAAAGGGAGATCGGGGACTCCGGATGGCTGATTTCGCCAATTATTGCGGCCGCCGCAATGCTCACTTACCACAAAGATCGTTGCGGGTAACCTTAGGCTTTCAAGAACCGGAGCCGCCTGATCCAGAAAGTTGCAAAATCCGTCGTCGAACGTTATCGCAACGCAGTTGGGGCGACAAAATATTTCATCGAGTGGCACCACTGGAAACGACGAAGACGCCAGGAACTCCATCTGCCGACGAAACCTTTCCGGCGGCACGGAGATTACCGAACCTGAGTCGTCGAGGGAATGGAAGGTCAGTACTACGGAGCGCGGTGTAGTCATCGCACGGCTTCTTTTGCTTCGACTTTCTCGCGACCGCGCAGGACGCCGAGAAACCTCCGAGCCTGGAATCTGATCAACTCGATAAGAAACGCAACGCCACAGGAGAAGAAATAAAGTAGATGAAAAGGGATCGCCGCTAGCGCAAAGAACCCGCCCCGCTCGCCGGCTAGAAATGCATAAAACTGCTGGTTCGCCGCAACAAGTCCGAGGAGAAGAAGAAAAAGCACAAATACCATCGGCTTCCACGGAAAGTAGACCCAGACAAACACCGCGGCCAAAAGGCTATAGCCACCCACCCAAGCTCCATGCCAACTTCGCCGGCTCATGACCGGGTAGGTATAGCGATGGCGGACATACAACGCGCAGGCCGCAACCGCAATCAATGGGAAGATGCCTTTCATATGAAACGAAACCGAGATCCCCGCAATCGCAGTCAGTATCACTCCCATGATCACCGAAACCCTGGGTGAGTGCTGCGCCCATCCCTCCACCCAATACCCGGAAAGAAGTATGAAGAACGTCGCGAATAACGGTACCAGAAAATATACATGCCAAAGCAAGGTGAGTGCGGTGGCCATCGCAGTCACAAGAAACACCAAGGCGACGCTGATGCGCTGGCTGATGCGCAGATTAAGCGTGTCTGGCATGCCGCCGCTGCGAAATGACAATCGGGACCAAGGAATTGCCCGATTATAAAAGTCCGTTTTGATCATCTTGCGTAAGGTCCAGCGCTTCAAGTGCTTTACCTGGATATCCGGACACAGGATCATATTGCGCTCGGCTTTGGCTAAACGGTAACCTAGCTCGATGTCTTCGATTGAAGGCTCGCCATACATCTCATTGAATCCGCCAAACTCAAGATAGACGGATTTGCGAATCGCTCCGCAACCCGCCCAGAATGTGACCGCCTTGCGCGGCGATGATTGGTGTACATAGCAGTGCAACAGGTTGCGGAACTGCGACACGAAATGGGGTGAAGAGGGAGAGCTGTCGTACGATCCCATCAGCGCATCGAGGTTGGGATCGTTGTCAAATTCTTCCTGAACTCTCCGAATCGTCTCAGTTCGGACGCAGACATCCGCGTCGATAAATAGCAGAACATCACCTCTCGCGGCCTTGGCACCTATGTTACGGGCGCATGCGGGGCCACAACGGCCACCGGTAGATAAGACCGTCGCACCCCACTCAAATGCAACTTCGCCCGAGCCATCGGTGGATCCATCGTCCACTACGATGAACTCCAGCGGGGGCTCCTGCGAACCGCGCAAGTTGGCGAGGCAGAGTCGCAAATTGCCGGCGTCGTTGAAAACTGGAATGATTACCGACACCAAGGGTTTCATGCCGCGAGATTATAGACAGAAACATCGTCGATTCCAAGTGAATTTTCAACTATTTTCAGGCGACACTTTTGCGCGGATATAGCCTTGAAATATCCCGGTAATCATTACCATCAGAGCTGTGTAAGTTACCCTATTGCCGCCCTTCCAGTGTCTCTCCTCCCCACGGTTAAGCGATCAGACCTATTCACTTCAGCGACAAATAACGTGCAGCGTATTACACTGACAGCGCTCTAACTGCCAAGAATCGCAAATAGGTTTCTTCGATATGCCCGACCAAATAAAGGGGCATCAGTTCATGGAGATGATCGAACACCCCTGGATACCAGGGACAATAATCATGCCAGATCACCACTCCGCTTAGCCGAACGATTAACTGCGCTTTGGTTTTATCGGTTCAATGCTTGTATCTTCTTGAAGTTGCAGACGAACTGCCGTAATGTCGCAAAACTTTGCAACTCTGCAGCGACATACTGACTCGCTCCGTGCATGTTATCCGGAACGGGCCGGCACAAGCTTTGCTGCAACAGTAAGTGCCCGCCTGTTGAGAGAAGCGAATGGGAGGTATCTCTCAATCATCCGCTTGGGAATTGCGAATAGATGTAGGTTTTGGGCTTCTCGGCTTTTCCCAGTGCGCTGGCTTGCTTGCATGGTACTCTGGTCACCGTGGATCGTGCTCGATTGGGCTGAATCTAGATGACCCCTCCTGACCTCGTCGCCACCGGCGACGGCATCGCGTTGAGCCTTTAGTGGTACAGAAAGCAATTAGCCACGGTCTATAGATTCGCAGAAGCACAGTTGAATGTATACTGCCTGAAAGCCCCCGGGCAGAACTGCAAATTGCGGATGATTTCATCTCGCCAGACCTGGCTGTAAAGCAGACTGATCCGTCCCTTCCTGGTTGAATTGGCCTGATGGAGTCAGACGAAAAGTGGTACTATTGCGCGTCGGTATCAATGGCCGCAGCAGGCAGATGCCATTGGCGGTGCTCGCGCTTGCAAGGTGATATTGAGATGAGTCGCGCTTCGAACATTTCGGTTGTCATTGCGTCAATTGTCGGCGCGCCGTTCATCGATGAGTGTCTGCATTCCCTGGCTCAACAGGCAAGTATTTGCAGCGCCGAAGTCATTGTTGTCGCATGTGGCACCACTGAATACGCGGCTCGTATCGCTGGGAAGTTCCCATGGGTGCGTGTAATTCATCGCGCCGGACGCGAAACCGTCCCGGATTTGCGCCGCCATGGCGTGGACGAGGCAAATGGCGAGATCGTTGCCATTATCGAGGAGCACTGTGTGGCTGCTCCAGATTGGCTTCAGCAGACAATGCAGGCGCACGAGGACGGCGACTTCGCAGTCGTTGGCGGCCCTGTCGTAGCTTGCAACTACTCGCGGCTGCGCGATTGGGTCGTGTACTTTTGCGAATACAACAACTACCTGCCTCCCTGGCAAGAAGGGGGCACTCATGATCTTGGTAGCGCCAATATCGCCTACGCGCGCAACTTGCTTATGAAATACAACGACCTGCTCGGTGCCGGCTATTGGGAAGCCGGCTTGCATCCGGTGCTCATGACTGACGGCGTCAGGTTCCATGCCGCCGCCCAAATGGTGGTCTATCATCGCGGGCCATTCAACTTCGGATACTATTTGCGGCAACGCTATTGGTTCAGTCGCGCCTTTGCGGGAGCGCGCGGATTGCCACCTTCGCGCAAGGCTATCTACGTTCTGGCGTCGCCAATCCTACCGCTTTTGTTGTTCGCGCGCCTAGCGCTGCGTGTGTGGAATAAACATTGCCGCGTGGATAAGTTCATATGGTCAATACCGTTGCTTATTCCTGTTCTTGTTGTCTATGTGGCTGGTGAACTCGTTGGCTACCTGGCCGGGCCGGGCGATGCGCTTCTGAAGGTCGAATAGGTGGCTCTTATGGACGATCCTCTTCTTTCGGTTGTGGTAGCGATTGTCAGTGACACTACGGGTCATCCGGACACAGCCCACTTGGAGCCGTGTCTGGAGAGCCTCGCTCGGCAGCCCTTTGCGAGTTCTACTGAGATCATAGTTCCGTTCTATCCCGCGGTAGAGCGGATCACTTCTTTGAAGACGCGTTATCCTGACGTGAACTTTCTTGAAGTGGCGGATTTGAAGACAAACACCGGACGGAGCGGAAGCCGTGAGCACCACGACGAGTTACGAGCACGAGGCCTGGCTGTGGCGCGAGGAAGGATTGTGGCGCTGGTTGAAGACCACGGCATCGTAGCGCCCGACTGGAGCGCCCGTCTCATCGAGGCCCATGCCGGAGCTTCTGCCGCTGTCGGCGGCGCGATTGAGAACGGCATTGACCGGCCCCTGAATTGGGCTGTCTATTTTTGTGATTTCCTGCGTTACCAGAACCCGCTGCCGAAGGGCGAGACCGCCATCGTAAGCGATGCCAATGTTGCCTACAAGCGAGTCGCGCTGGAATCCATCAGGCCTATTTGGCAAGAAATTTTTCATGAAGCTTCAGTAACTGCGGCACTGCGCGCGAGGGGGATGAAACTTATCCTCGAGCCTGCCGCCGTGCTCCACCAGCATCGTCTTGGGCTCCGTATTATTTCAGCGCTCAGAGAACGATTCGTTTGGGGTCGTTCCTACGCAGCAACACGCGCCAGGCTTGCGCGCTTATCCCAAAGAGTCTTTTGGGCTGTCTTCGCGCCGGCGCTTCCCGTCCTGATGGTCGCGCGCATGACCCTGATGGCCTTTAGGAAGCGGCGAACTATGAACGCCTTCCTTATGACCCTGCCGCTCACCACAGCACTCGTGGTCAGTTGGTCGTGCGGTGAATGGATCGGCTATGTAACCGGCCGCGCTAACTCCACGGGGGCTCAGGCGGCAGAGGCGATTGCCCGCGGCTCGCGGGAGGCTTCATAGCAATGCGAATCGCAGTGGATGCAACTTGCTGGCACAATCGACGCGGCTATGGAAGGCACGCCCGCGCATTGCTCCGCGCTCTGGCCGCATTGGATCGGGATAACCATTACACCCTGTTTCTGGATTCGATCGAGGAAGCCGAGCCAACGCCGCCGCAATGCGAAGTGCGCGTCTTGCAGGCGAATGTGCCGACGTTCCGCGCAGCTTCAGCCGCCGGCCATCGGTCGCTTGCTGACATGGGTCGCATGAGTCGTGCTCTTTCGGCGTCTAAATTCGACGTGGTGCTTTTCCCGACTATCTACAGCTTCGTTCCTGTTTTCAGTTCGGCTCGCAAGCTTGTAATGGTTCACGACATCATAGCTGAGACTTACCCCAAGCTAACGGTACCCAGTGCGCGTGCGCGGCTCTTCTGGAATCTCAAGATCCGCCTTGGTTACTGGCAGGCCGATGCGCTAATCACCGTTTCGAATTACTCGCGTGCCGGTATTCTTCAGTACTTTCAGGTGGATCCGCGCAAATTATTTGTAGTAGGAGAAGCCGCCGATCCGGTCTTCCGGAGACACGATAACCCTCTGCCAACTTCGGCTCTGCTGCACTTGGGAATCGACGCGTCTCGCCGCATGGCCGTTTATGTTGGAGGATTCAGCCCACATAAAAACCTCAACGCGCTGATCGCGGCATTTGCCCGCATCGCAGTTCGAAAAGAGTTTCAGGATGTCATCCTCGTGATGGTTGGCGATACCTCAGGTGACGCTTTCTTTACCTGCGTGGGTGCCTTGCTGGAACAAGTCAATACGCTCGGATTGAAAGACCGCGTCATCTTTACAGGCTACCTCGATGATCAGGATGTGGTCGCGCTGCTGAACTTGGCCACCGTCTCGGTTCTCCCCTCTCTTATGGAAGGCTTTGGCCTGCCCGCTGTGGAAGCCGCAGCTTGCGGATGCCCGGTCGTAGCCACCAAGGCAAGCCCCCTTAAGGAACTGCTCGGTGAAGGCGGTATATATGTCGGCCCAGGCGACGGCGAGATTGAAGAGGCCATTACGCGTGTGCTTTCAAGCGATGAGTTACGAGCGCGCATGCGCGAACATGGGCTGGAAGCCGCCCGCCGCCTGACCTGGGAAGCCGCCGCCCACCAGATGGTTGCCGTGATTCGCCAGGCGGCTTCGAAATGACAAGGCCTCTCAATTTTTTGCACCTCACTACTTTCTATCCTCCGTTCAGCTTTGGTGGCGATGCCTTGCAGGTATATCGTCTGTCGCATGCCTTGGCAGACAGTGGCCATCATGTCGATCTGATTCATTGTGTTGATTCTTACCACCTGTTCCACCCTGAAGATCCACCTTTGAATTTCGCTGAACACCCGAATGTCGTGCGCCACGAACTCCGTAGCGGATTTGGGTTGCTTTCGCCACTGCTTAGTCAACAAACTGGCCATCCCTGGCTCAAACTCCGCACCATCCGCGACGTGCTCCGGGCACGAGAGTACGATGTAATTCATTTCCATAACATCTCGCTGTTGGGCCCCGGGGTGCTGGCAATCGAACATCCTGGGAGCCGAGCGGTCAAGATGTATACAACCCACGAACACTGGCTTATCTGTCCAACTCACGTACTTTGGAAATACAATCGCGAACCTTGTAATCGTCCGCAGTGCCTGCACTGCACGCTCCACGCAAAACGGCCGCCCCAGATTTGGCGCTACACCAAATTCCTCAAGAAGATGGCGGCCCATGTGGATCAATTTCTGTCGCCCAGCAGCTTCACCTCGCGGATGCACGCGGACAGAGGCTTCCAATATCCGTTGGCCCACCTGCCGAACTTCATCGATCGCGTTGACGACGATTGGCAACACCCGGCGCCCCGCATACAGGAGGCCCCATATTTTCTGTTTGTTGGAAGACTCGAAAAAATCAAAGGCCCTCAGACTTTGATCGCTTTATGGAATCAGGAGCCCGGGTACGACTTACTGCTTGCGGGTACCGGAAGCTACGAATCAGAACTGCGCGCAAAGGCAGCCCGGAACCCACATATCAAATTCCTGGGGCCACTGTCCCAACAGGAACTTGGCGGCCTTTATTACAACGCAATTGCATGTCTCGTTCCTTCAATAACCTACGAAACATTCGGAATGACCTGCATCGAGGCCTTCGCCAGAAAGACCCCGGTAATTGCACGCAACCTGGGCGCGCTGACTCAAATCATCGAGGATAGCGGCGGTGGGTTGCTCTTCGATACAGGCGACCAGCTCCTTGCGGCGATTCAAAGGATTGCCCATTCCGATTCGTTGCGGGCCGAATTGGGAGAAAGAGGCTACGATACGTTCTTGCGACGGTGGTGCCGTGAGGCACATTTGCGATCGTACTTCGCCTTGCTCGAAGGCGCTGCACAAAAAAAGTTCGGTTGCGTGCCGTGGCTGGCTTGATGGGTCAAGGCCTTTGCTCTGATCACAAACAACATTGACCGGATTGCCATACCGCTCCCCTGCGAGGTTGGCGCTTCTTGCCGCAGTTTCCATCTGATAATCCGATTTGCCGATTGAGCTTCTCGCTGTCGCTCTGCAATCAACCTATCCCGATGCCTTAGTCGTTCTATTAATTCGGAGTTGCGGGAGGAGCGAAAATCGTCTACCATGCGCAACAAGTCAAATTTTAGGTAGCGAAGCCCCGGGACAGAAAGAGCCAAGATCGTCCTATGGAAACTAGCCGCGGGTTCTCGATCAAGTTCCATATGAACCGTCCTTGGGTGTGGGTAGGTACCCTGACGATTCTGGCAATAGTGTTGCGCGTCATCAGGCTCAACGACGGCCCCTGGTGGGATGAGATTTTCTTCTTCGTCAATACCGTTCGTCATCCGCTTGCGCAGATCGTTACGGTATTCCCCGGCGATACCCAACATCCTCTTTATTCGATTCTCGCTAGGCTGAGTATTGTCGCCTTTGGAGAGCATATCTGGAGCCTGCGCCTGCCGGCGGTCGTGTTTGGTTCGCTGTCGATCCCCGCGATATACCTCCTTGGGGTTGCCGTATCTACGCGTACCGAGGCTCTGATATCCGCCGCACTCCTGGCGGTTTCCTATCATCACGTGTGGTTTTCTCAGGATGCACGGGGATATTCCGCACTGGCGTTTTGGGCTCTAATTTCGACGCTGTTCCTCTTGCGCGGAATTCGAACCGGACGCCGCACCCCATACGCGCTTTACGCGGTGGCCGCTTCGCTCGGCATCTATACGCACCTCACCATGACGTTTCTGGTCGCGTGTCATGTCCTAATCTGTGCCGTGTGCACTGCAGTCGGCTGGAGAGGAGGAATGAGTCCGGCGAAATGGATGGTCGCGCTGAAGGCATTTCTACTGACTGCTGGACTGACCTTATTGTTCTACGCCCCCATCATGAGCCAGGTTCTGAACTTCTTCGTGAAGCGGCCTTCGTCCATGTTGGCGGTATCCACCCCACGCTGGGCAATGTTGGAAACCCTCCGCGGTTTAACCCTTGGCCTTGGGACGGAAGGCGTAATGTTGCTGGCCGTGCTCGTCGTCGTCTGCGGCGCATGGAGTTATTTCCGCGAGAATCGGCTTGTGTTTGCTTTATTTGCCCTTCCAGCGGTCTGCACCGCGATAGGAGCCGTCCTCGGGCGCGGAACAATGTATCCCCGGTTTTTCTTCTTCCTCGTCGGATTCGCGATCTTGTTTCTGGTTCGCGGTCTGGTCGTTGTTCCGCGGTGGATTGTGGCCCGCTTGCCGCATGCCCTGACTGGAGAGCCTGCCAGACTAGCAGCGTCGATGTCAGCAGTTCTCGCAACAATCCTCATTGTGGCCTCCGCCTTCTCCCTGGTTCACAACTACAGGTTTCCCAAACAGGATTATGAAGGCGCAATCGAATACGTGGATGCGCAAAGCCAAACCGGTGAGCCCGTGGTGACCGCAGGGGCATCCACATTCCCAATACTGCGGTACTACGCCAAACCATGGGAAAGCGTAGAGTCGGTTGAGCAATTGCGGACCATCTGCAATCGAGGCCGTACCGTCTGGGTGGTCTACACATTTCCTAGATATCTTGAGAGTTGGTCCCCGCCCCTGGCGGAAATCATCCTTAAGGAATTCACGGTCACACAGGTGTTTCCTGGGACCGTGGGCGACGGTGCGGT
This sequence comes from uncultured Acidobacteriaceae bacterium, assembly GCA_903828675.1. Taxonomy (GTDB): domain Bacteria; phylum Acidobacteriota; class Terriglobia; order Terriglobales; family Acidobacteriaceae; genus Telmatobacter. The sequence goes on from CAIKND010000035.1 coordinate 14,079, forward strand.
CTATGTCGCCAAAAATGTACCCGGTGACGCACGATGAAATTGATCATTCAAATACCGTGTTATAACGAGGCGGAGACCCTAACTGAGACGCTGGCAGCCTTGCCGCGCGAGATTCCAGGCGTCGATCAGGTTGAGATACTGATTATTGACGACGGCAGCACGGACGGCACTGCTGAAGTGGCGCGAGCCAACGGCGTGCATCACATTGTCCGCTTCCCTGGGAATCGAGGATTGGCAGCGGCGTTTTCGGCCGGACTCGACGGATGTCTCCAAAACGGCGCTGACATTATCGTCAATACTGACGCGGACAACCAGTATGAGGCGAAGGATATTTGCCGTTTGGTTGAGCCCCTTCTTGCGGGAGTGGCCGAAATGGTCGTCGGCGATCGACAGGTGAAGAGTCTTGAGAACTTTTCCCCTCTGAAGAGGAAGCTCCAGGTCATAGGCAGTTGGGTAATCGGTCGTGCTTCGGGATTGAAAACTCCGGATGCCACGAGTGGATTCCGCGCCATGACCCGCGAAGCAGCGTTACGCACTTTTGTCCTCAGCGGATACTCATACACCCTCGAGACCCTGATCCAGGCAGGCGCCCGGCGCGCACCCGTTCAATTCGTTCCAGTCAAGATCAATCCACAGACACGCCCATCAAGGCTCATGCGCAGCATTCCCGAATATATACGAAAGTCAGCAGCGACAATCTTGCGCGTGTACACTATGTATCGCGCGCTAAGAGTGTTCTTGACCATAGGAATCGGCATGATTTTGCTGGGAACGATTCCCGGCATACGATTCTTGTACCTGTACGCCATCGGTCAGCGAATAGGTCACATCCAGTCGCTGATCCTGGCCGCCATTCTGATCATTGTGGGCTTTCTCGTGTCTCTGATTGGACTCCTAGCCGACCTGCTGAATTTCAATCGCAAACTCTTGGAGGACTTGTCCTATCGGGTTCGCAAAATGGAGATCCCTGGCAACGCGAATCCGGATTGGCGGGACCGCGGAAAAGATGCGGAGTTCTCCGGCTCTGATGAAGCGAATTTGAAACACGAAGCCGGAGCGCGCCGATGACTACTGTAACCCAAAACCGCGCACACCTAGCCCCTAAACCGAAGTTCTGGCAATACCCAGCTGTTCGGCTCGGAGGAAGCGCGTTGGTTCTCGCATTGCTCCTAACCTTCGTACCGTTCCTTCAGGTTTGGTCCGCCATAAGGCGCATACCCACATCGCTTAGCCTGGGATTGCTCGGCGTCTACATGGTGCTGCACCTGATGGGCGTTGCAAAATGGCGCATCCTGGTTAACGTAGCTGGCGCAAGCCTGCCATTCAGACAGGCAGTTCGCTGCTACTATGGAGGCCTCTTCGGCAATGTCTTCCTGCCCTCTCTTGTTGGAGGCGATGTGGTCCGCGCGGCCATGGCGTTTCCGGTCTCTCGCTCCAAAGCCGCGATCGTGATGGGCAGCCTGATCGACCGGACTCAGGATGTGATTGGCTTGGGTGCAATTGCGGCAACCGGTGTGCTTCTGCTTCCAAGGTCGCTTGACGAGCAGAGCCGAAAAGTATTCTGGGCGTTCGGGGGTGCACTCGCGGTCATCGGAGTGTTAACCATTGGGACTCTGTTTGTATTGCCGGTTCGGAAGTTCCCTTACAAGATTCGACGCATCATGGTGAAGTTGCGATGCGCCAGTCGATCCATGTATGGCCGCTGGGGCAGTGTGCTGTTCTGCCTCGCTCTCGGCATCGTGCTCCAGGTCTCCCAGGTGGCCGTCAACTACTGGCTGGGCTTGGCTTGCGGGCTTCACATAGCCTTCGGCGTTTGGCTCTTTGCCTGGCCGCTGGCAAAGATCTCAGCCCTACTTCCAGTCACGCAAGGCGGAATTGGCGTCCGCGAGGTTGCTCTTGTCGGCCTGCTGGCGCCCTTTGGCGCGTCATCTGTTCTCACTGCAGCGGCAGGTTTGGTATATGAAGCCATTACTACCATCGGCGGGTTGATCGCGGGAATTATTGCATTTCTCGTCGGGCGCATTTTGACTCCTCATGCCAGACCGTTTGAAGGAGTTCCAGCATTCCAGAGAAGCGGCGACAGAGCGCCGATCGAGTGATTAGCCATATGACTTCTTCAAACCTTTCGTCCAATGAACAACCGCCGTGCCAGACTTCCCTGCCCCATGTAGTTATTCTCGGGGCTGGTCCCTCTGGCGTCGGCGCCGCCTACCAGCTTGTCAAGAAGGGCCTTGCCACCGTCACTGTCCTCGAGAAGCAGGGGAGTGTCGGAGGGAATGCAGCGAGTTTTGAACTCGATGGCATCCACTGCGATTTTGGAAGCCATCGGTTGCACCCGGTAGTTCCTCCAGAGATCATGCGGGACTTGCGTGAACTGCTGGGGGAGAATCTCCTCTATCAAACGCGGCACGGGAGAATTCGCCTGCAGGGGCAGTGGATCCACTTTCCGTTAAAGCCGCTGGATTTGCTCTTCGAACTCCCAAAGCCATTCGCCCTGCGCATCCTTGCCGACACCGTCGGAAAGATTCTGCCACGAACTGCTTCAGGCCCCGAATCATTTTCCACGGTACTTGAGCGCGGGCTGGGTCGGACCATCTGCAGGGAGTTCTACTTTCCCTATGCCAGAAAGCTCTGGGGTGTCGATCCTGCCGAACTGGCGGCTACGACTGCAAAGAAACGCGTCTCAGGAAGTTCTATCGGGAAGATCCTGCGCAAAGTCGCCAAGCAGATTCCCGGACTTAAGCCGGAGGGGGCCGGTCGCTTCTATTATCCACGCCGCGGCTTCGGCCAGTTCTCGGAATGCCTGTATGAAGCGGCAAAGGCTGCGGGAGCCGATTTTCGGTTCGGAGCTGCCTTCAAAGCGATCGAGCGAGATGACAACGGAGTCAAGGCAGTACGTTACGAACTCGCAGGCAAGGAACATGTGATCCCGGCTCAAAACGTGTGGTCGACGATACCGATAAGTCTGCTGGTGCGCGGCATGTGTCCGGAAGCTCCGCCACAGGTACTTTCAGCCGCTTCGAATGTCGCTTCACGGGGAATGATCTTGATATACCTCGTCCTAGATCAGGATCGATTCAGTAACTTCGACGCCTACTATTTCCCGGAGGAGTCCATCCCGATCTCACGACTCTCCGAGCCCAAGATTTTCAGCTCTTCCGTTGAGCCTCGCGGGCGTACGGTTCTTTGCGCTGAACTTCCATCCGACCCCGGTTGCCCGGAGTGGGAGATGAAGGACGAAGAACTGGGCAGCCGCCTTTGCGAATGGATCGTCCGTGCCGGGCTGCCCGCGCCTGCCCACGTCAAACACGTAGTTACGCGGCGTCTTCGCCATGCCTATCCCGTATACAACCAAGGCTATGAAGAGTCATTTTCCACATTGGACAGATGGCTCAGCGAAATCAGCGGCCTGCTGACCTTGGGCCGCCAGGGCCTGTTTGCCCACGACAATACACACCATACTCTCGCTATGTCCTACGCTGCAGTCAACTGCTTCTCGCCCAATGGCGAGTTTGATCACATGCGGTGGGCCCGGTATCGCGAAGAATTCGAATCGCACGTTGTGGAGGATTGAAAGTGGAAGAACCCCTGGAGCCCCTTCGCGTTTGTGTATACGAAGACCGCGCAGTGGCTATGGATAGCCTGATTCTGATGGCGGAGTCCTTTTGTTCCTTGGACCGCGATGTCTCGTTGCACCTGACTGTTCCCGACGCGCCGGATTCGGTGCGCGCATGGGCCAGCCGCTGGCCCAATGTTGAACTCTCCACTGAGCGACCAGAAGAAGTGACCGGCTGGGACGTTAAGCCGTGGCTATTGCTTCAGGAATTGAACCAGGGCAGACCGGAAGTATTGTGGCTCGACGATGACATGATCGTAACCCGTCCGATCTCGCATTTGATCCGGCATTTTCCGAGTGACGTTCTCATCTTTGCGGAGGAGTGGGGACGATGGACTGTCCCCGTGTGCCATTTATGGGGAATGCGTTCTGCACGCGCATTTCGTCTTTTCAACAATTGTTTTATTCGTGTGACTCAGGCTCATCGGCCACTTTTGGATCGATGGCTTCAGATGACCCATGACCCGCGCTACCGTGAGGCGCAGGCTCTGCCTTACGATCAGCGACCGGTTCAGGCGCAGCATGATGGATGGCTTCTGGTCGCCTTGTTGGAGAGCGAAGAATTCGGCGGCGTCCCGTTCGAGTGCATTCGCGCCGGCCGCCACATCGCCCAGTGCGCGGGATCCTCGGGCTATCGACCCTATGACCGCTTAATCGGCTTATTCCGGGGACTTCCACCCATGATTCACGGCCTGGGACGCAAACCTTGGGAAGTTAGACAGGAGCGAAATCGCATCCAGCGATTCCTGCTCGATCTTGCCACCGATGTATCTCCCTACGTGCTGGCGTCGCGGAAGATCGCAAAGAAGATAGATATGCCTGTCGATTGGATTGAGGCGCGCACCCGTCTGGGAGCCGTCTTGCGGGGACTTACCGGCGGCCACCCGGGAATGGCCGGCCTGCCCTTGGCAATTATCCACGCTCTCCAACTGAGCATCAGTAACATGATGAAATCAGATCAGAGGAAATGAGCAATTGCTGGAAGACTCGGTCTCTTCACATTTCCACTCAGGCGGCCCCTCAAAGTGGGCACACCGTGTCAGGACTTTGGAGTCTTGGGTGCCCGTGAAAATCGCTACCCTTTGATAATTTGTAATCGAACGCATTATCCACGCCGTCATATGCCAGTAGACTGACCACGACCGGCGTGGATTTGCACACGGCTGGTGAACTCAAGGGAACCCTAACGGCGCAGATGACCAGCCGGTGCGCACATCTCAACTAAAGCCACAAGCAGGTATCCGATGGAGCGGATCTCCGGCACAGAAGGTGCCTTCATAACCACCAGTGGCAAATCGGTCCCTTCGAGGTTGCCTAGTAGTCAGTTGGCGCAAAAAAAAATGCGGAAAGATGGCAGAGTCCGGTTCAATAACATCTGACTCGAAATGAGACAGCCTCCCAAAAACAAATACAGCGAAAACAGGCCTTTCAAGCAACCATCGGACCTTGGCTCAGTGAAACTGCGCCAAGGCCCGATGATTGCAAAAGGGAGAGAGGATCGTGTCTGTTAAACGACCGCCGGCCAAATCAGGCTAGCCGGTTTCCCATGAGGTTCTTGGCATTGAACTTCATGGCTCCAAAGCAAGCAAGACCGGCCATCAGCAGATACAGCAATGCTGCGCCGCCCTCGGGAGACTTGATCCACATTTCCTGCCCAGGATCATTCGGGGGGCCGGGATGCGGGTCAGGTGTGAGGATCCAAAGGTTTCCAAATTCCTTCATGTACGCCGAAAGATCCTGGGACCCTACGAATGTCTTCACAGCCGCCTCAAGCAGCGCTTCGGGAGATCCCGCAGGCAGATTGATGCCGCCAGCGGTGGTAATGTCCCAGATTGCCGCAGAGATTTGTGCGTGTGAATAGGTTGTACCACCAAAGACACCGTTGCCAAACATCATGCTCACCAGTGTCGCCAACTCCGCATATCCTGCAAGACCAATGGAATTGCCGAACAGGGTGTTGCCAACATTGGCCGCAGTCAGGTCAGATGCCAGATATGCGGTTGCGTTCCACCTCTGCCCACCGCCAATCTGGTCGTGGTAGTCGTCGCAGATGAGCCCGGCATTGTTTCCGGCTAACTGACTCGCGTTCCAGCCTGGAGTCACTCCCCCGGTGTAAATCCCGGCGCCTTCGCCCGCGTACGTGTCGACATACGAACCGGTGAACTGAACTGTAACTTGTTCGCCGTTCGAGAGTGCCGGATTTGGCGGGCTGTTATACGTCCCGTAGTATTGCCCAAACGCAGGAAGCGTCAGGCACAATGCCGCACATCCTATGATGGCGGTTAGTACATGTTTCACTTTCATTGCTGCTTCCCCCTCTACCTTAGTTACGTTGACACTCAGCGGCCAACTTACACCAACTCACACCGAGTGTTGCCTCATCTTAGCCCGGAGATTTGTGTTGTCAAGACTGATAGTTTTTGCAACCTATTGCAAATAATTGACCTATCAGCACCAGGGTTGGCAGGTAGACACCTCTCCTGATTTTTGACACTTTTTGCCCACATGTAGGATTAGTACCGCCATCCAACCATGTCAAGATTGATAGTTTTTGCATCAGGTTGCAAAACTTTGCAACAGCTAGTAGCCTGCTGATTGTACTCCAGAAAATTAAATTCACATCCGTATATATCTGTATCTAAAGATAGTTACTGGCGACTTCCAGCATGCCGTCGAGCGGAGCCAGCGAGCCCGCCCAATGCGGAATGTGCCGAGTGCTTTGCGGCACTCCGCTAATTCGCCGGGCTGCTCCAGGGGATGAATCAGAACTGGTCCCTAGAGCAGAATCAAGTTAGCTATACCCAGCGGCGATTTTACGAGTAATTCTGTATATCTCTGACGAAGTGACCGCGATGACGAGGATGGGACGAGCCTATTCGGACGATCTGCGGGTGAGGATTTTGGAAGCCGATGAGC
>CAIKND010000036.1 GCA_903828675.1 uncultured Acidobacteriaceae bacterium
AGTCCACTCGCATCCGCAATCGCATTCAGAAGTTGCTTGAAGACGCCAACGTGAAGTTGGGTTCTGTGGCCACCAACGTGGTGGGTGTGTCCGGACGGCTGATGCTGGAGGCCATGGTCGAGGGGCAGGACGACCCGGCCCGGTTGGCCGATCTGGCCCGGGCGCAACTGCGAAAGAAGATTCCGCAATTGCAGGAAGCGCTCTACGGGAAGCTCACCGGGCACCTCCGCTGGATGCTGCGCCTGCTGCTGGATCAGTTGGATTCAACGGAACAATTTATCGCTCGTCTGGATGAGCGCATCGCGGAGTTGACACGCCCTCAGCAGTCCGCCATGGAGAAGCTGGATGCGATCCCCGGGATTAATCGCCGCTTGGCCGAGGTGGTGATGGCGGAAATCGGACCCGATATGACGCCCTTTCCCAGCGATGCGCATCTGGCCTCCTGGGCGGGCATGTGTCCGGGCAATCATGAAAGCGCTGGCAAGAAGAAAAGCGGCAAGACAACTAAAGGTAGTCGCTGGCTACGGCAAGCAATGGTCCAGGCAGCCTGGGCCGCGAGCCACAAAAAGGACAGCTATTTCTATGCTCACGCCCGCAACCTCATGCGCCGTCGCGGGGCCACGCGGGGTCTGGTGGCGGTGGCCCACTCTCTGCTGCTGGTCATTTACCACGTCTTGAAACGAGACACCGAATACCATGACCTCGGACCCGAGTTCCTGGATCGTCTGCGGGAGAAGCACCTTGTCCGCTTCCATCTCAAACGCCTCCAGCAACTCGGCCTCTCCGTCACCGTCCAACCCCTCGCAGCCTGAGTACCTAAAAGCACTTCAAAACAGGTCAAGAGGCCAAATCTCCCAACTCTCAATCAAAAGCACTTAGGAGGTATTTTCACTGCAGAGAATTACCCTTCCCCGGCGCACAATAATGGTATGGGAATTTCTCGACTCAAATCGCTGCCATTCCACCCCAAGGAATGCTGCACCAGGAGCCGGAGGAATGGGCATGCCCCCACCCCCTCCCTCCACCCCTCCCTACCCACCCCCCCTGGGTAGTCCATCCAGACCTTGCGCCGCCCAACTTCCACGCCCTCAATCTCATCATGTGCAACCTACTCAGCCAGAGCAAGACGGCCAATCGCGATCCAGCGGAAAGCTATTAAATTCTGATGAAAAGGATGCCTGTGTGCTCCATCTACCCTGAATTTGCGATACGCCTGCTGAAGTTTCCTTATGCGATCCTTATTTGGAATCAACTGCTTGCGTGATAAAATTCTGACATTTCGTAGAGCAGAAATCACCGTAAATCAGAAATCAAGGAGCACGGCCCAATGAGAAGCCGCTCGATTGCTGTATTGTCTGTATTTTTCGCATTCATCTTAGTCTGTACTTCCAGTGCGCAGACTTTTCGCGGAAGCATCCAAGGCACAATCACGGACAGCACCGGAGCGGCCATTCCCGGGGCACGGGTAAAGGTCTTCAGCCCCGGCACCGGGCTGAACCGTACGGTGTCCACCAATGACCTGGGCGGCTACAAGGCCTCGGAACTGCCGCTGGGCACTTACAGCATCACCGTCGAGAAGGACGGCTTCCGCACCACAACGCTGACCAACATTCCCGTCGGTGTGGGCTCGGCGGCGCGTGCTGACGCTAAGCTTGCTACCGGCGGGGTGGAGGAAGTGGTCGAGGTCAACGCCGACGTTCCGTTGGTGGAGACCACCAGCAATACAACGGGCGGTACGATTGAAGCAACCGAGGCAGCTGAGCTGCCGGTCAACGGGCGCGACTATACAAAGTTATTGGAACTTGTCCCGGGCGCGGCCAGCGATCCGGTGGGATCAACCGAATCTGCCGGCTCCTACGGGCTGTTTAGCCTAAACGGAAACCGTGGGCGCTCGAACAACTATCTGCTCGACGGTACGGATATGAACGATGGCTACCGCAACCTTCCGTCGATCAACCAGGCTGGTGTCTGGGGCGCTCCTTCCACCATTCTTCCCGTCGACGCTCTGGCCGAGATTCCAGTAACCGGCAACCCTGAAGCCGAGTTTGGCCGCAGCGCCGGCGCAACAGTCAACATCGTCACCAAGAGCGGCACCAACGCATTTCATGGTGGTGCATCCGAGTCCTTCCGCAACGACTCGTTGAGCGCACGCAACTTCTTCAATACCGCTGACCTGCCCAAGAACTCATTCACTAATCATCAGTTTAGCGGCCTAGTGGCCGGCCCAATCCTGAAAGACAAAACGTTCTTCACGCTTGCCTATGAAGGACAAAGAGAAAACGGCGGACTGCCTCAGTTAGGCACGGTGCCCTCGCTAGCCGACGTCAATACATACACATCCGGCGGCGCAGCCATCAACCCGGTGATCAAGAGCCTGCTGAGCAGCAAACCGTGGGGAACACTGCCGGCGACCGGTGGCGATGAGACCTTTACCACTCCCTTCAGCAACAACAGCGACAACGTCATCGCCAAGGTCGATCAGCATCTGAATCTGTTCAGCCCGGGCGACCTACTGACCGGGCGCTACTTCTATGCCCACGGCATGCAGAGCTTCCCGCTGGGTATGCTCTACACTGGCAGCAGCGCGCCGGGATTCAACACCTCTACGCCAACGCACGTCAACATCGTCTCGCTCTCCTATACATCGATACCAAAGCCGAACCTGATACTAGAGCTGCGCGGCGGCTACAACCGATTCCTGCAGCAGTTTCTGCCCCAGGACATCGGCCTCGATCCGAAGTCAGCGTATGGCCTGAATACTCTGTCGCCCAGCTATTCGCCTCGCGACCTCGGATTACCGACGATTGCCATCAGCGGGTACAGCCCCATCGGCGCAACTGGCAGCGACTCGCGCGGACGTATCGACACCAACTACCAGCTTTTCGGTAACGTCGCACTCACCAAGGGCCGGCACAACTACAAGGCCGGTTTCGAATGGCGGCGCACCTTTATCAATAGCTTCATCGATTCAGGACATCGCGGCAAGCTGGTCTTCAACAGCTTGGACAACTTCCTCTCTGGCACTATTGACGGGGGCAGTTCAGCCGAGGGAAATGGCACGCGCTACTCCTATCAGAACGGTAGCGGAGCCTACTTCATGGACGCCTGGCACATGAACAGCAGAATCACGGTCAACTATGGCCTGCGCTGGGATTATTACGGTGTTGTTGGCGCCAAGAACAACGTCTTCAGCATCTTCAATGTCAAAACCGGCGCAATGGAAACGGTGGGTGCTGCTGGCGGCCCATCGTCGCTCTATCCGAGGAACAAGACCAACTTCGCGCCGAGGCTGAGCATCGCTGACGATCTGACGGGAAATGGAAAGCTGGTAATCAGGACAGGAGCCGGGGTCTACTACGACGGCGCATCACAAGACTTTTTCGTGGGCAATCAGCCATGGAACACAAACCCCGCTGAGGCCGGGCCGGCCTTCAATGGCATCGGCTTCGCGACGTCGGTGGCTGCGGCCGTTCCTACCGACGGCTCGGCGATCTTCAGCGACTATGAGCCAAACAGCGTGTTCACCGTCGATCAGCACCTGGTGACACCTAGGTACGTCTCCTATAACCTCAACATCGAATCGCAACTCGCCAAAGCGGTTGCTCTTCAGATCGGGTATGTCGGCTCACAGGGCCGCCACCTCTACCACTTCCGCGATCTCAATCAGGTGAACAACGAGTCAGGCCCCGTCACCTGCGCCAACGGGCAGAAGATCCAACCAGGGCAAGTCTGCTATCCGACCTACTCCATAGGCTCTTTCAACAACATTTCGCTCTTGTACGTTAACCAGATCGAGACCAGTGCGCTCTCCAACTACAATTCGCTCCAGACGACGCTGAAGCTGCAGAACTGGCACAACCTGACCTCGACGGTGAATTACACTTGGGCGCACTCGATTGACACGGCCAGCGACGGCCTGGACTTCGTGCCCAACGCAGCGCAGCCAGACGACAGCTTCAATCCGCATGCCGAACGCGCCAGTTCCAACTTCGACGTGCGTCAGCGCTTCCAGTGGTACTGGACCTACAACCTTCCAAAGTTCCACGAGGCGCAGAAGATCCTTAATGGATGGGCGATGGACGGAATGTTCAATTTTGCAACCGGCCAACCCTATACGGTCAGCTACATCTATGAGAACGATTTGAACGGCAGTGGCGAATGGTTTGGCCGGCCGGACATCATCGGCGATCCGTACAAGGGTACAGGCGGCACCAACCTGCTGAACCTTGAGGCATTCGCAGCGCCATGCACCAACATCGACACCGATCCGAATAGTCAAACCTACCAGTCTTGCCTCAGTGGGGGGCATCCCGGCAGCGAGCGCCGCAATGCATTCAAATCGCCAAACTACACCAACTTTGACTTCTCGCTGACCAAGACCTCACACCTGACGGAAAAGCTGACGATGGAACTTCGCGGTGATTTCTTCAACATCTTCAATCACCCCAATTTCAGCAATCCCTTGTTACCTGGTTTCGGAGTTGATGGTTTCGCCAGCTCCCACATCGAGGGAAATCGCCTGATTGCGGGCTCCGGGCCGAGCTCAACCGGCCAGTATCTGCAGACCACGGCGACGCCAGATGTCGGCAGCGGCAACCCGTACCTGGGCGGAGGCGGCCCACGCAGCATGCAGGTGGCGGCTCACTTCACTTTCTAGACACGGCTCGAGTGTGAGCTTGAGATCTTTGTTATTGGAGGATTTCGCCCTGGGATGCGAGCGAGAGGTGGATCAACCTCTCGCTCGCCAGGAATACACTTGGCAATCAACCCCGCCGCCCAAGTCTGCCTACACCAATACCACTTTGTCTTTGTCTCAGGGTTCAATGTAATACAGGACCAGCGCTTTAGCCCGCATGGTCAGGGCACTACGCCGCACGCCAAGTTTGCACGCAAGATCAAGACCCAAGCAACAACCAAGCCCAAGCTATTATTCTGAAATGTGACGACGAAGCTATCTCTCCCCTCGAAGATGCCGCTCTCGAAGACTCCGCTTCAGAGGAGTTTACTCAGATCCGTTGCTCGATGGCTTGTCATCGCGGTGGTGTCCCTTTGGTTGCTTGCCGCACTAACCCTTGTGGCCGCACGCTGGATTGACCCGCCGACAACCGCGGTACACGTGCAGCGCCACTTGCAGGCGTGGATACACGGCACGCCCTATCGGGAACGCTACACTTTCATTCCACTCAACCAAATCTCGCCCAATTTTCAGCACGCCGTCATCGCAGCGGAGGATGCTCGCTTCTACCAGCACCATGGCTTCGATTGGCATGCGATCCAAATCGATGCTGAAAATGACCTGGATGGTTGTCGTATGCGCGGAGGTTCCACCCTCACGCAGCAACTGGTAAAAAACCTGTTCTTCGGAACCGGCCGCTCTTTCCTCCGCAAGGGCGCCGAGGCCACAATGGTGCCGGTAGCAGAGTTTGTCCTCGGCAAGCAGCGCATTCTTGAACTCTACCTCAACGTGGTCGAATGGGGCCCCGGCGTTTACGGCGCGGAGGCTGCATGCCGCACCTACGACCGAACCGCCGCCCGGAGTGTCGGCCGAGAACAGGCTGCACGGCTGGCAGCCATCTTGCCGGCTCCCCTCAGGCGGAAGCCAGAACGCATGAATCACTACAGTTCCATCATCCTTGAGCGGATGAGCCAAATGGGTTGGTGATCGCGCGCGAACCTTTACTGACGCGGAAATGACGCCTTCAAACTAGAAAGCGCGCGGCGTTTACGATGAAGCGCTCGTAGACAACCGGATGCATACCGCTAACTGCCTGGAATAGGACAAATCCCTTACCCAGCCGGGCGGTGAAGGTTGCCGCGCCGAGCACATCGTCATGGTCCCTGCCATATCCGGCAATCAACTCCACATTGGGTCCATCCACGAGCAGCCCGGACGCATCCTTGAAATCGACCTGATACTCCCACTTCATCACCTGGTTGGAGGGCAGTCCCGCATAACCCGGATGATCCTTGGTGAAGACCCACATCCCCATCCAGCAACCACGGCTCTCTCCAACAGGACCAGCGTAGGTGAAGGCGTTCGCCTGCGACAGGAGCTTTGCGGCCTCGTCGGCGCCCTTGGCGCTTTGCGCGAGCACCAGCAATGGAAGTCCCAGTGTCACCTTGGCGAGCAACGCGTTGAGACGCACGGCGTTTTCTCCATTGACCGTCTCCTTCCCGTCCCTGAGCCAGATTGCCAGATCGAAATTGCCATCCAGATGAAACTCCTCTGCTGCGATGGCAGAGTGGGGTGTGAAACTGGCGAGAGCTTTCAGGTCACCGATCGCGCCGGCCCGCAGAGTGCTGGGGCCTCGCGGTGCAGGGTCGACCGCGAAGATGCGGGTAGTGCCCTCAGCGTTCTCATTGCCCCTGAGTGCGAAGCTCAGGGTGTAGTGGCCTTCGGCAACCAGCGTCGGGCCGGGAACAGCCTCGGCGATTGGATAAGCAAACTGATTCTCAACATATGCCGGTGTTGGAAAGCTACCGATTGCGGCGATCTTGCCATCGGGAGTGGTCACGGACACAGTGAGTGTGCCCTCGACGGCGTGATGGGTCTCATTCAGCAGAAAAAGATCGAGCGGAACGAAACTGCCGATTGCATGGACAACGCCACGAGGCTGCACGACCGGGCGCAGCGGAGCCAGTGCGGCGCGGATATAGGCTGGATCCCCTTTGAGGTTGCGCTGGTTGTCGACCAGTCCACTATGGCTGTCAATGGGCTGATCCTCCCGGCCGTTGATCACAAGGAAGTCAGAGGCGTCGTCGGTACGGATGACCTGCAGAATGCGGCCCCAGGTTTCGTTGAGCTTGTTGCCCGCGTCCACAAAGAGCGCCGAAGCGGAGGGAAAGGCTGAGCGAAAGTTCCACTTGTCCAGATAGCGCTCATGCGCAGCCAGAATGCGCTCATGGTCCGCTCGGTCGAAGCTGTGTCCGCCATGCACGAGAGGTTAAAGGGGCTTGATCTGCTCGACCCATCACGCAGACCTCGCGGCCAACCCGGTCGAGTAGGAATCGAGTGGCTTGCAGAACGGCTCGACAAAGAAGGGAAGTCCAGGGATCCGGTTTACGCAGGCTCGAAACTTCAGAGTGATCATGGATGAGCGGCTTTTCTATTAGGGGGGCGCCGCCCTTCAGGTAGCTGGCTTCGCTGCCGCAAGCCTCGGCAAGTGCGGCTGTGCCATTTTCTACCAGCAGCATGTCGTGCCCAAGGATCTTCCAGGCGGACAACTGGGCTTCGCCGAGTAACTGGCCGTCCGAATAGATCTTTCCCGGCGGGAGACCGACGTCGACGACCGTCATCATGAAGTTGTACAGGTCAACGGGAACGCGGTCGTGAGGTAGATAGTGAATCGTGGCAAGGCAGCGTTCCAGCGAGGTCATCTGTTCATTTACTTTAGTTTATCTTTCCAAGGAGGTCGCCCTCACATTTAAATGAGAACGACTCGATTCTCGCGCCAGTTGGTTCGGAAAGGCAATCGCATTGCTCGTCAGCCGGCATTGTAAGGTTACCCCCGGCAGATCCGGGGCTTCCTTATGTAAGCAGCATATCTTGAACAATCTAGGCTTTGACATTTCAGGCGCAACAACTCAATCGCGCCTGATCGAGAGTCATGATTCCCCTGAATAAATCGCTTTACAAGTTCGCCCGCACGAGAGTAAGCTGCGTGATTGGCAATCGTTTTCTCGTAAGCCTCCATTACAAAGCTCGCCGCAGGGCTCACTTATGTTCCATCGCACACACACCAAATCTCCCAAGGCGAGCGTTGGCGCTGTTGGTCGATCGATAACCGGTGCTTCGGCCTTCACGAAACTCCCCCGTGCAAAGATGCAGGAGCATTCCATCGGTCACAGGAGTTTGAGCAGGAGTATTTTATGTTGGGCTTTCGAGTGAGAACCTATCCGCCGTGTCTCCATTTGGCCCACTTCGTACTCGGCTTGAGTCGTGGCACCGTGGCTCAGACCTGGACTTCCGACAACGGGAATGGTGCGTACTTCAATCCAATAGCCCCGGGCCTGAACCGAATGGCCCCGCAAGCGTGCGATTTGATTGGCATTGATTTCTCGCGCATCGCTCCAGACGACAGGCTGATAAATGGAGGGCCGGACTCATGAATTCCAAACACGTTCTGCTTATGGCCGCTGCTGCGGGGCTCCTGTTTTCCCAAGATTGTGGCGTCTATGCACAGCCCGCTCCCGCCGCGGCCAAGCCACTTCCGTTTGTCAGCACCATCTTTGGCGACAACATGGTTCTGCAACGTGACAAGGCCGATGCGATCTGGGGTTGGTCTGAACCCGGCGACAGCGTCCGCGTGCAAATAGGTGACAACATTGCAACCGGTATTGCGCAGGCCGACCACCGCTGGCAAGTGAAGATTAAGCCGCCTGCCTACGGTGGTCCATACACTGTCAAGATCAGCGGCCGTGAAACATTGGAACTGCACAACGTCTTGGTCGGTGATGTCTGGCTTTGCGGCGGCCAGTCAAATATGGGATTGACGATGCGGGCCGTCCGCAACGCCGAGGCGGAAGTGAAGGCCGCTAACTACCCGGAGATTCGCTACATCGAGGTGGCGGGGCACCCAGCATACCGGCGCGTGGACGTTGTGGATGGAAGTTGGAAGATCGTCTCGCCTGACACCGCAGAACGGGTTTCTGCAGTCGCGTATTACTTTGCTCGCGAGGTCCAGAAGGAGATCCACGTCCCCATTGGGCTGGTTGTGGACGCCCTCGGCGGAACACCTGCTGAGGCCTGGACCAGCGCCGCCGCCCTTCGGCCTCTCAAAGACTTCGATGTCCCACTTGCGGAGGTTGAACGACTGGCAGTTGAAGGCGCGCCTGAATACGGCAACTACATCATGCATTGGTACGACACATACGACATGGGGCTCAAGGGGAATTGGGCTGCGGCTGACCTCGACGATTCCGCCTGGAAGCCGGTCAATCTTCCCGGAGGCTTTGCCGAGTTAGGCGTTCCCGACTCGCCTGCTGTGGCCTGGTTCCGGAAGGATATTATTCTGCCGGACCCGCTTCCGGCCGGGCGTGCACTGATGTTCCTCGGCTCCATCGAGCGCATGGACACAGCATATGTCAATGGTTCGGTGGTTGGAGCCAGTTCGTGGGTTGAAAACCCGCGCGTCTACTTCATGCGCCACGGCCTACTCAAACCCGGCAGGAATAGTGTCACTATTCGAGTCTTCAAGTCCAAACCTGACGGGGGATTTCTCGGCAAACCTGAGGAAATGCACCTCGCACTGGGTGATCACTCAAGCGTTCCGCTTGCCGGCCAGTGGAAAGGCAAGGTGAGTGTAGACGCTCGTCCCCCGCACCCATTGCCCATTGCTTTCGAGAATTGGCCCGTAATGCCGGGCGTGCTTTCCAAAGGCATGTTGGCCCCCATCGCACCGCTTTCGATCACGGGCGCCCTTTGGTATCAAGGTGAGCAGAACTCGCCGAGGGGATACGAATATCGCAAGATTCTTCCCGCTATGATCGCCGACTGGCGAACCCTTTTCGGGCAGGGCGACTTTCCGTTCTACATTGTCAGCCTGCCTGCATTTAAGGAGCGCAGTGTAGCTCCTGTCGACAGCGATGAGTGGGCTGAGACGCGTGAATCCCAGGCACTCACAGCAGCAAGTGTCACCAACTCCTGCCTGGCCGTCACCATCGATACAGGCGATGCGAACAACATCCATTCGAAAGACAAGTTACCTGTAGGCCAAAGGCTGGCGTATTGCGCGCTTGCCAAATACTACGGCAAGCCTGTTGTGTACGCAGGGCCAACCCTGGAATCCATTGAACGGCTGCCAGGCTCCATTCGGTTGCATTTCACGCACACCGACGGCGAGTTGGTAGTAAAGGGGGAGAAACTCGAAGAGTTCTCCATCGCCGGGGAAGATCGGAAATGGTATTGGGCCAAAGCACACATTCAAGGCGACATGGTCGTCCTAACATCGCCATCGGTGCCGAACCCGAGAGAGGCTCGCTACGCCTGGCAATCCAATCCGGCAGCAACATTGTTCAATGGGGCCGGACTGCCAGCCGCTCCCTTCAGAACTGACGCCTGGCCCGGCATGACACAAGGCCAGCGACCATACTGATGAGCAGAACGGGATGAAAGCTGTCAGAAGTTGGACAGGGACGCTATTAACCCTTTATTGAACGACCGGAGGAACCATGTGTACTCATCGCTTTGCAATGGTGGTTCTCATCGCCGCTCTCGCATTGCCAATGGCTGGGCAACGTCGTGTGCCAAAGGATCTGAGCGGAGTCAGAGGATTCAATTACCAGTCTGGCGAAGCCATCGGCCACGCTGAATTCTGGCTTCAATACAATCCCACAGTCACGGAACGCGACCTGGATTATGCCAAGCGCCTTCAGTTGAATCAGATTCGAGTGTTCGTCCCTTACGCTGCATGGGAGAAAAACAAAGAGGCGCTCAGGAAGAATCTCCTCCATTTCGTGCGCGCCGCGCATATACGGGGCATGGGTGTGATGCCGACCATGATGTACAAGTTCGGCGAATGGAAGGACGAGTCGGCGTGGCCCAACGCGCGGCCGTTCGTCGCTGACCTGGTGGCAACCATCGGGAAAGAGCCCGGCCTTGAAATCTGGGACGTAGAGAACGAGCCGGAGTGTTGTTCCCTGCCACCCACTCCAGACAATAGGCTGCGCATGGAACATGCCGTTTACATGGCAAAGCTGTTCCGCGAACTTGATCCTGTGACACCGGTAACGATCGGCGCGACCTTTGCGGAGAACATGATCGAGATGGGCGACGCGGTGGACGTGCTCTCCTTCCACGATTACAGCGCAACGCGTGCCAAGATTCGCGCCAATATCGAAACAGCAAAGCATTACGCGGAGAAGACCGGAAAGCCCCTCATCAATAGCGAGATCGGATGTATTGCCCGTGCGAATCCGTATGACGTCACGCTCCAGGAGCACATGGAAGCCCACGTCGGATGGTACATCTGGGAGTTGATGGTCACCGGCAACTGGGGTACCGTCCACGGCGTTTTCTATCCTGACGGCACGGTTCGCGACCCGGCTATCGTCGCCGCGCTCCTTGGTTTCTTCCGCAACCGAGGAGACAGTTTTGTGGAGGATGTTCCTGACCGCGAAAACCATCTTACGGAAGCGGCAGCGAAAAACAAGGCGTGGCTAGCAGCCCCGGAGGCCGATTGGAAGACCGGATTGGATTTGGCCGAGTTCTCGGCAAATCTCCTTGAAGCTGCTCAACTAGCGCCCATGCACAATCCACCCACCAGGCAAGTAGATCTCTTGCGCAGCGGCTCGCCGAACATATCTGCCTTGCGCTCGATGTTGGAAACATTCACTTCCCTCCTCGAGCCTTACCAGCTTCCCGCTGGCGATCCACGCCGTTCGCGACCGCCCGGCTTCATTCGATGAAATCAGACGAACACCGGTGTCAAGTTTTCGAGTTTGAACACAACGCAGAAATGCAGAAATGGATACTATCGTGACTTCCAAGTTCATTCGCTCGATGATGTCTCGGCCGCATGCAATCCTGCTCGCTGCCCTGCTTCTCTCTGTACCCGCAACCGGGACCGAATTCCAGATGAAGGTGACCGATAGCGGCTACCTGAATACGCAGGGCTTCAGTGTGTTTCTCTACGATAGCGTTTATCACCCCATCTTCGTGGATCAGAAGAACACTGCCATGGAGTTGATTCTCCACGGCCAGCGGATCGCCACCAACGGCGACGTACGCCTGGTGCCGACTCCAGAGCAATGGGATCTGGTGGCTCAGTTAAAGGGCCGTGAGCAGGACAAGGACCACAACCGTCTCACAGCGCGGTTGTCTTTCCCCACCTACCAAATGGACTATACCCTTGAAGTAGCCGCCGAACCCGGCGGTGTCCGTGTGAGCATCAATCTAGACAAGCCGCTGCCGGAGAAGCTTGCAGGCCGCGCCGGCTTCAACCTAGAGTTCCTGCCGTCCATCTATACGGGGAAAACTTACGCCGTAGACGGTACAAGGTTCGGCGTGATTCCACGCAGTCCTCAGGACCCCATGCAACAGGTGCTGCCATCTCCGGACGATCCAAAGAAGCTTCCGTACCAGGAAGAATGGGATAAGGAGAAGGGTTACACGCAACCGCTACCCCTGGTCACGGGAAACAGCATTACACTGGCGCCCGAGGATCCGCTTTACCGCGTCAGTGTCAGTTCAGATACGGCGCTCGTCTCGCTCTATGACGGCCGCGACCGCGCGCAGAACGGCTGGTTCGTGCTCCGCAGCATGATTCCTTCAGGCAAGACCGCGGGCGCTATCGTCTGGCATATTCGGCCCATCGACGTCCCGAACTGGACCCGGCCGCCGATGGTGGCGCACAGCCAGGTCGGCTATTCTCCCAACTCGCTGAAGGTTGCCGTCATTGAGTTGGACCCGAAATTCGACGCGCCGAAGACAGCGAAGATCCTTCGCCTGGATGCGGATGGCTCCTATAAGCCGGTTTTCGATGGACCACTTTCCACCACTACGCCGTGGCTGCGCTACGAGTATGCGAAGTTCGATTTCTCTGCCGTCAAAGATCCGGGCCTGTACGTTGTTGAGTACGCAGGCCAGCGGACCGATCTATTCCCAATTGCCAAGGACGTGTACAGCCAGACCTGGCAATCTACACTGGACGGTTTCCTCGCAGTGGAGATGGACCACGTTTCAGTGCGCGAAGGCTACCGCCTGTGGCACGGCGTTTCGCACCTCGACGATGCCCGCCAGGCACCGCCCAACGTCGAGCATTTTGATGGATATCGGATGGGCCCAAACATCGATTCGCCTTTCAAGCCGGGTGAACACATCCCCGGACTGAACGTAGGGGGTTGGTTTGACGCAGGGGACTATGACCCGCTCGCCTCAGGACAATACGCGGTCATTGAGAACCTGTCCCTGGCCTACAAGGAGTTCGATCTTAAATGGGACGAACTCACCGTGGATGAAACGGCCCGGACAGTTGAGATGCATCGGCCCGACGGGGTCCCTGACGCCATCGAACAGGTGAAACATGGCGTTCTGGAGGTACTGGCTCAGGTCCACTCCATTGGCCACCCAATCATGGGCGTCATTGAGCCGAACCTGCGTCAATACACGCATCTTGGCGATGCGGCATCCAAAACGGATGGGCGCATCTATTCTGACAAGCTCGGCCCCCACGAGGTGGATGGGAACTTCTCCGGCATCCCGGATGACCGGTGGGCTTTCACCACCAAGATGCCGAACTTGCAATACGGCGCTGCTGCCGCTCTGGCTGCTGCTTCGCAGTCCCTCAAAGGTTGGGACGACTCGCTCGCCAAGCAGTCACTGGAAACAGCGATCAAGCTGTGGGATGAAGAACACGCCCATCCAACCCCAAGCCAGGGCCGTCCATTCGGTCCCCCGGGAATGGCCATCGCTGGCGAGTGGCGGGCTGCCATTGAGTTGTTGGTCGCCACCAACGGCGACGACCGTTACAAAAGGCGCATCGTCGAGTTGCTCCCCGCGGTACGCGAGCATTTTGGGTTCGGTGGCTGGATGGCCGTTCTGGCTCTACCTTACATGGATGCGGACTTCAAGCAGCAGCTTGAAGCGTCGGTCAAATCCTACAAGAGCGAATTAGATACCGACTTGGCTAAAACTCCATTCGGCGTTCCGCCCAGTCTCGGAACTTGGGGCGGATCTAGCCAGGTGGCCGATTTCGCCTCGCGGATGTACTTCCTGCACAAGGCATTCCCGCAGATTGTGGGCCCCGAGTATACGCTGCGGGCAACCGACTATTTGCTGGGTACGCATCCAGTGTCGAGCACTTCGTACATTTCTTCGGTGGGGACGGTTTCAAAGCTGAAGGGCTACGGAAACAACCGCGCGGATGGGACATTCATCCCTGGTGGAATGATTCCGGGATATATCGTGATCAAGCCGGATTTCCCCGAGTGCATCGACGACTTCGGCATGTTGTGGTTTGAGGATGAATATACCGTTGGCGCCGCCAGTCAGTGGATTCTGGCAGCAAAATCAGCAGAAGCACTCGACAAGTAGATATGTCGAGAGCGAAGCAGAAGTGCCAGGCGGCCTTTCAATTGTTGTCGGCCCGGAGTGGTTATTGAGAACCCCCGTGGCCAAATTCGAGCATGGAAAGGTCGCCAGCGCAAGACCGCAAGAATTTATTGGACAGAGGAAGGCAGGAGAGGCCAAATGAAGAAGAGGGTTGCATTCTTTGCCGCAGCGGCGTTTTGTCTTGGGTGCACGGTTACAGCCGTCGCTCAGCAGTCTCGGCCGACTGCTCCGGATCGGCTGATGGTAACCATCGATACGCAACAGACTGCCGAACCGGTCTCAAAATACGAGTTCGGCATGTTCATCGAGCACATTCGCACACTCATTTATCGAAGCCTCTGGTCCGAAATGCTCGATGACCGGAAGTTTCATTTTCCCATTTCATCCACGGAGCCGGAATCGCCTGCCCCTCCAGCGGGGAGTCCACCGCGCGGCTTGCCACTTCGTAAATGGCGCCCTGTTGGTCCCGACGAAGTGGTTGTAATGGATAAAGAAAAGCCGTTTGTTGGGGACCAGAGCCCGCGGATCAAACTCGACTCCGTCACGCCGCACGGTATCCGGCAAGTGGGCCTTGCGCTCGTGAAAGGCAAGAGGTATGCAGGCCGAATCTACCTGCGTGGCACTCCTGGCAGCAACGTCAAGATCTCGCTGATCTGGGGTGATGGCCCAAACGACCGGCAGAGCGTCTCCTTCGCGCCGCTCACCAGCGATTACAAGAAGTTCCCGCTCACTTTCACGTCTCCGGCCGATGCGACCGCCGCATCATTTGAAATCACCGGTACGGGCAGCGGGAGTTTTCATGTTGGGACCGTTTCCCTGATGCCGGCTGACAACGTGCAGGGATTTCGTCCCGACACCATTGCTCTGCTTCGCGAGCTCCACTCAGGCATGTGGCGCCTGCCTGGCGGCAATTACATTTCCGACTGGAACTGGTACGACTCTGTCGGCGACATCGACAAGCGTCCACCGATGTTTGACTACGCTTGGAACGCCATGCAGACCAACGATGTAGGCATGGACGAATTCATGACGTTTTGCAAGCTGATCGGCACGGAGCCGTACATTACAGTCAACGCCGGTTTTGGCGATTCCCATTCAGCGGCAGAAGAAGTCGAATACATCAACGGAGCGGCGACCACGCGGCTCGGAGCCCAGCGCGCGCACAACGGCCATCTCGAGCCCTACCACGTGAAGTTCTGGGACATCGGCAACGAGCCATACGGGAATTGGCAAATCGGCCGCACCGATCTGAAGTACGTCACGCTCAAAACCAATGAATTTGCGAAGGCGATGCGGAAAGCCGACCCGTCGATCACCCTGCTTGCCTCGGGTGCGATGCCGGACGAGATGACCGTCACTGGTCAGGCACGCGACCTGCGTATGCCAGACCCACAGGCCCAGTTCGGTTCACCGGCGGACTTTACCGGCGGACTGCTTGCACACAGTTGGGGGAGCTTCGAGGGCCTCACCGAGCACTGGTACGCAAGGGCGGGCAAGCGCTTCGATTACGAGCATGCAAAGAGCCTTGCACAGGATGCGCCCAACGAAGACGGATATGTGAAGGTTGACCAGACTCTACTCGAGTGGGCGCGTTATCCATCCGATCGCGTGCGCCAGAAGGCTGAAGAGTGGCAGGAGTACCAGAAACGCTTTCCGGCGATGCTCGAAAAGAAGATATTCCTTTCAATCGACGAGTACGCCTACAGCGGTGCCCCCGTGAATCTAAAGCTGGCTCTTGCCTACGGCATGGTCTTCAACGAGATGCTTCGATACACCAATTTCCTTAAAATGTCCGCATTCACCATGGGCGTCTCGACGCTTGACTACAACAGCACAGGAGCCGCCTACAACTCGACGGGGCTCCTGTTCAAGATGTACGGAGATCATCTCGGCTCGATCCCGGTTGCCCTTTCAGGAAACTCTCCTCAGCCCGCGCCCAGGTACGCAATCGCGGGCGATCAGCCAAAGACAAACCCAGGCAGCCCGACGTATCCGCTCGACATGTTCGCCGCGCTGACCGCGGACCATAAGTATTTGACGATAGCTGTTGTGAATGCAACGGAATCGGATCAAAAGTTCGACCTGAGCGCTACCGGTGTGCGGCTGGATGGGCCACTGACGCTATGGCAATTGACCGGGAACAGTCTGGATGCCGCGAACCATGTCGGCCAGACGCCACAGGTCCAAGTAAAGGAAATTCCGCTAGGTGATGTTCAAGGAAAGATCACGGTCGCGCCCATCAGCGTTAACATCTATCAATTCCCGGTAGCTCAGGCGGCTAAGTAAAGACCGGCATTCAGAGTCGCCCGAAATTGCGCTGTCAAGTTCTTGTAACAGTCGTAGTGGCCGCCCACGCAACCAAAGGCGGCCGCTGCGACTAAAGATAGTCTGGGAAGCATTCTACCCGGCAGAAGTATGTCGCAGGTTCAGGAAGCGGCGAACATCTAATTGCCTGGTTGCTCGCTTTCAACACCAACACGCTACAAACACTATGGAGTGAAGGTAATCATGGAACTGAAATCACTTGGTACGTTTGCTCTATTCATTCTGCTGGCGCTTGCCAACGCCAGCTTGAGTTTTGGGCAGGTACAAACCCTGGTTCCGCCAGTCATTCCTGGCGCAAAGCCAGTCACGGTTGAGCACATCAAAATTCATGGCAAAGCTCTGGAAGGCAATCTGGAAGGCAACGCCGTTGACCGCGATGTAATCGTGTTTCTGCCCCCCAGCTATCAGAAAGACAAGCATCGCCGGTACCCTGTCGTTTACGCATTGCACGGATATTCCATCGGCGCGGAACAGTGGACGCGCGAAATCCATGTACCCCAGACCATCGAAGGGGCATTCGCGCAAGGCGCAAAAGAAGTGGTCGTTGTGCTGCCCGATTCGAAGACGGTTCACAACGGTTCCATGTACTCAAGCTCCGTTACCACCGGAGATTTTGAACAATTCATTTCTCACGATGTGGTTGCATACGTTGATACGCATTACCGGACCATTCCAAATCGCGGGAGCCGTGGACTGGTTGGCCACTCCATGGGCGGGTACGGGGCGACGCGCATCGGAATGAAGCACCCTGATGTGTTTGGCAGCCTTTACATCATGAGCCCGTGCTGCCTGTCGCCTCGGACAACCGGGCCGGCGAACCCAGAGAATGAAAAGGCGCTGGAAGCGGTCAAGACGCCTGAAGATTCGGCCAAGCTTCCATTCGGGCTTCGAGCTCAAATGGCCAGCGCTGCGGCCTGGTCGCCCGATCCAAAGAACCCTCCGCTTTACCTTGACCTGCCATTGAAAGACGGCGTAGTCCAGTCTGACGTACTCGCGAAGATGGCCGCCAACGCGCCCTTGGCTCTCATCGATCAATACATTGGCAATTTGCGCCAGTATCACGCAATCTCCATCGACGTTGGCGACCAGGATGGCTTGCGGACGGATACGGGTAAGCTCCACGAGGTCCTGGATAAGTATGGGATTACAAACGGCTTCGAGATTTATCCCGGTACCCACACCAGTGCGATAGCGGATCGCTTCCAGAATCATGTGATGCCGTTTTTCAGCAAGAGCCTTTGTTTTCAGACGAAATGTCAGTAGGCTCAATCGGCGGATGCAATTTAAACATGGACAGGTTCTAGTAAATGGATTTAGTGTGCTTACGGAATGCTTCGCGCCCTATGCCGATCGCCGAATATGGCACGAAGATTAGGCCCCTGTTGATGACTACAGGGGTACAGCCTACAGAACACCCGAATCCCGCGCTCCATTGGGCTTTTTGGCAGTGAAGTATGGCGGTCACCCACACCTAACCTGGAGAAACAACATGAAGAAACACATGACGCGAATTGTTGCTGGCATCGTCGCGTGCACGGGGACGCTCTTCTTTGGCTTCGTTCTGCAATCTGCAGTTGGTCAGGATACCGCGAAACTCCCCTACATGAATCCGAGTTTGTCACAGGAGCAGCGGGCCGCCGACCTGGTGCATCGCATGACTCTTGCTGAAAAAGCTTCACAAATGCTGAACAGATCCGCCGCTGTTCCGCGGCTGAATGTTCCTGCATACCAATGGTGGAGTGAGGCGCTCCACGGCGTCATCGATCAAGGTGTCACAGAGTATCCAGAGCCGATCGGCCTGGCCGCGACCTTCGATACGCCGAACATCCATGTCATGGCAACCCAGATCGGTATTGAGGGCCGCATTAAACATGTGCAGGATGCGCGCATCGGACGCATGGGCTTTATTGGCGGGGGCCTGGATTTCTGGTCCCCGAATCTGAACATCTTCCGTGACCCGCGCTGGGGCCGCGGACAGGAAACCTACGGCGAAGATCCATTCCTGACAGGCCGCTTTGGCGTCGCCTACGTGACCGGAATGCAGGGCGACGATCCCAAGTATTACCGTGCGATTTCAACGCCCAAGCACTATGCCGTGCACAGCGGACCGGAGCCAACCCGGCATTTTGCCGATGTGGATGTAAGCAAACACGATGAGGTTGACACCTTCGAACCTGCATTCCGCGCCGCCATCGTGGAGGGCAAGGCTGGTTCAGTCATGTGCGCATACAACGCAATCAATGGCGAGCCAGCATGCGCCAATCAATACCTGATGCAGGATCAATTGCGCGGGAAATGGGGCTTCCAGGGGTATGTGGTTTCAGATTGCGACGCGGTTAAAGACGTCGCTGCCAATCACCGCTACCGTGCAACGCAGGCGCAAGGTGCGGCGATTTCAGTCATCCGTGGCATGGACAACGAGTGCGCCACCTTCACGGAAAGATATGGCGATCCGGCCGACAAGGCCTATATTGATGCCGTGCAGCAAGGCTACCTGCCTGAGACAACGCTGGACACAGCACTGATTCGCCTTTTCACCGCACGGATGAAACTCGGCATGTTTGACCCGCCGGAGATGGTTCCTTACACCAAGATCGACGAGAAGGAACTTGACAGCGCAGAACACCGCGCTCTGGCGCGCAAACTCGCGAACGAGTCCATGGTTCTGCTCAAGAACGATGGCATTCTGCCCATCAAACCCAGTATCAAGAAGATTACCGTCGTCGGCCCGCTCGCTGACCAGACCGCAGTGCTGCTCGGCAACTATGCCGGAACCACGACGCATACAGTATCCGTGCTGGAAGGTCTTAAGGCGGAGTTCCCGAACGCGACAATCACTTACATCTCCGGAACCCAGTTCCTCCGCAATGAGGGCAATCCGGTTCCGAATGCGATACTGACGACCCCCGACGGCAAGCCTGGCCTGAAGGCGGATTACAGCGAGTCGATGGGCCGGCCGGGCAGAGGACCGGACGCTCCCGTACTCATTAGCCGGACTGAGCCGAATGTCAACCTCACCGAGAGCAATCTGCCTTCAGAGGTTGCTGGGAAGAAAGGCGTTGGCGTTCGTTGGACAGGCTTCATCACGGCCACTGAAACCGGCGACTACCTGGTCGGCGTACGTGGCAGCGGATTTGGGAGACTGTCGATTAACGACAAGCAAGTGGCAATGCTGGGCCGAGGTGAGGGAGTCGATGCAGCCGTTGGCCGCGCTCACCTGGTAAAGGGAGAAAAGGCTCAGCTCAACCTGTCGTTCGGCACCATGAACGGCGGCAAACCACAAGCGCAACTGATCTGGGCGAAAGTAAACGATGCACCTTCGCCTGAAGCCATTGCCGCGGCAAAGAACGCCGACCTCGTGATTGCTGTTGTCGGAATCACCAGCAGGCTCGAAGGTGAAGAGATGCCGGTGACTGTTCCAGGATTCCTGGGCGGCGATCGCATCAGCATCGATCTTCCCCAGCCTGAAGAAGAACTTGTGGAAGCTGTAGCAGCTACCGGCAAGCCACTCGCCGTAGTTCTGTTGAACGGCAGCGCCCTGGCTGTCAACTGGATCAACGATCACGCCAACGCGGTTCTCGAAGCGTGGTATCCCGGCGAAGAAGGCGGCGCAGCTGTAGCTGAGACACTGAGCGGGAAAAACAATCCTGGTGGAAAGCTGCCGGTTACGTTCTACAAGGACGTGAGCCAGTTGCCTCACTTCGAGGATTACGAGATGTCAAACCGGACCTATCGGTACTTCAAAGGCAAGCCGCTGTTTCCGTTTGGCTACGGACTCAGCTACACCACCTTCAAGTACAGCGACCTAGTGGTCCCGGCGCAGGTTGTAGCCGCAGGACAACCCGTTGGTGCTGACGTTACGGTAACCAACACCGGCAAGATCGCTGGAGATGAGGCTGTACAGGTCTATCTCAAGTTCCCCGATATGAAGGGTGCGCCTCAAATCGCTCTCCGCGGATTCCAGCGCATTCATCTGGAAGCGGGTGCGAGCCAGAAGGTTCACTTCGACCTGAAGGACCGCGACCTGGTGATGGTGACCGAAGATGGAACTCCGATCATCGCACAAGGCAATTACACGGTCAGCATTGGCGGAGGCCAGCCTGACACTGGAGCGCCAAGTGTGAGCGGGCACTTCCAAATCGATGGACAACTCGCCTTGCCCGAATAGATAGTCCGTGTTTTGCGCCTGCCGCGACCGCCAGCATTGATGCGGTCGCGTGCAGGTTTTGTAGACTGTACGTTGATTTGCACCACTTAAAGTCCGGCAATTTGTCCGCCGCCCTTCAAATGGGCCGTCAATACCCGCTGAAGACTCCGCCTAAATCCGCCAGTGCTCCTCGATCTCTCATGTAAGGGAGGGGGAGGGGTGGGAGGGGTGGGAGGGGTGGGAGGAGGGGGGTCTCTCGACTTCCAGCCTGCAGAGTTGCGGCATTTGATCCGGTGGGCAGGCGTTGCATTGACTGGAGAGATCCATATAAAGATTGTGCGCCAATGCACCGTAATTATCTGCAGTGAAAATAGCGGCTAAGTTATTGAAATTAAACAATGTAAAATTATGCCTCATTTTCATCTTTTTCTGGGTGCGGATGCGCCCCATGCTGGACTGCAATCAATAAAACGTCTAAGTTAACTAAATTCAGCAACGTGATAATCAGCGGCATTCAGCAGCATTTTCATCGTTTATGAGTCCGGCGATCCCCATGCACGACCGCAAAGTGCGGGGCGGGAGTCTTGTTGAATTCCATGCCATAAAGGCGAGACCAGGAGCACGCGGCTTTAAAGGCAGCCGCAGGCCCTTCCACTCGCTGCGCTCGCTCCAGGATGACAGCTCATATTTAGTTCGACCTTCGAATTCGGGACACTCGGACACCCCGCCCTTTTGCCAGAGGAAAAGGTCAACGAACGGGGCACGGCACCCGGAGACATCAGACCTTGACATGGGCAGTTGTCGCGCTGCTCATGCGCCTGCCGCCACAACAGGCACGGGAGTCTCAAGCCTGGAGAGCCTCTCGTCGATCTTAGCGAGTGATGCTTCCAGTTGCCCTTGAGGTGCCTGGCTGCAAAATACGGGATTGTTGACCCACCAATCCATGCCCATCTCTTTGGCCTTGTCCACAGAACAGATGACCAGGCGGATCTGAATGGAGAGCAACTCGATGTCAACGAGCTTGATCTTGATATCGCCGGCGATCACAACGCCTTTGTCCAGGACCCTTTCGAGGACATCAGAGAGCGTGGAGGATTGTAGTGCATGCGTAACTGACGGTTGTGCCATCGAGAGTCTCCTATATCGGTTAGAACATTTTCCCCAACGGCCCCAGATCGAGATTGAGATCGTCTTCTTCAAGACCGAACTCTTTTCGCAAGCGTTCGATCTCTTCGGCCTGGCCCATGAGGGTTAGCCCGATTCGCTCGATCTGTGCCTCGGTAAGCGAGCCGGCATCGATGCGGCGGAGCGCCTGCCGCTCAAGCAATTCGTGCAGGAGCTTGACGACTGTCAGGACGAGCTGCCCCAGCCCGTTTTTCAGTCGCTCCGGATCCAGTTCGAGGCGGGCTCCGCGTGGAGGCGCATTATCCCGCGCCTGCGCCAGGAGCCTGTCTTCCTGCTGCATAATCAGTGCGAAGTCCTTGAGCGCTTCAGACTCGACCTGCATTGTTTCCGCCGGTTTCATAGGCCTTCCCCCTTCCTAACTTAAGCGCGACACCAGCCGCAGAGCGTCCATTGCCCAGACTCTCCCGTGCGGTCTCGATCGAGGTCAAAACCAGATTGAGCCCCAGATAGACCAAGTCAACGTCGGCGACGGAGATGGTTATTTCACCTGCCACGACGACGCCCTTGTTCAACACGCGGTCGAGGACCTCGCAGATAGAAACGCGCTCAGTCTCCTCGAGCGCACACAGTTCGGGGGTGAACCTCTGCGGGTTGCGTCCGTTTTCAGGAAGCGTCACCGGAGCCCCTCTCCCCAGCAGACTGGTAAAGGCACCGCCCCATCGCTTCCAGTTGGTCCAGCCCGGCAATCTCATGCTGCCTATAAACCAGAGTCCGGTGCTTGTCCGGGAACAGTTGCCGCAAACCCTCTTCGACGAGCAACTCACCCTGACGCAGCTTCGAGCACAATTGGCATTTAACGGGCGGAGTCATCATGTTCAAAAACACAACCGGGACCGCAATACCCATCCGCTCACAAGCGGCGACCAAGTCCTTGGTTTCTTCCAGCGCCATGGCGGTTGGAATACTGACCGCATAGAGCGCAGAGGAGTGCGGGTTCCGCAGCAGTTCACGGAGTTTCTTCAAATTGCGAGAAATCTGAACCAGTTCCTCGGCAAATCCCGGCATAGGCAGAATCCGCTCGTACTTGAGAAACACATTGAAGAACGCCTTGAGCCATTCGTTAATGAGATTGGGGAGTTCGAGCAGGCGAAGCAGGTGGCCGGTGGGCGCGCAGTCGAGCACGAAGATGTCGTAGTTGTTGCCAGCCAGAAACTCCGTAATGCGAGTGAGCGCCATAATCTCATCGAGTCCGGGCGGCGCCAAATCCATGATTTTTTCAAGAACAACACGGTCGAAGGTCAGATCGAAGCCACTGCATACAGACTCGAAGAAGCTCCTGAGATCCTCGGCATAACGCGCCTTTAGGCTCCCAAAAGCAGCTTGCGCATCGATCTCCATTGCGTTCAAGCAAGGGTAAAGAGACATTGGTTGGGGACCGATTTCAGCCTGGAGGCAGGCGGAGAGGGAGTGGGCAGGATCGGTGGAGAAAAGAAGGATACGCTTGTCTGGAAAATCGCGGGACATGCGCACGGCGGTAGCACAAGCCAGGGTAGTTTTGCCCACGCCGCCTTTTCCGGCAAACAGGATAAAGCGCATATCTGAAGACGGCAGCACCGTTGCATTTTCCACGGATGACGACAAGGGGAGGAGACTTGGGGGGGCTACGACCCGGCTGCGTGAAATCGGCCGGACACAGTTCCAAAACCTGGACAATGGTTCTTGCCCGCAAACCTCTTCGGCAAATAGCTCGATTCCCCAGGCCGAACAGGAGACATCGACAGCATCGAGCAATTGCTGGATATGAAACTGCTCGGCCGAAGCGCCGGAAGAGCAGATTGGACAATCGTTCTCGAAATGGAGCCGGTTGACGATCAGGTCAGAGACCGGAATCTTCCGCGAGGATAGGTCCTTAAGCAGCTCCAGCGTGATGTAAACGCCGAGAGGCTCGGCGATGGTAACGGGCACAAACTGAGTGCAGCCGGGGTCGCAGAGCAGCGCCTCAGTGCGTTGCAGCGAGGACTTCCACTGGATGACGAACTCGTCCAGCCGGTCGGGAGCAGAATCCCGGCTGAACACCCGCCGCATATAACGGCGTTTTGCAAGCAGCGCCTCCAATATCTCCAGCCACCGCGTAATGAGTTGGGGCATGGCCAAAAGGCGCAGAGTGTGCCCGCTGGGGGCAGTATCCACCACAATGCAATCGTAGCGGCGCGACTCCACCCATGAAGAGATCTCAAAGAATGCCATTAACTCATCTAGTCCAGGCAAGGAGAGATTGAGGAATTGTTCGATATCTTCATCGTCGAGAAAGGTGCCGGCAACCGCGATCTCACGCAACAGAGGGAGATTCTTCTGGCGAAATTCCGCCAGGTATTTCTGGGCATCGAGTTCGAGCACTTGCAGGTTGGCAGCCGGTACGTGACCTGCCAGGGAGTCGCGCACAGAGTGGGCAGGGTCAGTAGAGACGAGCAGAAAGGACCGATGAGGAGCGTGCAAAGACATACGCAGCGCGGACGCTGTGGCGCAGGTTGTCTTGCCTACGCCGCCCTTGCCACCAAAGAGCAGGAGCCGAATACCGGTATTGTCGAAGAACGATGGCATCCGCGCGCTCGTACTCCGCTCCAGCGCATTTTTACGGTTGTCCACTTTCGTCCTCGCTCACCGAGCTCTATGGCTCGTCCCCATCCTCGTCTGCGTCTTCCCCGTCCTGCAGACGGCTCTCGATCACGTCCAGGCGGTCCAGCAATCGCTTCTCTTCTGCCACAAATTCTTCTTCGGTGATCCGTCCAGTCTCCAATTGCATGTACAGCATTCGCAATTGCTCGGTGATGGTGCGTCCTTCGCCTTCCAGTTCTTCCTGTGCGACCTTCTGGATCTCCCGGAAGACCCACAGAACGCTGCGGATCGGGGACAAGAGTATGTCGTCGACCAGAAACATTACTGCTCCAGATCGAGTTCAACGAAGTTATGCGGCGCCCAGGGCCCGCTGAAATCGAATGAGAAATTGTTGTCGAAGAGCTTTGCCGCCTCAAAGACGGCAGCGTCAAACTCCTGCTGTTTGTCCCGCCCGACGAGGCAGGCAAGATTCATGACCTCGCGCTCATTGCGACCCGGGTTGACCTTGACCTCGAAGCAGGCGGCAGCGAGAGCCGCCTCCACCTCCTGGATGTACTTCTGCCTGTCTTCAGTGAGCAGGCGGTCGAACATGCGGCCAAGTTCAATCTTTTCCATCTGCGTAAACTCGCGGCGTGCTCCAGCGAGCAGATCGCGCGCCATGCGCAGTTCCGAGTGCGTGTTCACGAAGTATTCGAAGATATTCGGAACGTCCCAGGCCACCCGCAGTCCCATCTCCACCTTGCCGGCGAGTCGCTGAATATGCTCGTGGAATGTCTTGTGGTTCTTGGCCAGGATCTTGCGAATGTCCTCTGGGCTGGCGGCGATGGTGCCGAATGCAATGGGCAGCGGAGTGGTGTCTTCCATCAAACGCTTGAGCACTGCCTGGTGAGCCATGAGGTTTGCGCGTTCGGGGCGAATCTTGGAATTAGACAAACCGCTGACGACCGCGGCCACATTTCCGTGCGCGATAGTGTAGACATCGCTTCGCTCGATGCCGAGAGAATGGTAGTTCACAGGCTCTCCGCCGGCGACTATGGCGTACAGGTAATTCCTGCCATGAGCCACATGGGCTGGTTTTTCCACTTTCAGGCTTTCAGTTGCGGTGGCAAGATCTTCGATTTCCTTCATGGCCTCCCCCTAAACTGGACGGGCCGCACCTGACTCATGTGCATACACCAGCACTGCTCGAGCCACTCGCGCCGCGCCTCGTTGTTCAACAACCTTGTCCACCCCCCCAGCAGGGACCGCGCATCGCCATCGCCCCTGGGCACTCCCGTGGATGAGGCGCAGAAGCGGAAGTTCCGGCGATGGCGATTTGTGCACACATGAGCGGACGTCCTGATCGTCAGCATCTAATCTACCTTTCAATAGCGAATCTTGAATCCACCTGTGTTGCGCCGAGCTTCAGGCTCCGGCCGGGAGCCAACTCTGCCGACTGGCAGGCCCTGGTTCACGCTGGCCACCGCCAACAAGAGTTCCTTCTCGGCCTTCTCGATCTCCTCGATGCGGGTGTCGATCATCTGAATCCGCAGGGCGGCGGCGGCACGCTCCTTGTTGCGCCGGGCACGCTCCATCTCCAGGCAACTGATCTGCATATAACTCCGGTAGGGCACAGAAAGCTGATCTGAGCGGCCAGAGAGAGTGCGAATCTGATTCACGCCTTTGCCGGGAATCGCCATTCTGTTACTCCTTCACACTATCCGCGGAAGTGTGATGTCCGGCGCGGTGGCGCGGTTTGAGTGAGGCAGCGCAGACGCGCGCCATGCATTCGTCGATCTTGCGCGGCATCAACGATTGACCGTCGCGGGTAACTTTGGCAGTTTCGGTGGTAAGAACGTCATGGCAGACCCACTGGAAGACCGGATCGTCCATCCGCGCATGTGCCTGCTGGTGCACGAGAATCCTGGCGATCGCAATGGCTGCGCGAATGGTCGGCCGATGGTTGTTAACGCCTGTGCCGCGCAACTCGCGTACGATGTCCACGATGACTTCAGCGTCCTCGCGGGACCCGCCCGACTTGGACACCGCGATCTGGACCTCTGTCTCGCGATCGAAGTTGCCGAGGTTGAGCGTGATCAGGCGATCCATCAAGGCATCCTGAGTCTTGTGAACTCCGGCGTACTCCTCAGGGTTCGAGGTGAAGATGGCTCGGAAGTTCGGATGAACGTCAAGGTAACCTTCGCCGCCGCTGCGCCTCAAGCTGGGTAGATTGAGAATCCGCTCCTCGAGCACACTGAGCAGGGCGTTGTTGGCTTCAGGGCGGGAACGGTTGAACTCGTCGTAGATGAGCGTGTTTCCGTTGGCGCAAGCGGTGGTGAGGCGGTTGTCCACCCACAGGGTGTTCATGTCCTCTTCGGTCTTCAATACGGAATGTATATAGTTGTCGACCAGCTTCGACTTGCGGTATCCGGCGTCCTTGCCGATGAGATCGGAACTGCCAAACTCGTCATCGCCATGGATCAGCGTTACCGGGCGTCCGAGTTTGGTGGCCATGTGAAAGGCCAGGGTGGTCTTTCCTGTCCCCGCCGGACCCGCAAAGTGTATGGCATAACCCACCTCTAGATAAGCTAGTGCCCTGTTGGTTAGTGCCTGGATGTGCGGGCTCGCCACAAACTCGTCGCTGGCTTCGACCAGAACATCGTCACCTTGCGGCTGCACCCGTACGACGCCCCCGTTATTTCCATTGTTCTCTGCATTCGCCATCGAATTGCTCTCTCTTCTTATTGATATTTGGCTGGCGTTAGTGTTTCTTCGGTTTCTTGACAGGCGAATTGGGCTTGGCCGGTGGCGCAACCGGCGCCGGGTCACTCACGATAGAGGGGGCCGCCTTGGCCTGCGGTTTCGCCTCTACGGAGGAACTCTCCTGCCGCTTGGCCTTGGCTTCCGCCGCCACCTCCTTCTCATGCATCTGCCGGGCTTTCGCCCTGGCATTCTCTGCCTGCTGCTCCTGCTCGCGTCGCACCTTGGCCTGGGCTTCTTCAGCCAGTTGCCGCTCATGCTCCAGCAGGGCCTTCGCCTTGGCCTTTTCAACGCGCTGCTGTTCGTGTTCGCGTAGCGCCTTGGCCTTGGCCAGCTCATGGAGTCTTTGCTGGCGCTGTGCCTCGGCCTTGGCTTCTTCGGCTAACTCCTGAAGTCTGCGTTGGCGCTGTGCCTCAGCCTTGGCTTCCTTCACAAGTTGGCGTTCCTGCGTCTCAGCGGCCTTACGCTCGCCAACAGTCGGACCAAACCAGACGCGATGTGCACCGGCGCGATCCTGGGCAAAGGCCGCGCGCAAGGCCGAAACACGGGTACGTCTCTCCGCGGCCTGCGCGGCAAGTCTCTGCTGCAATACTGTCCGCTCGCGGCGCCAAGCTCCGATTTCCTGATGCAATCGAACCATCGCTTCGCTTAAAACACCCATATTTATCCTCGCTTTCAAAAGGTTCGTACCCGGCACTGCGATTACCACGTACAGTGCCTGTCTGGAAAGCACGTCATGGGCCACGGCCCCCGGTCAACGACGTGTGGTACTTAGTGGGCCTTTTTCGCCGGAGGGCTCATGACGGCTTGAGCCAACTTGACCGCGCGAACGTTGCCCTCTTCGGTCCTGATCTCAAGAATCGCGCCGCAGGTAAAACACTTGACCTGGCCTTCATAGTCGTCATAGGCATCGCCGATATCCACCGAGTGCCCGCAGGAAAGACAGTTGATTTTCATCGTGCTCCACTCTTTCCGCTCGTAAGTCAAAAATGCATTAACAATAACAATGAGTTAGTGTCACGGCTATATCATGTAATCCGAGTCATGGAGCATAAGTCTGAATGCTGACGGCAGGATACTCATCGCCGACGCCGACCGGAATGAACCAGCTATCACCGAAGATCGCCAACCAGCGCTGAACTGACTGCCCGTGGCCGGCGCGCGGCAAACCTGCCACGCCGCGCTGGATCGCGATTGCACAAGAAATGCTTGCCACGAGCTTGCAATTCTGCCCGGCCGATCAAGCCAATCAGCCCTTGCCGGACCACGCCTTGCGGGCGCCCGCCAAGTCATCTCTCATGTCTTTCCGCAGTGTGCCTACGGACCGCTGCAGATTGGTGAGAAAATGCACCCGGGCCTGTTTCGATTGCTTCGCCATCTTTGCGCGAGCATGTCCAAAGTGCGAGCAGAGCTGGGTGACAGCATGGCTCCTCGACTCTGTTTCTTTTCGCAGGCCGTTCATCAGGTTTCCGCGGCTCCTGCGCATGGCGACAATTTCGTCATGCAGGCGAACCATATCGTCAGTCATCATTCTGTTTCTCCTTATTCAGACTGTGCTACGGAGTTTCTCGTGGCCGTTCTATGCGCGGTAGGCGGGTAGAAACGGCCCCAAGGATCTTGCGGAACCTAAAGCCGGCCACTCGACTGACGCAGAGTTGATAGCGAAGATTCCGAGTCCCGCGAAACTTTGCTGGGCTCGTGCAACTGGCGGATCACTGCGAAAGATCGAGGGGCCGGCTTCAGTTCTTAGGCGGGCGATGCGGCGGTGGCGGTCAGGCCAATCGCTTCGGCGTACTTCAGGTACGTCTCAACGGAGGCGATGACTACGCGGGCTTCGATTGAAAGCAGCTCGATGCCGACGAGTGAGACCTTGACCCAGGCGTCAATTACGATGCCCTTGTCAAGAATGCGATCGACAACTTCTGCCAAGCTGGAAGAATCTGTGGATTTCTGTACCTTTGCCATGTTCGATTTCCTCTCTATACGGTTGTGAGATTTTGCTACCAAAGTAAGCCACCAGTTTTATTGGCTCTAGAAAGCCACCAATTTTATTGGCTTCGCACCCCACTTAGCACGAAGGTAGCCAAAACCGTTAGAGGCCGAAGTAATTAAACTTGATTGAGCTGGCCCAGAATTTATTACGATGATTATGCGCGACTTATAAGGATTCGAAGGGTGAAGCCGCTAATAGGCGGGGTTGAATGAGGAAAGGCAATTGGTATTCCAACCAATCAAACCATGGAAATTGAACTATGGCCGCATTTCCCTATAAGCGGCCAAGCGATGCATCATTTTAACCAGACAGCGAAACAAAGTTATAGGGCGGCCACGGCCCGCTCATCAACAACCTGACGCCGTCCAGATCGATCTCCCTGACCCTGCTTCGAAAATCCTCAATGCAGCCTTTTGGCGTCAGAAAGTATAGAGAGAGCATTCGCCCTTGATCTGCCTGAGTAATCTCGCTCCTTTGCTCGGTGTAGCAGCCGGTGAGCGATGCGGCGATCCGATCGGCGAGTTGAGTCTCTTGCGCGGCGAGGCTGACGCCGGCTGGATAGCGTTCGCGCAGAGATGCCAGGTACGCGCTGCCGGGCGACAAGGAGATTGGGGGCACAGTGGGCAGACTGGCCGGGCATAGGACACGGATTCCCATTTCAGTCATGCCGTCAAGGCGATCGAGAAGCGCATCGTACGCCTGGCGGCTATTTTCAAGCAGGCGAATGACCGCCTCCTCACCCTCCATCAGGCAGCCATACCGCATGGGAATGACGGCCTGTGTGGCATGGATCGCCTCAACCACCTGCTCGAATGCCAAGAGAGAGGCAAGACCCGGCAGCGAATCCGCCTCTTCCACCTGGGAAAGGACAGCCGCGAGCCCATGCACAGCCGCCAGGAATATCCCTGGCCCTGGAAGGGGATAGACCGGGGCCTGCCGGCAAATGCAATGGAGCAGAAGCTTCATGACCCTTCGTCGCCGGAAAGCTCCGGGGTGAAACTGTAGGGCGGCCAAGGACCGGTCAGCGTGAGCGTAAGACCGGGATACGCTTCGACCTGATTCAACTGGTCCACTAGAGACCTGAAAGCATCAAGCGCGGCCGGCGAAAGGAGGAAAGCCCAGTTGAGCACCAACTCGGCGTCACTTCCGTCGGTCGCCGAATCGACCACCTTGCGCTCCTTGAAGCCGCTTGCCTTGGCACCCAACATCGCCGCGGCCCGCTGGCAGAATTCTCTCAAGCGGATGCGAAAATCCCGCTCCAACTGTGCCTTGAGGCGCTTTTCCTGGAAATACCGCGCCCCGGGCGAAGTGACCGGAGGAGCCTCCCCGGCGGCGGATTGCTCTGATCCGGCAAATTTCTCCATTGCGCCAGGACGGTCCAGCATCCCTTTGACGGCCCATTCCTGGCAGTCTCCCAACCGGGAGAAGAAATCCTCGATCACTTCCCGGTGGAGGGCAGCAAAATGCTGCAGGCTCTGATGGGAGGTAAAGAGGGTGCCGAAACGCGCCGGCAACACTGGCGCCCAACGCATAGCCTCTTCAATCACCGCTTCATGGCGGCAGACCTGCGGACCTAGCCAGGCGAGATCCTGCAGCCGGGCCTCCGCGGCCTCCCCACAGAACTCCGCCAACTCTACTTCGCAGAGAATGGCGCCAATCTGCGCGCAAACGCACAGAGAAGCCGAGGGCCTCCCATCCACCCCGGGAACACTGCACTGCGCGTACTCAACAAACGGCGCAAAGCAATAAAGATAAAGGGCAGATCCGCCCTCGCTCATCTGCCTTTACCCCCCTTCTTCGATGGCAATGCGCAGATCGTCGGGCCGGATAATAACCGGCAAATCCACAGCCGGATCGGCATTTCTGCTTGCCACCGCACGGCGCACCGCGCGGAGCGCCGCCTTGGTACACGCGCCCTGGATCTCGGCGCCGCTGAAGCCATCCGTTTGGGCGGCCAGTTCGCTGGCGACTATTCCTTCGGCGAGTGGTTTGGCCCGAAGGCAAACCTCGAAGATTCGTTGCCGGCTTTCCTGGTCCGGTAACGGAATCTCGACGATCTGATCGAAGCGACCTGGCCGCAAGATTGCCGGGTCGAGCATATCGATTCGGTTGGTCGCGCCCAGGACGAGTACGCCCTTCAGTTCCTCAATACCATCCAGTTCGGTAAGGAACTGACTCAGGACCCGCTCCGCGACCCCGCCATCGGAGTTGGATCCATCGCGGGTAGGCACCAGTGCGTCAATCTCATCGAAGAAGATGATGCAGGGAGTGGCTTGCCTGGCCTTTTGGAACATCTCGCGCACTCCACGCTCCGACTCCCCCACATACTTGGAGAGCAGCGCAGGACCTTTTACGGAAATGAAATTTACCTTGCTTTCCGTGGCGATGGCCTTGGCTAGCATAGTTTTGCCGCAGCCCGGCGGTCCCACCATGAGGATTCCCTTTGGCGGACGTATCGATGCTTTGGAGAACAACTCCGCATAGTGGAGCGGCCACTCCACAGCTTCAATAAGATGCTGCTTTACCTCGGACAAGCCGCCCACATCTTCCCAGCGGACATTGGGAACCTCGACAAACACCTCCCGCATCGCGGAAGGCGTCACCTCCCCCAAGGCATCGATGAAGTCCTCCATCTGGACCTCAAGCTTGGCAAGCTGCTCATAGGGGATGCTGGCGCGCGCGAAGTCAATGTCCGGCATGATGCGTCGCAGGCAGATCATGGCAGCCTCGCGACAGAGCGCTTCCAGATCCGCCCCAACAAAGCCATGAGTAATCTCGGCCAGCCGATCCATGTCCACGTTCGCAGCCAGCGGCATACCGCGGCTATGAATGGCCAAAGTCTCAGCGCGTCCGACACGGTCTGGGATGGGAATGGTAATCTCGCGGTCAAATCGCCCGGGACGGCGCAAGGCCGGATCAAGCAGGTTGGGCAGATTGGTGGCGGCGATGACAATGAGCTGCCGCCTTTTAGCCAGCCCGTCCATCAACGCGAGCAATTGCGCCACAACGCGCTTCTCCACCTCTCCGACCACGTTTTCGCGCCTCGGCGCAATGGCGTCAATCTCATCCAGAAAGATGATGCTGGGGCTGTTGCGCGAGGCTTCCTCGAAGATCTTCCTGAGATGGGCCTCACTCTCGCCGTAGAACTTGTGGATGATCTCCGGGCCGCTCACGGAGTAGAAGTTCGCCTCGGTTTCATGGGCAATGGCGCGCGCGATCAGGGTCTTGCCGCAACCCGGCGGGCCATGCAACAACACCCCCTTGGGAGCGTCGATTCCAAGGCGCTCAAAGACCTCAGGGTAGCGTAGCGGCAACTCGATCATTTCCCGGATACGCTGCAACTGCGGCTTCAACCCCCCGATGTCTTCGTACGAGGTGGAGTGCTCGGCCACCTTCTCCGCCTGCTGCGGATTGCCGATGACCAGTTGGGTACTTGCATGGATCTGTACTGCGCCTTTGGGCTTGGTCGTTTCCACACGAAAATCGGCCCAGCGGCTGCCGAACAGAGTGGCCCGAATCCGGTTTCCCTCCTGTACGGGCAGGCCGTCCAGGATACCTCCTATATAGGTGAGGTCGCGTTCAGATAACCGCGCGGGAGCCGCGGGAGCGAGCACCACGCGCTCAGCCGGAACGCAGGTGGTGTGACGCACAGAAACCAGATCGTCCAGCCCGCAGCCGGCGTTTTCGCGCACCAGGCCGTCAATCTGGATGCGGGACTGGCCGCGAATATCCTTGTGCGCGGGCATGACCTTGCAGACGGTTCCGCGCTTCCCTGCTACCTCGACCATGTCTCCAATGGCCACTTGCAGCTTCTCAATGTCTTCCGGGCCCAGGCGGGCGATGCCGCGGCCTACATCCTTGCTCAAGGCTTCGGTGACTTTAAGCTTGAGAGCCGGTGTTTTTGGATTTTCTGCTTCAGAATTGGAGTTCTTCATCGGACACACTTGATTTCTACGACACCGTTATTGCAACTGACCTGGATCTTCTCGCGCACGGTGCTTATGGGCAGCGTCAGCTCTTTACGGTATTTCTTGTCGCCACGCTCCGCGGAGAGTATGAGCAGATCGCCATTGACTTCAATCTGAACATCTTCCACTGCAATACCCGGCATTTCGGCCAGAACCAGTACATGGTCATCTTCCTCAAAGACATCGACCACCGGCTCGCGTACCTCCTGAACGACGGTCTGTCCTGATTGGCGGTCCTTGCGAATATTGCCGAACGGCTCAACCCGCGGCCGGTCGTCGCCCAGCCCGGTCTTGATGGTGAATCCGTAGATTCCTCTCATTTCCTTGCCAGGGCCGTGAATCTCTCCGGTCCGCGACAGTTCCTCGCCTGTTTTGGCCAATTCGCCCAGCTTCTCGACCATATCCCCAAGGCCCTTGAGAATTCCGCCGATTCCCAACTCGAACCCGCCTTCGCCCGGCTCATCACCGCGTTTCTTGGTCATATTACGATTCTCCTTCCACCTGAATTCTGTACCTTCTCACTTTTGAATGGATTGTCTTGTAATCAATCTGAAGGAGACGGGCAGCTTTAGCCTTGTTCCCGCCAGTCTTCCGCAATGTCTCGGCAATGACCTTTCGCTCAACCTCAGCGAGGCAGGTCTGCAGGATCTCACGTAGGGACTTACCGTCGTGGTGGTTCGAGGGAACCTCGTGTGCAGCGGGATGCGAGGGCGTCACATCCGTGGCCCGTCTCCCCCAGTTCGACCAGCTCGACGTGAGGTTAAGATGCGATTCGGTCACTATATCCTCGTTGTCGGCCACCAGGACCGCCCGCCGGATGACTGCCCGGAGCTGGCGCACATTGCCGGGCCAGTCGTAGAGCAAAAGCGCCTCGGTCGCTGACCTGGAAATGCCTTTGACCGACTTGAAAAGCTCGATATTCGTCAGATCCAGAAAGTGCTTCGCCAGATAGAGAACGTCCTCTTTGCGCTGACGCAACGGCGGTAGAGAGATTGTGTACTCGTTCAACCGGAAGTAAAGGTCGCTGCGAAAAGAGCCCTCCTGCGCATGACGTTCCAGGTCGCAGTTGCTGGCCGCCAGCACCCGGGCATCCACGTCGATGGGTTTGGTACTGCCCAAGCGGAACAGGCACTTCTCCTGAAGCACACGGAGCAGCTTGGCCTGGGAAGCAAAGGGCATATTGGAAATTTCGTCGAGAAAAAGTGTCCCTTCTTTCGCCGCCTCAAATCTCCCCGGCCTTTGCCGGTCTGCGCCGGTAAACGCACCGCGCTCATGGCCAAACAACTCGCTCTCAATCAGCGCCTCGGGAATGGCGCCGCAATCTACAGCAACGAACGGTCCGTTGGCCCGAGAACTGGCGTTGTGGATGGCCCTGGCCACGATTTCTTTCCCCGAGCCTGTCTCGCCCAGAATAATCACGTTGAAATTCGACCGTGCGACCTGCTCCACGGACGAAATCATTTTGGCCACCGCCTCACTGGGGCCGAAAGTCTCTCGCAGCGACACGCCGCGGACATGACTCGCCAGAGTCCTTACCTGGAGCTTCAGGCGCCGCTCGCCTAGTGCGCGCAGCAGAACGCGGGCAACTTCCGCATCTTCGAGGGGCTTGACGAGATAGTCGCAGGCGCCAGCGCGCATGGCTTCAACCGCCCGCCTCACCTCCCCAACGCCGGCTATCAGGATGACCTGCAAATGGGAATCGAATCCGAGCGCCTGGCGCGTCAGTTCCAGCCCATCCATTTGCGGCATGTTGAAGTCCGCAAAGACCACCTGAACGTCACCCGCGCGGACGATTTCCAGTGCTTCCCTTCCCCCTCTTGA
The DNA here is from genome assembly GCA_903828675.1 of uncultured Acidobacteriaceae bacterium. Lineage (GTDB taxonomy): Bacteria > Acidobacteriota > Terriglobia > Terriglobales > Acidobacteriaceae > Telmatobacter. Next base: position 34,785 of record CAIKND010000036.1, read on the forward strand.
CCGCAGCGGGGTCAGGCCTTCGTGACGTACCAGTTGCACAAGCTTCGAGGCAATTTCATCCTCGTCTACACTGATAAGAATTGGCCCCTGAAGTTCGCTCACGACAATCACGCATTCCGGGTCAAAACGCGGCCAAGCGGGTAGGTTATCTCGATATCCGGTGCAAGGTATTTGTCCACAACGTGGAGCACGCCAATAAACAGAATCCCCGTTTCACCTTCGCCCAGGGTTCTGCCGATGCGCTCGGCAATGTAGCGATCTCGTCTTTCCAGGAGTGTGTTGTGCAAACGGCCCTGGCGGACCTTATCTGCCGCGGCCACACCCATGGCCAGTTCTGTGTTGGCCAGATGATACTCCTCTATCAAGAACTCGGGCGACTCCGTACCCATCAGCATCGCTCCCCGTGCCAGCAAAGTCAAGAGCAACTTCTGGTTCCGGTTTCCAGCCCCCGCTAATTCGGTAACAATCTCCAGTTCGTGACCGCAAACGGGCAAGCCATCCTGATAGACACGCGTATGCCCAGGGCTAACAATAAGATTCGCAACGGTTTCCTCGATCCTCACCCACAGCTTCTCCACAACCGCCGCATCACGCACCAGTCTCTGCCTTCCAAGCGCAGCCAGCTTTACACGTCGCACCGAGGGGCCAAGTGCCCCCATATCCGCCATAGTGTGGACAATGGGGATATAGACCAAACTCCTGGTTGGGCTAGGGCGCCGGACTTCTCTCGCTATCATCCGCGCTGAGCTTAGCACCACCTCCGAGAGGAATCATGTTCACTATTGCTCGGTTTCCGGGCTATTTTGGACCACGGCAAATGTCAGCCTTCGAAAGTGACTGTGCCCGCAGTTGGGGAGATCCTGACGAGCGTCTTTGAATCAGAGATCTCCGGCTTGAAGCCAGTCCTCGAGAAACCCTTTCAACTCGATCGGCGGGCGCAGCCAGACATCCGCCTGAGTCTCGCGACTTTGGCGGCGGACCAGCACGCTCAGGGCATGCGGGCCGCTATTGTTCACGGCGCTGAACGCAGATTCGTCGGTCAAATCGTCGCCCAGGAAGGCGATGGGGGCGGCGGAGTGGTCCTCTCGCAGTATCTCCTCAACAGCACCGCCTTTGTCACGGCCCGCGCGCAGTTCAACGCCAGCCTCAAACTCCAGCAGTCTCAGGCCATCGGTTCGCGCCAGAGGCTCGAAGAGTGCCCGCGCTCTCTGCTCGATTAGCTTTGCAACCCGCGGAGAAGCACCCCGCCAGTGCATCACGACAGCGTTCTCCTTGTCCTCGAAGAGTCCGCCCAGGTTGTCCCGCCTGAGCATAGTCCGCAACTGGTCAAGCTTTTCGCGGGTTGACGCCGCTATATTGTCCAACCCGCGCCTGCCATCCGGGAATAAGCGCTCTGCTCCGTGAAGGCCCCAAACCTCGAGCGGTGGGTCAATCTGGAGCAGCGGTGCAATTTCGTGTGCAGGACGGCCGCTGATTACGGCCATGCGCGTCCGCCCTTGCTGCTGAATATCCGCCAGCAGCCGCCGGACACCTGCCCAGGGGCGTGCCTGAAAGCGATCCAGGCGAAACGGCGCCAGCGTTCCATCGTAGTCCAGCAACAGCCGCGACTTTACGCCGCTCTGAAAGGCGCCAAAGAACTCCCCCAGTTTTTCGATTGCATCAGGCGTCACAGCGCTCTCAATTCCTAAGCCATCTTACGTGCAGCATCAGGCTGCGCCGGCACGATCGCCGGCCCTGCCCGGCCAAGATCAGCGTCGCCTGGGCCTTCCATGCGCAGCTCACGCAGATCGCCAAGCAAGGTTGCGGCCCAGCGGTAAACGTTGTGCTCCATCACCTGCCTGCGCATCCGCTGCATGCGCGTACGCCGCTCGGCACGGGGCATCTCAAGCCCTTTATGAATAGCCTCGGCCACACCTTCAACGTCATAAGGGTTCACCAGGAGCGCATCGCCCAGTTCGACGGCAGCACCGGTGAATTTGCTTAACACCAGTACACCGTCATCGTCGTCGCGCGCCGCCACAAACTCCTTGGCCACCAGGTTCATTCCGTCGTGGAGCGAGGTGACAAGGCATAGGTCCGCCGCGCGATACCAGCGCTCAACCTCCGCGTGGCTGCACTGTCTTTCGATCAACAGGATCGGCTTCCATTGCGGTGTCTGATAGCGCTCGTTGATGCGTTTAACGGTCTCCGCGACTCGCCGCTGCAATTCCAGGTAGCTGGGGATCCGCGTGCGGCTCGGTGCTGCAATTTGCACCATGGTGAGCCGTTCCAGATGCCAGGGATGCGCTTCCAGCAGATGCTCGATGGCCACCAGCCGTTCCACAATTCCCTTTGTGTAGTCCAGCCGATCTACGCCGATAACCATGCACTCGGCGCGCAAGCCGAACTCTGCGAGAAGCGTATCCCGCGAGAGTCCTTTGGCCGATTTATCCGGCGCGACACCGTCAAAAGCCACGCTCACAGGGTAAGGACGCACAGTGCTCACATGCCCGTTCCGGCTGGCAGTCATATGCTCACGATCGGTACGCGACTCCAGCACTCGGTCTACAGTAGAAAGGAAGTTGTTGCAATGCAGCGGAATATGGAAGCCGATCAAGTCCGCGCCCAGCAAGCCATTCAGCAACTCAGCCTGCCAGGGACAGATGCCGAAGGCCTCAGGATTGGGCCAGGGAATATGCCAGAAGATAGCTACCCGCGCCTCGGGCCGCGCAGCCTTGACAAGTTGCGGCAATAGAGCCAGGTGGTAGTCCTGTATAAAAACCGTGGGGTTTGGACTCGATTCCATTTCCTCAAGCACAGCGGCGGCGAACTTCTCGTTGACGCGCTGGTAGTACTCCCAGTCCGAAGCGCGAAAAATCGGCCGCGTATGCGCGATGTGGCAGAGCGGCCAGAGCCCCTCATTGGAGAAGCCGTCGTAGTACCCTGCCTCCTCCTCGCTCGACAGCCAAACCCGGCGCAGGCTGTAGTGTGGATCGTCAGGCGGCACGCGCAGGCGATCGAACTCATCCACATTCGCCACGTCCTCGCCGCCACTGCCGTGCGCCACCCACACGCCGTCGCAGGCGCGCAGAACCGGTTCGATTGCCGTGACCAGCCCACTGGGGGGAACAGTGCAAATCGTCTCCCGGCCTTTACGCACATGGATATATGGTTCACGATTCGAGACAACAAAGATCCGGCTTGAGCCGGAGCGCTCTCGCATGTTCACGGCAAGCCGCTCCGCGGTCCAAAGGTGCGCTCCCTCATCGCGCAAGCGCGCCTCCGCAGTTGCGGCGGCGCGTGCTTCGATGAGGCTTTCGGCCATGGATTCCACTTCGCGGGCCAGAGGTGAGAACAAGCCGTGTTCCTCGGAGCGGTCCTTGCCAACATCGTCGACGTTGCCCATCCGCAGTTGTCGCATTCTTTCAGCCACTCGGGTCATGGGCTTCAAAAGGAACCAGCGGACCATCAACACCGTAACCCCGACAATCAGCACGACGAATGCGGCGATTCGCAGGAAGCTTCTGCCCCACACCCCCACGCCTTCGGCCCGAATGTACTCAGCATCCTCAACCAGCACGAGCGCACCCGACACCCGGCCGTTGGTGTTGAGCGGTATTGCCTGCTGCAGCCACTGCTCATCCGCATAGTGCCCAAATGCCGACGAACTGACGCCCCGCTGAACAGCTTTGTCGATTGGCCCGTGGGCCAGTGCATTGAATACAAATGCAGGACCCGCAGAAGCCACCAACCTGCCCTGCATGTCGTAGACCCCAAGGCCGAGCGCGGCCTCCCTGGTGCGCAACCGCGCCATCTCCGCGGCGAGCTGGGCGCTTTGCCCTCCAGCAAGAGCCTGCTCCGCCTCCGGCAGCAGGCTGGTGGCCTTTTGTGCTGTCCTGCGCTCGAGGTCCTGGCGCGACATGTGCTTGTGAGCCATGACCTCAAAATAGGTAGACGCAACCGAAACCAGCGTCACGCCCGCGATCAGCGCAAGGATCAACCGCACGCGAAAGAAATGCATGTCACCCCCTCCTTGTTCTGTTCATAACAAACTGAAGTTGATTTCCCTGTGCAATTGGGAACAGCTTGTCTCCCTAATTGCACGCGCCGCAGTGTGAATGCTTTCTGCGTTCAAGATGTCAGATATGCAGAATGGGATCGGCGGAAGTTGTCGCCTGGTTAGCCTGGACCGTAACGCTGCGCTCACTGGTGCGCTCGGCGTGGCTTTCGAGCGAGCGACTGACAAGGTCACGAGAGCCAAGGCCTATGGCTAGAGCAAGCGTAAGGACAATCCCACCGAAGAGGATGCCAAAGGCCAGTTCGACGACGTTGCCACCGATGTGGAGGTGGTCCAGGACCATGGCAGCTGTGAGAACCAGCACCAGCCATTTGACGCCGAGCGACAGGAACCTCGCATATTGCAGTTGCTCATTTACGGCCCCAATCAGGACTGAGCGTGCCAGAAAACGCGCGATGAGAGTGCCGGCGACAAGCAGCAGAACCGCGCCGATGATGTGCGTAAAGTAAGGCAGGAACGAACTTGATTGCGTCGCAGCCGTTGCGTAGGCAGCGTCGCAGGCGGAAACGCCGATGATGAGTCCGACCAGGATGCAGGCCCAGAACGCCGTTCTGGCAATTAGCTCGCTGAGAGAACCCGACGGCGCCCAATCGACGCTGCCGTGATTGCGGGCAAAACGATCATCAAACCGGGCTGCGACGAGTCCTCGCCGCAACAAAGCGGAAAAAGCCATGCCAATCAGGGTAGAGAGAGCCAGGGCAACAATGAAGGCGATAATTCCAGGCAGGAAGGCGATCAGCAGCGTAACTACACGGTAGAGGGACTGATGGAGAGCGCCGGACATGTGGTGCCAGATGGTCGCGTTGTCTGCATACAAGGGCGGCACACTCTGGTAGGGATCTGGCTGAAGCATCATAGCAAAAACGTGTTGCATAGGACTCACTCCCTGAATCGACGTTCTATCTTCGCGCCGAAGATGGATTCCATTCGCTGGCACTCATGGATTGAACCGGTCAGGCCATCGCCAGCGCGAGACGAGGTAGGTTTTGTCGGCCTCAAAGGCGGCGGCCACCGTCTCGATATGAGATTCTGAGTCGATGCCGGACGCGATGATGTTGAAGTGGCTTGCGACCCATGCGAGGTAGAGCGGGATCAGCGCGCCCAGCAGATGGCCACGGTTGATGGTGCGCAGCCGGTGGGCAAGTAGAAAGTCGAATACGATACGGGCCCACAGCCTCTCCGGCATACGGAAGGCCGCGCCATCGGTCGCGGAGAGCCGCTTGAGCCCGAGCAAAGAGCTTGGCGGCAAAATGAGTTGCCAAATTTCCTGGAGGTTTTTGTACGCAAGTTGAAACGCCTGGAGCAGCGGGGCAATCTCTGCGATTGAATTTGTTGAGATTGCAGGCTGCATAGGCGCGAAACTATGCGCTGGCTGCAACTGGCGGAATCTCTGCCAGAATGCCGCCTTGGCATCTATATCGGCGAACAGTGACCCGGTAATCTTGGGGAAGATTGTGTTGAAATCACTCCCGGTGGCATGGGGTAGGGTACGCGGGCCCACACCGAACTGGTTGATGGTGAGCCCTGCTACTGTAGCCTCGCTGACCGGCCATAGGAATGCATCGCCCTGGTTGAGGGTATTGAAACGATGCCCGGCACCGGCCAGGCACTCAGCCATGCGCAGCGAAAGGCCCACGTCGAGGGCCATGGGAAATCGCACGCGTGAGGCGAAGAGCGCTCGGACAAGAGGATACAGAATCGCGGAGGTGATCAGGCGGGCGTGTGGAGGCAGATCGTAGCGTGGGACCGCGAGGTCGGTTGAACCGGTGAGAACGGCTTTCGCAAGGTCACAGAGGCCGGACGCTCCGAGCGTGTTTGCCTCCGGACCCAGCATGAGGATGGATTGCGCCCCGGTCTTGATTGCGAGCTGGTAAGCATTGACGAAGTCGGCCGCGGTCAGCATCCAGGAGGTGTTTATAGCCGCAGTGGGCACGATTCGGAGAGCCGGGTAGTTATCCGCCTCGAATGCGTCCGAACCAGCAATGATCAGGTCTTCAGGCGCGAAGGAAACAGTCAGCTTGGCGATGATTTCGACGAGTTGTTCCGGCGGCATACTCGAGAGCAGGACGAGGAGTCCGGCGCTGCGGCGCGCGGATGGGGCAGTGACTCCGGAAATTGAATCTGCTGTCGCCATGCTGATTCTGGAGACTCATGCTAAACGTGTTGCAGGTCTTCGGTTGTTCCGAAATGACCATCTTCTGAGACGCCTTGCGCTCCTCAGTGGTTTAGATGCCGTTTAGCGGGATGCGGAACTTGCGCAAGGTGGACGACGGGGCATGACCAACCGCTGGGAGAGGCGGCCGCCGCGTATGTTATTCCGATGTATCGTCTTAGGCTTCCATCTTCGGACTGGGAGGTTGAAGTTCAAGCCAGAAGAAGGAGTAAGGCGCGAGAGTAAGGACGTATGGGGCGGCGGTGATGGTGGGGAATGGCACGTACCCCAGCATTTCGACAGGTTCGGCGCCTTCGTGGCTCGACAGGTCAAGGGAGACGGGCTGAGAAAAGCGGCTGAGATTGGCTACACAGAGAACCGTCTCATGCGATCCGTCGTTGTGCCTGAAGTCGCGAAGATAGGCGAGGACTTTGCGGTTTGACGGACTCAGAAACTCAAGCGTCCCACGGCCGAAGACCTGGAAGAGCTTGCGCAGGGCGATGAGGTTGCGGGTCCAGTGCAGCAGGCTGGACTGATCGCTGAGCTGTGCTTCCACGTTGATAACCTGGTATCCGTAAATCGGGTCCATGACAACAGGAAGGTAGAGCCGCGCGGGATCGCACTTTGAAAAGCCGGCGTTGCGGTCAGAGTTCCACTGCATCGGTGTCCGCACGCCATTGCGGTCGCCAAGGTAGATGTTGTCGCCCATGCCGATTTCGTCGCCATAGTAAAGGATGGGTGTACCCGGAAAGCTGAGAAGGAGTGAATTCAACAACTCAATGCGCCGGCGGTTGTTATCCACCAAGGGCGCAAGCCTGCGGCGTATGCCGCCATTGATGCGCATCCGCGGGTCGTTGGAGTACGCGATGTGCATGTAGTCGCGCTCGTCCTCAGAGACCAGCGCAAGCGTGAGTTCGTCGTGATTGCGAAGAAACAGGCCCCATTGGCAGTTGTCGGGAATGGCGGGCGTCTCCGCCATGATGTCCGTAATCGGGCGGCTATCCTCCTGCCGCAAGGCCATATAGATGCGCGGCATCAAGGGAAAGTGGAAAGCCATGTGGCACTCGTCGCCATCGCCGAAGTAGGGCCGGACATCGGCAGGCGCCTCATTGGCTTCAGCAAGGATGAAACGGTTGGCGTATTCGGCGTCGATGGCCGCGCGGATTCTCTTGACGATGCGATGGGTTTCCGGCAGGTTCTCGCACGATGTGCCATCGCGTTCCACCAGGTATGCAACGGCATCCATGCGCAGTGCATCAACGCCCATGTCGAGCCAGAAGCACATTGCCTTGAGAACCTCTTCCATCACAACCGGGCTATCAAAGTTGAGATCGGGCTGGTGTGCAAAGAAGCGATGCCAGTAATAGGCCTTGGCCGCTTCATCCCAGGTCCAGTTGGACTTTTCCGTGTCGGTGAAGATGATGTCTGCGTCCTTGTAAAGCTGATCCGTACTGGACCAGACGTACATCTCGCGAGCGACCGAGCCGGGCGGCGCCAGACGCGAGGCCTTGAACCATGGGTGTTGATCGCTGGTGTGATTGATGACCAGTTCGATCATGACCTGCATATTGCGCTGGTGGGCTGCATCAAGAAACGACTTGAAATCGTCCAGGGTTCCGTAGGACGGATTCACGTCAACGTAGTTGGCAATGTCATAGCCGTCATCGCGCAAGGGCGATGGGAAGAAGGGCAGGAGCCAGATGCAGGTGACACCGAGGTCCTGGAGATAGTCAAGGCGCGAGAGCAGTCCGGGGAAGTCTCCGATGCCGTCGCCGTTCGAGTCGGCAAATGCACGAACGTGGAGTTCGTAGATGATCGCGTCCTTGTACCAGAGGGGATCGGTCGTACTCGCCAGTTTTTTCACTCTTGAATCTCCACGGTGGTTAGACGTCCGCAGTACGCAGAGTATTCACAAGTCGGAAATGCGCTTGTGATCCCGGCTAACACGGCCAGTTGAGAGTTCGTTGGCCGTTCTAGGAAAACCTGTCTACCTACAAGACGACTCTACAGCACTCTCACCGTTGGACACGCGTTGAGGTTTATGTGGGATCCGGCGCACCTTTGCCGGGATGCGGGACAACTTGAGGATTTGTGGAGTCTACTTGTCTAAGCCACATATTTCCAGATGACTCTTGTATCGCGAAACACGATGTCTGCGTACAAGGCATTGACGAGGCTTCGGTAGAATAGAACCTGCGAGAGGTTGTCAGGTGAACAAGCTCAGCACTTATCAACCGCAAACGGCGTTCGTCATCGTTCTTCTGGCAACCCTGTTGTTTTCGGTCCAGTCCTGGTCGCAGTCGCAAGTTATTGGCGTGATTGACAGTACCAAACTGGTCAGGCTTCAAGGCAATACTCATCCACTCGCGCAGGCAAGTTTCGACCAGTGAGAAGTTTCTAACGGCTTTCCAGCTGAACGCATGATTCTTGTGTTGGGGCGCACGGCCAGACAGCAAACCGAGCTTCAGCAGTTCATGCAGAGACTGCAGAACCCCAATGCACCCGAATACCACCAGTACCTCACCCCTGACCAGTTTGGGCGGCGTTACGGCGTTTCCGCAGCCGATCTGGCAACAGTCACTGGGTGGCTACGCTCGCAAGGCTTTGTCGTTGACCGGGTTCTGAGTGGCCGGATGGCGCTGGAATTCTCCGGCGATGCAGCGCAGGTTCAATCCGCATTTCACACCAGCATCCACAGCTATCTTGTGAACGGCGAGCTGCACTATGCCAACGCGAGCGATCCCGAGATTCCAGCGGCGCTGGCACCGATCATCGCCGGTATAACGCTCAGCAATTTCGCTCCGCGCCCTTTGAGTCAAAGCCTCGGCGAAGCCGCACTTGATCCTCTTACCCACCGCCCGACGCCGCACTTCAATGACCCCATCTCGAATACCTTCGGTTGCCTGAGCGGCTACTGCTTTGCCGTTGTACCCGGCGATCTGGCAGCCATCTACAACACCAAGCCTCTGCTTGCCTCGGGAATCGATGGCGCCGGCGTCACAATCGGAGTCGTCGGCACGTCGAACATCGATCTTTCTGTGGTGGGCCGTTTTCGCCAGGTCTTTTTGCCAGCCTACAGCGCAACGAATCTGCCCAATGTCATCGTGGATGGGCCAGATCCAGGCACGGGCACAGACAGCACGACAGAGGCCTATCTCGACGTGGAGATGGCCGGCGCTATGGCTCCCAATGCCACTGTCAACCTGTACATCGCAGCCAACACCTATGTAAGCGGTGGCGTCACTTTGGCGCTGGCGCGGGCAGTTGACGAGAATCAGGCGGCAGTCCTGTCGGTCAGTTTCGGCCAATGCGAGGCCTTTCTAGGTGCGGCGAAAAACCAGTTCTTTAACAATGTCTATGAGCAGGCCGCAGGACAGGGCATCACCGTTCTGGTCTCTTCCGGTGACTCGGGCTCGGCCGGCTGCGACCCACCTTACAACAGCTCTGTCTCTGGGCCAATGCAGGCAGTTTCCGGCCTTTTTGTGAGTGGTCTGGCATCCACGCCGTACAACGTTGCCGTGGGTGGCACGGACTTTTACTATCCGGCCAATGCAACGCAGGCCACACTGAGCACGTACTGGAACACATCTACGGCCGCCAATCCCAACAACAATGCAGACTGGAGTTCGGCCAAAGCATATATTCCCGAGAAGCCGTGGAATATGAGCGACCCTGCGCTGAACCAGGTGAACATGTCGGGCGTGGGCAGCGGCGCAGGCGGCGGCGGAGCCAGCAGTTGTCTTGATTACTTCGGCCGCGTTGACTCCGGTTCCACTGCGGATAAAGCGATGTGCCAGGGCGCTTACGCCAAGCCGGAGTGGCAGAGCGGCTTCGGCATCGACACGGTGCGCGACTTGCCGGACGTCTCGCTCTTCGCCTCCGATGGTTCGAATTACAGTTTCGTTGCCGTCTGCGTGAGTACCAGCGACTGCGCGGTTCCCAACGGCGGCCCCAATAGCAGCACCGCTCCGTTGAAGGTCTTCGCTCTGGGAGGAACTTCGGCTTCAGCTCCAGCGATGGCCGGCATGATGGCGTTGGTCGTGGATAAGACTCAATCGCGCCAGGGGCAGGCCAATACCGTGCTCTATCCTCTTTCTCAACAGCAGCCGCAAGCCTTCCACGACATCGCCGTCGGCACCATAAGAATTGGTTGCAAAGCCGGAAGCCCCGACTGCGGCGCCGATGGGTTCCTTACCGGCTACAACGCCACCACTGGATACGACTTGGCCACCGGCCTTGGCAGCGTTGATGCAGCAGTGCTGGTGAACAGCTGGTCGAGTATCAGCTTCAATCCCACGGCGACTTCGCTCACCATTGCGCCCACTACCGCCATCCACGGCACACCCCTGAGCTTTACAGTCAACGTCACCGGCGGGCCCACCAGCGGTGACATTACTTTGCTGACGACCCAGGCCTCGGGCAGTCCAACCGGCCTTTACACAGGCGCGTGCGCCGCCTTTCCCTGCACGTTCGGCTATGCCGCGCTTCCCGGAGGCAACTACAGCGTCTCAGCCCGATATTCCGGAAGCAGCAAATATGCCCCCAGCACCTCCGCCGCCGTTCCTGTCACCATCACGCCCGAGAACAGCGAGGTTGCCATCTACTACGTAGTTGGCCAGACTTCTACAGGACAGGTAAGCAATCTCAACGGTCAAACCCTACTGTATGGCACACGGGTGATCATCACGGCCATACCAGTACCGGAAAACTATTCCTTGCCTCTCAATGCAAGTGATATAGCCTCAACGCCGGCCACAGGGAACATTGTTGTAACCGACGCCGGAGTGGCCGTCGGGGCGCCTTTGCCTCTGAATAGCGCGGGGCAGGCCGTCTTCTCGTCCTCCACCTTCGCGGTTGGCAACCACTCGCTGGTTGCCCATTACGCGGGTGACTCAAGCTATAAACCCAGCGACACCGTCTCCCCTGTGCGAACGCCCATGAACTTCACCGTCGGAGCGACCAACACTACGCTTAAACTCGATCCGTTCTATCAGGAAGTACTTCCAGGAGGTACTGGCTCTGTCACGGCGTACATAGCGACCATGGGCACGGCTGCCCCGACGGGAACCGTCACATTTTCCGTCACATCTTCCGCAGGGACGGTGGCTTTGCCAGCCGTCGCTATCACCTCCACGTCCGGACGCAATGCGGTGGCGGCCATCACGATTCCGGCGAGCGCGCTGGTAGCGGGTCCCCAGACAGTATCCCAAACCGGAAATAACTCGGTTACTGCAACCTATTCCGGAGATACTAACTATCTGCCTGCGACCCAGCAGACGGCTGCACAAATCTACGATGCGCAGGTCTCGACAAACGTATTTCTGTCCATCGCGCCAAACGCGCCGACCGCAGGACAGTCCGCTGTAATCACCGCCCGGGTAGGCTGGTCCAATCTCCTGAGCATTCCAGGCTTTCCAGCGGGCAGCGTCGACTTCCTCGATGGAACTAGTCCGCTTGGTACCGTATCGATTACGCCCGACGCATACGGCAATGGCATAGCCACTTTCTCAACATCCGGACTCACTGCGGGCGTACATACCCTCACGGCCAACTACAAAGGCAATACCCAGTTCTTGTCTTCCACCGCATCGATCACGGTCACCATCGCCTCTGTCCCTCCTCCGGCGTTCGTCTTCAACCTCAGCGCCACTCCGGTCACCATACCCAAGGGGGCAGGCAACCCTTCGGAGGCTTCAACCCTCTCCTTTGTGCTCAATCAAGCGCTATCCAGCGCGAGCCAAATCAGCCTGAGTTGTGCTGTTGGGTCAAAGGCAATACCGATGTCGTGTAAGGTTCCCGCTTCAGTGAGTGTGGCCACAGGAGTGACAAAGGCAAGCAGCACCGTAACAATATCCATTGCCGGAGTCATGGCCAGGATGGAACCCAACAAGCAAATAGGATACCCTCAGTGGCTTATGGCAGCCGGCAGCATTGCATTTGCTCTTCTGCTGCCTTGGGGCCTTGGCAGGCGTCGCCGCGCTTGGCGGACCTACGTTTGCGTACTCTCTTCGCTGGCCTTTGCCGTCGGCCTGAGTTCCTGCGGTGTAGTATCCCTTCGCTTCCAAACAGTGCCTCAAGGCACCTACGGCGTTACAGCAACCGCGACCGTTGGCTCTGTCACGCACCAGATCAATATTCCGGTCACAGTCCAGTAGAAGAATTCCGCAGGTCTCGGCATACGCAGTGCTCTCGGACTGCGGTCCGACAACAGATCAGTGATCTTGCAACGCACAAGCTCACTGAGAATCGTGCCATACGGATGCCCTTACGCCATGCCCAGTCTTCGATTCCAAATACCCGATGTGCCTGGGCGAAGGTGCGATCATCTTACGAAGCAACTAGCGGAGCAAGGTGAGCCACCGGCTGAGATGCCGAGGCTGTGCCGACCCGGATCCTGCTGAGCCGCCCAATGCAAAAGTAGTCTGCTCGATTGACGTGCTCAATCGTCAACAGATCCAACACTACTTCACCGGCATCCGGCGCCAAATTTCGCTGCTTCACCAGCTTTTTCACATGCCGCCAGAGCCTGCCACTCTTCTGACGCTAGAGAAAATGCCAAATACAGTTAGGTAAATGTGGCCATGGGCCTGAACTTAACTGCCATCGCAGGGCCAAGCCAGAGTGCCAGAACCCCTCAGAATGCCCAACTGTCGGCCTTAATCCCAGAATGTCTTTGACAACCGGCCTGATTGGAGAGATGCTAGAAGCGAAGAAAAGGCGAAATAAAGACCTGCCATGCCCACCGCTCAGACATTACGGCTTGAAATTGAACGCACGCTTGAAAACCGTTTTCCGGCAGCCCTTACGTCAATGACTAGAAGCATTTACGAGGTGGCGCCAACGGGTGTCGCCTCTGTGGATGCGGTGCTTGAGGGTGGATTGCCGGTGGGAGCGATCTGCGAAGTAACCGGGCCGGAGTCCTCAGGGCGAACCAGCCTAACGCTGGCGTTTCTGGCCGGAAGAACAGAGGCAGGGCAGGTGTGCGCCTGGGTGGATGCGGACGATGCCTTTGATCCAGAATCGGCGGCAGCCAGTGGCGTGGATTTAAAGCAGCTGCTCTGGGTTCGCTGCCGAAACGAATGTGGACTGGCGCGGGCCAAACCGTGGACGCGGCTTGACCAGGCGCTACGCGCGACTGACTTGCTGCTGCAAGCCGGTGGGTTCGCAGCGATTGTCCTGGATCTTGGGAATATGGAGCCTCAACATGCGATGCGCATTCCTCTGGCTACCTGGTTCAGGTTCCGGCAGGCTGCCGATCGGACGCGATGCAGTTTGTTAGTTCTGGGCAAGACTGCCTATGCCCAATCGAGTGCAGCAGTGGTTCTCGAGTCTGCGCCTTTCCAGCTGGAAAGCGCTGGCGGATCTGTATGGCGCGGCAGCAGGTTCGAGATGCGGCATGGACGACAGCGTTCTACATCACTGCCTGCCGGTGCGCGCAAGCCACCGGCTTCAACGTGGTTCGCAAGCTCAGTATGGGATGGCGGGAGGCGGGCATGAGCAGTGAACTCTATGCCAGTATTCATGCTGCGGAGTTCCCTGCGCAGGCGCTGCTTCGTTTACGAACGGATCTGCGCGCGCAACCGGTATCCGTGCTCGATGGGCCCACTCTGCAGGAAACTGTCTGCTCCCTGAACCGGCACGCGGTGCGCATAGGCGCGGTGCCCTGCATGACAAGGCTGGAAGCCGAAGGCATTAACGGGCTTCATCTTCTGCCGCGGTCAAAGGAAGTGGAGACTGCTGCGCGCGCTGTTCTGATGGAGTATGCTGCGAAATTTTCTCCGCGCATTGAAAGAGTCCGCGAAGGAACAGAATGTGCGCTGGCCCTTGATATTACAGGCACAGAGCGGCTCTTTGGCCCGCCAGAAGAGCTTGCTTCCCGTCTGCGTGACGAGATGGCGACTGCAGGCTTTCGCGTCTCCATCGCCACCAGTGCAAACTTTCATACGGCACGAATGAAGTCCGCAGCAACGCGCGGAATCACGATCATTCCAGAAGGCGAAGAAGCTCCTGCGCTGGAGAGGCTCCCCTTAGCTTCGCTTGCTCTGACGAAAGATCACGAGGAAACTTTTGAACTCTGGGGTGTTCGTACGCTGGGCGAACTCGGAGCCCTGCCCGAGGTAGAACTGGTCAAACGGTTCGGCACAGCGGCCAGCACTTGGCGCGCGATGGCTCATGGCACGGCGCGGCACACATTTCAGCCCATCGAGCCCGCGTTTGCACTGAAAGAGTTTTATGAATTTGAAACTCCTGTGGAACAGATAGACTCTCTGCTCTTTATCGGCGCGCGCATGATCGACAACCTGGTGTCGCGTGCGGCCGGTAGAGCATTGTCTTTAGCGTCGCTCGACATAGGCCTTGAGCTTGAAGGTGGGCGCAGTCATCATCTTGTGATTCACCCGGCCGTGCCTTCCGTGGATCGCAAGTTTCTGCTGAAGTTGCTGCAACTGGAAATAGACGCGCATCCACCAGATGCCGCAGTCGTCTCGCTGACACTCTCTGCGGAAGCAGGGTCATCGCACAAGCTGCAATTAGGCCTATTCGCACCGCAGATGCCGGAGCCTTCGCGGCTTGATGTAACGTTGGCGCGCCTCAAAGCAATCGTAGGTGAGGATCGTATCGGCTCTCCGGTGCTCGAAGACACACACCGACCAGGCAGCTTTCGCATGGCGCGCTTTGTTGTTAATGCGAAGCCTTCCGCCGCGCCAATAGACGAATCCCCGCGCATGGCTCTGCGACGTGTGCGGCCTCCCCGTCAAATTCAGGTTGCCATGCACGCAATGGAGCCCATTGCCTTTATCGATGGAGACAATCGCTTCGAAATCACGGCGAACTATGGCCCTTGGAGAACCAATGGCTGCTGGTGGTCCCAGGATGCGTGGGATGCGGAAGAGTGGGACATTTTGGCCACGGACCGTACCGGTGTAGCTGTGGGCTGCTTGCTCGTTCTGGACCGGCTGCGGAACGCGTGGAGGCTGGAGGCTTTCTATGACTGATCACGGCCCCGCAGTTCCCAACACGCGCTCGCCGGGCACACCGGTCTGCCATCCCAACGATGCTAATCTGCTATCGACCAATAAAGAGGCCAGTAGCGTTTCCATTAGACGGCCATTAGCGTCAGTTCCGCAGGACAGTGAATATGTAGAGTTACATGCAGCAAGCGCATTCAGCTTTCTAGCCGGAGCATCGCAGCCGGAGGAACTCATCGAACATAGCGCAGGGTTGGGCATGCCTGCGATGGCGTTGACCGATAGAAATGGGCTGTATGGGGTGGCGCGTTTCCATACTGCAGCCAGACGCTTCGGCGTGCAGGCGCATATCGGCGCTGAGATTGCAGTCTCGTCATTCGGCCCTGGATTGCAGCCTCCTGCATGGCTCCCGCATCAGTCTGTCCCAGAACCCGCGCGCGTTGTGTTGCTCTGCGAATCGCAGACTGGTTACCAGAATCTCTGCCAACTCATCACGCGGTTCAAGATGCGTGAGTCAACAAAAGCGGAAGGCGCCGCAACGCTCGAAGATCTGGATGAGTTTTCTGGCGGATTGATCTGCCTGACCGGCGGTGAGGAAGGCCCACTGGCATCAGCACTCTCCCGTGGCGGAGAACAAGAAGCTCGCAAGGTTGCGGAGCGATTGACATCCATCTTTGGCGTCTGCAATCTCTACATAGAACTCCAGCGCCACCACGAGCGCAGCGAAGAGTGCCGCAATCAGGCGCTCATGAACGTCTCATCAGGCCTACATCTATCCGTGATTGCAACCAACGGCGTTCGCGCGGCCACGGAAAGAGACCGCGAGCTACTCGACGTGTTGACGTCCATCCGCTTTCATACCGCGCTCGATCAAGCGGGCCGCCTGCTCACGGCAAACGCCTCGCGCTCCTTGCGATCCGCACGTGAGATGGCAGCACTCTTTCGTGACATTCCCGAAGCCATCACCAACACCAGCATCGTGAGCCAGCGGTTGGAGTTTAAGCTCAGCAATCTCGGCTATGAGTTCCCGCAGTACCCTGTGCCCGTGGGCGAGACCATGGATAGCTTTCTGGCCAAGCGTGTCGAAGAAGGTGTCCGCAAACGCTATGGATTCCCGCTCAAACAGCATCTTTTCGAAAAGGCTCGTACACAGATCCTACACGAACTCAAACTCATCGCGAAGCTTGGTTTTGCTGGATACTTCCTCATCGTATGGGACATCATCCGTTTCTGCCAGCAGAAGGGCTTTCTTGTTCAAGGACGTGGTTCCGCTGCCAACTCCGCCGTTTGCTACGCGCTCGAAATTACCGCAGTCGATCCCGTTGGCATGGAACTACTCTTCGAACGTTTCCTCAATGAGAATCGCGGCGAATGGCCAGACATCGACCTCGACCTGCCTTCGGGTGAACAGCGCGAGAGTGTAATTCAGTATGTATATGAACGCTACGGCGCACGCGGTGCGGCCATGACCGCCAACGTCATTACATATCGCGGCCGCTCTGCTGCGCGCGAAGTGGGCAAGGCGCTGGGCTTTGAAGAGCATCAGCTTGCCCGTCTCTCCAGCCTGATGGGCCACTGGGAGTGGCGCGGCGCCAACGACACCCTGGCCCGACACTTCGAGCAGGCTGGCTTTGACATCCGTCATCCGCGCATAGCCCACTACTTCGATCTTTGCCAGCGAATGCAGGACCTTCCTCGCCACCTCGGCCAGCATTCTGGCGGCATGGTTATCTGCGCCGGGATGCTCAACCGCGTCGTCCCCATCGAGCGCGCGTCCATGCCCGGCCGCACCGTCATTCAATGGGACAAGGAAGACTGCGCCGATCTTGGCCTCATCAAGGTGGACCTCCTGGGCTTGGGCATGATGGCTGTACTCAAGGATTCCATTGAATTGATCCCTCGCCACTATGGTAATAACGTTGACCTGGCCGCATTGCCCGAGGACCCACTTGTTTACGAGACACTGCGCAAGGCAGACACGGTGGGCATGTTTCAGGTGGAGAGTCGCGCCCAGATGGCTTCCATTCCTCACAATGCGCCCACGCGCTTCTATGATCTGGTCGTGCAGGTCGCCATTATCCGGCCCGGTCCCATCGTGGGCAAAATGATGCATCCCTACATGCGCCGCCGTCAGGGCAAGGAGGCTGTCACTTACCCGCATCCAGCGCTGGAGCCGGTGCTCAAACGCACGCTGGGTGTTCCGCTCTTTCAGGAGCAGCTGCTGCGCATGGCGATGACGATTGCCGATTTCAGCGGCGCGGAGGCAGAAGAGTTGCGGCGAGCCGTCGGTATGCGCCGCTCCATGCAGCGGATGAAGGACCTGGAAGGACGGCTGCGTTCGGGCATGACGCGGAACGGCATCAGTGCGGAAGCACAAGACAACATCGTGCAAAGCATCTCGTCCTTCGCCATGTACGGTTTTCCTGAGTCGCACGCGGCTAGCTTTGCGCTCATCGCCTACGCCTCGGCCTACCTCAAGGTCCACTACTTGGCCGCGTTCACCTGCGGCATGCTCAATAACCAGCCGATGGGCTTCTACTCGCCGGCAGTCTTGATTAAGGATGCGCAACGACACGGCCTGCGTGTGCGCCCTATCGACATTCAGCGGTCAGAAAGCGTCTGCACCCTGGAAACGGAGCCGGATGGATCGCTATCCCTCCGCATCGGTCTGAATTATGCAAACGGACTTCGAAGGTCATCCGTGCAATCTCTTCTCGATGCGCGCATAATCCATGGACAATTCGCATCCGTCGAAGACCTATCCCTTCGCGTTTCCTCGCTAAACCGCAAGGAACTTGTCTCTCTTGCTTGCATTGGCGCGCTGAATTCACTTGACCACGTCGAGCATCGCCGTGATGCGCTTTGGCAGGTGGAAGAGGCTGGCCGTCCTGTTGGTCCCTTGCTGCGTGGCACAGACGATTCGTCTGACAAACATGACTCGCCGATGCCACTCAACTTGATGACCACCGATGAGCGCCTTGCCGCCGACTACGCCGGCACCGGAATCTCCACCGGACCGCATCCCATGATGTACCACCGCGCAATGCTGCGGAGCGAAGGTATCCTCTCGGCAATGGACTTGTCGAAGCGCCCGGGCAATCAATTTGTCAGCATCGCCGGATGCGTTATCGCGCGCCAGCGTCCAGGCACAGCAAAGGGATTCGTTTTCCTCTCCCTCGAAGATGAGACCGGCATCGCTAACGTCATCCTCACACCTGCCGTCTTCGAACGGGATCGCATGATCGTCACCCGCTGCCGATTTCTGCGAATCGAGGGTACACTCCAAAATCAGGACGGCGTGATTCACGTCAAAGCCCAGCGGATCATCCCACAACAGATAACCAGCCCAGTCATCACGTCTCATGACTTCCATTGATCAAATTGTTCGCTTAATCGCAGGATTCGATGACCGGTACCGCTGAATCCGAAATCAGCCTGAGATACCAGAAATTCCAGCCGCTCTCTGGCAGTCATGCGTGGTACGCAGCCGCAACCGGAGATGATAGCAATGCTGCCAATTTTCACGTTGTTGAATTAATAGGACTTATCCGCGAAATTAACTGCAGATGATTACCCTCCTTTGGCGCACAATTGAAACATGAAGTCAGAGCTGGCCGCACAATGACATCCCGCCATCGCCAAAACCAACCAGGCGCCAGTCGGATTGGACCCCAGGGCCAAGGAATACCCCCCTCCTCCCCTCTCTCCTCCCCTCCCTCCCACCCCCCCTCTAAGGCAGTGAGATTCTAAACATCCGAGGAAACCCGCGCGCCGCATGGTTGTGAACCTGCCGCAATCGTTCCCGTTTTTGGCGACCTTCCGGCACATCGCACTGGACTGGGAGCATCGCCTGGGTAGAGCTGCATCGCTCCATCAAAAGACATACCAATCGGCCTGACGAAACCGATGACAAGGCTAAGCCTCGTGCCGAAATAGCTGCTGCACCGCGGCGAACTGCCAATAGTGCGTGCAGCTACCTGTCGCTGCTGCGAAACAAGGCATCCGATACGATTATCGGACAGTTCGAATATACTTAATCTAGGCAGGACGTATTCAGCCGTGCCATCAGGGCATATGTGAAGCTGACGCGACTCTCCGGTGCCTCAAGATCCCTATGTATTCGATTTGTAGACTGTACTCGGCAGGCCTGCTGATCTATGCTCTAGTGGCGTTGGCAGGCTTGGCCGCTCATTTTCGGAAGACTCGAGCGGCCTGGGTCGCGACCTCGCTGTGTTGTGCAAGCACGGCAGCTGCTGCGCTAGAGCTTTGCGCATCGGTGGGGGCCTTGATCGCCGGGGAAGAATTCAACTGGTCGTTGCCATCAGGTCTGCCATTTGTTCATTACGGAGTCCGACTCGACCCGCTATCCGCATTTTTCAATCTAGCGCTCTCGATTCTGGCCGGATGCGTCGCCGTCTATTCAATCGGCTACCTGAGGCATGGGTCGGCCGCGCGCAGGCCAGGGCTTTTCTGTTTCTTCTTCAATCTGCACCTCCTGGCTTTGACGCTGGTCTTCACGGCATCGAACATCATCTTCTTTCTTGTTGCATGGGAACTTATGGTCGTCGCTTCCTACTTCCTGGTCGTTACCGACCATGAATCGAGTGAGTCTCGCAAGGGTGGATTGCTCTATATGCTGATGTCGCGCGGCGGCACTGGCATGATGTACATCGGTTTCCTGCTGCTTGCAACCGCCGCCGGAAGCATGGAGTTTCAGGCACTGCACGGAAGCGGGCAAACGCTCTCTCCAGTATTAGGTGCGTCGGCATTTCTCTTGCTATTCTTCGGTTTTGGAGTCAAGGCCGGCATTATTCCACTTCATATCTGGCTGCCTGCCGCACACCCTGTCGCACCCAGCAATGTGTCCGCGCTTATGTCGGGGATCGTGATTAAAACAGGCATCTACGGAATGGCGCGAGTGTTCTTCGATTTCTATGGAGTGCTGCCTGTTTGGGCGGGAATGCTGGTTCTGGTAGCGGGAGTTGTCTCCGCGCTGTTGGGAGTCCTATATGCGCTGATGGAACACGATCTGAAGCGATTACTTGCTTACCACAGCATCGAAAACATCGGCATCATTCTCATGGGGTTCGGATCGGCGCTTCTGTTCCGATCCTTTGGACATCCCCAACTGGCCTCACTGGCCTTAGTTGCAGGTCTCTTCCATACTCTCAATCATGGTGTCTTCAAGTGCTTGCTGTTTCTCGGCGCCGGCAGCGTATTGCAGGGCGCAGGAACTCGCAATATGGAGGAGATGGGTGGCTTGATCCGGCGCATGCCGTGGACAGCATTCTTCTTCCTCATCGGCGCAATTGCTATTTCGGGGCTTCCTCCTCTAAATGGCTTCGTCAGCGAGTGGTTCACCTACCAGGCACTACTAGCGGGTTTCGGTGCCACGCCGGAATTGACGCGCGTGGCATTTCCCATAGCCGGAGCACTGCTGGCCCTGACCGCGGCGCTCGCTGCGGCATGCTTTGTTAAGGCCTTCGGCATTACGTTCCTCGCACTTCCGCGCAGTGGAAATGCGGAGCGCGCAATCGAGTCGCCGCTTTCGATGAAGACAGGAATGGCAAGCCTCGCGCTTGTGTGCGTACTTCTCGGACTCGGGGCCACCTGGTTCGTTTCGATCTTCGCGCCTATCACACAGCGCGCGTTCGGCGTTCAGATTACGCAGCAATTGGTCGCCGGCAACAGCCTCCTGCTAACAGCGGGATCGGTGCACAATGGAAGCGTCTCGCCGCTGATGCTCGCGATCGCACTGATTGGCCTTGGCGCAGTGCCGTTGGTGTTATGGCTCGCCCTGGGACGAAAGTCGCCGCGCGTAACCGGTCCAACGTGGGATTGTGGATTGCCGGGTCTGACTGCGGCAAACGAGTACACCGCCACCGCATTCTCCAAACCGTTGCGCATGATCTTCGCTGCGCTCTTTCGCCCGCGCCGAGAAATCCAGGCTGAATTCGATATCTCTCCCTACTACCCTAAAGTGATTCACTTCGAGTCCGAGATCCAGCCGACATTCGAGACTCGCTTCTATGACCCCTTGCTGGCGGGCATCATGGCGATTGCAGCACGTATGCGCAAGATTCAGACCGGAAGCATCCACGCATATCTTGCGTATATTTTCGTAACTCTCATCCTTTTGTTGCTCTTCGGAGTACGAGTATGATCGGCCAGGCACTTTCGATAGTCTTCCACGTTGCGTTTGTACTCATGCTGGCGCCGCTGGTCACGGGATTCAACCGCACATTAAAGGCGCGCGTGCAGACGCGGCGGGGCCCCGGCCTCCTACAGCCCTATCGGGATCTCTACAAGCTTCTTCGAAAGGGGATGGTTATTCCCGACACTGCCTCGTGGATATTCACGGCCACGCCATTCGTGCTTTTCGTTAGTACCCTGTTGGCCAGCCTGCTGATCCCGACGATTTCAGCGAATGCGCCATTGAGTATGTACGGCGGCGTTCTGGCCGTTGTCTACCTTCTCGCATTAGGGCGTTTCTTTCTCGCCCTCGGTGGCTTGGACACGGGCAGTTCCTTCGGAGGGCTCGGCAGCAGCCGAGAGATGACTATCTCTGCGATTGCCGAGCCGGCGCTCATGCTGGCAGTCTTTACCGTTGCCATTGGAGCGGGCTCTACGAATCTCAGTATCGTTGCGCAGTCGGCGCTGGGACAGAGTTGGCGTTTCCTCGCCCCATCGCAGATGCTGGCGTTCGCCGCGTTATTCATCGTTCTCATCGCGGAGACCGGCCGGATTCCGGTGGACAACCCGGCCACGCATCTAGAACTCACAATGATTCACGAGGCAATGATTCTTGAGTATTCGGGGCCGTATCTGGCGCTGATCGAGTGGGCAGCGGCTTTGAAGCAACTGGTGTTGATGACAATCCTCGTGAATGTTTTCTTCCCATTTGGATTGAGTCCGGACTGGTCGCCGGGCGCTGTCTTGTTTAGCCTGGCCTTGTTCATCTTGAAATTGCTGATGCTCGCCATCGTCGTTGTTGTCGTCGAAGTCAGCAATGCCAAGATGCGGTTGTTTCGTGTTCCAGAGTTGCTGGCAATTGCTTTTGTGTTGGGTGCTCTCGCCTTGGTTTCCACATTTCTTTTTCAAGGGTAGAGAAGGCAGGGGATCGGATGCACTTTTGGCAGGACTCACAATTCGGGAACCGGATGATCACGCTGATGGCTGCGATTGTGCTTGTGCTACAGATCATGATGGTCACGCAGCGCTGGCTCATCACCAACATCAGGGCTTTCGCATTGCAGTCGTTTCTGCTGGCTTGCATAGCTACCACGATCGCCTATTACAACAACGCCCCTCACATTTACGCCGCTGCCGTATTTATGCTCCTGGTCAAGGCGATTCTCCTGCCCGTCGTATTCGAACGTCTGGTTACAAAAATCGAAATCCGTCAGGAGATTGAGCCGCTGATCAATGCGCCCATTTCAGTGATTGTCACGGGCCTTCTTACTCTGCTCGCGTATGTGGTGGCTGAGTACTTCCACCGGCCGGATGAGCCTATGGGACCGGCGAGCCTGGGTCACAATACCTTGGCCGTCGCGATTGCGCTGTTTCTCATCGGGTTTTTCATGATGGTGAATCGGCGAAAAGCGCTGACCCAGGTACTGGCACTTCTCTCGCTTGAAAACGGAATCTTCCTCGCTGCAATTTCACTCACCTATGGAATGCCGATGATTGTAGAAGTTGGGATATTCTTTGATGTCCTTGTCGCGGGAATGGTCCTCGCCATCCTCGTATACCGCATCCGAGAAACATTCGATTCGATGGATGTCAGCCGGCTGAGCCGATTGAAAGGCTGAAAAGACCTATGACGATTTTTGTCTTGCTTTCGATCCCTCTGCTGGCCTGCGGCCTGACCGCGTTCATGCGTAGCCGGCAATGGATGGAGACAATCCACCTGGTGTCGGCTGCCGGCTCATTCATCACGGCGTTGCTTCTAGCTGCTGAGGTCTTGAGGCAAGGACCCGTTTCCGGTAAGAGCGGCTTCTTGTATGCGGATCATCTCAGTGCGCTCGTTGCGCTCCTCACTGCCTTTGTTTATCTGGTTTGCGCTCCATATGCGATTGGATACTTGAGACACGATGAATCTGCTGGAACTCTTGCTCTGAACGGTGGCCATCGCGCCGCACTTGGCAAGTTGCGGATGTACTATACGCTGACACCTCTGTTTGCCTTTTGCATGTTCCTGGTTGTGGTTGCGAACAATCTCGGCGTCATGTGGATCGCAATCGAGGGCACCACCTTGGCGTCCATTTTTCTGGTTATGTTCTACGGACGTCCGACCTCGTTGGAAGCTGCCTGGAAGTATGCCATGATCGGCAGCGTCGGATTGTCGATGGCGCTCTTTGGAACTGTCCTAACCTATTACTCAGCGCACCAGGTACTTGGTGTTGATAGCGTGAGCGCCCTCAACTGGTCGGTGCTTGTGCTTCAGGCTCCACACTTCGACAAGCGTGTGATGCGGCTCGCCTTCATTCTCATCCTGCTAGGCTTCGGCACCAAGGCCGGCCTCGCGCCCATACACACATGGAAGCCGGACGCTTATTGCGAAGCGCCCGTTCCCGTTGCTGCGCTCATGGCAACGGCGGTCTTGAACTGCGCAATCTACGGCCTCGCCCGTTTCTATGTGCTCACTGTACGCTGCCTCGGCCCTGCTTTCGCATCCAATCTGCTCATTCTCTTCGGACTTCTCTCAGTCGGAGTTGCAGTACCTTTCATCCTGGTGCAACGAAGTTCACGCCGACTGCTCGCGTATTCCAGCATCGACCACGGTGGGATCATGGCCCTCGGCCTCGGCTTCGGTGGAGTGTTGGGCATATTGGGTATGTTGTTGCACATGACTTTCCACACTGTGGTCAAGCCGCTGCTCTTTCTCTCCGTAGGCAACGTCCAGCAGCATACCGGCAGCGATGCTTTGAGAAAAGGCGCCGGCGGGCTGGTGCATGTCCTTCCAATCTCCGCGCCGATGTTTCTGCTGGGCGCACTCGCAGTCACAGGCACGCCTCCCTTCAGCATGTTCCAAAGCGAGTTCATGGTTCTCCGCGCTGGCTTTGCCGGACAGCACTTGGCTGTATCGATCCTGCTTGTCGCCTGCCTTGTAGGGATCTTCTGCGGCTTCTTCCACCATGTGACTCAACTCGTACTCGGCCCTCCCAGCGGAGCCCCAAGAGAGCCGGTCTGCCGCTGGAAGACCTACCCGGTGATCGGGCTTGCCCTGCTGGTCATCACGATGGGCTTTTGGCTGCCGGCTCCACTGTATCAACTGGTAAACGGAGCTGCGCGCATTCTGGCGGTGACGCAATGACCCTTCCCTCCCTGCTCTCTGCGCTACAGTTCGATGAAGTCCGCCAGCGCTGCGGCATCGTCTTCGTGGAATGGCGCGTAGCCAATGACGCCGAGATTCACGCGGAGGTCGCAATCGACGATGTGCGTCCAATGGTCGCGGCGCTTATCGAATATGGTTGCCGACTTGCTGCGGTCTTTGCAGAGGATCGCAGCAACGCCGATTCCGGGTTCCTGATCTATTATGTCTTCGAGTCTCTTCGAGACCAGCGTTTTCTACTGGTCCGCACTTCGATTCCCCTGAATTCACCGGCATTCCCATCCGTTGCCGCCGAAGTTCCCGCCGTCAACTGGCAGGAACGCGAAATTCAGGATTGGTTCGGCCTGGTCGCTGAAGGGCATCCGAACCCGCGTCGCGTTGCATTGCACGACAACTGGCCGGAGATTCATCCTTTGAGAAAGGATTTCCCGATCGATACGGTACTGCCACCATTTGAAGGAGAGCAGCATGTATACCGGCCCACGCTCGGAGAAGGCGTATTTCAAATTCCCGTCGGCCCAGTCCACGCAGGCATTATTGAGCCGGGCCATTTCAACTTCGCCGTAGCCGGAGAGCCGATCCTCTATCTCCAGTTGCGTATGTTCTACACCCACAAAGGAATCGAAAAACGATTCGAACAGCTGCCGATAAATCGCGCGGTATATCTCGCTGAAAGTATCTCGGGAGATTCAAGCTTTTCGCACGGGACCGCCTTCTGTCAGGCCATTGAACGAGCTGCAGGTGTTGAAATTCCTACTCGCGCCAAACGGATGAGAACGGTTCTTCTTGAACTTGAACGGCTATACAACCATGTCGGAGACATCGGGGCAATAGCAACGGATGTCGGGTTCGGCGTGGCCAACGCACATGCTTCGCGGCTGCGCGAATTGATTCTGAGCGTTAATGAAGAGTTGTCCGGTAGCCGTCTGCTTCGCGGAGTTGTGTGCCCGGGCGGCGTACGTCATGATTGGGAGCCGCAACAGGTCGAATATTGCGCGGAGGCACTGGGGCGGTTTGAATGGGAGTTTGCCGATTTGATGCAGATCATTGATGGCTCAGACTCAACGCGAGACCGCCTGGAACGCACTGGTTTTTTGGATCCACAGAAAGCCCGCGATCTCGGAATCGTCGGCGTCGCTGGCCGTGCCTCGGGCATTGACCGCGATCTGCGGCGCGATCATCCATATGCAGCTTATGACGAAGTACCTTTTGAGGTGCCGGTCTATCAGGAGGGTGATGTTCTAAGGCGAATGCGTGTACGTGTGGATGAAACCCTGCTGTCGCTGTGGATCATTAGAGAAATGCTGACCAAGCTTATTCCAGGCCCCCACTGTGTGGCCATTCCGCCTTTGCCGCCGGATTGTGTTGCTATCGGGGCAGTCGAAGGATGGCGAGGCGAGATCCTGCATTGGATTCGCACAGGATCGCATGGCCGCCTCGAACGTTGCAAAATAAAGGACCCATCGCTAAACAATTGGCCCGCACTTGTCGAGGCAGTCCAGGGCAATATCGTGCCCGACTTCCCCGTGATCAACAAGAGTTTCAACCTGTCTTACTCCGGGACGGACCGTTAACCAATGTTCCATATTTTCAAAAAGGCCGCGCAGACACGCCTCGTTACGATCGGGTATCCTCAGGAGCCCGCGCGGATTCCCGGACACTTCCGCGGAGCGCCACGTTTCGAGTTTTCTGGCTGGCGGGATGCGCGCCCTGCTGCCGACGCTTGCCCAACCGGCGCAATAGCCATCGAGAAATCCGCGGAACGGAGACGGGTCACAATCGACTATGGCCTCTGTATCTACTGCGGACAATGCGCGGAGGCCGATCGCAGTGGAGCGGTGAAAATTACTCGCGACTTCGAACTTGCCGTTCGTGAGCGCGGTGATCTGATCACGATCGCAGAGTATCTGCTTGAGCCCGATGGAATGCAGAAGACACTCGCAAGTCTGCACAAGGGACTTCCCTCAGAAAACGACTTACTGGAACCCTTGGAACACAAAGTCCAGGAACGAATCCACAAGATTCTGGGCCGGTCGCTGGCGATCCGCGAAGTGGACGCAGGTTCCTGCAACGGCTGCGAAATTGAAATCGGCGCACTCAATAACCCCGTCTACGATCTGGAGCGTTTAGGCATTCATTTTGTCGCTTCTCCGCGGCACGCCGACATGCTGCTCGTTACCGGGCCAGTTACTCGCAATATGGAACTGGCGTTGGCAAAGACATACCGCGCCACCCCTGAACCCAAACTCGTGGTAGCGGTCGGCGCCTGCGGCATCAGCGGTGGTATTTTTGGTAGGAATTATGCAACAGTCGGTGGTGTGGATACTGTGGTTCCGGTCGATGTTTTCATCCCCGGATGTCCGCCCCGTCCCCATGCGTTGCTTCATGGAATTCTTCTGGCGCTCGGACGAATGGAACAGCGGGTAACAAAAGGACATTCCGCAAGCTCTGAACCATTCCGATGAACGGCACGTAGGTTATTGCTTGGGGCTAATCGCGGACCTACTAAATTGTTGAAATCGAGGACTGGAGGATCGATGCGGATTCTTACCATGGTTGCAGGCGTTGTCTGCCTGTTTACCGTACTCCTGGATGCCTTTCAGACCATTATCCTGCCCCGCCGTGCATCGGGCCGCTTCCGGCTCACGCGCATTTTCTACGGGGCCACATGGAGACCGTGGGTATTCTTCACCCGGTGGCTCCACGATCCACACAAACGTGAAGCCGCCTTTAGTTACTACGGACCTCTGTCGTTGATCTTTCTGTTGGTGGTTTGGGCAGGCTCCATGGTGGTCGGCTTTGCACTCATTTTCTATTCTCTTGGGAGTCCATTCAATGACAGTACGCAAGGAGCAGGCTTTCGCTCAGACCTCTATGTGAGCGGAACAACCATCTTCACTCTCGGACTTGGCGATGTAACGCCGCACGACGCCTGGGCGCGCGAGCTGGTCATTCTCGAAGCGGGCACCGGCCTCGGCTTTCTGGCTGTCGTAATGGGGTACTTCCCCGTTCTCTATAGTGCGTTTTCGCGTCGCGAGGTGAACATCTCGCTTCTGGACGCGCGTGCCGGATCTCCACCCACGGCTGCAGAGCTGATGCGCCGTCATTCCTATCAAGGTGCCGAACAGGCGCTGACGCTCTTGTTGGAGGAGTGGGAACGATGGTCGGCGGAACTGCTGGAGAGCCACATCTCCTACCCGCTGCTCTGCTATTTCCGCTCACAGCACAACAACCAGAGTTGGATCAGTGCCTTGACCGCCATACTTGACACTTCTGCACTGCTGATTGCCGGCGTGCAGGGCCATGAGGCGCGTCAGGCGCAGTTGACCTTTGCTATGGCGCGCCACGCGATGGTTGATTTGGCGCAGATCTTTTCGCTTACCCCGGTGATCAATACGGCTGACCGGCTCCCCGCGGCACGCTATGAGAAACTCTACAACCTGCTCTGTCAAAGTGGCGTAAGCGTCTGTCGCGACGGACACTCCATAGAGAGGCTTCGCGACATGCGCGCCCTTTATGAGGGCTACGCCCAGGCGCTAGCAGACTATCTTTGCATGCCGTTGCCACCCTGGATTTCCGATCAGCCGCACAAGGACAATTGGCTGGCCGTGGCCAGATTGCGCGCCCAGACTGAAGCGGCCAACTCCCCATTGGACAAGAGAACGTCAGCCAATATTGATTCGCAGACGATCGCAACTCTCGTAGACGATCATCACGATTTCTAGCGAACTGGCGAACTCCATCACTGATGAACGCCGGAGCTATATATCCTTCCGCTCTATCCGTCCGCGCAGTTGAATGTCGTCAAGGTAACGATTCTGCAAGATGCGCAAATCGGCTGCGTTGCGGACAGAGATGGTAGGCTGTCCGGCGGTATGCGGCGCTTCCAGATTGAAGAAGTCGGCGCGATCCACATCTTCGAGCACAATAGTTGGGCGCGCGTCAGGCTGCACCGTTGCCACCTCGACGTGGTTCAGCTCGATATGTCTCGCATGGCGGATGTAAAAACCGTGCGCGGGCGTCGGCCCAAACATGGTTGGCTCAGGATAGCCGCCTTCGTTCTCCGGCGGCCTTACCTTGGCCGCATCCGCTCCGGCACCGCCCTGGTTCTGCGTGTAGACATTCGAGATCTTGATGTCCTCGACCATGTAGCCTGGAATACCGCTGATGACGGACGCAAGCTGATACGGCGTTGTCCACGGGGTGAAGATGGGTGTATCGGGTGGGCCAACGCGAACTGCAGCAATTTTTTCCGCGGTGTTGTAGCTGACCAGGTTGTCAATCAGCACACGGCGAAGCGTGCCCGGCTTTGTGCCCTTGGGGCCGCGCAGTCGAGCGCCCAGACGCATGAAAATCGGCGCGGTCACAATGTCGCGCATGGTGATGTTGGTTATGGCTATGTCTTCAAGAAGCGCGCCGTCCACGGTTTCCAGCGCCAGTCCCTGGCAGCCTTCAAAGACGCAATTCGAGATGGTGATATTACGGAATCCTCCATTAGATTCCGTGCCGCACTTGATGCGCCCGGTTCGCCACACTTTCGCATCGGGTGCGAACTTCTTGAATGTACCGTCAAGGACGCTGCCCAATTGATAGATGCCGGTGACGAAGCAGTTTGTGATCGTCACATTGTCTGTGGACCGAGCATATCCCAGCGCATAGGAACTCTTCGGGCAAATTCCATCATCCCAGGGCGAGTTCACTGTGCAGTTTGAAACCCGCACGTTGCGGCAGCAGTCAATGTCCATGCCATCGCGGTTGGTATCAACCTTCAAATTGTCAATCGTGAGATTGTCCACCCCGGTGAGTAGCAGACCGAAGTGACCACCCTCCAGAATCGAGAAGTCGCGCAAGGTCACGTTACGGCAATTCTTGAGCGCGATGGACTTGTTGCCAACACCCGGTTGCTCTGCGCGCGCGCCATTGGTAAGACCTTTGCCCCAAATGAGGCCTGGCCCGGTAATCGAGATATCGCTGAGTCCATCACCCCAGATCAGGCTGTTCTGCCAGTGACAGTGCCCATAGTCCTGGTAGTCCTTGCCTTCTGGATTCGGCTCGGCTAAATCATAAAAGCCGGTACTGACCGTGGACCCGTAATCCGGAGAAGGTGCTGCCAGGATTGTGGCGCCTTGCGAGAGGCACAGATGTACCTTGCTCTTGAGGCGGATGGAATAACTGAAGTAGACCCCGGCCGGAAAATAGACCATGCCTCCCCCGGCTGCGGCCGCCGCCAGAATAGCTGCGTTGATAGCGGGTGAATCGATCGCTTTACCATCGCCTGCGGCGCCGAAGGTGCGGACATCAAAACAAAACGGAAGAGCTGCTCCCTCGTGGCTTGCATTTTTGGCCGCCCCTGCCGGAAGTACCCCAGCTGCCGCTACTGCTAGTCCTGCACCAGACCACTTCAGAAAGTCGCGCCGTGCCGACATCTTGTTCATACCTCTCCTCTTATCAATAGACTCGGGAGGCGATCATCCAGCAATTGCCGGATTTCTGATCGCCTGCCGAAGGTTTGCAACCGCCATTCAAGCCAGAAGGGGCACACCATCGCCGGTCTGGGATGTCCGAAATGAAAATATTTACGAACAGAAATCCAGAAAAGTATATGGATGTGTATCGGTAACCGTCAACGTGACTGCACTGCAAACAGAGCGACTCTACCACCCTGCCAGGTCCATGGCGCCTCAAATTCGGCTGAGTCTTACTCTCCTCAATCCAGGCCTCGCTCACAAAAGTTGCTTGTTCCCATAGAAATAATGGGACCATAAATTGCAGGCTCATTCTGCCCCATGAGGCCTCAGAGGGTCTTAGCGATCGCAGGTAACGCCCTCCCAGCAATCTAAGTAAATCTCTGAACCCGAATAGGTTACTTGATCGGATGGTCCCCCGCTGCGACAAGATTCAGGCCCTCACCGAATCCCTTGGGTCAAGTCAAATTCGGGCCTGCCCGTTTTTGCGATGAACGTAGAGTTCAAAATCAAATAAAAAAACAGTTTCCTATTGACATTCGTTACTTCAATACCGTATTTTCAGGCGGTGGTCAGACCAGATATTTTCGGTCGCCTCAGAAATTGCTCCAAACTGCACCCCGGGTGGTCCGACCTGATATTCACGACCATCGCAAGTATCGCCTTAATCATCACACCTTGAGTATGTCCATTCTCAGGAGGCTGCATCCTGAACTTGAGGACTGAATTCGTAGGAGAACCATATGACAACTAGAGGATCTCTCTGGAATCGTCCCGCCTGGCTGGTAATGATAGCCATCTTATTCATTACCTGCACTACGGCACGTCTTAACGCCCAGGGCTACGGAACCATTAGCGGGACGGTCAGCGATCCGTCCGGCGCTGTGATTGCGACGGCCACCGTAACAGCAACCCAAACACAGACGGGTAGGGAGACCGTCGTTACCACCGGTAAGGATGGCAATTTCGTATTTCCATCACTCTCCCCGTCTTCTTACACGCTAGCGGCCACTGCGAATGGCTTTGCAAGCCAAACCCAGACCGGCGTCATTCTACAAGCCAACCAGTCCATAACTCTGAATTTCAAGCTGGAAGTCGGTTCCGCCGCCGCACAGACCGTGAGTGTTTCGGCCGATGCGCCGCAGGTGGATACCACCACCGGCACGTTGTCTCAGGTTATTGACGAGGCTCGCGTTGTCGATCTTCCCTTGAACGGCAGAAACGCCGCATCCCTTATTACGCTGGTTGCCGGTGTCGTCGATGCAACGAACCAGGGCAACGGCGTCAACCAGGGCAATGGCAAGACCTTTCCCGCTGCCGTAGTCACAAGCGCGAACGGAACACTGCCCAACCAGTCCAACTACCTTTTGGACGGCGGCAACAATGTGGACGAAATGACCAATGTCAACGGGCCATTTCCCTTCCCTGACGCATTGCAGGAGTTCAGTGTTCAGACCAGCAACTACAACGCTGAGTTTGGCCAGAGCGCCGGCGCAATCGTCAACATTGTCACCAAATCAGGCGGAAGCCGGTTCCATGGCGACGCATTCGAATTTCTACGCAACGGCTACTTCAACGCCAAGCCATTTTTCGCTACGAAAGCCGACAACCTCCATCGCCACCAGTTTGGCGGCACCATCGGCGGCCCGGTCATCATCCCGCGCATATCCAAAGGACAGAGCACACAGTTCTTCTTTGGCTATCAGCACACGCTTCTTCACCAGCTCTCGAACGCCTCGACAACAACGGTTCCGACCCTGGCAGAAGAGGGACGCGGCTCCGCATCGTATGCCGACTTCGGCAACCTCTGCGCTTCACCCAACACATTCAATGGAAGCGG
Source organism: uncultured Acidobacteriaceae bacterium (assembly GCA_903828675.1). Taxonomy (GTDB): domain Bacteria; phylum Acidobacteriota; class Terriglobia; order Terriglobales; family Acidobacteriaceae; genus Telmatobacter. Next base: position 66,599 of record CAIKND010000036.1, read on the forward strand.
CCTGTGCGTCGACGGGACGGGAACTCCGGTCGCAACCCAGCAAATCTCCAATCCCTACACAAACCTGCCTTACGCGAACAACAGAATCCCCTCGACCGACTTCGATCCGGCCTCTGTAGCGTTTGAAAAGGCATTTCCAACCTACACTGGAACTGAAGCCGCCGGAAAAATCGGAGGCACCGTCAATTACGTTCAGCCCACGGTTCAGTTCTTTAATGAATACGTGTCCCGCGTGGACCATTCTTTCGGCGACAAGGACCACCTGTTCGGTCGTTACTATCAGAACTACTTCGAACAGGCGGCTGTTTATGATCCCGCCATTCTGTCAAGCTACCGGTCCTACTTCAATACCCGCTATCAGAACGCATTGATCTCTGAGCAGCACACCTTTACGAACAACTTGCTGAACAACCTCATCATCAGCTATCAGCGCGAAGTCTCCCAGCGTGGCGGACCCCCAGGGAGCCAGAACATCACGGCCTTTGGCGTGAAGAACCTGTGGCAGCCGCCGACGGGTCCTTATATGGCCGCAAGTATTACCGGCTATTTCGGTGAAGGATCGTCTCCGTTTGCCGGCTGGGGACGCAACAACTACACCTTCAACGACGACCTGCACTGGGTGAAGGGCGCTCACAACATTGCAGTCGGCGGTCACTTCGAGTTGAGCAAGTTCGACGTAACCAACGTATTCACATCGTACGGCGGCTTCGGTTTCGCTTCTGCCACCAATAAAATTGGCAGCACTACCTATCAATACCCCAACGCGATGGCAAACTTCCAGTTGGGTTTCCTGACTTCATTCGGGCAGGGAAACTACGAGTTGGTCAACGATCGGGCCCACTTCCCCGGCATCTATGCCCAGGATAGCTGGAAGCTCAATCACAAGCTCACACTGAACTACGGTGTGCGCTGGGAGCAATTCGCGCCCTGGGTGAACAAGATCGGGCAGCAGACCGCATTCAGCCCCTCCAACTACGCGGCAGGCAAGGGCACTTCTTCCTTTAGCACTCTCCCTGCCGGCATGCTGCTCTCTGGCGACACCGGATTTCCGAAGAACGGCCTGAACACCAAAAATGCACAGTTCATGCCCCGTGTCGGATTCGCCTATGACGTGTTTGGCGATGGCAAGACCGTGGTACGTGGCGGCTCGGGCATCTTCTACCAGGATCGTATGCCTGGCTTCTTTAACCTCAATCAGGCTGGCAATGTTCCGAACACCGTCTCCGTCTCACTTATCAACGCCGGGATGTACAGTACTACACCGGGCGCCAACCCTGGCGGACCGTTCAGCAATCCATATTGCACTGGTTGCGCGGTTGGTGCCTATACCAATCCGTTCCCATTCACCTTGCCCTTCGCCTCCACGCATGTTTTCCCGAACGGGATTCTGGTGGATGAATTCGATCCTAGCGGGAACTTCAGTGTGCCCGTCACCTATGACTACAACCTGACCGTCGAGCGCCAACTCTACTCGAGCTGGGCGATCCGTCTCGCGTATGTCGGTTCCGGTTCGCGCCATCAGTTTGTCAACCTGGAAATTAACCCGTCCGTGAACAACGGCTCTGGACTCAGCGCGAATTCGCGTAAGGTCTACAACACGGCTCCTACGGTCGGACCCTGCACGGTAGCCGCAGGTTGCAATGCGAACTACGCTCAAATCGTCAAAGCCGCTATGATCGGATCGGCTAAATTCAACTCATTCCAGGCAACTCTGGACAAGAAGATGTCCCATGGCCTGTCACTGCTGGCCAATTGGACGTGGTCGAAGACTCTTGACGATATGCCTCAGGCGACCCGCGTGGGCAACACGGAAGATCTGAACGCGGGCGCTTCGTACGTGTATCCGCTGTATCCGACGGGCGCGACGGGCATACCGTCGGCTGCTATGGTTACAGACATCAAGGCGCTTGATCGCGGCCGGTCAGACATCGACCACCCAACCGCGATTTCAGCTTCTTACATGTACGAATTTCCCAAGTTGCACAGCGGAAATCGTGCACTCAACTACGTAGCCAACGGCTGGCGTACAAGTGGTCTGATCCAACACAGGTCGGGAGACTCGCTGACCGCCTATATGGGAACGGATAACTCCCTAACTGGATTGAGCCAGGATCGCGCCCAGCAAGACTTCAACAAGTCCACTTACGCCAAGCAGAGCGGAACGGGTTATTGCCAGGCTGGCAAGAACTGCGTCAACTTTCTGAATCCCGCAGCCTTCTCGGTTCCTGCCCAAACGGGTCCTGGAACCGGCTTTGGCAACGTGGTGAAGGGATCGCTTCGTGGGCCCGCCCAGACTAACTGGAATGGCGCAGTGGTTCGTTCCTTCCCGGTCTACCGTGAGACGAGCATGGAATTCAGAGCAGAGTACTTCAACCTTCTGAACCACGCTCTGCTCTGTAACCCGGCCGTCAATAACCCCGTAAGCAGCAGCACAACCTTTGGAACAATTCAAGGCTGCACCGGCGACACGAATCGTGTTGCGCAATTCGCACTGAAGTACACTTTCTAACTTGAATCTGTACTTGCGTCAGGCGGCGGCATATCCAACTAAACCTGGATATGCCGCCGTTTCATTTTTGTGGGCATGAAGGTTGATGTAGGTAGATGCGGACACAGCAGGGGCTCAAGCCCGGGTTTCATTTCAGCGGTTTGCTGCACGGCTGAAGCCGTGCCCTTTCAAAGCCCGTCCACAGCAGATGTGAAGATGCTCTAAGTGTAGTGAGTCTGAAGTTCGTCAAAGAACAAACGCAGATTCTTCGCTCACCACCCCCAAGCTGAAAAGCGCTTGGGGCCCCGTTCGCTCCTAATGAACGATCCGGTTGAATGTTGTTCTGTCCCACCCATTCCGCAAAGAGCGCGGAATGGATGGGGCTGGGACTTAGTTGCGGGGTAGACGGCGACCGTTCATCCCCGGACGTAACGCGCTGCCGCGAGTAAAGCTGCTCAGGATGACAGCTTTTGTTTTGATGCGAATTTCTGAGACAGGACACTCGTTCGCAGGAGATAAGGTCAGATGAATAGCATTGCGCGATGGATTGCCGGCATGGTGTTCTTGCCTATTGCGGGAGCGGCGTGGGCTGCGCCCAAAACATTTCTCGCCAACGATTATGGCGCTACGGGAGACGGCAAAACTCTCAATACAAGTTCTCTTCAGAAGGCCATCGATGCGGCTGCGGCGAGCGGCGGCACGGTTACGCTGAAGCCCGGAATCTACCTCATTGGTTCCCTGTTTCTCAGGTCAGGTGTAACGCTCGACGTGGGGGAAGGAGTAACGCTAATAGGCTCAGAGAAGCTTGACGCTTATCCGATGCTGCCGACACGGATTGCCGGTATCGAGATGAGCTGGCCAGCGGCGCTGATCAATGTGCGCGACCAGCATCATGTGACGATCACAGGCAAAGGCACGATCGATGGCGATGGGCCGATTTGGTGGAAGTCCTACTGGGACCTGCGCGCGACGTATGAACCGAAGGGCTTGCGCTGGGCCTCGGACTACGATGCCCGCAGGCCGCGGCTGATCCTGATTCAGAACTCGGTGGATGTTCAGCTTGGCGGCGGCATTTTGCTGAAGCGTTCCGGATTCTGGACGGTGCAGATTCTCTATTCGCACGATGTTCATGTGGATGGAGTGGTGATCCGCAACAACGAAGGCGGCAAAGGGCCGAGCACGGACGGCATCGATATCGACTCGTCCCGCAAGGTGCTGATTGAACATGCCGATATCGATGTGAACGACGATGCTCTCTGCCTGAAGGCCGGGCGCGACTCCGATGGGCTGCGAGTGAACAGGCCTACGGAAGATATCGTGCTGCGCGATACGATTGTGCGCCATGGCGCGGCGGCCGTGACGATCGGCAGCGAGACTTCAGGAGGCTTTCGCAACATCGAGGCCTACAACATTACTGCGCTCAGCGGCGTGCCTTCGGGAGTTCTGTTCAAGTCCGCACACACGCGCGGCGGCTTTGCACGCGACATCCGCATCCATGACCTGACGCTTGAGGGCGTCGCTATTCCCATTCACATCACGATGAACTGGAATCCGAGCTACAGCTACGCCACTTTGCCGGAAGGCGTGAAGGACGTTCCTCCTTACTGGACTGTGCTGACGACCAAAGTTCCGGAGCAGCAGGGCCTGCCGCACTTTAGCGATGTTCACATCTGGAAAATCAAGGCAACCGGCGCGAAGAGCGCTTTCAATGTAAGCGCTTATCCGAACGCGACGCTGGACGACTTCCGGCTTGACCATCTGGATATTAAGGCTGCCACGGCAGGCACAATTGCGAACGCGAAGAACTGGACTCTGACGGCAAACAGGATCAAGACAGCCGATGGAAGCAAACCAGTGTTTGCCGATTCCCCGGAAAAGGATGTGAAAGACGTTCCGTTCGGCGAGCCCAAGTAATTCTCCGACGCAATCACAGAATTAGAGAACAAGAGATCTGGATGAGGAATTTACGTATATATCACTGTTTTTAAAGATTTTAACATATAATGAACCTCGAAAACCCACCCCGCACGTCAATGGCCTGTGTCATTGAGGGGGGGTGGGGTGGGGTAGGAGGGGGGTGGGGCAGGTTCTGCATTCCCCTTTGGTTCGAGGGCGGAGGGCGCGGTTTGAGGTGAAATATCCCATGTAATGATTGTGCGCCGATGGGCCTTAATTCTCTGCAGTTAAAATGGCGGGTAAGTCCTTTCAATTCAGCAACGTGAAAATTAGCCTTGTTTTTGTTGTTTGTGGGTGCGGCGGCGCGTCACGGATGACCGCAAATGGTTGAAGGGAAGATTAGTGGACTCCCAGGTCTTGTGTTTGGATAGGCGGAGTGGAGCTGGCTTCATGCAGGCCCACCCTGGTGAGGTGAGTCTGAAGTTCATCGAAGAACAAACGCAGATTCCTCGCTCACCACTCCCAATCTCCACCCCAAAGAGCAAAAGCGCTCTCTGGGGACCCCGGAAAGCGTTTGGGGCCCCGTTCGCTCGTAATGAACGGTCCGGTTGAGTGTTGTTCTGTCCCACCCATTCCGCAAAGAACGCGGAATGGATGGGGCACGGGGCTTAGTTGCGGGGTAGACGGCGGCCGTTCATTCCGGACGTAACGCGCTGCCGCGAGTAAAGCGGGCCAGAATGACAGCCGATGTTTTGTGGGGAATTTTAGACTCAGGACCCTGGCCGCAAAAACAAAGACGTGGCGAGGATGGGCACCTGGCATTGTGCTAAGTTCTAACCGTGACCGATGACGAGCAAGAGACGGTGGGCAAGACGGCGAGGAAGAGGGCGCGGCTGTTGCCTGGGCTGGCGGTCAAGGATGGCTTGATGCGGCATCCGTTCGACCTGGAGTTTGGGGTGAGGACGAGCGGGCTGGTTGCCGGGCGGAATCTGAAGAGCGGGCACCGGAACGACCGGCATAATACGGCGTACTACGGGGTGTCGCCCTCAGTGCTTCAGGGGATGGTGGTGCGGTGGCGGCGGACCAAGCCGGCCGCGCCGATTGACGAGTTCACCTTTGTGGACCTCGGCGCGGGGATGGGGCGGGCTGTGCTGCTGGCCTCGGAGTTGCCGTTTCGCGCGGTGGTGGGTGTGGAACTGAATCCGGCCCTGGCCCGGATTGGCAGAAGGAATATGGCGCTGTGGCGTAAGGCGGGGCGGGCTCTGGCTCCGATGCGGATGGCATGCCGGGATGTGACCGAGTTCGCACTGCCGGCGGGGCCGTGCGTGGTGTTCCTGTTCAACCCGTTTGGTGCGCCGGTGTTGAAGCGGCTGCTGACGGTGTGGAGCGAGGACTTTGCCGGGCGCGAGGGACAACTGGACATCCTGTATGTAAACAACGAGCAGGAACATGCGCTGGAGATGCATGCGGGCTTTAGCAGGCTGTTTGCCGGGCAGGTGAGGCGGTCGCGGGCCGATGCGATCGCAGACCACAGGATTCTGGCCAACCAGCCGGATGGGGAGTATGCCTCGTCGAACTGGGAGGACTGCTCGATTTACCGGTGGACGGGGAGAAGACAGGGAATAGGGACCAGGGAATAGGGACTGGGGCGGTGCCTGGGGTCTTTCGAAGAACAAACGCAGATTCTTCGCTCAGCACCCCCGATCTCCGCCGCAAAAAGCAAAAGCGCTCTTTGAGGAACCCGGAAAGCGTTCGGGGCCCCGTTCACTCCTGATGAAGGGTCCGGTTGAGTGTTGTTCTGTCCCACCCATTCCGCAAAGAACGCGGAATGGATGGGGCACTGGGCTTAATTGTGAGGTAGACGGCGGCCGTTCATCCACGGATGTAACGCGCTGCCGCGAGTAAAGATGCTCAGAATGACAATCGTTGTTTTGTTAGGAATTTTGGACTCCGGACACTAGGGATTTGCCCTGTTGACTAAAGTGCCGTGGACGGGCAAAGCTTGTAGGACTTTTGGATTCGAGTGCGAGGCGCTTTGGGGGGTACGACATTGAAGGAACCGCATCTGGTATTGGGAATCGGTGAACTACTGTGGGATATTTTGCCGGAGGGGCCCAGGTTGGGTGGAGCGCCGGCGAACTTTACCGTGATGGCTGGACGGCTGGGGAACCATGCCGCGATCTTGAGCCGGATTGGGCGCGACGAACTGGGGCGTCTGGCGGTGGACCGGCTGGACCCGATGCCGATTGATACGAGTTGCCTGGAAGTGGACCCGCGGCATGGGACAGGCCGGGTGACGGTGACGTTTGCCGAGGGCGAGCCGCACTACGAGATTCACAAGCCGGCAGCATGGGACTTTATGGAGCTTTCGGACGAATGGGTGCAACTGGCGGAACGAGCAGACGCTATCTGCTTTGGGTCGCTGGGACAGAGGAGCCTGGAGTCAAAGCAGACCATTCAGACCCTGGTAGCGCAGGCTCCGGCCACATGCATTCGCGTGTTTGACGTGAATCTTCGCACGCCGTTCTATACCGGCGAGGTGGTGCAGGAATCGCTGGAACTGGCGACGGTGCTGAAGATGAGCGACGCGGAGTTGCCAGAGGTGCTGAACCTGCTGGGCATGCCGATGGACGAGGAGCCAGAGGGCGACGGGCTGCGGCTGGGCGCGGAACGGCTGCTGGAGGAGTTTCCGACGCTGGAACTGGTGGCTGTGACGAGGGGCAGCCGGGGCAGCCTGCTGGTGAAGCGCGGGGAGTGGAGCGAGCACCCGGGATTTCCGGTGAAAGTGGTGGACAGGATCGGCGCCGGGGATGCGTTTACCGCAGCGCTGACACACTACCTGCTGCGCGGAGCGGACCTGACGACGCTGAATGAGGCAGGCAACCGCTGGGGTGGCTGGGTAGCTTCACAATCAGGCGCCATGCCGTCTTTGCCTGAATCTGTGCGCGCTTCGATTGCCGCGGCAATCGAAGGATAGACGACAGCGGCAGGGTGAAGAGTGGTGGGGCATGTTGACTGGGAATCGGGGCTTCAAGAAAACGTTATCCAGATTGTCAGATGCCACTATGCCCGGTTACTATGGCGGGGTTATGAAGAGACAACTTTCCTCGTTTGCATTTATCTGTGCGCTTGTATTTTCGTTGAGCCTGACCGCGCAGTCGCCTTCACTGAATATCCAGGTGGATCATCCGACGGCCAAGGTAAGTCCGATGCTGTACGGGTTGATGACCGAAGAGATCAACTTCTCGTATGACGGCGGGCTCTACGGCGAACTGGTAAAAGACCGCGTGGTGGGCCGGGGGTTTGGGGGGCTTTCGCACTGGACGATGGCGGCTGGCTGGAACTCGGCGGTCAACATCTCGATGGACGATAAGACCGGGCCGAGCGCCGCACTGACGCGCAGCCTGAAGGTAAGCGTAACGGCGGCGACGGAAAGAGCACCGGCGGGGGTGCAGAACGATGGATTCTGGGGCATCCCGGTGCGGCCGCGGACGACTTATACCGGGTCGTTCTATGCGAAGACGGACAACGCCGGGGTTCCGGTGACGGTTAGCCTCCAGAACGATCAGACAGGCGTTACCGCTGCCAAGGCGACCGTAACGGGATTGACGGGCGAGTGGAAACAGTACACCTTCACGCTGAAGACGGCGGATGTGCCGGTTTCATCGAACAACCATCTGATTCTGACGATGCCGAAGCCGGCGACGGTTTGGTTCGACCTGGTTTCGCTGTTTCCGCCGACCTATCATGGGCGGGTGAACGGCAACCGCATCGACTTGATGGAAAAGATGGCGGCGATGCATCCGAAGTTTCTGCGCATGCCGGGCGGCAACTACCTGGAAGGCGAGCATATTCCCGACCGGTTTGACTGGAAGAAGACGATTGGCCCGCTGGTGGACAGGCCTACTCATCCGAGCCCGTGGCGCTATCGCTCGTCGGATGGTATGGGATTGCTGGAGTTTCTGGAATGGTGCGAAGACCTGAAGATTGAGCCGGTACTGGCGGTGTATGCCGGCTACTCGCTGGCGCAGGAGCACGTGGACCCAGGACCGGCGCTTGAACCCTACGTTCAGGATGCACTGGACGAGATTGAGTATGTAACGGGCAGTGCGGATACGAAGTGGGGCGCAGTGCGCGCCAAGAACGGGCATGCGGCGCCGTTCCCGCTGCACTATATCGAGGTGGGCAATGAGGACTGGTTTGACCGTTCGGGGTCGTATGACGGACGGTTCGCGCAGTTCTTCAAGGCAATCAAGCAGCGCTATCCGGAGCAGCAGGTGATCGCGACCGCGCCAGTGAAGGGCGTGACGCCGGACGTGCTGGACGAGCACTTTTATATGTCGGCCGAGAAGTCCTTCTCCGATGCGAACCACTACGACAAGACCGACCGCAAGGGGCCGAAGATCTTTGTTGGCGAGTGGGCGACGCGCGAGGGCGATCCGACGCCGAACCTGCAATCCGCGCTGGCCGATTCCGCGTGGATGACGGGGATGGAGCGGAATAGCGACATCATCATCATGGAGAGCTATGCGCCGCTGTTTGTGAACGTGAACGCGGGCGGCATGCAGTGGCCCAGCGACCTGATTGGATATAACGCGCTGACGAGTTATGGGTCGCCGAGCTACTGGGCTCAGGTGATGTTCGGGAGCAACGTTGGCACCGAGGTGGTGGCCAGCACGCTTGCGAATACCGAGACGAGGGTCTATGCTTCGGTGACGCGGGACGAGAAGCGGCGGAAGATTTTTGCCAAGGTGGTGAACGGCACATCTGAAGCGCAAGCGCTGAGTATCTCGATCGAAGGTGCGAGCAAGATCGCTCCGCAGGCGAAGCTGACGACTCTGAGCGGCAAGACACCGAACGCGACTAACACGATCACGCATCCTGATGCGATTGTGCCGGTCGTGAAGAGCGTACCGGTTACGGGACCGAAGTTCCAGCAGAGCTTTGCGCCATATTCGGTGAATGTGCTGGAGCTGAGTTACTAGGTCCACGTGTGGTGTCTGCGAAGTACTTTGAAGAATGAGCGGAAGAACAAAAGCAGATTCTTCGCTCACCACCCCCAATCTCCACCCCGGAAAACGTTCGGGGCCCGGTTCGCTCCTAATGAACAGTCCGGTTGAGTGTCGTTCTGTCCCACCCATTCCGCAAAGAACGCGGAATGGATGGGGCACGGTGCTTCGTTGCGAGGTAGACGGCGGCCGTTCATCCCCGGACGTAACGCGCGGTCGCAAGTAAAGCTGCTCAGAATGACAGATCCTGTTTTGACGTGAGTTTCAGAGACAGGACACTCGAGCCAGGAATAATTCGCGAAGCGGTCCCGCCATTCGGACAATTGTTCGGGTGGTGGGCTATTCGTTTTTGAGCAATAGATCAGCGCGAGGAATGCAATGCATTTTTCTTCAATAGAGTTTGGGAACTACAGGCGGCGGGCGGCGGGGTTGGCTGCAACCCTGGTGGCTATGGCGGCAATTACGTACGCACAGGCGCCTGGCCGGGACTTGCACGAGGAGTTCCTAAATCCTCCGCCGGAGGCTCGACCGATGATGCGCTGGTGGTGGTTTGGGCCGGCGGTGACCAAGCCGGAGCTGAAGAAGGAGCTTGAGACCATGCGCGGGGCGGGCATTGGCGGCGCGGAGATTCAGCCGGTGTATCCGATGATGCTGGACGACCGGGCGAAGGGGATCAAGAATTTCAGTTACTTATCGCCCGAGTTTCTAAGTGCTGTGAGTTATGCCAACACGACCGCACGGGCGCTCGGACTGCGCGTGGATATAACGCTGGGAAGCGGGTGGCCTTACGGCGGCCCGAAGACCACGCTGGCACTGGCGGCGGGGCGTCTCAAGGTAGTTACCGTTCCTGTTGCCGGCACAACGGTGACTGCGCCAAAACTGGCAGCCGGAGATAGTTTTATCGCGGCGTTTGAAGTGTCTGGTACTGGGAAGTCGTTTGACGCGGCATCGGCGCGGCGCATTGATCCTGCGCCGCCTTCCCTTCCCCTGGGCAGCGGAGAGCGGACGGTGCTCTACTTTATCGCAAGCCACACACATCAGGCAGTGAAGCGCGCGGCCTTTGGAGCCGAGGGCAATGTGCTCGACCACATGTCGCGCGCGGCGATCGACGAACATCTGACCGATGTGGCGACACCGCTGCTGAAGGCCTTCGGCAATGAGCCGCCTTATTCAGTGTTTTCCGATTCGCTGGAAGTGTATGGCTCCGACTGGACTGAGAATTTGCCGGCGGAGTTTCAGCGGCGGCGCGGGTACGATCTGATTCCGCATCTTCCGGAGCTTCTGGCGGGGGGAACGGCGCAGGCGGATGCGGTGCGGCACGACTGGGGCGTTACGCTGAGCGACTTAGTCAGGGAGAACTATCTTTCACCGCTCACAAAGTTTGCCGAGGCGCATCACACGAAGTTCAGATCGCAGACGTACGGCATGCCTGGAGTGACCCTGGCCGACCAGGCTGTGTCGAATCTGCCTGAGGGCGAGGGGCCGCAGTGGCGCTCATTTTCATTTACGCGCTGGGCCAGCTCGGCGAACCACTTGTATGGCAACAGTGTGACGTCGGCGGAGACGTGGACATGGCTTCATTCGCCCGCGTTCCGGGCTACGCCGCTGGATATGAAGGCCGAGGCGGACCGGATGTTTCTGCTGGGCGTGAACCAGTTTATCGGGCACGGGTTTCCGTATTCGCCGGCGGGGGCTGGAGAGCCAGGGTGGTCACTTTACGCGGCTGCGGTGTTTAACTCGCATAGTCCGTGGTTCGCGGTGATGCCGGATATTACAAAGTATCTGCAGCGGATGAGCTGGCTGCTGCGGCAGGGAAAGCCGGCCAACGATGTGGCGATTCTACTGCCCGAGGACGATGCGCAGGCGGCGTTCGCGCCGGGCGGACGCGATTCGGTGACCGACGAAATGAAACGGTGGATTACGCCGGTGTTGATGGGGGCGATCCTCGACGCAGGGTACAACATCGACTACATCGATGCGACAACCATCGAGAAGCTGGGGACGATTCCCTACCCTGTTGTGGTGATGCCGTCGACAGAGCGGATGCCGTTGGCGGCGTACAAAAAGATCGAGAGCTACGCGGCGGGCACGGGCAGGGTAATTGCCTTGGGCGCGCGGCCGTCGCTTGCGCCGGGGCTGATGGAGCAGAGCGCATCGAGGGAGGTGGCGGCAGTTTCAGCGAGGCTGTTCACGGAGAGCGGACACAAGGGCGTGGTTGTGGATTCGCTGGCGAAGCTGCCGGATGCGCTGCACCAGGCGCTGACGCCGGATGTGGCGGCAAAGGGGCAGACCGAAGGATTCGGGTTTATCCACCGCAAGCTGACGGACAGCGATGTCTATTTTGTAGCGAACACGGGGAACAAGCGGATCGATGCGGCCTTGCAGTTCCGGTCTGCTTATCCGGTTGTGGAGGCCTGGGATCTGGACTCGGGCAAGGTTCTGATGACGGCCGCGACGAAGGACGGAGCGGGGATTCCGCTGGTGCTGGCTCCGTATGAGTCGCGAGTGTTTGAGCTGAAGGAGAAGAGCGCGGAGAAGCCGGGTGGAGAGCGGGCGGCAGCGACGGAAAAGGAGCTTGCCGATTTGAGTGGCGGATGGACAATTCGCTTTGGCGCGGAGGCGAAGGATCAGGCGCTGACGAAACTGGGCTCGTGGACGGAGCTGGAGGGAAGAAAGTATTTCTCCGGTGAGGCGAGCTACGCGCGGAGCATATTCGTGAAGAGCGCGCCCGCTGTGGGTAAGAGGATTCTGCTCGATTTTGGCATGGGCAAGCCGACGGTGGACACGCGGCCTCCGGGATCGAATGGAATACGGGCACTGCTGGACCCGCCGGTGGGCGAGGCGGCGATCATCCTTGTGAATGGCGTGCGGGTGGGTTCGCTATGGCATCCGCCGTACCGGATCGACATTACCAATTACATGCATTCGGGGACAAATCAGGTGACGGTGCGCGTTTTCAACACGGCGATCAATCTGATGGCGGGTCAGCCGCCGCGGGATTTTTCAGCGCTGTATGCGAAGTATGGGAGGCGGTTCGATATGCAGGATATGGATAACCTGCAGCCGATTCCGTCGGGATTGATGGGGAGGGTGAAGCTGGTGGAGAAGAGCTGGTAGCTTCCAGCTTTCAGCTATCAGCCTCCTTGTCGGATCATTGGCTGCATGCGGTCCCACCCTTGCGGTAGAGAAGAACCGCAAGGATGGGGCACGGTGCGAAGTGCGGGAATGGGCGTTTGAGATTGAGTGTGTTGCTGTCCCACCCTAGGCGCAATAACAAAGACGCGCCAAGGATGGGGCACCCGGATTTCTTGCACCGGAAAAGGCAAGGGGTTTGATGGGTTAGTTTGTGGCGGCTTGGCGGGCGGCTACCAGGGCGCGGATGAACTCGGGAGTGGAACCGCAGCAACTGCCGATGAAAGATGCGCCGGCATTGCGCAGGGCGGCGAACTGAGAGGCGAAGTAGTCGGCTGAGGTTGCGTAGTGAATCGCAGCGCCCTCGATGATGGGCAGGCCGGCGTTGGGCTTGATCCAGACGGGCAGGTCGCAGGCGGCGTGAAGGCGGGCGCAGATGGGAATAGCAAGCTCGACGCCTACGCCGCAGTTTGCGCCGATGGCGTCAGCACCGGCGTCAACCATGGCAGTCGCGATGGCCTCGGGAGTTGCGCCCATCATGGTGCGGTCCTTGTTCTTTCCTGAATCGAACGCGAAGGAAACAAGAACGGGGAGACCGGTGAGCTTTGCCGCTACGACGGCCAGGCGCGCTTCGTCGATTTCACTCATGGTTTCAATCAGCAAAGCATCAGCACCCGCAGCGGCCAGGGACGCTGCCTGGGCTGTAAATGCGGCCGAGACATCCTCGGGATCGAGTTCGCCGGATACGAGCAGCTTGCCGGTGGGGCCGATGGAGGCGAACACCAACGCCCGCTGCCCTGCCGCTCGTTTCGAGAGGGCTACGCCGGCGCGATTGATGGCGTCCAGCTCAGCCGAAGCGCAGGCGTGCATGGCGATAGAGTTGGCGCGAAAAGTATTGGTGAGGATGACCTGGCTGCCAGCTTCGGCGTAGGCGCGCGCCACGGCTTCAACCTGATCGGGGTGGGTGAGGTTCCAGGTGTCTGGCGTGGAGCCGAGAGCAAGACCGCGCGCCTGTAGCTCAGTGCCCCAGGCGCCGTCAGTGATGAGAAGGCCTTTTGACAACCACTCGCGGAGGCGGCTCATGCGGCCACCTCAGCGAGTGCAATCAGATTTGCTGCGTTTACTTCAATTCCACCAGTGAACTGATTCGGTTGGTCCAGACCTTTCATGCACAGCTCCCTTGCGTAAGTACGCGTGCTTAGGGGTATAACCTGGCCGGCGTAATCTCCGGCTCCGGGTCCCCCGAAGCTACGATCAGCTTTTTCAACTCTTCGCGCAGTTGGCTGGCTGTCTCGCGGTACTCTTTTCTTCCGGCGAGGTTGACCAGTTCGTGCGGATCGTTGCGCTGATCGTACATCTGGTACTCATGATAATTGGTGCTGACGGAGGTGTTTGCTGCGCCGGTTGGATCGGCGACGCAATAGGTCCAGTCTTTGGTTCGGATGGCGCGGCCGGTCATGGATTCGCTGATTTGAATGAGTTCCTTGTTTGGCCATGCCTGCCTTGCCTTTGCGTCATGCACCAACGGCAGGAAGCTTCTTCCCTTCATCGATTCCGGCACCGGGACGCCGGCCGCATCGAGGAGCGTGGGCGCAATATCGACGATGCCGACGATCTCCTGCATCTGGCTTGCGCTTTGGAAACCAGGACCGTCGATGAGGAATGGAATGCGCAACGAGCTGTTATGAGTGCTGCGCTTGTACTCCTGATTGCGGGTCATGAAATGGCAGCCGTGATCGCTCATGAAGACAAATATCGTGTTTTCGGCAAGACCCTGTTCTTCGAGAACCTTACGGAGACGACCGACGGAGGCGTCAATGCTCTCGCATGCGCCGTAGTAGTCGGGAAGTTGCTGGTGCCAGTCGCCGGGGAAGGCGCGCAGGTCGGGCGGAACATAGGCGTTGATGAAGCGCTCAGCTGAGCCCTTGGGGCCAACCATGCGGGCCAGATCGTTCTGCTGGTGGGGTTCGAGCTGCGAGATGAGCAAGAGAAACGGCTTCTCCTGTTTCTGGCGCAGGAATTTTTCGGCGCGATCGGTGAGGAAATCGACGCGGTACTCGTCTTTGAAGGTGATGGGATTGTTGTCGCGGTCCCAGATGGTTCCTTCGTATGGGTGGGTGGAGAACTCGAGGGCGTTGGAGCCCTCCCACAGATCGAGGAATCCTCCGCGATGCTCGACCTTGACGGGTCCGCGGCCACCGCCCTCGGCCTCAGAGCCAGCGGCCAGGTGCCACTTGCCGATGTAGTTTGCCGTGTAGCCGGATTTGCGGAGTTCGGTGGCAAGCGTGGGCAGGTCGCTGCGAAGGCCGAGGCCGTTGTGCCACACCCCGGTCTCGGAAGCATAGCGGCCGGTGAGCATGACTGATCGCGACGGGCCGCAGACCGGCTGGTTGGTAACGGCGTGTGTGAAGTTGGTGCCGGCCGCGGCGAGCGCGTCGAGATTTGGCGTGTGGCTGGAACTGTTGAGCCCGTTGGCTCCGACAAAATCCCAACGGAACTGATCGGAGTGATAAATCACGATGTTCGGTCTGCGGTTCTTTTCCGCGGAACCGGAATTTGAACCATTGCCTGCCTCGGCAGGGCGCGGCAGTGCAGCCGCCACCCCTGCAGAAGCAGCGGCGGCGGCTGTACTGAAGAGAAAGCTTCTTCTATTTACTGACAAAGTTTTGCTCCTGATCGTACTTTCCCGTGTTGGTGAAGATTGCTTGGGTAGCATCTGCGGCAAGGCTAAAGCCGTGCCCTTTCAAGACGTCGACTTAATCAGAGGCTCCTCAGAAGTAGTACTTCATGCTCAATTGGATTTCGCGCGGATCGCTTGGATTGTCGCGAGTGGCGCTAATGGAAGCAAAGGTATTGGGAGTGGTGAAGTTGAGACTTCCGGGCTGACCTAAGTTCGGCGTATTGGTCAGGTTGAAGACCTCGGCGCGGAATTCGAAGTGGGTCTCAGCGACCGCAGGAAACTGGCGGAAGAGAGACATGCTCAAACCATGATACGGAGGTCCTGTAACCTGCGCGGGACGCCCGCCAAGATTCGCGATACTGGCGGAGGTAGAGGTTGCAGCGGCTGGATTGACGAATGCCGATGGGTTGAGGAACTGCTTTGCATTATGCGTACCGGCATAAGGACTCTGGCCGGGAACGAGGAGAGCATTGCAGCCGAGGCCGGCGGCGTTTGTGGTGGTGCAGGCAACGGTGAAGGGCTGTCCGTCCTGGGTGGTGAGAATCCAGTTTGTGGACCATCCGCCGGCGATGACCGAGGCCACGCCGGTGTTGAGCCAACGCTGATTTTTGCCGAAGGGGACCTGATAACTGCCGCTCACGTGGATGATGCGGCGAACGTTGATATCGCAGAGCCCGCGATCGGCGCTGATGCCCATTCCAGCAACATAGGGAGCGCGGTAGCTGCCGACACCGTTATCAAGCATGTCGCGTGAATTGCCAAGGCACTTGGACCAGCTGAAGTTGGCGAGCAGGCTGAATCCGCTGCTGAAGCGATGCTCGACGTTGGTCTGAAGGCCGTTGTAGCTGGAAGCGCCAGAGCGCGCGATAAACGTTCCGCCGGTGGCGAAATCCGGGAAGAACGAGTTGGCCTTGACGTTTGCCGAGGGAGGCAGGATGGTGTTGACGGTGTTGGTGCTGAGGCCGACCTGTACATGGCGCGATCCGGTGCCGACATACCCAACCTGAACAACAGTATTGGGCGAGAGTTGGTACTGGAGTTGAAGGTTGTAGGCCTGCGAGTACGAGGTCTTGGCATCGCGCGGCTCGCCGAGCAGCGTGAGGGCGGTGTTGGAGGAGGCTACACCGGCGGCGGGTGTAAGCGGCACGTTGAGCAAGCCGTTCTGGAGTGTGCCGATGGAGTTATCCGCGGTGAGCGGCGTGACGGCGTTGCTGTTGGAGTAGGACGTGGTTACCTGGAACGGGAAGTTGATGTAGTTACTGATGCTGAGGCCGTGGTTTTCATTTCCCTGATAAAAGATGCCGTAACCGCCGCGAAGGACGAGTTTGGGTAGAATCTGGTAGGAGAATCCTACGCGTGGAGCAAAGTTCTTTTTCTGCGCCTGCACCAGACCGTTGCCGCTGACCGGCGTATAGGTAATGCCGTCCTTAGCGAGCAGGGTAAGGAATGCCGCAGGGAGATTGGCGGCCTGCGATTGCGGGAAATAGAAGCGGGTTGTGCTATCGGAGGTGAGCCCAGTCTGTGCTGGCACCATATTCGCAAAGTGGCTGTTGGCTTCCTCGGGCGTGCCGATGAAGTCCCAGCGTAAGCCGAGGTTCAGCGTGAGCTTTGGAGAGATGCGCCAGTTGTCTTGCCCGTAGACGCCGATGTACGGACGCACGAGGCGAAATGCGGGTGGGAAGTTCGACGCGGACATGGCATTGGCGCCGCCGACATTGTTGAGACCGCCGGAGACCGTGGTTGCCGAGGGGTTGAGAACGAATTGGGCGCGGTCGGTGGAATTGTCTGTCGAATTGACAACGGAAGTATAGACGCCGTTGCTGGTGAAGCTGCCGCGCGAGGTGGTGGGGGTAAGTGTGGGAGCGGCGATGTACTGGTACTCGCTGCCGAGGCGGATCTGATGATGGCCGCGATCTATGGAGACATTTTCTGAAACCTGGAAGATATCGCTGGCCTTGTCGCTGGGCATAGTGCCAGGGGAGCCGATTGCGGAAAGCTGACCAAAGTTCAGCGAGGGCAATCCGCCGTTGGTGGGGATCTGCGGAACACCCAGGATGCCGTATTGGGCCGGAATCCCCATTACATTTGCATCGAATTGACGGCGCGCATCGGCGACGCGGCTATAACCGGCGCGAACCTCGAGCACCAGTCTGGGAGTGAATACATGGGTTTCGCTGATGGCTTCGTTCTGTGACTCGGTCCAACCTGTACCCGGGCGAGATGCGCCGCCGTCGGCAACTCCGGCAAACGGGCTGGGCTGGTACTGCGTATTTTTAACAAAGCTGTAGCGCCCGAAAGCCGAGTCTCTCTCGCTGAAGATCTGATCGAAACGAGTGTCGAAGCCGTTGATGTTCGTGGTTGAAGCTGGGCTGGCGGTGTAGTTATTGACCAGTGTGGCCGAGGTGGGCGCCGGGTAAAGCTTGAGCAGTGCGATGGCTGCGGCGTTGAGGCGCGCGGAGGGCAGAGCATTGAGAAGGGCCTTGTTGGCAGCGGTGGTGAAGTCGGTGGTGTTCCCAATGGCGCCGGAGTAGAAGGGGTCGCGCACAAACCCGACTGCTGTTGCTGAAAGCCCGGTAACTGGATCGATACCGCCAGAACTGACAGGGCGGCTTGTGGCCGGATCGAAGACGGTACCGCTGGGGAAGATGCGCCCGAGAAGGTCAGTCTTGGTTCCGCTTTGCAGGGTGATCAGATCCTGAAGGTTGGTGAATCCGCTGGAGGCTTCGGCGGCCGTGGGCACGGTCTGCGTAAAGGTCTTTCCTTTGACGATGCGGGTTCCCTGATAGTCGAAGAAGAAGAATGTCTTGTCGTGGCCGTTGTAGAGATGAGGTATCTTTACCGGGCCGCCGAGGGTTCCACCGAACTGATTCTGCCGGAATTTTGGCTTACGCTGGGTGCTGAGAACAAAGTAATCCTTTGCGTCGAATAAGTCGTTGCGCACGAACTCCCACAAGTCGCCATGATAGGCGTTGGTGCCGGACTTGGTGGTGACGTTCAAGACGGCTCCTGCGGCGTGGCCGAACTCGGCCGAGTAGTCGCTCGTCTGCACGGTGAATTCGCGCAGCGCGTCGGGCGGAGGCAGGACGACGAACTGGGCCTGATTCACAAGATCGGCGATGGCGACGTTGTCGTCCATTCCGTCGAGCAGGTAATCATTCTGGGTGCGGCGGGAGCCGTTGGCGGTGAACGAACCGCTGGCCTGCAGGCCGCGGCTGTCGTTCTGAGCGATGGTGACGCCGGGGGACAATTGCGCCAGAAAGGCCGCGTTACGGCCATTCAAGGGCAGGTCGTTAATGACTTTCTGATCGACGAGTTGCTGAATGGAGGAGGATTGTGTTTCGAGAATGGGACCGGCGGATGTGACCTCAATCTGCTGCGTCACTTCGCCGACCTGCAACTTGGGATCGATCTCAAGGTGGCCCTGCACGGTCACTTCCACTTTCGACTGTACGGAGGTTTGGAAGCCCGCCTTTTTGACGGTGAGAGTGTAGCTGCCGATCTTCAGGGGGCTGAAGCTGTAGCTGCCATCCTGGCCGGATTGCCGCGTCTGGGTGCGACCGGTAGAAGCGTCTGTGATGGTGAGCGTCGCGCCCGGGATGGAAGCTCCCGAGCTATCGAAAACCGTACCGACTATAGAGCCTGTGTCCACCTGCGCTTGCATAAACCGCTGCGACAGGGGGAGGAATAAAAGCAATATTGCCAGATACCAGTAGCGTTTTATGCCGAAGGGCCTTGAATACAATTCCGTCTCGAATTTGCTGTCATTATTCACGCTTTGCCTCATTTGTGTGGCCATCCTGAGCTCCTTACTGTTCTTGCATCTGTTATTAACAACTGCGCAAAGTAATGCTTTGCGAGTGACTTCAGTCAAGAGAACTTACCGTTAAAAAACAAAGACCCACCACGCTTCGCAGCGGGGTGGGTCTTGGGTACTCCGATACTTTGTGTTCGGGAACTAACCCATTGGACGCACTCTCGCGACACCGCCCTGACAGCAGCACATACAGATCGCGAGTGTGAGTGAACGGGCCATAGAATCCCTTACCTGCAGGGCAGCAAATGCACGCCTCCGTCCGGCAGGTCTTCGTAGAGTAAAGTGAAACCCCTTCTGTGTCAAACCAGACACGGGATTGTTGAGTACCTAAGAAAAGCTCAGATTGCTGCACCTGCTGGGAGTTTTTGAAACCGGTAGCGTCTTGCGCCGGGGCGAATTCGGCCTGTTTGATGGCGCGGAGAATCGCTTCGAGCAGAGTTGCCAACCCGGAACGGCAACGCAATGCTTGCATCGCAAGGAATCCCATCGTCTGCCGCCAGCAACGAGATGAAGTCACTTTCATGCCAGGTTTGCCCCTCACGGACCGAGAGCTAGCCGATAGCTGTGCTCATCCCGCGGCAATCTCTCAATGCAGAATTGCGCAGTTCAAGCTGCCAGTTTTCGCTACGCCTGATTGTTCTTCGCAATTCTGTGGCGGATACTGGGCCACCTGGAAACGTACTGTCAAGTCACGGGGGGGCCAATGACGGTTACATACGCATTGCACCGTATAACTCTTTTTATATCTTTACGATAAAGGCCACCGCGTGACATTTGCAAACGGATGTCACGCGGTGTTAGGCTATCGGCCATGCACAAGGACCTGCCAACCGAGCCGTTGAAAGTTTCGTCGGCCCAGGCGTTGGAGCATCTGGATGCAATTTGCGCGAGTCCCTTCTTCATCACGAGCAAACGTTGCCAGGAATTCCTCCGCTATGTGGTTCTGGAGACCATCCAGGGGCGGGGAGACTTGATCAAGGAGCGCAATATAGCGCACGAGGTATTCGGAAAAGGGAACAACTTCGAACCCGGCGAGTACTCGCTGGTGCGCGTGAAGGCGGGAGAGGTAAGGAAGCGGCTATCGGACTATTACCAGTCGACACCGGATAACGGGTTCAAGATCGAACTACCATTGGGCGGTTATGTTCCCCGGATACACAGTTCTGGGGAATCTGCGACCACTGCCCTGCCGCCTGAAGGAGTGAAGATTGACGCCGCAAAGCCATTCAACAGACGCAGGTTCGCCTGGATGGCTGGCGGGACACTGGGGATTCTGGGGGCCGCGAGCCTTTTCCCGATTCTGCACCAGAAAGCCACGCCTTTGGATGTATTCTGGCGGCCGGTGTTTGCAACCAAGGCACCGCTACTCATCTTCATTCCAGTGATGCGCGATAAAGACGGAAAGCTGACGGAGTGGGTTGGAATTGGCCCGACGGCCTCACTGAGGCGCGCCGCGGACTTTTTGACGGAGCACCACTATCCATACCACCTGCGATTTGGCGCAGAGTTGACCTATTCTCAACTGCGCGAACAGCCAAGCCTGATTTTGGGAGGCTTCGACGCAGATTGGACGATGCGGATGGCCGGCGGCCTGCGCTTTGCTCCTACCCATATGGACGGGACAGGCGAGCGTGGCTTTATCGACAATCAGACCAAGCAAGTATGGAAAGCGATCAGGAACCCATCTAACCCTTATGCCGATGCGGACAGAGAGATCAAGAGCCCGCCGAACCCTTACGTTGATGTGGACTACGGGATCTTGTGCCGACTATTCGATGCCGCGACAGGCCAGATCCGGCTGCTGGCTGTGGGCACGCAAACCTTCGGCACGGAAGGCGCAGCCAATCTTCTGTTCTCTCCCGAACTATTTGCCGCAGTGGTACAGCAGGCACCTCACGACTGGGAAACAAAGAACTTTCAGGCTGTAATCCGCGTGTCGGTGATCGGGACGACCACGTCTTCTCCTCAATTGGTGGCAACCCACTTCTGGTAAGCACTGGCTGGCACGACTACGCCTGCCTGCGATCGGGGAGTTTCGACCGGAGCTTTTCGAGGCGCTCAAGAAGGTGCTTCTGGAGAGATGCATACTGCGACAAGCCGTAGAGATTCTTCGTCTCCTGCGGATCGGCTTGAAGATCGTAGAGTTCAAACTCCTGCGGATCGAGAACATAGTGGATGAGCTTGTAGCGATCGGTGCGGATTCCGCGGCAGGGGCGAACGGCTTCAGGGTTGGGCCATTCGTAGTACTCGTAATACCATTCGGGACGGAAGGCGGGATCAGGCGCCTTGGCGAGGGGCAGCATGCTCTTGCCCTGCATATGCGCGGGAATCGGAAGCCCGGCAAGGTCAAGCAGGGTAGGAGCGATATCGACGTCGAGGACAGCCTCGGTGCGCACGGTGCCCGCGGGAATTCGTTTGGGATAACGCACCATCATGGGTATGCGGATGGATGGCTCGTGCATGAGGCGCTTATCGAACATACGCCACTCGCCTAGAAAATAGCCATGATCGGAGCTATGAACGATGGCGGTATCTTCGAGAATTTTCTTCTTGCCGAGATAGCTCAAGACGCGGCCGATGTTCTCATCTACGGCGACAAGGCCGGAGTAGTAATCCTTCACGATGCCTTCGAGGGAGCCGCAGGCAGGGTGGGTGGGCGTAGTGCCAATCTTGTTCTCGGCATCGATGAAGCCTTTCGGTTTTCCTGGATACCCCTTAAGGTCGTCATCGAAGGTTGCAGGCTTGGGAATGACTGTCCCTCGATATAAGTCGAGATGCCGGCGAGCGCGGAAGAATGGCTCGTGCGGAGCGACAAACCAGATGAGCAGGCAGAAGGGCTTGTCACCGCGGTCTTCATCGAGCCATGCCAGGGCACGGTCAACCGTAAGATCGTCCGGATACACATCGTGAAATTGCCGCTCCGGCCCGACCTTTCCCTTGCGGCCCTCTTTGAAGATCGGATTGGCGTAGTTATTGGACGGATCGTTGTGGCCGAAATAATAGTCCCAGTAACGATCTTCGACGCCGTTGCGTATGTGCACTTTGCCGAGTATGGCGACTTCGTAGCCGGCTTCGCGAAGGATGTCAGTAACGAGGGGAATATCGGACGGCAAAGGAACATTGAGGCGCTCGTTGGACAGTGCGCCGGAGGACCGGGAGTAAAGGCCGGTGAGCACTGTGGCACGCGCAGGTGCGCAGAGGGCGTTGGTGCAGAAGGCATTCTGAAAGAGCATGCCTTCGGCGCCGATACGGTCGTGGTTGGGCGTCTTGAGAATCGGATTGCCGGCGATGGAGAGTGCATCGGCTCGCTGACCTTCACCGAAGAAGAAGACCAGGTTGGGCCGTTTCGCCTTTGGTTCAGCCAACAACGCGGACGGCGCCACAGAGGAAGCAAACGCCGCGCCTGCAATGGCGAGAGAGCCTTGCAGAAGGTCGCGCCGGGTTGGACCGGCATGGTTGCAGGTATCATCGATTTCGCTTGCGCGCTGACTGGAATCCGGCACTTGAATTCTCCCTGGACTGATGGAACTGCGTGAAGGATGAATAGATTGGAATGGTGGCCCGACTGTCCGCATATGAGCCCGCAGCACTGCCGCTGCCACATCGCCGCTGAAACTCTTTAAGCCAAGACAACTGTGCCTCTTCAAGGGAGAAGAGGCACAGTTGTGTTATGTCAACCAATTTTATGCATGGCTGAACTCATAAGTCCACTTACCGCTTGTTACTGGCTGCTTTGAGTTGAGAAGGATGCGATAGATTTGAGGACCCCAGCTCATGCGCAGGCCCATATCTTCAAGAGTGACCGTCTCTACCTTGGCCTCGATTGCCGCTCCGCTGTACTTGAGCAGGGAGTCTTTGCCTTCGTCGGAAGCCAGCTTCAGCTTGATGCTGCCGCCTGGATCAATGGTTGCAAGACGCGGAGTCATGATGCTGAGACTCACCGGCAAGGCGCGGTCAAGCACGAAGTTCTCTTCGACTGCTATCTTGTCCGTTTTGCGGTCAAGCGTAACCTTGCGTACCCACGACTTGACACCGGCCTCTTTCGGATAGGCTTCCGCGATATTGAAAGAGTATGTGGCGCGGTCGTTGTCGCTGGAATACTTGCGATCGGTTGCCTGGAACTCGACGCCATTATGCTGCATAACGCCGCCGATGGCGGGCAGATTGTGGTAGGCCGATTGCATGGTCCAGATGGAGTAGCGCTCGGTGGAGAAAGTCTTGGCCGTGTAAGCTTCAACGCCTACATCGATGGCGACCGGCTGGCCGTCCTGATAGATGATGTAGCTGCCGGTGTCGTTGTGGCTGTGGCTGCGACCGTTGTTTGCAGCGAGCACCGCAAAGTACATTCCGTCCGCCGAGTTTGCTTTCATGCGCGCTGTGACCAGACCCATGTTCGGATACCAGGAGTCGCGCACCATTACGTCCTCACCCTTGGCGCTGCGAAGCTCGGTGGCTTCAAGAAGCATGGGCAGGGCGCGCGACATGCTGGGGAGATAAACTCCGCGCTGACGGCCTGTGTTGCTGCCTTTTGTTGCTCTGAGGTTCTCTTTGGCAGCGTAATAAGCGCCATACGATGCGAGTTGCTCGTCGTGGACCGCTTTGCCGTAACGGTAGAGCAGACTGCCCTCAGGACCTGCGTGCACGTGCGCGTCGCCGTAGTCGATGTAGGCATCCTCGGAGATGTGGGCGTTGATGATGTAGCGCGCCATGGCGTCAATGAAGGGGTTGGCAAGGATGTTGCTGGACTTGCCGGTAGCGGCATCGAGCATACTGGCAGCCTCGAAGTAGCACATCGGCGAAGCGCTGAAGTAGCCCGCACCCTCTTCCTCGCCGGCATCGGGCCAGTATTGATTGAGGTAGGCATCAAGGCTTTTGGCGATCCTCATCGTCTCCTGCACGCGGAGTTTGGGATCTTCTTCGAGGATTAGATTGGCAACCAGGAGGTTGGAGTTGATCCAAGGAGTCCAGTTGTTGAGGCGCGCGGTGCGGGTGTTGGCCTCGAAGCCCATCCACCAATAGTCGTTGCGTTCGCGGGCCGGCTTGAGAATGCGCCGTTCCGTTTCAATGGTGATGCGCTGGCGAACGAGAGGCGAAACCTGGTCAAGCTGCGCGCCGACAAGGTATTTGGTCCAGGCCAGCAACTGACCGGTCTCTGCGCTGAAGAGTTCGACTATGGGATCGGTGATGTCGTACAGTCCGGGGCCGCCCTTTTGCATGTAGAGGTGAGCGGGCGCTCCCCAGAAGGTTTCCTCGCAGATGAGCCAGACGCCGTCGGCGATGTCGTCGACAAAGCGGCCCTTGCCCTCAAGGCATTCTGCCAGAACAAGCCGCTCCAACTGACTGTGACGGCCAAAGCTTTGAGCTTCATATCTGGACCGGTTGCCGTTGCGCTTGAACTCGAGGAAACTGGTGGCGAGAACCGCAGGCCATCCTGCCTTTTGATCGGCCTCAGCCTGTTGCACGATGGGCGTGCGGAGATCCTCTGGTACTGCAGTCCACGCGGCACGCTCGTCCCAGCGCGGGTAGGGATGGTACTTGTCGGCGGACATCAGGTTACTGGTGAGGAAGGATTCAGTGAAGATTGAGCTGAGGAGGTTCTGCGGAGATAGTGCTTCCGGGGTGCTGCTCGGGTCAATGGATAAGGCTCCCATGGAGCGAAGGAGTTTATGCTGCCCAGCCAAGGCCATGCTGCCTGCAAGAAAATGACGACGATTCATGGAGTGTTTCCTCTCATTTGAATTGGACACCGCTGCACTCTATCTGCGAGATGCCGAATGGCTCATGGGCCCGGAGATGGAGTGGAGCGAATCGTCCAGTGTGCATTGAAATCCGCAGAAGCCTGTTGGCCGCAATCTTCATTGCAGCTTGACAGCCGCGAGCAAGTATACTCCGCGAGGCACCACGGCGGATCGCGGCAAATGCCCTGAATATTTGAGGGCGCTTCCAGACGGGTGGGGGATTCCGATAGAGTGGGGTAATCGTGATTATCAATTTCCCCAGACGCGCGCACGATCACAACTGGGAGATGGACCCCATCACCCGTTCCCTGCTGGATACCGATTTTTACAAGTTGCTGATGCTGCAGTTTATCTGGAAGAATTTCGCTAACTTGCATACGTCGTTCACGCTGCTCAACCGCACAGTGTCGGTGCGGCTTGGGGAGATCGTCGGCGTACATGCGCTGCGCGAGCAATTGGAAGCCACCAAGAAATTGCGTTTTCACAAATCCGAGTTGATCTGGCTGGCGGGCAACACGTTCTATGGACGGCGCGGCATGTTTGAGCCTGCGTTTCTGGAATGGCTGGCGCGCGATTTCCGGCTTTCGGATTTTGAGTTATCAGTGGAAGACGGGCAAGTGGTACTGAGTTTCAGCGGGCTTTGGACCGAGACGACGATGTGGGAGATTTACGTGCTCTCTATCATTGACGAGTTGAAGACGCGCGCGATGCTGAAGAAGCTGGGCGAGTTGGAACTGGACATCCTTTACGCACGCGCAAAGACCAAACTGTGGGAAAAGATGGAGCATTTGCGCGGCGTTCCGAAGTTGAGCGTGAGCGATTTTGGAACAAGGCGGCGGCACAGCTTTCTGTGGCACGAGTATGTAGTGAAGGCCATGAGCGACGTGCTTGGCGCGAGCTTCGCGGGCAGTTCGAATACTTATCTTGCGTATAAACACGATCTGGAAGCTATCGGCACCAATGCGCACGAGTTACCCATGGCACTTGCCGCCCTGGCGACGAACGACGATGAGTTAAGAAGCGCGCAATACCGCCTGCTCGAGCTATGGCAGAAGAGTTATCAGGGCGAGCTCAAGATTCTGCTTCCTGACACATTTGGGACAACGCAGTTTTTGGAGAATGCGCCGGATTGGGTGGCGGACTGGACGGGCCAGCGCGTCGACAGCAAGGACCCGTACGTGGCGGGCGACGAATACATCGCCTGGCTAGAGCGGCGAGGACACGATCCGCGCCTGAAGCTGCTCATCGCCTCCGATGGAATGGATGTGGAACAGATTCTCGGGCTGCACGCTTACTTTGCAGGGACGATTCGGAATGGAGCTTCACCCGCGGATTTTCATGGCGCCAGCGATTTTCTGGATGAGACGAAATGGATTCCCAACCGGCGTATTCGATTCAGTGCGGGATGGGGGACATTTTTGACGAACGACTTCAGGGGCTGCAATCCACAAGGCGATGAGGGTTTCGACCCGGTGAGCCTGGTGTGCAAACTGAGCGATGTGGAAGGCAGACCGGCGGTAAAACTCTCAGACAATTACTCCAAGGCTCTTGGCGATGCAGATGAAATCGAGCGTTATCGCCGAGTGTTTGGGACGGCAGGAGTTGCGGACGCACCGGTGCTGACGTAACGTACGCGCGGGCAGAGCAGCGAGGCTGCTCAGTATTGCAGCGCTATGATGGTGGATGGTCCGCAAGAACACGCTACTCTAGTATGATTTTCCCGTATCTCGCCCGCGTGAAATGCGGAGAGATGTCGCATCCGCACGATTGCACCGAATTCTTATCCCAGGTTTGCTGGTATGACGGGCCCGGGACCGTATTTATACGTTCAACCACTACCTGAGGGAATCCATTGAAAGAACTTTATCAAAACATCGCTCCGCTTACGCGCCGGAGCTTTCTTGCGGGGTCCACACTCCTGCTGGGCGCGAGCGCATTAGAAGGCCTTGATGTTCATATGCTGCCGGTGAAAAACACGGCATTTCCGCGGGGCAAGGCCCGCAACCTGCTGGCTAAGCAGTGCAGCCCGGAGGCTCTGAAGGCCAGCCTGCTGCCGATTGAGAAGTACAAGCCTTATCCGAGGATAGGGGACGCGGGATGGGCAAACCTGGCCCCCGAGCGGCGCGCCGCCATGGTCGCCGAAGGGGAGCGAAATCTCAACCATACCTACGAAGCGCTTTCAGCAACGCTGATTCTGAGTTATGTTCGCGTCGGCAATCGCTCCAACTACGAGCGTGGCCGCACTGCGAACCTAGCTGCCTTGCAGGCTCTGACATACGCCGAATGCGTCGAAGACAAGGGGCGCTTTCTCGACGACATTGTGAATGGACTCTGGTGCATCTGCGAGCAGAGTTTCTGGGGTGTGCCGGCGCACTTGTATATTCAAAAGGCTGGACTGGGGCTGCCCGATCCAAAAGATCCGATCGTGGATCTGTTTGCGGCGCAGACGGCAGCGGAGCTTGCCACGGTGGTCTATTTGCTGGGCGACCGGCTGGACAAGATCTCTCCGTTTATCACCGAGCGGGTGTACCTGGAAGCGGAGCGGCGGATCTTGAAGCCACTGCTGGTGCAGAACTTTATGTGGATGGGCCTGCCGAACTCGAAGCGCCGCGACGACCTGCCGTGGGATGCAACGCCAGCGGGCGAGGTGCAGCCGGTAAACAATTGGGATGCGTGGATCTGCTGGAGTTGGCTGACCACGGCCCTGCTGCTGGACCGCGATGCCGCTAGACGGACAGCCGCTGTTCAGAAGTCGATGATTTGCCTGGATAACTTCATCAACACCTATCCCGACGATGGCGGCTGCGAAGAGGGTTGCTCGTACTGGAATCGCGCGCCTGGCTCGATGCTGGACGCGCTGGATCTGTTGGGCTCGGCCACCAACAACCGTGTGAACATCTGGCACGAGCCGCTGCTGCGGAGGATGGGCGAATTCATTGTGGAGACGCGCATCGCCACGAATCTCTTCCTGAATTCCGGCGACGCGCATTCCAAGCAGGAACTGGATCGCGATTTGCTGTTCCGCTATGGCAAGCACGTGAACAGTTCGATGATGCTTGCGCTGGCCACTGGAGATATGCCGAAGAAATATACGCCACGCACGTTGCCGGCCGTCTTCGGCGAGGCGGCACTGCGCGCAGAGCCTGCCGGCACATCGCCGCTGCTGAAGGATGTGTGGCTGCCGGAAACGGCGCTGATGGCCGCACGCATCGAGACGAATAGGGCGAAGGGCCCGTACCTCGCCTGCATCGCATCCGATAACGGCAAGAGCCACAGCCACAACGATACCGGGAGCTTCTGGATCTATCTCGACGGCGAACCGGTCATCATCGACCTGGGCGCGGAGGCTTATCAGAAACAGAGCTTCGACGAACACCGGTATGAATTGCCTTCAACTCAGTCGACTTACCACAATTTGCCTACGATCGGAACCGTTCAGCAGGGTGTGGGTTCGGCCTTTCGCGCGACAGACCTGCACTATGTGGCGGATAGCACGATGGCCTCGATGGAGATGAACCTCGCGGAAGCGTATCCGGCAGAAGCGGGCCTGCGCGAGTGGAAGCGGAGTGTGGGGCTTGACCGGACTAAAGGCCAGATATCGATCAAGGACAGGTTTGCGCTGAGATCGAAAGCGTCCGATATCACATGGTCACTAATGACTTGCCGCGAAGTGAAGGTCGAGGATGGCAAGCTGCGGTTTGCGCCGCGGGCGGAGGATCACTCGGGAGAAGTAACGCTCGATTACGATTCGACGATGTTGACGGCTGAGGTGGAGACCATGAAGCTGACCAACTCAGGGCTTGTGGGCACCTGGGGACCGGTTGTCTACAGGGTGCTTCTGAAAACGAGGCGGCCGATGACAGACGGCGAGAGCAGGTTGATGTTTCGACCGGTAACCGCGTAACAAGAAATAGCCTGACTTGCTTTGCTACATGAATCTGGCCGCGCCTGGAGATTTCTCCATAAGCGCGGCCGGATTTGTTTTAGCAAGGTACTCTCGAAGTTGTTCTATCAGCGACCGAACGGCGCGAATCCGAAGGTGATCGAGACGGAGAAACTGCGCCCCGACATGATGCCCGTAGAGTCGGCTCCTGCATTCGAAAAGCCCGTAGTTGCTGCGAACTGATCTGTATAGGTTGTGCCGTTGGTCCCCAAAAAGCTAGCCGGGGACGCCTTTGTCGCCAGGGTCAGACTCTGCAGGTTGTGCGCATCCAGAAGGTTGTTTGCGCTGAGGCGGATCTTGGTCTGGTCGAAGATGGAGCGGTTACGGATGGTGTAGTTGACGAAGGTGTTGACGGTGCTGAAGGGAGCGATAACGGCCTGGTTGTGATAGGCCTTGTTGTCCACATGCTGCTCGCCAACGCGCTTATTGAAGAAGCCCAGATCGAGGCCTCGTTTTGCATAAGTGAGGCCTTGAAACTCTGTGTCGGTAGGCGTTTGAGAAACCCACAAGCCGCCCGGAGTCTTTTGGTAGTACGGCGCGGCAGCAGTGCCAGCATTCAGCGAACCGGAATAGACCGCATTGGACGCGCTTCCATTCAGATAGAGATTGAATCCGTGAGATGCGTAGGTAGTCTCAAACTCCACGCCCTGGGTGATGGAACTGGGTTGAAGATAGAACACCGTTTCGCTTGTCGTGTTGTCGATTGTGGATGAGTAGCTGTTCTGAAAGCGAATTCGATAGGCATCCGCATCGAGAGTTATGTTCTGCCCTTTATAAACAGAGCCAATCTGATACGTAGTGGATTTCTGCTGTTTGGGCGGCGTCAATAGACCGGGAGTGGGGACCGATGCCGAAGGAGTGTGGTTGTAGTCGTAGACATTGCTTGGCGGCACGATGCTGCCGGTTGCCACCTGTCCGTAGACCGACCAGTTAGGTTGGATGCGATAGTTCGCGTCCAGCGAGGGCAGCCACGCAATGAAGCGGCCGGTGTCGCTGACGGTGCCCGGACAGCCGGTGGTCTGGCCAAGCGGGCACAGATTCCCTACCGTCTTGCCGTCATCGGAGTGATGGAGGATATCAAAGGTGTAGGCGGCGAATTTGGTACCTGCAGTGATGTTGAACTGCGGCGCCACATGGAACTCATATTCGACATAGGGCTGATAGGATTTGGTCCAGAATTGCTCTGCAAAATTCGGCAATGCCTGATCGGCCCAGTTGCTCAACGGGTCGCTGGGATACTGATGGCGATCGGTCCGAGCCCATTCATACCAAAGACCGGTGCGCAAAATGCCAAGCTTCGAAGTCTGTGTGACGACCAGTGTCTCACCATACTTGCGATAGCTGTTGTACTTATCGACGCCACAAGGAAGGATGCCTGAAACCTGGACGTTACATGGTGCGATTTTTACGCCGTTGTAAGTGGTGGAACCATTGATGGTGGAAGCCTCAGTAATGGGCGTCGCGTTGCTGAAGAGTTCGGCATTGTCGTAGTTGTAGGTATACGGCTTTACTTCGAGGTACCAGCCCTTGCCAAGCTCGGACTTGAGACTTACATACTCGAAGTCGGTGGGCACATGGTAGGTGTTGTATTGATAGTCCAGCCAGTTAATGGGATCAGAGTTGTTGGTCAACAGGAACTTGATGCCTGCGCCAGCAAACGGCGCGGTCGCCCCGGAGCATGTGTAAGTGTTGGCTGCGTCAGCCGCAGAAGGACCATATGCCTGGCAGCGGGTCTGGTTGAGGCCGGGCGCGTTTGAGTTGAGTTGAACGACGCCACTAAAACCGGTCAGTACGGTATTGGGTGAGAACTGGTACTGGTAGAGAAGCGAGCCAGCATTACGTGAGTTGAAGTTGAAGGTCTGGTAGCCGTCCGAACTCATGTGGTGGCCGTCAATGAACAAATTCGATTTCTTGGCACCGCCAAACAAACCAAAGCTGCCGGAGTTGAACGCACCGTCATAGAGCTTGGTGTTCCATGTGCCGTAGGATACTGCGCCGCGAACATCGAACTCACTGGTCAGCGGTTTCGACAACAAATGGATGGAACCGCCGAACGGGGTGGGGCCAACGGTTGAAGCAGAACCAGGGCTGCGGTCGAAGTCCACACCTCCAACCCACTGCGACGGGAAGAACGCCCAGGAGTGGTGCGTCGGCGAGTTGGTATCGTAAAACGGGATGCCGTCAAAGTCGATGTCGTAATCGCCATCCGGGAAGCCACGGAAGTAGGTTTTACTCTGGCCGAGCCCAACGCCGTCGGCGCTGAGACTGAATGCGCCAGGAACGATCTGAACGATCTCCCCGTAGTCGGCAACGGGCGAGGTGAAGTTCTCAATGTAGTTGTTTGAAATGAGCGATTGCGGGGAACGCTCTTCAATAAAGCCGCCGCTAAGCGCCACTTGCGCCGCGATGGAGTCGACACCTGCGTTGACCGTAACCTGGGTAGTAACAGCGCTGACGGTCAGGGTTAGCTGCACATATTGGATTTGCGCGGCAGCGAGCGCTATACCGCTCCGAATGCTCGTTCCGAAGCCGCTTGCGTTTGCATCTACGGTATAAGAGCCGGCAGCAAGCGCATCAGCCGAGTAATGCCCGTTGGCGTCGGTGTTGAGGATCTTCGATGCACCAGTGGCTTCGTTCCTAATCGTGACAGTTGCATTCACGACGCCTTTTCCCTGAACATCGAGGATCGTCCCGGTAAGAACAGAATTCGGCGTCTGCGCGTGGAGCGCGACAGCGACGAACAGGATGAGAGTCGAAAGAATCAAGGCGAAATGACTCTTGCGCACGCTTTTGAGAGTGTGGGTCAAATGGATCCTCCAAATTGTGAATAGAACAGGGTGTCTTGATCGGTTTGGTTGTTAGAGTCACCTGATACTTCCGCTGAGAATAGCAATCGAACGTGAAAGACAGATTGCAGGAATGTTTCAGCAACGTGACATACTGTGAAAACGCGATGAATGGAATCCAGAATGCGAGTTGGTATGCAAGCCGGTTGAGGCAAGAGTTGGGCGTGCTCAATCAGCGATATGCGCAGGGACGGGCGCATGTGGAGAGTTACGGAAACCCGTCGGTGATTGTGTATGCGCCCGAATACTGCACAAGTGGAGATCTAACCGACGGGAATGCGTTGGTGGAAGAGCGGCACGGGAATTTTTTCGATGCTGCCTATGCTTCGATCATGGCGCGCCCGGAGTGGATGCGACGCTTCAACAAGGTTCATACACAGGGTTCGCGGTCACTGCCTAGAGCAGAGCGGCGTTGGCGTGAGTTGGACTCTTCCATGAGTTCGGACGCGCTGCTGATGAATGTGTTTTGCGCGCCGGGCGTAGCGGAGTCGTCGGCGGTGCGGAATGCGCTGGGAGTCGATGGCGAGTCTGCTCCGGTGTTTGGCTGGAAGGCGCGGGTGCCATTATCGAGCGGGAGATTCGATCGGACCGAGGTTGATATGCGATGGGGATCCCTCCTGGTGGAAGCCAAGCTGACCGAAGGGGATTTCCAGTCGCGCGAGACGGCGATTGTGGAGGGCTACCGGGACTTCGATGCGGTCTTTGACCGGGAGATGCTGCCGAAGATTCAGATGCCTCCGAAGAGGCGGAAAGAACGGAGCGAGTTTCCCGAAATCTATTCGCAGGAGTTTGAAAGCCTGATCGATACAACTGCAGAACGGACTCTGGATGCGGGCTTGGGCTTCGATGGGAACGAATCAGGCGAAGCCGCTTATGCGCACTATCAATTGATACGCAATGTGCTGGCGGCTCATGCTGGCGGGTGCAGCTTTTGTGTTGTGCACGACGAGCGCAGGCCGGACTTGCGGGAAGAGTGGTTCCGGGTGATGGCCGCGGTGAAGAGCGCAGATTTGCGGGTTCGCATGAAGGTTCTTACCTGGCAGGAGTTATGCGCGTTTGTGCCGGACGAGTTACAGGATTTTCTGGACTTGAAGTATGGGATTGTGGCTCCGGGAAAGGCTGCATCGCCGGTGGGGGAAGTTACGGACCTCGAATAACGACTAGTGAGGGTTTGTCTAGGATTGGGGGCGAGCGTTTGAGTTTGCCGAGGAGTCTCTGAATAGGTCATAGACGGTGGCGGGCTCACCCTCAGAGGCTAAAGCCCACACTCATTTCGCTCGGCTTGCGGCGCGGCAAAAGCCGCGCCCTTTCAAAACAGTGCCTTGATAAGTGTCTTTCCGCAGCCTGTAAAGCCGTGCCGCTTCAAAACTTCGTCTTATTCCGAGTTATCTAAATCCCGAGAATCTTGCGGTTGGTTGCTGTATCGGCTGCGGCTCCTGCGAAGTCATCGAAGGCGCGATCAGTGACGCGGATGATGTGGTTGCGGATGAAGGGCGCACCTTCTGCCGCGCCGGCTTCGGGATGCTTGAGGCAGCACTCCCACTCCAGAACAGCCCAACCGGGATAGTCGTACTGCGCGAGCTTGCTGAAGATCTGGCTGAAGTCGACCTGCCCGTCGCCGAGGGAGCGGAAGCGGCCGGGACGGTCAACCCAGTCCTGATAGCCGCCGTAGACGCCGGAACGGCCACTGGGGTGGAACTCCGCGTCCTTGACGTGGAACGCGCGGACGCGGTCGTGATAGAGATCGAGGAAGGCCAGAGAATCCATTTGCTGCAAGATCATGTGGCTGGGGTCGTAGAGGATGTTGGCGCGGGGATGATCGGCGACGGCGGCGAGGAAGCGCTCGAAGGTTGCGCCGTCATGGAGATCTTCGCCGGGGTGGAGTTCAAAGCAGACGTCAACTCCGGCTTCGTCGAATTGCTGGAGGATGGGGAGCCAGCGCGAAGCGAGTTCCTTGAAGGCTTCGTCGATAAGGCCAGCCGGGCGCTGCGGCCAAGGATAAAAGAAAGGCCAGGCGAGAGCGCCTGAGAAGGTGGCGTGCGCATTGAGGTGGAGATTGCGGCTGGCCCTGGCGGCGAAGCCCAATTGCTGAACTGCCCAGGCCTGGCGGCCTTTTACGTCATTGGCCAGCGCGGGCGGGGCGAAGCCGGCGAGCAGGACATCGAAGGCCGCATTGCTTGCGACAAGCTGCCCCTGCAGGTGGGTGGAAAGTTCGGTGACGGCGAGGCCGGCGGCGGAGGCGATGCCGAGGATTTCGTCGCAGTAGGTCTGACTCTCGGCGGCGAGTTGCAGATTGAAGAGGCGGCTGTCCCAGGTGGGAATCTGGATGCCGGTGAAGCCAAGCCCGGCAGCCCATTTTGCCATGCCTTCCAGGCTGTTGAAGGGTGCGGCGTCGCCCGCAAACTGGGCAAGAAAGATTCCGGGGCCTTTGATGGTTTTCATGGTTCTTCTCCTCTGCCGATGTTGCCTAGTGTCCTGTCTCTAAAGTTCTTTGTAAAATGCGCGAAAGAACAAAAGCAGATTCTTCGCTCACCACCCCCCGAACTGAAAAACGTTCGGGGCCCTGTTCACTCAGAATGACAGTCTCTTATGTCGTGAATTTCAGATTCAGGACATAAGAGGGTTAAAGCCATCTTAGAACTCGACCCAGGTTTCCTTGCGGTTGCTTTCGATAACGCGGTCGATAAACCTCATGCCACGGACACCGGCGACGATGCCGGGGAGGGTGGCGGGCAGGGGGTTGGCCTGGCCCTGTTGCCATGCAACCATCGCGTCGGCGAATTCGCGGTAGAGGACGGCGAAGGCTTCAAGATAGCCCTCTGGATGGCCGGAAGGAACGCGAGCGACGGCGAGCGCATCGACGCCAAGGTAAGGCGCGGCGGCGTGGTGAACTTCTTCCGGGCCATCGAGATTCTTGACGATGAGGCGGTTGGGGTCCTGCTGACGCCAGTCGATGGAGGCGGTCTCTCCGTAGATGCGCATGCGCATTTCATTGAGCTCGCCCGCAGCCACCTGGGAGCAGGCCAGGGTTCCGGCAGCGGCGTTGCCGAGCCGCAGGAAGGCATTGCAATCATCGTCGAGGCGGCGGCCTTCGACCACGGAACGCAATGTGGCGTTAATGGCAGTAACCTGAAGTCCCGAAATGTATTCGAGCAGGTGAAAAGCGTGCGTGCCGATATCGCCGATAGCGCCGCCCTGGCCGTTCTGCGCGGGGTCAGCGCGCCACGCCGCCTGCTTGTGGCCGGTGGTTTCAACAGCTTTGGTCATCCAGCCCTGAAAGTATTCAACAGCGACCTTGCGGATTTTACCGAGGCGCCCACTGGCGCAGAGGTGGCGCGCTTCGCGAACCATGGCGTAGCCGGCATAGGTGTGCGTGAGGCCGTAGGGCAGGCCAGATTTGAGGACCGCAGCTTCTAGCGCCTGCGCCTCAGGGTAGGTGGCGGTGGCAGGCTTGTCGCTCATGACGGGAATGCCCGCCTCGATGGCCGCCAGCGCAATGGGCAGGTGGAGATGGTTGGGTGTGGTGATGACGACAAAGTCGATGGGGTCGGGGCGCTTGAGTTCGGACTCGATCATTTGCCGGTAGTCGGCATAGGCGCGGGCAGGCTCGATTCCGAACCTCTCGCCGGCTTGGCGTGAACGCTCGGCCGATTGCGAAAATGCCCCGGCGACCATTTGAATCTTTCCGTCCATTTCCGCAGCGATGCGATGCACCGGGCCAATAAACGCGCCCGGTCCTCCGCCGACCATACCCATACGCAATTTTCTCGAGATTGCCATCGTTTGCTTCTCCTGTGTCGACATTCCCTCGGGGGCTAAAGCCCTCGTCAATTTTCAACTGCTTGCGGCACGACTAAAGCCGCGCCCTTTCAAAACGTCGAATGACCCGAACCGGGCAGGTCTTTGACCGGCTGAATTTGTACCTCGCAGTTGAGGTTCTTGCTATCCCAGGTCTCCAAAGGCGAGGGACGTGGGGCACCCAGTTTCTCCTGTATGGCGCAGACAGTGCCTACGCCTTCGCGTTGACTTGCCAATAGACGGTGTAGCGCTCGTCCATGATCTGGTAGAGCGGTTTGAGTTGCAAGGTCTGGAGCTGGCCCGCGGTCCGGAAGCGAAGCGGGTCAGCCGTCTTCTCGACCCATGCGCCATTCACGGCTTCAATGCGGGGCATAACGGCATCGGTAAATTTTCCGGTATGGGAGGGCGTGGTCGGGCCATAGATCATATCGGTGGTGAGGGCGTCCTGTCCCATGGTGCCGGCCAGCACCAGCGGTCCGTACATCATGGCCTGAGCTGTGGAGTTGCCGGGCAGGGAGGTCGAGTGGAAGCGCATGGGCAGAGCGACTTCGATGCGATCGCCCTGCTGCCAGACACGATCGAGTTCGACATAGCCGTTGTCTCCCATGACGGCCTTTTCGGGCTTGTCGTTTACGCGCATCGAAACCCCGGCGCACCAGTAAGGAACACGCACACGCAAGATGAGGCGGACGGGCCGAACCGCGTGAATAAGCAGGGTCGTCGACTCTTCCGCGGGAAACTGGGTGTGCTGGGTGAGGCGCAGGCCCTTCTCGGGCCACTCGACTTCACTGGCGGCAAACTGATTGACGTAGATGCCTTTGTCGTCGTGGAAATAGAGACTATCGCCGAGTTTGGCGTACTCCTCGACGCCGCTGCCGGTGCAGCACCAGAACGAGTCAAAGGCGGTGCCGAAGGTCTTCCAGTAGC
The DNA here is from genome assembly GCA_903828675.1 of uncultured Acidobacteriaceae bacterium. GTDB lineage: Bacteria > Acidobacteriota > Terriglobia > Terriglobales > Acidobacteriaceae > Telmatobacter. Next base: position 102,870 of record CAIKND010000036.1, read on the forward strand.
CGGGCTGCATGGGGACGTAATACATGAGCATTCCGTGCTCATCCTGGGTGCCCAGGCGCAGGTTCCAGAGCAGGCGCTCGTAGTAGTCCATGTAGCGGGCGTCGGGGCCCCAGCCGAAGAGGTGGCGGGAGAGCTTCATCATGTTGTAACTGCAACAGCACTCCTCGGCGGCCGGGACGAGCTGGTTGGCCAGGTTGTCGGCGGTATGCCAGCCCTCTGCGTCGTCGGTGCTGAGGGGGACGGTTGCGCCGGTTCCGCCGGTGCAGTAGGCGTGATGTTCAGCCACCATGTGCCAGAAGTTGCTGGCGATAGTGCGGTAGCGCTGGTCGTTGGAGACTTCGTAGCCGCGGGCCGCGCCGATGGCCTTGGGAATATTGGTATTGGAGTGGTGGCCGGAGAGCTTGTCGACTCCGGCAGCCAGCGGATCGAAGAACAGCTTGTGCTCGAATCGGAAGCCGAGATCACGGAAACGGCGCTCGCCGGTAACGGCGTAGAGGTTGAAGGAGACTTCGTTCATGCCGCCGTGTTCGACGAGTTGAATCTTTGCCCACTCTTCGGCGCTGAGGGGCTCAACCCATTTGGCAGCCCAATCGGCCATGCGGACGCACATTCCAAGAGCCTGGGTATTGCCGCAATACACGTACATATCCAGCAGGCCGGCCATGATCTTGTGGTAGGTGTAGAAGGGCGCCCAGACGCGCTGATTGCTTCTGAGCCGGTCATAAAAGCTGGCGGGATAGGCGCCTAGATAGCCGTCGCTGCGCTGGCATTTGGACAGCTCATCCACAAGCGCGTCGGCTTTCTGACGAAGAGGCTCGTCGCCGGTGCTGGCTGCCATCATGGCGCAGGCTGAAAGATAATGGCCTCCCGTAAAGTGACCGCGCAACTCGCCATCCGGGGCCTCCCACCCGCCCAGCGGCTGCACAGTAGAAGGGCGGCCTGCGGTGAGCCGGAAGGAATGGAGCAGTCTATCGTTGGGCAGCATGTAGAGGTAGACGCGATTGCGCTCCTGGGCCTCGCGGAGCGGGCCGTAAAGGAGCCGGGTCTGACGCAACGGAAACGGCCTTGCTTTCCAGGACACGGCCTCATAGCCCATGTGGTTGGCGGCGCGTTCCGTGTCCACTACAGGGTCCTGAGCCAGAGCCCGCATGTCATGACCTGGCAGCAGCGCCACGCCCGCCATCGCTGTTGCCGATTGCACAAATCTTCGCCGGGTGAAGTCGTTCATGAGCAAAGGTCTCCGCGAGCCAGTCTACACTACGCTCCGCACACGTTGTCAGTGAAGGACAGAGCCGCATCGGTGCAGGGCAATCGCAGTGGAAAGAGCTTGCGTTTGGATTTGGAAGAAAAGCTGCTTGCGAGGCACGGAATGGGTGAAAAAAGGCACGACGGGCGGCTCGAAATGTGGCATTGGCTAGAGCCCGGCTTCATTTTGTGAGCGTTTTGCGGCCCGACTGAAGTCGCGCCCTGACACAAAACTCGCTTCGATGGAGTTTTTGCAGCAGACTGAGACGTTCCCTTTCCATGAAAACGCAAATGCGATTACCCTCCGCATCGATGAAGGTGATGGCAACCGCAACCGCGCACATTGACGCACAAAAAGGCCGGGGCGCTTAACAGTTGACACCGCTGGCGAGGAAACCTCCATCCACGACGATCACTTCGCCGGTGACAAAGGAGGCCGCGGCGGAAGCAAGGAAGACGGCGGGCCCAACGATCTCGCTGGGATTGCCGAAGCGGTGCATGGGGGTGCGCAAGAGGATCTCGTCGCCGCGCGGCGTGCCTAGAATCATGGCCGTGTTCAAGGGCGTGGGAAACACACCGGGGGCGAGGGCATTCACGTTCACGCCGGTCCCGGCCAGTTCGATGGCCAGTGTCTTGGTGAGCGAGGCGACGGCGCTCTTGCTGGCCGAGTAGGCCGCTACGCGATAAAAACCCTTGAACGCGGCAATCGAAGCGATGTTGATGATGCGCCCGTATCCCGCGACGGCCATGGACCCGCCGAAGATCTGGCAGGCGCGCAGGGTTCCTGTGAGGTTGGTTTCCAATACACGGGACCAGTCAGCTTCGTCCACTTCAAGGGTGGGGACCTTTTGTGTAATGCCGGCGGCGTTGACCAGGATATCGACCTTGCCGAAGGCGGCGAGTACCGCATCGTGCAACCGCACGAGCGAGGCACGGTCAAGCACATCGCAGGTGGCCCGCAAGGAACGGCGGCCCAGTGCCTCAATCTCCGCGGCTACCGAATCCACCTGCGGCTGACGGCGCGAACTGGGGACGACGTTTGCTCCCGCCGCGGCCAGACCGAGCGCGATTTCACGGCCCAGGCCGGTGGTTCCGCCGGTGACGACCGCGACCTTGCCACTCAAATCGAAAAGATCATGACTCATACGATGTTGCTCCTTGATATGGATGAGGAGGCTGAAGTTGACTGAGAAATTGGACAACGATCACTGCGGCCAAATCCAATTGGGAAAACAGTAACAGGATGAACGGCCGTCCCGCACCTCGATTCCGTCACAGACCTGTCACGGCAAGATGCGATAAATTATTCATGTCTATGAATACGATCATTGTTCCTGATTCTTCACGGCGCTGGGATTGCCTGAGCCTTGGCGAAGTGATGCTTCGCTTAGATCCTGGCGAGAGCCGCATCCACACCACACGGCAGTTTCAAGTGTGGGAGGGCGGCGGCGAATATAACGTAGCACGCGGTTTACGGCGGTGCTTTGGACTACATACCGTGATTGCCACGGCACTGGCCGAGAACCCTGTGGGGCGGCTGGTGGAGGACTTTATTCTGCAGGGCGGGGTGGATACTTCCCTGCTCAAGTGGATTCCTTATGACGGAGTGGGACGCACGGTGCGCAACGGGCTGAACTTTACCGAGCGCGGCTACGGCGTGCGCGCGGCGGCAGGCTGCTCGGACCGCGGCAACACGGCGGTGAGCCAGATAAAATCCGGCGATTTTGACTGGGAATCCATTTTTGGATCCGCCAACGGCGCACGCTGGTTCCATACCGGCGGCATCTTTGCGGCACTATCGGCCTCGACGGCCCAGGTGGCCGTGGAAGCGATGGACGCGGCGCGCAAATATGGCACGCCGGTCTCCTACGATCTGAACTTCCGCGATTCGCTTTGGAAGGCAATCGGCGGCAAGGCCAAGGCACAGGAAGTGAATCGCGAGATAGTGCGCAAGGTGGACCTGCTGCTGGGCAACGAGGAAGATTTCTCGGCGATGCTGGGCGTGAAGATCAAGGGCGTGAGCGAGGACTTCGACGAGCTGCCCATCGCAGGCTACGAAGAGATGCTGCGCGAAGTGGCGTCACTGTATCCCAACCTGAAGCTGATTGCCAGCACGTTGCGTTCAGTGCACTCGGCCAGCAGGAATGCATGGGGCGCGATTGCACTGTATGAAGACAAGATTGTGCATGTGCCGCAGCGCGATATCGACATCCTGGACCGCGTGGGCGGAGGCGACAGCTTTGCTTCCGGCCTGGTCTATGGTCTGCTCGCCGGCAAAGGAATTGAGTGGGCGGTCAAGTGCGGCGTGGCTCATGGCGCGTTGGCAATGACTACGCCCGGCGATACCAGCATGGCATCGCTGGCAGAGGTTGAACGCATCATAAAGGGTGGGTCGGCGCGCATTGCGCGGTAGATCGCATTGAATAGAGGACAGAATGCCCGAAACAACACAGGAAACGATCGAACGCGTAGGACTGATTCCGGTGCTGCGCGCACGTAATTCGGCCCAGGGCCACGCCATTGTAAAGGCCATGCTTGCCGGCGGCGTCAATGTAGTTGAAGTGACGATGACCGTACCCGGTGCAGTGGATCTGCTGAGGGAGTTGAAGAAGGAGTACGGCAGCGAGTTGCTGCTCGGCTCCGGCACGGTGACCACGGCGGAGCAGTGCCAGGCCACCATCGATGCGGGTGCGGAGTTTGTTGTGAGCCCCAGCCTGCATCTGGAAGTAATCGCCACTACGAAGAAGAACGGCAAGGTCTCCTGCCCCGGCGCGCTAACGCCGACCGAGGCCATCACAGCCTGGAACGCGGGCGCGGACTATGTGAAGATCTTTCCCTGCTCGGCGGTGGGCGGCGCGCCTTACCTGAAGGCTCTGCTGGCGCCGTTTCCGCATCTCAAGCTGATTCCAACGGGCGGCGTAACGCTGCAAACTGCGGAGAGCTTTCTGCGGGCAGGCGCGCGGGCGTTGGGCGTGGGCAGCGACCTTGTGAACCTGGCAGCCGTGGACGCTGGACATCCGGAGACTATTACTGAAACCGCCAAGGCCTACTTGAAGATCTTTGCCGAGGTACGGAAGAAGTAGCTAGTGTGGTGAGTCTGAAGTTCATCGAAGGACAAAAGCAGATTCTTCGCTCACCACCCCCAATCTCCACCCCGGAAAGCGTTCGAGGCCCCGTTCACTCCTGATGAACGGTCCGATTGAATGTTGTTCTGTCCCACCCATTCCGCAAAGAACGTGGAATGGATGGGGCACGGTGCTTAGTTGCGGGGTAGACGGCGGCCGTCCCCCCCCCGAACGTAACGCACTGCCGCGAGTAAAGCTGCCTCAGAATGACAGCCGATGTTTAGTGGAGAATTTTGGACTCAGGACACTAGCCGTAGACGCGTATAGAATGAGGGGCGCGGCTTGATCCGAGCCCCTTATTGCTACCAAATCATGTAACTCAACCTCAGTTCTATCGAGCGTACTTCCATGACCGATCCGACTTTCTCTGCTTCATCTTCCGTTGCGAATCAAGACCCTGTGTTTCGGCTCGACGGCCGGCACGCGCTGGTGACCGGCGGTGCAAGCGGCATTGGCGAGGCTACCGTGAAGGAACTGGTGCGCGCCGGGGCCTTTGTCTGGATTGCCGACATCAATGTGACCGCCGCTGAAGCGCTGGCTGACTCGCTAGAGTCGGCGAAGGCGCTGCACCTGGACGTGACCAGCCCGGAATCCATCGCTGCCGCAGCGGCGCGACTGGACCGGCTGGACATCCTGGTGAATAATGCGGGCATCGGGCACGTGGGCTCGATCGAAACCACGGAGCCGGAAGACTTCGACCGGCTGCTGAGCGTGAATGTGCGCTCGGTCTACCTGGTGACGAGAGCTCTTCTGCCGCTGCTGTTTGCCGCTACCGAACGCCATGAGGCGGTTGGGGCCATTGTGAATATCGGCTCGGTGTCGGGCATGGTGGGCATCAAGCAGCGCTTTGCCTACTGCATGAGCAAAGGGGCGGTGCTCTCGATGACGCGGCAGTTGGCCGTCGAGTATCCGAAGACGCTACGTGTGAACGCTGTCTGTCCAGGCACCGTGCAGACGCCGTTTGTGGAGGGGTATCTCGAGAAGTTCCATAAGGACACCAAAGACCAGACGCGTGCCGAACTTCGTGCACGGCAGCCGGTAGGACGGCTGGGGCGGCCGGAGGAGGTCGCTTCGCTGGTGCGGTATCTGGCCTCGGACGAAGCGGCGTTCGTCACCGGCTCGCTGATGACCATCGATGGCGGATGGACTGCGGCGTGACGCAAGACGGGACGACCTTGATATTCTCCCCACACTGGAGGGCACGATGAAACTTGTTTCCTTTTCCGCGGAAGATTCCGTTCCCCGCGCCGGAGTACTTGAGAACCCTGAGAGCGCGGCAGACGGCGCGGAGTTGTGCGAACTGTTGTGGAGCGATGTGGAAGGGGCCGCGGCAGGCGACTACTCCTACATAGGGCGGGCCGGATTTCCGACGGTGCTGGACGTGATCGCCAGCGGACGGAGCGTCGCGCAGTACAAAGAGGCGATGCACGGCACGCGCCGCTATTTTCGCCACGGAGAATACAAGCTGCTGGCACCGCTGACGAACCCGCCGCGGGTGTTTGCGATTGGGCTGAACTACCGCGACCACGCCATCGAATCGAAGATGGCCATTCCCACGACGCCGGTGGTGTTCTTCAAGTTGCAGACGGCGATTATCGGGCCCGATGACAACATTGTGCTGCCGAAGAACTCGAACGAACCGGACTACGAGGCTGAATTTGCCTTTGTGATCGGCAAGGGCGGTTTTCGGATTCCGGCTACGGAATGGCGCGAGCATGTCTATGGCTACACGATTGTGAACGACGTGAGCGCGCGCGATGTGCAGCTTGCGACTTCGCAGTGGTCGATGGGCAAGAGCTTTCCGACATTTTGCCCGCTGGGACCGGCGATTGTGACGGCTGACGAGATTGCCGACCCGCACACGCTGGCTATCGGTCTCACGATTGACGGGGTAGTACATCAGAACTCGAACACGCGGGAGCTGATCTTCAAGATTCCCGAGTTGATCGAGTATCTCTCGTCGATTACGCCGCTGTTGCCGGGCGACGTTGTTTCGACAGGTACGCCTTATGGCGTGGGACTGGGGCGGACGCCGAAGCGCTGGCTCAAGCCGGGCGAGACGGTGACCATTACGGTCGAGGGGCTGGGCTCGCTGACCAATCCGGTTGTGGCGGAATAAGCGCCATCGAAGCGTAGGTTCGCTCGCTGGCCTTGTCACAAGAACGAAGACAAGGCCGGGGAGGGATAGTTTTGGTGAAGTACCAACTAGGCCGCCAGTTCTTCCGCTTCAGGCTGCGAACCCAGCCAGGCATAGAGCGCAACCCCGACAAAGCAGACTGCGGGCACCAGATAGCCAAGCGATACGCCAGCCATGTCGGCGACCTTGCCCATGATAGGCGTGAGCAATGCTCCGCCCACGATAGACATCACGATGCATGCTCCGCCGGTCTTAGTGCGCGAGCCCAGTCCCTTTACACCGAGGGCAAAGATGGTTGGGTACATCATGGACATGAAGAAGCTGTTTACGATGAGGCAGCCTACGCCCAGCCATCCGGGTCGAAGTGCCGCAACGGTGCAGATGGCCGCGTTAATAGCCGCAAAGGCAGCCAGGAGCTGCGAGGCTGGTACAAATTTGAGCAGCCACGTGGACGTAAACCTGCCTATTGTGAAGGCCACAAGCGCACCGGTCAGTAAGTATCCCGCGCTCCGTTCTTCGGTTTTGGTATAGGCCAGAACATAGGGGATCATATAGCTCCACGCACTGACCTGTGCGCCTACATAAAGGAACTGCGCCAGTACTGCAAAGACGAAGTGCCTTCTCTTCCAGAGTGCAGGCCCGTGATCTCCGGCAGCTTCCTGGGAGGTGTAGTCGAGCCCGAGGTGCGGGAAAGGCGTGCGCGCAATGAGCACCGCCCAGAACAACACAATGGCCCCCAGAATGATGTAGGGCACCACCACTCGCAGCGTCTCGGAACGGAGATAGTCCTGGTATTTGCCTGCCGCCTGCATGGCCGCAACCTGCGTCTTGTTCAGTTGCACTCCGGAGAATATGAAACGCGCTCCCACAAGGAGGGCGGTGATGCTGCCCACGGGATTAAACGCTTGGGAAAGATTCAGCCGTTGCTCGGCCGACTCCAGCGGTCCAATCTGCACAATGAAGGAACTGGCGGCGGTCTCAAGGAACGAGAGCCCGCTGGCAATGACAAACAGCGCGGTGAGGAAGAACCAGTATTGCCCAACGATGGCCGCAGGCCAGAAGAGAATACAGCCGACGCCATAAAGGCACAGTCCCATGACGATGCCGGCCTTGTAACCAGCGCGCCGCATGATTTGTCCAGCGGGGAGCGCCAACAGAAAGTAGCCTAGATAAAACGCAGACTGGACCAGGCCTGCCTGAAGCCGGTTGATCTCGAACGACTTCATGAATTGACGGATCAGAATGTCGTTCAGGTTATTGGGAATAGCCCATAGAAAGAAGAGGGCTGTCACCAGAAAGAAGGGCAGCATGCGTCCTGCCGGAACCAATGGAACTGCAATGCCCTTCTTGCTGTTCTGCGATGGCCGCGGCTCAGAGCCGATGGACCCAACAGGAATATTCAAAGTGGAGTTACCCTCCTCGGAAATCGAATGCGATCAGGTCGCAGAAGACCGCTGACGAAGACGCCTTCATCTTTCGCGTATCTGATTCTGCGGGTAAATCGTTCTAACCTTTGTACTCAATGAGCGGGTCCAATGGCAAATGGGGCGGGTAGTGGGCAGGAGTTGGAGGACGCTTTCAGAGCCCATAATTCGGGTGGAAGCCAATGGATTGAATGGACGAAATCGGGGCTCATGCTAATCTGACTGCGCTGGAACTACGCTTGGCCCCGAGGCGTTTGGTTCCGCGTGAGATGGATCTGGAAGAGGAACTTTCATGGGGTTTAGAACGTTTTGGCCTGCCTGCAAGCGATGGACAGGCGATTCGTTTGCCCCGGTTCTTGGGCCGGCATTTGTGTTGCGAGTGGCGTGGGTCGTGAAGGTGCCGGTTCAGCCAGTTTCAGATGGTTACGTCTACAATCTGCTGGCGCGCAGCCTGGCCAATGGCATCGGGTACTGCTGGTATCCGGGCCATCCCACGGCTTACTGGCCGGTGGGCACATCGTTTGTCTACTCGCTCCTTTATCGCGTGTTTGGGCAGAGTTTCACGCCCATCGTGGCTTTCAATGTCGCGCTTTCTCTCGGGACGATCTGGCTTACCATGCTGCTGGGCGAGCGCTGGTTCAATCGCAAGGTGGCGATTGTAGCCGGGTATATCTACGCCTGCTGGCCGGTTCAGATTGAATTCACGACGGTGCTGGCCAGCGAACTGATCTTCAACTTTCTGCTGCTGGCTTTGCTGGTTGCGTGGGAGTCGCCTCCGCTGAATCGATGGGCGAAAGCGGTTTTCATTGGCATTCTGGCGGCCGCCGCCTGTTATGTACGGCCTGTCGGGATGCTTTTGCCGGCCGTTCTCTACGCCCTAACGATCAGCCGCGAGCGCCGATACAAGTTGCCGGTCGCCGGCGCCGCCGTTGCCTTTGCCGTGATGTTTCTGGCGATTGCCCCCTGGAGCGTGCGCAACACCCGGACCTTCGGGCATTTTGAGTTGGTCTCAACAAATGGCGGGCCGAATCTGTGGATGGGCAACAATCCAGACGGCACCGGTGGAACAGTGGACATCCCCGACAACTCCCTCAAGATGCCTGAAGCCGAGCGCGACATTTACCTGGGGCACCTTGCCAAGTGCTATATTTTGGCGCATCCAGAGCGCTTTGCCGTGCGCACATTGAAGAAGGCCTTCTGGCTGCACGATCATGAAACGATCGGCGTGCATTGGAACCTGCCGGCTCTTGAAGGCCGATACGGCGCGCAGGCCGTGTGGCGGCTGAAGCTGGCGAGCGACCTGTTCTGGTGGGCAGTTTTGTTGCTGGGAATGGCGGCCGGGGTGCTGCTGGTGGTTGAGCGCGGGCCCTGGGTAGTGTTCTCTTCGCCGCCGATTGTGCTGTGGGCGTACTTTGCGGCGCTGCACGCGGTGATTGTGGTGCAGGACCGGTATCACTTCCCTTGCCTGCCGTTTATCGGGATTCTGGCGGCATTTGCAGTTTGCGAGATTTGGAAGTGTATGGGTGCGAGGAACGCCTTGAAAGCCTGATTGAGGCGGCGGTCTTACAGCATGCGCGCGAGCCACTTGCCGGTGTGCGAGAGCAGGTTGCCTGCGACCTCTTCCGGAGTGCCTTCGGCAACGATCTTGCCTCCGCCTTCGCCGCCTTCGGGACCAAGGTCGATGACCCAGTCGGCGCACTTGATGACGTCGAGATTGTGCTCGATGACGATAAGCGAGCCACCGCCATCGATGAGCTTGCGGAACGCGGTAAGGAGCTTGGATACGTCGTCAAAATGAAGGCCGGTGGTGGGCTCGTCGAGGATATAGAGCACGCGGCTGGCCTGCGAGGGCTTGGCGTTGGCGTTGGCCGCGCGCACCTGGGCCAGATGAGCGGCCAGTTTGACGCGCTGCGCTTCACCGCCTGAGAGCGTGGTTGCCGACTGGCCGAGCCGCAGGTAGCCCAGGCCAATCTCGTCCAGAACCGCGAGCTTCTCCAGAAGCTTGGTCTGCCCGGAAAAGAAGCGCAGCGCCTCTTTCACGGTCATCTGCAGCACGTCGTGGATGTTCTTGCCCTTGTACTGGACCTGAAGCACCTTGGCCTGATAACGCGTGCCGTTGCAGTCTTCGCAGGGCAACTCGACGTCGGCAAGGAACTGCATTTCGACGGTGACGGTGCCGTCGCCTTCGCAAGTGTTACAGCGGCCGCCGGGAACGTTGAAGGAAAAATGGCCGGGGGTGAGCGAAAGCCGCTTGGACTCAGGCTGCGAAGCAAACAGTTCGCGCACCAGGTCGAAGCCCTTGATGTAGGTGATGGGGTTGGAGCGCGGCGTGCGGCCGATGGGCGTCTGGTCGACCAGCACAACGTCATTGAGCCGTTCGACGCCGGTAAGCGATTTGAAGACGCCGGAGGGGTCTGCGCCATCGCTCTGGCCCAACGCGCGCGCCACGGCGCGGTAAAGAACTTGATGGACGAGCGTCGACTTGCCCGACCCGGAGACTCCGGTAATGGCTACCAGCATGCCGAGCGGAATCTCGACATCGAGCCCGTGCAGGTTGTTGGCTTGCGCGCCCCGGAGTACAAGCCGTTCGCGGCCAGGAGTGCGACGCCGCGTGGGCACAGGGATGGAGACCTTCCCGGAGAGATAGCGGCCGGTGAGGGAGTTGGGGTTGGCCTCGATCTCCGCGAGCCCCCCCTCGGCCAGCAACTTGCCGCCAAACTCGCCCGCGCCGGGGCCGAGATCGAGAAGATGGTCGGCGGCACGTAGTACATCGGCGTCGTGCTCGACCACGATGATGGTGTTTCCCAGGTCGCGCAACTCTTCAAGGATGTGAATAAGGCGCGCAGTGTCGCGGGTGTGGAGGCCGATGGAAGGCTCATCGAGCACATAGAGCGCACCCACCAAGCGGGAACCGAGCGAAGTGGCGAGTTGGATCCGCTGCGCCTCGCCGCCGGAGAGCGTGGAGGCCAGCCGGTCGAGGGTCAGGTATTCGAGGCCCACCGCATCAAGAAAGCTGAGACGCTGGCGGACTTCGAGCAGAATTGGCCCGGCTATGTCCTCCTGCATCGGCGTAAGTTTGAGCGCGTCAAAGAACGTCCGGGCCTGGGCGATGGTGAGGGCCGATGCCTGGCAAATGTTCTGACCATTGATGCGCACTGAGCGGGCTTCGGCTCTGAGGCGCTGGCCGCGGCAGTCCGGGCACTCGGCGTAACCGCGATATTTGCTGAGCATGACGCGCACGTGGAGCTTGTACTTCTTGCGCTCCATCTGCGCGAAGAATCCAAAGATGCCTTCGAAGCCGGCTTTGCCGCGCAACACTGTTTCACGGGCGGCCTCGGGCAGGTCGCGCCAGGGCACATCGAGCGGAATGCCGAGCTCAGGGGCGCGCTTTCGCAGGTCGCTGTACCAGGGGCGGTACTTGGGCCGGTTCCAGGGGTCGATGGCACCATCGGCAAGACTCAGGCCTTTGTCGGGAATCACGAGGTTCAGGTCGAAATCCACCGTGTTGCCGAAACCCTGGCAGCGCGGGCAGGCGCCGAAGGGGTTGTTGAAGCTGAAAAGGCGTGGCTCAGGCTCTTTGCCGGGCCGGTGGCAGTTCTTGCACTCGTAGGCGCCGGAGAAGCGAAGACGCCGCCGTTGCTCCGCTTCCTCGCGTGGAGCTTCCTCAAAGAGAACCTCGCCGGCCTCGCGGTATGCGACTTCGACGGCATCGACGATGCGCGAGCGATTGTCCGCACTGACGACGATACGGTCCAAGAGGACAAATACCGGCAGAGTGAGATCCAGATCCAGCAGCGATTCGGGCGTGGAGAACTCGAAGATGCTGCCCTGCTGCCACAGCCGGTTAAAACCGCTGGAACGCAGCTCGGCGAGGCGAGCCTTCAGCGACTCAGTGTGGGGCGAATCGCCGCCATTGACAACGGGTTTGGCTGCAGACTTTGGTGGCCGGCCTGGGGCTTTCGCGGGCTTCGATGCGGGCTTTGCCTTGGCCTCGGGGGTTGCGACGACAACGGGAAACAGCGTGTTCAGGCGAGTTCCCTCGCCCAGAGCCAGGACCGCTTCGGCTGCTTCGTCCACAGAGTCGCGCTTGACCAGGCCGTCGCAGAAGACGCAATACACCGTACCGCAGCGCGCATAGAGGAGGCGCAGATAGTCGTAGATCTCAGTGGCTGTGGCCACGGTCGAACGCGGGTTGCGGGTGGAGTTCTTCTGCTTGATGGCGATGGCCGGAGCGAGTCCATCGATCTCGTCGACGTCAGGCTTTTCAATCCGCTCAAGAAACTGCCGTGCGTAGGCTGAGAGCGATTCGACATAGCGCCGCTGTCCCTCGGCATAGATGGTGTCGAAGGCAAGGGAACTCTTGCCTGAACCTGACACGCCGCTGACCACCGTCAGCTTTCCGTGAGGAATCTCGCAGGAGATGTTCTTCAGATTGTGAGTCCGCGCGCCGCGGATAATGATGGCATCGTTCAAAGGGAAGGCACCGGGAAACAATGTCCGAGCGAGCCTGTCCCCTCAGCGAGGCTCAGAGCGCAAACGGCCATTCTCTATTATAGGGCGAAGGCTAGGCGCGAACAGGAATCCGGTTCCGGCGCATATATACAACCGGTCCCACGTAATTCACACAATTAGATTCCCTACCCATGGTGCAGCAACGCGTCTATACACCAGCAGCCCCATTCGGTACCTGGCAGCTTCTCGCCGTTAGACTGTTAATTGAGGTATTTCGTGCTTCATATCGCGTATTTCGTCCTGCTCCTGGCCTTGCTATCGGGCGGAGCCAGCAGTTTCTCTCAGGAATCATCTTCAAATCCCGAGGGGCTGGTACCGGCCGTAACACCTTCCGACGCCGCGGCTATACCAGTTTCCGAACAGGTAACGGCCGCCGAGGCAGCTATCGCGAACTCCGACTGGAAGGCTGCAGAGGCCAAGTTGACTGTGTGGCTGGCGACCCACCCTGGAGATGCGCGCGCTCTCTTTGACGCAGGCTACGTTGCCGATGCGCAGAACCGGCTGGACGATGCCGAGGGACTCTACCGGCGAGCGGTAGAGGTCAATCCGCAGTCGCTTGAGGCTCACTTGTCGCTGGGTCTGTTGCTGGCCCGCCAGAACAAGCCCGCCGAAGCGCATCCGGAATTGGCGGCGGCCACAACCATCCCCGACCGGGGCGAGGCCGCTCCGGCACTCAAAGCCCGGGCCTGGAGGGCGCTGGCGGAGCTTGACCGGCCCAGCCTTGGTAGCCACGGCGACACCAAAGCAGCCTCGAACGACCTGCTGGAGGCCCTGAAGCTCTCGCCTGAGACCCCGGCGGACACGCTGCTGGCGGCCAACCTGGCCGACCAGGCAGGACAGTACGAAGCCGCCGAGGCCGCCTACCGCCGCGTTCTGGCGAAGGACAAAGAATCCCGACCAGCCATTGCCGGGCTGGCCCATTTGCTGATCATTAAGAAGCAATTCCCAGAGGCGGAAACCCTTCTGCGCTCAGCACTTGAACAATCCCAGGGCGATACGGCACTGACCGCGCAACTGGCCACGGTGCTGGCAGCGCAGGACAAGGCCGAGGCTCTGCCGCTGCTGCAGAAACTGCACGAGGCACACCCAGACGACGCAACCATTACACGCATGCTGGCTGAAGTGCTGGCCGAGGCCGGGGATGCAGTCGGGTCCGATCGCCTTTATGCCGGCCTGCTGGCAACCGCTGCCAACAGCCCCGATTTGCTGGTGGGGCACGGGCAGAACCTGGTGCGACAGGGGCAATATGCCGAGGCATTCGCCACCTTTGACAAGGCTACGCAGCTAGACCCAGCCAGTGTTGATGGGTGGAGCGGCCTTGCCTTTGCCGCCTCGCACACCAACCAGCCTTCGGTTACGCTCCGCGCGCTCACCATGCGGTCAAAGTATGTACCAGAAAACTCCTCGACCTACTTTCTCTGGGCCGGCGCGTACGATTCTCTTCACCAAAAGAAGGAGGCAATTGCGTATTATCAACATTTTCTGGATTCTGCCAGCGGAAAATATCCAAATCAGGAGTGGCAGGCACGCCAGCGTATCGAATTGCTCAGACGATAACAGCGAGGCCGGTCATATTCCAAGGTAAGTAGGGTGTCGATCGGGAACGCTGGAGCGTTGGATCGGAAAGAGCGCAAATCTTTTCCCTTGCAGATTTTTTTGAAATGCGCTTAATATAGTCACACTTTGGCGTAGAACCGCATTGGCGGAGGTCCCTTATGCGGACTGTGGTTCCAATGGCAGTGATTCTGGCGTTGAGTATGGCATCGGGGCCGGTGTACGCCTCCGGAGTAGACAGCAAGCCCCTTGACCAACAAGGTATCGAAGCCCTGGAGACCCGAGCCAGCCAAGCGCAACCGCGCGAGCAGTGTTTTCTTTATGCAGAGCTAGTCCACCAGATGACCGAGCTCAGCGTGCGGCAATATGCCGCAGGCGATGTAGGGAAGGCCACAGAGATGCTCCGGCACATACAACTGCTGGCGCAGAAGATTCACTTGTCTATGGCCAACAACGACAAGCGCCTGAAGAACGCGGAGATTCTGCTTCGCCACACCGCCTTTCGCTTGACCGAGATGCTCCATGGCAGCAGTTCGGAGGACCGTCCCTTGCTGGAGCAGACTCTTGCGCAGGTAAACGAGGCCCAGACCGAGACCATGATGCAGGTCTTCCGCAACAAGTAGGGGGACATACCGCGTACTGAAGGTCTTGCACGGCGCGGCTTGGCCCTTTCCCGCCCAGTGTGCCGTGTGTTTGAATAAGGGCGCCGGAGAGTGAAGGCCCATGCGTCCAATGCGTTGTTTTGCCGCATTTGTGATTTGCCTGCTGGTTCTGGCGCCCCTGCCGGCGCAAAAGCAGAAGCGCGAGCCGTTGACTGAGAAGGAGACGGAGCAGATCGCCGAGGCCGGCATCGATCCCAATGCGCGCGTGGAACTCTATACAAAATTCATCAACGAGCATGCCGACTCGATCAAGAGCCTGAGCAGCCGAGCCCATTCTGTGGCCCGCAGCAGCCGTCTGAACGATGTGCTTGAGGACTTTACGGCGTTGATGGACGAGCTTGGCACGAACCTGGATGTCTTCTCAGACCGCAAGGCAGATGTGCGCAAGAGCCTGAAGGCGCTGACCGAGGCCACTGCGCGCTGGCAAGGGATTCTGCGGTCGCTGCCCGGTGAACCCGGCTTCGACCTGGCCCGCAAAGAAGCCATCGAGAGCCACACGGAACTGGCAGATCAGGCAACACGCATGCTGAAGGAGCAGACCGACTATTTCAACCTGCACAAGGATGAGGCGGGACAGGACCGAGTGGAACCGAAGTGAAGCAGGGAATAGGGAATAGGGAATAGAAAACCACGGCCTTGCGAACCATCTGACTTGCAACTCCTGTTCCCTGTTCCCTATTCCCTGCTCCCTCGTGTGCTACCCTCCATCTTGGTGAGTGCTGATTTTGTACCGATTTTTGAGGCAGAGTACCGGGTGTTGCGTCCCAGGGCGCCGATGCCGCCAATCACGGTGCGTTTCCGCAGGTTTACCTCGCTGAACACTACCATCCGCCTTCGCGAGAGTCAGATTTTTGTGAGCCTCTCCGACCTGCTGGAAGGCGCGCCGGAAGCGGTGATTCACGCCATCGCACATATCCTGCTGGCCAAGCTCTACAAGAAACCCATCGACGCCGCAGAGAACCTTCGCTATAAACGATTTGCATCGAGCGCGGCTGTCACCCGGCAAACTGAGTTGATTCGCCACGCCCGGGGGAGCAAGCGCTACTTTGGGCCCGAAGGCCGCTTCTATCATCTCGAAGAAGTCTTCGACTCGTTGAATTTACGGTTCTTTGGTGGACTGCTGGGCAGGCCCGAGTTGACCTGGAGCGAGCATCACGCCAAGCGGTCTCTGGGCCACTACGACGCAGCCCACAACACCATTGTGGTGAGCCGGGTATTTGACCGGCCTTCGAGTCCACGCTACGCAATCGAATATCTGCTTTACCACGAGATGCTGCACTTGAAGCATCCAGTGAAGATGCGCGGGGTGCGGCGCTGTGTTCACTCGCGGGAGTTCAAGGCAGAGGAGGCGCTGTTCCCGCGAATGGCCGAGGCGCTGGCGTTTATCAAGCGGCTGTAATCCGCAGCTACGTCAGCCGTGCGAATCGTCGTGATGACTCAGGAAAATCGATTCCTGTAACAAACCAGGCTACGGCTCCACACCCGGCCGCGATTGCGAACGAGCTGATGTTGAAGTTGAATTCATGCGGCATCGGAGGCGCTTTTGCCGCTGTCACCGCAGCTCCGGCCACAACCGTAAGAATTGCGATCCACTGGTAGAGACGAAGTCCATAGAGAGTCCTGGTCTGCGGCTCGCCGCGGTATGCCTCCTCGACAAAGCGGCCTGTGCCTGAGAGCAGCAAGTAGATTCCGGCAATCAGGGTGGCGGACATGTGCAATTGGAGCAATCGGTAAAGCGCTAAACCGATCCAGGCATTCCACAGAATCGAATAGACGGGCGTGGCATGGATCGTCACACCCGCGAGGTGGGCAAGACGGCAGACCCTGGAGCGGGGGTGGGAGTAGCGGATTCCCTCGGCGGTCTCCGTGGCGCGTCCGTGGCAGCAGCCCTGCACCAGGCAGCGAAGCCTGCCGAGCCCCTGAATCCAGGGTGCCGCGGTGCAAATGGCCGCAAGGGAAAACCATAGGTTAACGCCCTGGAACAAGGCCGGAATGGCCCCAATTATGGCTCCGGCCATGCCTCCATAGAACCCCATTGGCCGCAGAAGCGCGGGAGAGCCTTCAACCCATTGCGCCCAGAACGCCGCCCCAACAATAGAGCAGAGAAAGATGCAGGCGGTCACCCATTCATGGCCGGGCCCTAGCAATGCGTCGATCAGCAACATACCGACAAAGGAGGCTGCGGCGGCGTATCCACCGTGATTGATGATTCGGACCGCGCCGATTCTCCACTCTTTCCATGAGTTCGCAATCCGCTCGGCATAGCCAAGGGTTGCAGTCCAGATTCTCCCCATGTTGACGACCAGAGCAAACGCGATAGCCCCAGCCAGCACGTCGAGAATGGAATGCATCCCGGTTGTGACACAAGAGACTGCGACCAGCGCGGCCCATCCGTACCAGAGAATTCGCCGCCAATGCCCACCTTCACCCAGAGCCAGGGCGGCAATCAACGCCCATACAACATGAAACGATGGAAACGCTCCAACGCCCGAATAGGATGTGCGCTCGCAAAGCAGCAGGCTGCCAGCCACGGTTTCAGGAGTAAACGGTCGTGGTGGAACGAAGAACGGCAGAAGCAGGTAGAGCGGAAAGAGAAACAGGATCGCAGTAAGGCCGAGCCTGGCAAACCTGCGCAATCCATTTTCAGTTTGAACAAGCAAGGGCACAAGTAGCACGACGAGGTAGGTGCTTGCGTAGGGAAGCTCCGTCCACTCCAGAACCGGCAAATGCGCCTCAAACGGCATGTAGGTCGTAACTGCATCGACAGGCTTGCCGAGCAGCATTATCGCACCGAACGCCATCAGCCACGGCAGCAGGACTGTGAAGTAGACACTGAAGCGATGCAAGGCGGATGGAGAGGAAGAGGGGTCGAGAGCCTGCCATGAAGACCCAGCGCGACTGCCAAAGCGTTCGCGAAGATCGGGCAGTTCATAGCCAAGAACAAGCGCAGCGCTGGCCAAGGCGACACTGGGCGTCACGAGCCATAGCCCACTGGCCGAACCGAAGAAGATGGAGACGCCGCCGCAGGCGACAACGAAACCGCTATAGATTGGATGCGGAATGAGTCCATAGACGCCCTGCTGAACGAATCTAGGCGGAGGGAACGCGTTCATGGGCAGCCCGCCGCCGTAAATCCAGAGCGACATCATGCCGAACAAGGAGATCACCACGCCAATTGCGGCCAGTACGGTTCCCCAGAGAATTGAATGAGGAGCCGCGAGGTGGATCGCACCCGCCGTGGAGTTGGCCCAGAGCACGAGTGCGGCAGGCACCACAGCCACGAAAACAAGCCCATACAGTAACTTCGGCAAAGAGGATCGGATTAAAGTTTCCACTGGACTACCTCATGAATCACCCAGCCGGTACTAACTCGATCCGGCGCAGTCAGGACGCCGCGGCTTCGCCACTTGCGCTCCTCGGCGTTGAAAAGAGAGGAAGGAAAGAGCTTGCCGAGTGCCGGCGCTCCAGGCAGGATTGTAGACCGCAAGCGTCCGGATCGCAGCGGAAGGCCGGGCTCGATGCCGAGAGTCGCATTTGGAGCGATAACTTCCGATTCTGAGACCGTCTGCGGCTCGCACTCTTCGCCATTGAGAATGGCGAAGCTGGTGTTGAAGGAGCCTTTCCATTCAACCCAGGCAAGCGAATCCTGAGGCGAAACGAAACGTCCCCAACGCAACTGACGCATCGGCAATTGCCACGGCGGAATTGTTACGGTAAGGCACTCCGCATAGCCGAGACCGCTCAACTCGCGATCGCCGACGCGAAGATGCACCCGAGACCTGGGCTGCAGGCAGTTCCAGTGAATACGCCCGGAATCCTGCTCAAAGACGGTGTGCTCAACTGGTGGGGCGTCCGCCTCCCAGAGACCGGAAACGCCCAGTTTCGGCAGGTCCGCTGAGATACATCCGCCGTCGAAAGTGAGCTTGTGGTGCGAGATTGACGTTCTAGTGCCGATCAACTCGTCATCGCCGGTAAGTACACTGCTCAGGGTCGCGTGAACTCCATGCCAGCGCAGGTCAGCGCAATAAACGATGGCCACGCCGCCTGCTTCGGTAACGCAGTCCATGTACCACTTGACCAACGAGAACGCGCTCGCTTGCACCAGCTGTCAGGCCCCTTTCCAGGCTGTAACTTGAAGACGGCTTCGATTGGGAGCCCCGATTATAAGCCCCGCTGGCCGCCGGGGTCGACGAGTGCCGCTACATTAATTCTCGCCAGTTCAAGGATGCATTCGGGCCTTTCGTAACCGGCCCAGGCGCTTGCGTTTATCGGGCGACTGCGGCTTGGTGGAATGTGGCGGCCTTACTACTTGCAAATCCGCCATGCTACACTTCACGCGCGTCAACATCTGCCGCTTTCCACGCATGAATTCAGCTCAAGTACGCATGGGAGTGGCGCGCATGCAAGAGAGAGATTGGAGATAAGGATGAAAAAGCTGCTGCCTGGATCAGGTGCCCCTTCCACCTTCACACGGCGAGATTTTATGAAAACGGCCGGAGCTGTGGCCCTGCTGCCCGGCGGCATTTGGGCACGCACAGGCCGCGCGGCCGCTTCTAACCGGATCACGCTTGGGGTAATCGGGTGGGGCATGATGGGGCCCGCGAATACCAAGGTATTTCTGCAGCAGGATGATTGCCAGGTGGTTGCGGCTTGCGATCTGGACAAGAACCACCTACAGGCAGCCGTGGACACCGTGAACAAGCGCTACGGAAACACGGATTGCAAGGCCTATCACGACTACCGCGAGCTACTTGCGCGCGACGACATCGACGCTGTCATGATTGCGGTGCCGGACCACTGGCACGCGATTGTAGCGACTGAAGCCGCTAACCGGAAGAAGCATATCTACGGCGAGAAGCCCCTTGCGCGCACGGTTGCGGAGCAGCAGGCCATCGTCAATGCCGTCCAGAAGAACGGCATTACCTGGCAGACCGGTTCCTGGCAGCGCTCGTTGCCCAACTTTCACAGGGGAGCGGAGATTGTTCGCAACGGGCTGATCGGGAATGTTGTACGGGTTGAGGTTGGACTGCCCGGGGGCCATCATGATTTCCCCGGCACCGTGCCCGCTTTTATGCAGAGACTCTCGTCGCTGCCGAACAAGTTCGACAGCCCAGCTCAGATCGTTCCGGGAACCCCTGCCTGGGATCTGGCCGTCACCGAACCTCCATCGCACCTGGACTACGAAAGGTGGATCGGTCCGTCGAAGATGGAGCCTCATATCGACGTGAGGGTTTATCAGAACTGGCGCTGGAACTACAACACCGGCGGAGGTCAGCTTTTGGACTGGATAGGCCACCACGGCGACATCGCGCATTGGGGCCTTGGCTTCGATCTGACCGGCCCGTCTGAAATTGAAGGAATCGGCGAGTTTCCAGCGGCAAACGCCATTTGGAATACGGCGACGAAATACAAGATCGAGTGCAAGTATCGCAAAGAGATCACTCACTACTCGAACGATGTTGGAATCACGATTGCGGGCGGATACCCTGAAATCCCAATGGGAACAAAATGGATCGGGACCGAAGGCTGGGTTTGGGTAGATCGCGGCGGTCTCGACGCTTCCAATCCCGAGTGGATAAAGGGCGATTCCCTTCCCGAAGGACAGCGCAAGGTGAAGCTGTACGAGTCACCGGAGCACCGGCGCAATTTTCTCGACTGCATCAAGTCGCGCAAGCCGACCATTGCGCCCGTCGAAACGGCGCATCACTCGACTCTACCCGGCCATCTGGGTTTGATTTCAATGCTGGTGGGGCGGAAGATCCAATGGGATGTGGCCGAGGAGAAGATCAAGGGTGACAGCGAAGCTACGGCGCTTCTGTCGCGCCCGTATCGCGCTCCTTTTAAGCTGGCCTGAGGCGCACACGTGAAAAAAGCCAGCTCGATTTCGTTCAAGGGAGCGGAATCAGGCTGGCTTTTCTACTGCGGCCGCTGCTTCTTCCGGAGCAATCGCGGGCCTTGTTGCAGCCCAACAAATGAGAACGATCCCGGCAAGCACAGAGCCGGCGCTGGCTAGTTGCGCATTCGACAAGTCCCATAGAACCTTGGGGTTACGACGTACAAATTCAACTAAAAAGCGAGCAATGCCGCTCAAGACCAGGTATTGCCCTACGATTGCGCCTGTCGCGTACGGTTTTGATCCGCGCCACCACAGCCACAATCCGATGAGCAAACCGGCGGCAAGTTCATACAACGGTGTAGGATGCACGCGGACCAGGGTAGGCTCTATGCCGTTGGGAAAGCTCATTCCCCAAGGCAGTGAGGTGGGTAATCCATAGCATCCGTCCCCGGAGAGAAAACAGCCGATGCGGCCGATTCCATAGCCAATGGCAGCGGCAGGAGCCGCGAGGTCAAGAGTGCGAAGAGCGCCTATCTTGGCCCACAAGCCCTGAATTACCAGCGCGGATATGCCGAAGACGAGACCACCAAACCAGGCGAACCCGGCCGTATCCCACAAAACCCGCCAGCCTTCTTCGCGAAACTCGATGGGGGTGTCGATCACATGCCAGAGCTTGGCGCCCACAATGCCAGCAACCACAGCGATGGCCACCATGCCCACCGCGTCCGCACTGATGCGCGCGCGGCGGAAATTACGGTCCATCAAGAAGGCGGCCGCAACGGCGGCAAGCCACAGCATCAGCCCGAAGGTGGGCACGCTAAGTCTTGCAATATGCAGAAAAGGCAACATGTCTCTCTAAGTATAGACGCGCCGGAATATGGCACGGCTAAACGTGAAAACGGCATGCCAAAGAACCCTCCCTGATTTGCACATACGCTTTTGCGCCGATTCGAGCGATACTGGGTGTATGGCTACCACGATTTACCAAGGTCTTGAAGTGCTCTACACACGCCAGCAGATTGCCGAGCGCGTCGCCGAAATGGGCACCCAGATCACCATTGACCTGAAGGGCGAAAAGCTGGTCATGATTGGTGTACTGAAAGGCGCGGCGCCGTTTCTGGCCGACCTTTCCAGAGCAATCCAAGCCGACGCGACCTTCGACTTTGTCGCCACGTCCAGCTACGGAAAAGAGCAGCGCTCCTCTGGCGCGGTGAAGCTCATCAAGGATCTCGACCACTCGATCGAGGGGAAGAACGTGCTGGTGGTCGAGGACATACTCGATACCGGCCTTACGCTCTCGTACCTGCGCAAGCTCTTCCTTCAGCAGCGGCCCAAGAGCCTGCGCATCGCCACTTTGCTCGATAAGCCTTCGCGGCGCATCGAGAAGATCGAGGCTGATTACGTGGGCTTCTCCATTCCCAACCTGTTCGTCATAGGCTACGGAATGGACTACGCCGAGCGCTACCGGAACCTGCCCGACATCTGCATCATGCCTCCGGGACATCCTGAGTAATGCCGACGCTGTTGGCGATTGGTTACTCTGTTCAGTCCACTCGCGTACCTACATTTGGTTCGGGAGTCTAGGAAGCACTATACTCATCTTCCGGAGATTACCCGGCAAGGCAGCCGTTGCGAACGGCGATCCTCGGGCAAGGAGCAGGAACCATGGCTGTGCCCACAATTATTGAGCAAACGGACCTTGAATTCGACAACGGCAGTTTTGATTCAGCCGCCTTCAGTACCCATGCACTCTCAAGCTGGCAAACGCTGGCCGCGGTAATCGATCACACGCTGCTTAAGCCCGAAGCTACCCGTGCGCAAGTGGAGAGCCTCTGTAACGAGGCCATTCACTACCGCTTCGCCTGCGCCATGATCAACCCAATCTGGGCATCCACAGCCGTCAACGCGCTGAGCGGCTCGGGCATTCCTGTGGGCGTGGTTATCGGCTTTCCGCTGGGCTCATCGCTGGTGTCAACCCTGAGGCAGGAAGCAGCCGCGCTGGCCCGCCTGGGAGCGCGCGAACTGGACATGGTGATCCCCATCGGCCAGCTCAAGAGCGGCAACTACCAGGCTGTTCAACGCACCATCCACGCGGCGGCCACCGTGGCGCATCACAACGGCGCATTGCTTAAGGTGATTCTCGAAACTGCGCTGCTCAGCTTGGAAGAGAAATTGCGTGGAGCGGAGATTGCCATCCAGGCAGGAGCGGATTTTATCAAGACTTCAACCGGATTCGCCTCAGGCGGCGCAACCCCAGCCGACGTAGCGCTGATGCGCGGCGTGGCGGGCGGGCGGTGTGGAGTGAAGGCCGCGGGGGGCATCCGCACTCTAGCTGACGTGCGTGCACTTCTTGAAGCTGGAGCCAACCGCATTGGCGCATCGGCATCGGTGGCAATTGTGCGGGAGCTGGGCGCCGAGTAAGACAGATGCAAATCTTCAGTGGTCAGGGATCAGCTTTCTGAAGCCGGGTTCTGACCACTCTGCCGCTGTGCAAGACCAATGCTTCCAGCCTAAAATAGCCGACAACCAAGAACCAGCCACCGACCACTGACCATTGCGCTATCATTCCCTTCTACCCTCATGACAGAAACTCCTCCATCTTCGCCTGATGTTTCCGAGTTTGAGGGCGACTATCGCCCGGCCGGTCCCACGGCGCTCGACCCCGTCAATGCCCGGGTGGAGCCTGCCGACGTAGCTTACCTGATGAGGCTGACCGACGCGCTCAACACCACGCTCGATCTGCAGACACTGCTTAATCGCACCTCCGAGTTGGTGCGGGCCGTCATTCACTACCGAATCTTCGCGATTCTGCTACTGAACGACCGCACGCACGACCTGCGTATGCGATTCCAGATCGGACACACACCTGAGGTGGAGCGGATGCGCTTTGCCGTAGGAAAAGGGGTCGTCGGCCAGGTAGCTTTAACGCGCCAGCCGGTGCTTATCAACGATGTCTCCGGGGAAGAAAACTATATCAATGCGAATCCTGAAGTCCGCTCGGAGCTTGCGGTACCCCTGATCGCGAAGAACCGCCTGATCGGCGTGATGGATCTGGAAAGCACGGAGGCCGGCTACTTTCGCCCAGAGCACCTGCGTGTACTTATCTTTACTGCTTCGCGCATCGCCCAGGCGATTGAGAACGCCCGGCTCTATGCCCGCGTCTCCCGGCAGGCGCAGACGCTTGAGGTGCTCAACGAAATCTCTGTAGAACTGGCCTCTATCCTTGACCTCGGACCGCTGCTTGAGCGCGTGGGCCAGTTGCTGCGGCGCCTCATCGACTACCAGATGTTCACCATCATGCTGCTGGACGAGAAAGGCGAGACGCTGGTTACCCGCTATGCCTGGCGGTTTGGCCACGCACACGCTCCACTGCGCCGCATAGCGGTCAACAGCGGCCTGGTGGGCGCGGCAGTGCGTGAGTGGCGGTTCATCAACGTCCCCGACGTCCGCAAAGACCCGCGCTATCTTCCCATGAACGAAGAGACACGCTCCGAATTGGTGGTGCCCCTCTTCTACAAGGGCCGCATCATCGGAGTATTGGACCTGGAACATACGCGGACGCATTTCTTTACAGAAGAGCATGAGCGGGTTCTGACGACACTGGCCGCGCAGGTTGCCATCGCGATTGAGAACGCTCGGCTCTACCAAGCTGTTCGTACCCAGGAGCGGCAACTAGAGCGCGATATTGCCATGGCCCGGGAGGTGCAGTTGCGGCTGTTGCCGTCTTCCGCGCCCGAGCACCCTCACGCCGAGATGGCGGTTCGCTTTTTGCCCGCCCGCACCATCGGCGGCGACCTTTATGACTTTGTGGACTACGGCCCCGGTCGTACCGCCATCGTGCTCGGCGACGTAAGCGGGAAAGCCGCTCCGGCAGCCTTGTTCGCCGCCCTCGTGAGCGGAATCATGCGGGCCGCAGCAGCGCAGCATCCTGAACCGGCTCAGATGCTTTCGCTGCTCAACGACGCACTGCAGGAGCGCAAACTCGAATCGCAGTATGTGACCATGCTCTTCGCGCTTTGGAATGACGAAAACCAGACGCTGCAGGTTGCCAACTCCGGCGCTGTGCAGCCCGTTTTCTGCCGCTCCGGCCAGGCGATGACCGTCAGGGCCGAGGGCTTTCCGCTGGGCCTGTTCCCCGAAGTAACTTACGAAGAATTCAACGTTGCGACGCAACCCGGCGATGCAATCGTATTTATTTCGGATGGAATTCTGGATGCTGAGAACGACAAGGAAGAGATGTACGGTCAGGACCGATTGTCGGGTTTGCTTTGCGCGAGCCGCGACCTGCCTGCCCTGGAGATCGCAGACGCGATTCTGGCCGATGTTGCTCGCTTCCAGGGCACGCGGGACCGGTTCGACGATGAGACCATAATCGTGTTGCGGGTGCGGTAAACCGGCATCAGGCCAGCATAGGCATATAACTATTGGACCGGAAGAGCCCTCATCCTGGCGCGACGTTGCGGTTGGATGAAGGCTCTCCCGGCCCGGCAGCAAAGCGCTATTCGCTTTTTGGGTTGAAGGACATGAACATCTTAGTCATGCCTGTGTAAGTAACCTCGACAAATTCTCCGCGCTGCTCCGCTGTGAAGCTTTTGGAATCCGAATCGATGTGAACGGTGAGGCCTGGCAATGTCCACTCAGCGGATTTTGTTTTGCTAGCGACAAGGCCCGGGGCAAAGATACGGAAGCTCACATCGCCCGGCGCAGTCGCGATGTCGATTCCCTTTTTATCCGCGGAGGCATCGATCTTCGGGCATCGCGTGAGTTGAATCCAACCAATCTTGCCGGGGGCCTGCCATTGGGCGGTAACCGGATGGAACTGGCTGGCCGCGTCGACTCCGCGGGTGTGGCCGGTAATCTCTCCACCAAAGATCACGTTTTTGCCGATCCAGGCGGTGGCGATGCGCTCATCGGCGATGGGACGACGGACCTGGTGCTCGCCCTGGAGACTCCGGAAGCTCTTCATGGCGTCGGCGGGAATGCGCGTATCAAGGACCACGATTGGCGGAACGAACCACAGATCGGAAACATGATCCACCGGCGGATGATTGAAGCCCGTCAAAGGAGCCTTGTCCGCGTCAAGAACCGTGCGCAACCATAGTCCGGCCACGCTTACGTAACTCTGCATGTCCATTCCGTAGGAGCGGTCATAAGGGCCGGAGATATTGCGCAGATTGGCGCTGTAGAGATCGGCAGTAGCGCGCCATAAGCCGGCCTCCATCTCGCTGCCGATGCTGCGCATGCGCGGGGTGAATCCATAATCGCGCCACAGCGCCAGACCGAACAGGTCCGCTCCGGCATAGGTGGGCGAGTTGTACTCCCAAAACGCGTCGTGCTCCTTGTACAGCTTGTAAGTATCTTCCTGCCACTTGGTGGCGGGAGCTACCCACTCCGGATGATTGCCTTTTACGGCAGCGTAGCTCCAGAGGAAGCCGTACATCAGGGAGATGTTGGTGTAGGAAGGCAGAAGGCGCTTTTCCTTGATTTCGCCGGCAACCGCATAATTGATCGACTCAAGCATGGCTGGGCCCAGGTCGGCGGGAATGCGGTCAGGGTACTCGATCAGGATCTCGGCAAATGTGGTGCCAATAAACTCGCGCCAGTTGGGATCGTAAGCGCGCCACATGACGGCCTTATCTCCCGGCTCCGGTTCGTCGGGGTAGCGGCGGAAAGTGCCATCCCAGGGCTTGCCGGGCGAGCGAAACTGCTCTTTCAAAACAGTGCGGATGATTTCGGCGGCCCGGTCACGGTCGCCTGGCTGATCTCGGAGAAGCAGGCCGACAGCGTACCAGGTGGAGTCCCTCACCATGAACGAACTGCGTATGTGCATTTCGGAAGTGAAGGGAGAGGCCGGCCCACGGCAGAGCCTGGCTTGGGGATCCCAGTGCTTATCTCCCCACTCCATGGCAGTAGTAAAGATCTCGCGGCTGTTTTTGCTCAGCGAGTTGACATTTGGATGACGCGGCTTGGCGAATGCTGGAAACGCAACCAAAGAACAAATCAAAAGAACCAGAGCGACTCTTGCGCGAACTGAAAAATGAATCATGGCGATCCTCGTGAACAACTTATCGATGGATTACGGTCCTGTTTGCTTTCGCAAACAGGACCATAACCACGTTGAAGTCAATTCAATTAATTCACACGACTAGAACGACAGTTTGGCACCAAACTCAACCGAGCGGTTGAAGCCCGTCGTTCCAGTGATGGTTCCTACTGTTGCTGCGTTGCTGATGGCGGAGTTCGGAGTGGCGAAGTTAGGGTGATTGAACACGTTGAAGGCGTCCATGCGGAGTTGGAGGTTGACCTTGTCGGACAAGTTGGTCGTCTTCTGCAGGTTCATATCCCAATCCTGGTAACGCGGACCCCACAGCATGTTGTAGCCTGAGTTGCCGTAGGCGTATCCTGCTGCAACCGATCCACCGGACGTGGGCGCCGTAAAGGCCGCCGGATTGAACCACTGCGCACGGGTTTTGCTGCCTGGATAAAGAGCAATGCCCGAAACCCGGTCAGCACGACCGCTGACGCAGCCGGTGCCGGAGCAGGAATACGAAACTGAGAACGGCTGCCCGCCCTGGAAGGTGCTGATGCCTGAGAACTGCCAACCGGATACAACCCTGTCGGCTACGCTGCCGGCGGTTGCGAGGAAGGCCTTGCCATGGCCGAAGGGCAGCTGATAGGAGTAGCTGACCACGAGCACCTGCGGCGTAAGGCCGCCGATGTTGCCCTTTGAGTCGGAAATGTTCTGGGGGTTCATGAAGTTCTCAGTGCCGATAACGCGCGTGTAAGAGTACTCGGCGTTGACAGTCAGACCGGCGTTGTACTGCTTGTGCAAGCCGACCTGGAGAGCATTCTCAATCGAGTGAAAGATCGGATCCATGTTCATTGCGATACTCGACCACGGCTGCACTGGACGGCGAGCCTGCACCGCAGTGTTGGTAATCGTGGTCGGATAGTTGATGTCAGGAGCCGTGTTGCCCGGTCCGCTGGAGTTGTTCTGTTTGATGTTGTGCTGGCCGACGTAACCGACGCGGAGCGAGAGTCCGCGCGCCATCTCACGCTCGACGGCGAAGTTGTAAGACTCGGTGTAAGGCGTCACGAGCGGATGCTCGGCGTTAATCGACGGGTTTGCGTTGAAGGTGCCGCTGGCCGTGAACGGGTTGCTCATAGAGAAACCAGGGGCGAGTTGCGTGGTCGCATTCCACGTGGGCTGCGAGTAGCTGTAGGTTAACTGGTAAGGAATATTGCCTGCCGCCACGTTGACTGCATATGAACCGGGAATCAGGTTGTAGTAGAGGCCAAAGGCTCCGCGGATCACGGTCTTGGGCAGGACGTTGTAGGCAAAACCCAGGCGAGGGGCAAAGTTATTTTTGTCCTGGCCAAGGTAATCCCACAGACTGGCTTTCATGTTGGCCGCCGAGGCAAGCACGATTGGGAAGGTGCTCACTGCACTTGAAATGGTGGGAACCACTGAGGTTGAGGCCGTGTAGCTATTCTCAAAGACCACCACCTTTTGCAGGCTGGGGACATACAGAGCGTCGTTGCCGTAGGGGCTTGGACGGAACTTCTGCACGTCATAGCGAAGACCGGCGTTGATTGTGAACTTCGGTGTCAGTTTCCAGTCGTCCTGGATATAGGCACCGTATTGGGCCATCATGTTGCGGGTAATGAAGTTGTTGGGGCTGGTCTTGGAAGTGGCAGAGGGATACCCAAGCAGGAAGTCCGCATAGCCGATGCCGGTGTACTGGGCATTGAATGTGTACGAACCACGCTGCGGACTGGTCGCGCCGTCGTTCCAGTGGTTGTCGTAAAGGTACGAGAATCCAACCTTAATGGTGTGGCGAGCCAGAATCTTGGTCACGGACGTGTTCAACTGCTCGTCCTGGGAGAGATCCTTCGAACCCTGCTCGGCCACGCCCACGATGTTCTTGATTGAGAGCTGAGGCGCACCCTGGATGAGTTCGACGCCAAGACCGGGGATCATTGAAGTGAAGTCCGTCTTGACATTCTGCGGCGTGCGATAGATGGGAATGTGGAAGTAAGAGATGGTTGTATCAGCCAGCAGCGTCGGCGAGAAGATGTGTGTCCAGCCGATGATGTGGTTGCTGAGGTGTTCACCGATTCCCGACATGCCACCTTCAAGACTGTTGGCGCCCACAGAGGGATTTGGGCCGTAGAAGGCCCGCAGGTAGGTACCGCGAATCGAATCCTTGTCGCTAATTTTGTGGTCGATGCGAAACGAGAGGCGGTGCGCAATGCTGACATAAGGAACGTTTTCGTAGGTATTGGTGCCTGTGCCAGTGGTCGTCGGCAGGGGGAACAGCGCCTTCTGCAGCGCCAGCGATACGGAGTTCAGATTTGCCGTTGGAATCGTGGTGCCGTAGCTTATGCCGGTGGAGGGATCCACAATATTTGTGGAACTGCCAAATTCAGAGAAATTGCCTGCACGCATCAGCGCGGTCGGCTCAACGCTGCTGACCGTGGACGCCTGGTGCAGGTTAAAGTTCTCGAAATTGAAGAAGAAGAAGGAGCGATCATGGCCGTTATAGACGTTGGGAATCCAGATCGGCCCGGAGAAGTTGCCGCCATATTCGTTGCGGATGTATTTGGGCTTGGCCAACGCGCCGGCAAAGAAGCTCTTGGCTGCCGTAGCGGCTACGCGGTTGAACTCCAGCAGCATGCCGTGGAATGTGTTGCCGCCGCCCTTGGAAACCACAATCACCTGGGCTGGCTGGTTGAACTGAGCCGGCACGTCGGAGGTGAGCAGCTTGAACTCGGCTATGCCGTCCAGAGGGGGAACTTCTCCCGAGCCGCGCTCCAGGCTGGCCATCATGTTAAGCGCGCCGTCGAGTGTGTACCCTACGCCGCCGTAAGAGTTGCGCGAACCGGTGCCGATCGAAGGCGTCACGCCGTAAACCGGCATCTGGTCCTGCGCGCCGGCGCCCTGCACGCCCGGCGCCAGAGCCATCAGGCCCATTACGCTCAGGCGGCCGTTCAACGGAGTGTTAACAATCGTCTGGCTTTCGATGACCGCGCCAATCGACGAGTCCTCGGTCTGAATCACCGGAACGTCGGAGGCCGTAACGGTAATGCGCTGCTGCTCGGTGCCCACCTGGAGCTGCACGTTGATCGTGGCACGCTGGCCGATGACCAGAATAATGTTCTGCTGCTCGTAGGGCTTGAAGGTTTGGCGCTGAATGGACAGGCTGTAGCGACCCGGCGTCAATTCCGACACGACGTAGTTACCACTGTCGAGTGTGACCGTAGCGCGGGCTATGCCAGTTTCCATGTTCTTTACGGTGACTGTGGCTCCGGCAACAACCGCATCGGACTGGTCGGTAATCGTACCCGTAACTGTCGCGGTGGTTCCGACCTGAGCAGTGCCGATCTTGTAAGCCGGAATGAGCATGAAGGCGGCAACAAGCACAGCGATAATCGACAGCCCCCATCCTTTCGGCGAAGACGATATCGCTAACTTGTGCGTCTGACTACTGGCTAAGTTCTTCATCTGAATGGTTCCTCCTGAATATTTCGGCGACTCCGGAGTGCTGGTGGTCGCGGTTCTGAAGGTTCGCGGGGCAGTAAAAGCTTGCAGTATCCCCGTAACGGCAGCTCTACCAGCTTGGATCTCTTCCATCAGGAGACAATCAGCGACCGCAGTCTCTTGACGTCTGCTGGACGCAAGTACTCGTCAACCTGGCATCGGCTAGCGCAACCAAGTTTCGCAGGGAAATGACGAATGAACAGTCAATAATTGCTACGATAATCGCGTTAGCAATTCTTTACGTAAAAATTCATTCATTACAAATATTTAGGACTGCCCCGCACAGATTGGCTTGCCACTAGGGACCTGCATCAGGCATAATCGCGGCGTCTCTTGAGGACCTGAAATCGTGACGGCCAAAGCCAGGAACCCGCGCGAACTCGAAGGGGATGAGTTAATCCTTACTGGAGATTCCCGGTGGGAGATAGCGGAGCGAACGGCCAGAAGTTCTGCACTTTCACGGGCCACTCAGCTTCGAGATATTCTACTTTTTATCGTGCGCCAGACGATACTCAGACCTGACGAGCCAATCCACGAGTTTGAGATTGCGCACCGGGTTCTGGGACGCAGGAGTGATTTCAATCCACTGGACGACAATATTGTCCGAGTCCAGATGGCGCATCTGCGGAAGAAGCTCGACCTCTACTTTTCGACAGAGGGCAAGAGTGAAGATGTCGTGATCACGGTGGCTCTGGGGAGTTACAAGCCAATATTCAGCCAGCGCTCCAAGTCTGCTCCTTCGACTCATTCAGCTGCCGGGAACGAGCACTCAAACAAAGAGCATCGCTCCAATATCGATGATGAGACAGCCTCCGCTCCTTTCCACGAATCGTCAGACGCTATCGTGACGGTCAAGCGGCCACCGAATCGTCATCGCTGGATGCTTGGGGGACTGATTGCTACTGCACTGATTGCCCTGTTGCTGGCCGGCGGCTGCACTGCATTGTGGGTAAAGCAACGCGACCAGCAAAGGTCATTGGACGCCATGCAGCGGACTCTCACGCCGTGGAAGTACGAACCCTCCGTAGCGTTGCTCTGGTCCGGGATGCTCGGCACAGACCGGGACACAGATGTTGTTCTCAGCGATGATTCTTTTTTGCTGATCCAGCAAATCAGCAAGCAATCTGTATCGTTCAATGACTATCTGAGCCGGACCTACATAAGCCAGTTTCAGGCTAAGAATGTTAGCGCGGATGCAAAGTTTATTTTGAGCATGATTGCCTCCAAGACGCTTGGAAACACAAGCGAATTCAAGTTGGCGCAGCGCATTCTGACTCTTGCCCCCCTGAGCAAGAGTGTCCACTTGTACAGTTCCCGCCAATATATGCCGGCATTGGTAAAGCAAAACAATGTGATTTTGATTGGCGGCCGGATCTCAAATCCCTGGGAAGAACTCTTCGAAGGCCAGTTGAACTTTATCGAATATACAAAATACGAGGGCCTGGGCGTCAGCATCGTAACCAACCGGACTCCGGCAGCGGGTGAGCCGCCGAGCTATAGAGCAACTGAGACCATGGGGTATTGCGTGGTGGCTTACTTGCCCAATCCTGATCAAAATGGCAAGGTCCTGCTGATCGAGGGCACCAATTCGGAAGCCACAGAGGCTGCGGGAGATTTTCTGTTGTCGGAAGACCAGTTGTCCAATTTCCGAAAGAAACTGAATGTAAGTGATTTTCCCTACTTTGAAGTTCTGCTCAAGATTGTGCAAGTGAGGGGCACCCCGCTGACAGCGACGATCGAGGCCTATAGAACCTATCCAAACCTGCACTAATTTCGTCCCGTACATTGTTGGGGCATGCAAGTATTTTGAGCGATTCGGCGCCTGTTTGGAAACGCAACTTCCCGCCGTTCGATAGACTCAAAGAGACTGAATATTTCTCTGGAGCTCTCTTGCACACCACAACCGTCGAACGCATTATCCGCCCTGCCCGCAACATAAATGGAAGCCTTCGCCTGCCTGGGGACAAGTCCATCAGCCATCGCTACGCGATGCTCGGAGCTTTTGCGGAAGGAACCTCGCGCTTCACCAACTTCTCCACGGGCGCAGACTGTGCCTCGACGCTGGCGTGCATGAAAGCCCTGGGCGCCAAGGTCAATAGGATCAGCGGAGAAGCCGTAGATGTCACAGGCGTTGCCGGTCGCGTAACCCCTTGCGGACATCCCCTTGACTGCGGCAACTCCGGATCGACCATGCGCATGATATCGGGCCTCCTGGCGCCGCAGAAGGGCGAATTCACCCTGATAGGTGACGCCTCGCTCTCCCGCCGCCCCATGGAGCGCATTCGCAAGCCACTGGAGCTGATGGGCGCAAGGCTCACGCTGACGGAAGGCCACGCCCCGCTGACCATTCACGGCGGCCCTCTGCGGCCGATGGACTACGCAACTCCAGTCCCAAGCGCGCAGGTGAAGACATGTATTCTGCTAGCCGGTTTGCAGACTGTTGGAACAACCACAGTGAGAGAAGCAGTGCGGACCCGCGACCACAGCGAACTGGCGCTGCGAGCCTTTGGCGCAAAGCTTGCGCGGACGGTGGACTCGGTCTCGATTTCTGGACCGCAGGCGCTGCATGCAATCGATGCTGCAGTCCCGGGCGATATTTCCTCTGCCGCGTTCTTTATGTGCGCGGCGGCTCTCTTCCCCGACTCCGGCCTGGTGCTGGACTCGCTTGGGCTCAACCCCACTCGTGCCTCCCTGCTGGATGTATTGACCGCGTTAGGCGTGCACATCAGCGTTCTGAATTTGGAGGAGAAGCACGCCGAGTTGGTGGGAACTGTACAGGTGTCGGCCCCTGCGGAGGGACTAGGGTCGACGGAGGTAAGCGGGGCACTCGCAGCCCAGCTTATCGACGAACTGCCGGTACTTGCAGCCATTGCTCCCTACACCAGCGGTGGCATCCGCATCCGTGATGCAAAGGAGCTGCGCGTCAAAGAATCCGACCGCATTTCGCTGGTTGTGAAGAATCTGCGCGCCATGGGTGCAGAAGTTGCTGAGTTCGAGGACGGCCTGGACGTTCCCGGAGGGCAGGCGCTGCACGGCGCCACGATCGACTCCGGCGGAGATCATCGGATTGCCATGGCCTTCAGCGTGGCGGCATTGAGGGCCGAGGGAGAAACGCTCATCCAGGGCGCAGAATCGGCCGCCATCAGCTTCCCTGAGTTCTTCGATCTATTGGACCTGGTAGCAGAGCGTTGATGTTGCCTTTTGCGCCAAAGCATTTCGCATGAATGAAGAAGGCCCGGCACATGGCCGGGCCTTCTTCATTTCACTTGCAAGGGACTACTGAACACTCGGAGGAGTCATCGAGGGCTCCTTGCTGGGCTTGGCCGGTTCAACACCGGGGACCACGGGAACCGTCTTCACTTCTCCTGAGGCCGCTTCATTCAGGTTGATGCCGTAGTGCTGCAGGGTTGCGGCCAGGGTCTGATACAGGCCTGCGCGATCCTTGGCATAAGCGGCGTGAGCCGCGATCAACTGGTCTTCAGCCGAAGCCCGATTGCGCTGCTGCAACAGCACGTTGGCGGTGGTGGAAGCACCAAGCCGAAGCTTCTTCACTTCGGCATCGAGGCTTTGCTGGTTGTAGTCTCTGGCGGCGGTAGCAGCCTGCACCTGGGCACGATCGTTGGTGAGAGCGAATTTCGCATTCACCACCTGCATGCGGATCTGGGTGTAAAGCTGCTCAAGCCTCAACTCAGCCTGGCGGTATTCCATGAGCGACCGCTCCTGCACCGATTGAGCAAGGCGGTTACGGATGGGAATCGAGATGTTGAATCCAATGCCCTTGTCCGGTGCTGAGTTATTAAATGCATGATCGAACGCGGTCCCATAGCCCGTATTGCCAGTGGGGCAGACGCCGCCGGGATAGAAGTTGCAGTTGAGATTCTTGTTCACGGAACCAGCGATGCCCTGCCCTTCGAGATAGGCAAAAATATCAAAGGTAGGAAGCAGTGCATTGCGCGCTCCCTTGAGCGTGATTTCATCGTTGCGGAGCGTGAGTACCGCCTGCTCCAGTTCCGGCCTGCGCTGAAAAGCTTCCTGCACCAGTGCTTCAGCGGGCTGCTGCTCCTCGGGAATTTGCTCAAGGCTGACGCGGTCAGTGGGAATCACGGGCGCCGCGGAAAGAGCCGGATCGTTGAGGTTGCGGGCAACTGCCTGCTTGATGATCTGCTGCTGGTAGTTCAATGCGCTCTGGGCGCTGATGAGCGCCTGACGGTCAGTGGAAACGGTTGAGTCAGATTGCACCACGTCCAGAGGCGCCATGGTGCCGATCTCCAACTGCTTGCGATTGTCGGCTGCCAGTTTGCTGCTCTGATCCAGAGCGCGTTCCTTGGCCTGCACATCCTCATAGGCCTGAACCAAGCCCCAATAGATGGTCTCCACCTGGTTTACGGTGTAAAGAATCTGCTGGCGGAACGAGGAGTCGGTGATGCGCCGGTTGTTCTGGGCCTGATACATGAAGCGCTTGTTGACCCATATTCCGGCACCTTGCAGCAGATGCTGAGTCACGGTCGCTTTGTAGGTCGAGGCCAATTCAGGACTGAACTGAGCGGTGGAGTTGGAACTGGTGGCATAGAAGTTGTTAAAGGCCACCTGGAGATTTGTGCCGGTGACGAAGCCCTGGGCCAAAGAGAAATTGTAGTTATTGGTTGAACTGGTGCCGCCCGAGAAAAAGCTCGATGATGGCGCACGGTCGCGGTCGAAATTAATCGCCGCCGACATGAAAGGATCAAGGTTTGCCGGAGTTGGACCCGCTCCACCGGTTGAGAGCGTCAGACCCGCTGTGCCGGAACCTGCACCGCCTGACCCGCCTGTTGTTCCACCGGGACCGCCGCCTGAGGACAAAATAGAGCCGGAACCGCCCAGCGTGTTGGTGATGAGGCCGGACGGAGCACCCAACGGCGATGCGCCGGTGCGCGTACGCAGAATATCGGTGTCGGCAATATCCAGATCGTAGCGGGCGATGGCGATGTCGTAGTTGTTCTCAAGCGCCAGGGCGATGGCGTCAGACAGGCTCAGGTAGATCTTGCCGTCCTTAACCAAGTCAGTGAGCCGCACGGAATTGGCAAAACTCGACTTGCCAATGGTGGTTGCCCGGTAGCGGTTGATTGGATTGCCCAAAAAAGGTGCGTAGGGCTTGGAAAAGTCGCGTTGGGAACCGCGGAGCGAGAACGGCTCGGTGGGAACCGGCGCCGGTTCCGAGGGCAGATCGGAGGCTTGTTTCTCCGCGACCTTCTCACCCGGTCCGAGTTGCTGAGTAAAGCCAGATGGCACGCACGACGCCAATGTGAGCATAACCGCTGCCAGTGCGCGGAGACGTTCACATGTCTTACCGCGTCCCGCCTGTTCACTTGTTTTGCTTGCAGTCATTTCCTGCCCTTCAAACACACTTGTACGGTGCAAATGCATGGTTCCTCTCCACGGATTGCTTGGCATGTGGGGTGCCATTCTTCAAGACGTTCGGAGAGCCTCTCCGGACGCAAATTTGTGATAATCCGGGACGAATTTCTCTTCCGGCCGGCCTGTTGGCTTATCCAGCACTACGTGCAGGACATCCCGCCGGTTCCCTGCATTCGTATTTTCACGGTTTCCGGCGGCCTTGAGGCCATCGAATGCAGAAAACTGAGTATATCCCACTGGCGCTCTCCGTTTCTGCAGTACCCCGGTCAGGTACCCTGTTATGCAAGCACAAATTTGTGACCGATACTGTCCAATCCGAGCCGTGCCTGCAGACCTGGAAGCTCACTCTGGCCTACGATGGCACGGATTTCAGAGGCTGGCAGGTGCAAGCGGGCGAGACGACCGTTCAGGGCGAGTTGCAGTCCGCCTTGGGCCGCATTGTGGGAGAAACTCCCCTACCGCAAGGCTCCGGGAGAACCGATGCAGGGGTGCACGCGCTGGCCCAGGTAGCGAGCTTTGTCCTGCAATCTCCGATTCCAGCGGCAAACCTGCATCGGGCTCTGAACGGAACTCTTCCTCCATCCATTCGTGTGATCGACGCAAGAACGATGCCTGAAACCTTTCATGCCCGCCATTCGGCGATGGCCAAGACGTACGAGTATCGGATCTTTCGCGCCGCTATCTGTCCGCCCTTTCTGGCCCGCTATGTCTACGCCTGCCGCTGGCCCATGGACCTGGACGCGCTCGAAGAGGCCGCACAGCAGTTTCAGGGCGAGCACGATTTTCTGAGCTTTGCGGCCACTGATCCTGATTTGGCCAGCCGCAGCGCTAAAAACAGCCAGGATCTCGACCCGCAAGTGCAATCGTACAAGGCTGGGGCGGTCAGGACCGTCTATTCCTCTGCCTGGGAGCGGAGGCCGAGTGAGGCCGGAGAACTGCTGGTCTATCGCGTCCGGGGGAACGGATTTTTACATCATATGGTTCGCAACCTGGTGGGAACCATGCTGGATCTGGGGCGTGGCAAGCTTAAACCCGAAGCGATCGCCGAGATTCTCGCCGCTCGTTCCCGATCCGCAGCCGGGGCAACGGCTCCGGCACGAGGCTTGTTCCTGCATTCGGTGGAATATCCGCTCTCCGAAGGGCAGTCGTCTGGTGATTAATTCACCTTTCGGCGGCCTTGTGATCTAACCCGCATTGAATCTCCCTGCTACCCTGAAACCACCCGCATGGTGCTCTTTTCCCGCAATTCGCCCTTTTCACGCGTGACGGCGCTGGCTGAACTGAGGCCGGTACATGCGGCCTTTGCCTGGCTGCACGGAAATCCGAAGAAGATCATGGACTGGCAAGCGCAGCTTGTGGCGATCCCGGCACCTCCCTTTGGCGAACAGGCGCGCGGGGAGTGGCTGGCCGCCCGATTTGTGGAGGCAGGCCTCAAACTGGTGGAGGCAGACGAAGTGGGCAACATCTTCGGCGTACTGCCCGCCACTGATTTGCCACCGGAGAGCACAGGCCCGGTGGTTGTCCTTTCGGCACACCTCGACACCGTCTTTCCCGCCAACACGCCTTTGAATCCCGTGGTAGACGGCGACCGCCTTGAGGCTCCGGGCGCTTGCGACAATGGGGCCGGTTTGGTGGGAATGCTAGCCATTGCCCATGCGCTGGTCCAGTCCAAAGCTGAGTTGGCCGCGCCGCTGGTGTTTCTGGGCAATGTGGGCGAAGAAGGCGAAGGCGATCTGCGCGGTGTGCGCCACCTCTACGAGAAAAGCCCGCTGACAGGCCGCATTGCCGCCCACATTGTTCTGGACGGAGCGGGCGCGGACTCGGCCGTGACCCAGGCTTTGGGCAGCCGCCGCTATCAGGTGAACATCAACGGGCCGGGCGGCCATAGTTTTACCGATGCTGGCACCCCGAACCCAATCGCAGCGCTGGCCTCGGCATTGGCGGTGCTGGTGGAAACGCCCCTGCCGGACGACCCGCGCACCACCCTCAATCTGGGCACCATCCGAGGCGGAACCAGTGTGAACTCGATCCCAGAAAGCGCTCAGGCTGCGGTAGATTTCCGCTCCACCGACCCCGACCAGCTTCTGCGCCTCGAAGTAGCTTTGCATCGCGCCGTTGAAGATGCGGTGATGCACGCCAATCGAAAAGCCCCGGCAAAAAGGGTGGACGATCTGAGGCCGCTCGCCTTCAACATCGACAAAATCGGGGACCGTCCTGCGGCGCATCTCCCAGCAGACTCTTACCTGTTAACGGCATTACGGGCTGTGGACCGCCATTTAGGCCTGCGCACCGATCTGCGGCTGGGCTCGACGGACGCCAATATCCCGCTCTCGCTCGGGGTTCCAGCCCTGTCCATGGGTGCCGGTGGCGTGGGAGGCGGCGCACATACCCAGGCCGAGTGGTACAGCGCAAGGGATCGCGAGACGGGCCTAAGGCGGGTGCTGCTGCTGACCCTGGCAATGCTGCAGTGGGCATCGGAGCAGTGACTTCGTTCTGCTAAACTCCGCCCATGCGCGCCCTCACTGCCCTGCTTGCCTTTATCCTCGCCGCTGCATCGCTCTGCACCGCCCAATCCTCTGAGTTGAGACGGATTCCGACCTCTCCGCTGAAGCGCGCGACTGCGCTGGACGCCCCACCCGAGACAATCTTCTTCAACGGTGTGATCTATACAGGTGAAGGGCTGGCTGAGGACAAACCACAGACAGTTCAAGCCATGGCCATCGGCGGCGGCAAGGTGCTGGCCATAGGCACTAAC
Source organism: uncultured Acidobacteriaceae bacterium (assembly GCA_903828675.1). Taxonomy (GTDB): domain Bacteria; phylum Acidobacteriota; class Terriglobia; order Terriglobales; family Acidobacteriaceae; genus Telmatobacter. The sequence continues at coordinate 141,055 of CAIKND010000036.1, forward strand.
GACGAGGTCAAACGGTTGGCAGGCACCAATACTCGCCTCCGCGACCTGAAGACGGCAACGGCCGGCGTGTTCGCCTTCCCAGGGTTCAACGACGCCCACACCCACCTGGGCGGCGCAGGACGCACCCGCCTCAGCGTCGATCTGACCGGCGCGCAATCTCTGGGCGAGATGCAGGTCAGGGTTGAAGCCTCGGCCAAAGCAGCGCAGGCCGGACATTGGCTTACGGGCGGCGGCTGGGATCACACCCTCTGGACACAGAAGACCCTCCCCACGCGATCGGACATCGACAAGGCAGCCGGCAATCACCCGGCATTCTTCGAACGTATCGATGGCCACATCGCACTGGCTAACACCGCCGCACTCAAGGCCGCTGGCATTACCGGCAAGACCGTCGCGCCGAAGGGAGGCGCCATCGATAAGGGTGCGCGCGGCGAGCCCACTGGAATCCTGCGCGAATCGGCAAAAGGATTGGTCTCGCGGGTCATTCCCGCACCCAGCCAGGACGAACGCTTGCGCGGAGCCGAGTTGGCTATTGCAGACGCACTGGCCCACGGAGTCACCAGCGTGCAGGATTTCAGCGATTGGGAGGATTTTCTGGTCTTCGAAAAGCTGGAGGGTGACGGCAAGCTCACCCTTCGCATCACCGAATGGCTGTCCTTTAACGCGCCTTTGGAAAAGCTGAAACAGATGCGGGCCCATCACGACCCCGACGATCCTCTGCTCCACACTGGCATGTTGAAGGGATTCATGGATGGCTCACTCGGCTCACGGACAGCCGCAATGAAGGCTCCTTTCGCCGACGATTCGGGTAATACTGGCCTTCCGCAATTTACACAGGCTGACCTCAACAAGATGGCAATGGAGCGGGCACACGCTGGATTCCAACTCGGGTTCCATGCCATCGGCGACCGGGCGGCCGCGATGGCCCTGAATGCCTACAGCCAAACCGTAGACAAGTGCCCAGATCTTCCAATTCAGTACAAGAAACCGGCCGAGGCGCCGACCTGCTGGGGACCGTTGGCCGAGGGTGCTCGCGACCGCATCGAACACGCTCAAGTCGTCGACCCGGCCGACATTCCGCGCTTTGCCAAGCTAGGCGTCATCGCCTCCATGCAGCCCAACCACCTGCTGACCGACATGAACTGGGCTGAAGACCGGTTGGGGCCAAAGCGCGCGGCTTACTCCTATGCGTGGAAGGCCTTCCTTGATGCTGGCGTGCATCTGGCCTTCGGAACAGACTACCCGGTCGAACCCATTACGCCATTTCGCGGCCTGTACGCCGCCGTAACCCGCATGAATGAAGCCGGAACCAAGTCCTACTTCCCTGAAAACAAGCTAACCCGCGGCCAGGCGCTTTACGCCTACACGCAGGGTTCGGCGTACGCCGAATTTGCCGAGGAGCACAAGGGCAAGCTGCTTCCCGGCTACGATGCGGACTTTATTCTGCTCGATCGGGATCTCTACACCGTGGACGCTCCGCGAATTCTGAAGACAAAGGTTCTGGAGACCTTCGTAGCCGGTCAGCAAGTGTACGCTGATGGTATCCATAATCAATAGGATGAAATGCATGGCGCGACTCTTTCGGCGTGGAAGCGTCTAAGCTGAAGAGCGGGCTAGCGCATCGCAGCGCCGCTTTGTGTTCATGCACAAGGGCCTCTGGGAGCCAGACGGGATTGCCCGCGACTGGCTATACTGAGTGCTGGTGCAGTCAACAATCCAGCCGCAAGGCTGGTCACATCACGAGGTCATCGAATCCATGAAATCGCTCTTCGAACGGCTGCGTTCGCGCCGTCTCGCTTCAGCATTTATCTTGCTTGGAACTCTCTCGGCCGCCATTGTGGCCGGTTCCTTTGCCGCTCACGGAGTTCGCGGGCAAGAGAAGCAGAACGACAGCGCAGACGCCACTCCTCTGAAAGTAGTAAATTCTTCCGTCCTTCCCAATGAGTTTGTGAAAATTGCCAAGGCGGTTGGGCCAGCTGTTGTGAACATCAACACCCAGACCCTGCCGAAACAGACCGGCAACAAGGGACAGCGGAACTTCCATTTCAAAGCCCAGCCCAATCCGCATAATCCCGGCGGCAACGGCGACGACCAGAACGAGGAACCTCAGCAAGGACAGGGGCAGGACAACTTCCAGGATTTCTTCAACCGCTTTTTTGGCGGTCAGAATCCGGGCGGTACGGATGGCGGTGACCAGGGCGGCGGCGTGCAGGAATCGCTCGGCTCCGGCTTCATTGTCGATGCCAAGGGCTACATCATCACCAACAACCACGTGGTGGAGAAGGCCGACAAGATTTACGTCAAGCTATCGACCGACCCCGACACACAGGATCTGGGCCGGCCGGCGCGCGTGATCGGCACCGACAAGGCCACCGACCTCGCAGTGATCAAGATCGACACCAGTTCTCCCCTGCCCACCGTAAAACTGGGCAACTCCGACACCGCAGCGGTTGGCGACTGGGTGGAGGCCATCGGGAGCCCGTTCGCGCTGTCGCAGACGGTTACGGCCGGCATCATCTCCGCGAAGAACCGGACCATCCAACCCGGCGCCAGCGGCCAGTTCCAGCACTTCATTCAGACTGATGCAGCGATCAATCCCGGTAACTCCGGCGGGCCTTTGCTGAACATGAACGGCGAAGTCATCGGCGTGAATACGGCCATCTTTACGCAGTCGGCCGGCTACCAGGGCATTGGTTTCGCCATGCCGTCCAACACCGTGGTTTCTGTCTACAACGACCTGATCAGCCCCAGCCACAAGGTCACGCGCGGCTCCATCGGCATTCAGTTCCGTCCAGGGCTCCCCGAAGCCGTGAATCGCGTCTATGGATTCAAAAACGGCGTCCTGGTGCAGGAAGTCACGCCGGGCGGTCCGTCAGAAAAGGCCGGGCTCAAGTCAGGCGACATCATTACCACCATCGATGGCCGTTCCATCAAGGACGGCGACGATCTGGTGAATGAGATTGCCAGCCGCAGGCCGGGTTCAAGCGCACGTTTGGGTTACCTTCGCGACGGCAAGCAGGCCGACGCTACAGTTACCATCGGCGACCGAGACAAGGTCTTTGCCGATCTGGGAAGCCAGCAGACCGAAAAGGACTCGGAGAGCCTGGGAGACGCAGGCGAAACCAAGCTGGGACTTGTGGTCCGCGAGATTTCGCCGTCCACGGCCGCCAAGATTCACAACCCCGGCATGGTGATCGAGTCGGTTCGCTCCGGCTCCTTCGCCGACCTGCAAGGGCTGGAACCCGGTCTGGTGATCACCCGTGTCAACAGGCATGCCACCGGCACCAAGGAACAGTTCGATGCCGTGGCGCGCTCGCTCAAAACCGGGGATGATGTGGTCTTCGAGATCGTCGATCCGCGCCATCCCGAGCAAGGCATCAACTATGTAGGCGGCACGCTGCAGTAGACGCTGAAAGGGCGCCGGTTGCGAGTCTTCGCAGCCGGCGCCCTTTCTTCTCACCTGGTAGATAACCGATACCTAATCGATTTTGCCATTGCCGTAATGCGGTACACTTCGCTAGACTTTGAGTGGAAGTCCCGCACAATTTGTTTTTTTCGAGGTGCATCCGCGTGTTTTCTTTACGAGCAAGCATGGCATTCCTATTTTCAGCTGCACTGATCTTGTCGCCGGCGTACTCGTCGCGCATTCACCGCGCTCCCACCAGCGGCCAAACGCATAAGTCCCACAAGGCTGCAAAGAAAGCCACGCACAAGCTGCACGGCCAGCAAGCCATAGATTCAGAAAGGGTTATACAGATTCAGCAAGCCCTGATCCGCGAACACTACCTGGACGGCGATGCCACCGGCAGGTGGGACGCGACGACCATGGCGGCGATGCAGAAATATCAGGCCGATCAGGGATGGCAGACGAAGCTGATGCCCGATTCGCGCGCCATCAAGAAGCTTGGTCTCGGCCCCGACTACTCCGGTGCAATCAACGCCAGGGACTCTTCCTTCAACGATCCGCCCCCGATCAGCACCATTCCACAGGACCAGTCCTCTGGCTTTGCCGCGGCTGCGGGTGTGAACCAATAAGTCATTTCCGGGGCCGCTTCCCGCCCCATACGGTCCGCAATGAAAACTGAACTCACGTTGGCTTCCCCCATTGGCAACCCCATACTCTTCCGTTTGGGAGCCTGCGTCGTGGCAACGCTTTTCCTGTTGCCGAGCCTGATCGCACAGTCCGCTTCTCGATCCTCCGATTCTGCTGATTCTAAAGCACTTAATGATCGCCTGATCCAGGTCAATCGCGATATTTCCACGCGTGGAGTACACGACTTTCCAGAGTCCAAGGAGAAGCTGCTCACCGGCTACGCCTATGGCGAGTTTTACGACTGGGATTTGTACTTCGAGAACATCTATCTTTCCTACTATGGCGTGAGCAAGTTCGACTTCTCGAATTTTGAGGTCTTTCTCAACCGCCAGAAGCCGGACGGATTCATCTCCCGCACTCTGAACGAGCCTCGGCCGACCCAGATGTTCAAGCCCTTCCTGGCGCAGCTCGCTGTCCTGGGATCGCAACAGACCGGCTCTTATGAGTGGCTGCGCGAAAAGGACTACGAAAAGCTGCAAAAGTACCTGAATCGCTGGTTCGTCTACGATGCAGACCGCAACGGACTACCAACCTGGAACAGTTCCGACGCCAACGGCATGGACAATCAACTGAGCAGATCCGGCAACTTCGACTCCAATTTTGACGAGGGCGTCGACTTGGCCTGTTACCTCTACCGCGAGCTTCAAGCCATGGCCATAATCTCCGCGGAATTGGGCAGGGCCAATGAACAGGCCATGTATCAGGCGCACGCGCAGTGGCTTGCAAAGCTCATCAACAGCGTGTTTTGGGATGAGAAGGATGGATTTTACTACGACCGGAATGAATTGACGGGAGAGTCGATTCGCGTCAAGTCAGTGGCCGGCTTCTTTCCGCTCTGGGCCGGAGTAGCAACGGAAGCACAGGCGAAGCGACTGGTGCGCGAGCATCTGATGAACGAGAAGGAATTCTGGCTTGCCTACCCGGTGGCTACTTACGCCAAAACCGAGCCCGACTTCTATGAGGGAACCACCAAGGGCGAGTGCAACTGGCGCGGAAACACCTGGATTCCTTCCAACTACATGATCTTCCACGGACTGATGCACTATGGCTACGACAAAGAGGCGCGCGCACTGGCGGAGAAGACCTCCGCAATGGCCCTGGATAAGAATAAGGTCACTCGCGAGTATTACGACTCCCAGACCGGCCAGGGATACGGCATGAATCCGTTTTGGGGATGGTCGTCGCTGGCATACGTAATGCCGCTTGAGTACAAACTCCACTACGATCCCACCGACCTTTACGGTAAAGTCCGCCCCGTTGTTACTGAAGAACTCGGCCTGCAGTTTCCTGAAATTGCCAAAAGCAGCCCAGCAGCTTCGCACTAATCATGCAAAACGGCTACTCCCAATTCTTTCGCATTCTCTGCGGAAGAAATGGGGCGCCCTGTTATCGAACCGGATCAATAGCGATTCAAGGCCGCGCTGCCGGCATTCCCTTCAGTAGAAACTCATAGCGCGGACGGCGTGTATCCGGGCCCGCGGTGATAGTGCTGTCCAGATGAATAAGGGAATCGTCCTTGTCGTACTTCGGCCACGTGGGAAGCCCCGCCCCATTGGGGTCGCCAGTGCGGGCAAAGTTGGTCCAGTAGCCGACCATCTGCTCGCTCAGTCTGCGGTTTTCGGGGAGCCACTCTGCGCCTGGCCGTGTGTCGAGCGCTCCAAAGACGTATTCGATATCGTCGGAGTGGAAGGCGAACGAGCCCTCATGAAACTTGCTGGGAGGCGCGGGCTGTTCAAAGTGATAGCGATAGATCGGCGATTCGCCTGTCTTGCGATGCGCTTCAATCCACTTCCAGGTGCTGAAGGCAATCCAGGAGTCACTGCCGTAGTCGATGGCCGAGCGAGCTGCCTGTTCATCGGTATCGCCGGGATAGAGCTTTAGGAATTCTTCTGCCCGGTCACTGAAGTGCTCGGCTGCACAGGCCTTCCACTTCTCAACCGTGATGTCCTTGGACACGCCGTTGTTTTCGTCGCGGTTCCAACCGGCGAGCAAAGGAACGTGCGCCTGTTTTCCGGCCGCGAAGGTCTCCGGCACGGGTTCAGTCAGCAGTTTGCCATCGATAACGGGCGAGAAACCTGGCGCGCCTTTCTTTTGTGCTTCATCGAGGACGGTCTCGGCAGGCAAAGCTCGCAGATCCGCTAAATTAGTTGCACCCAGTGAGTCAGCCCATGCCTGGTCCCGCTTTTCGCGGGCATCCAGCGCGGCCGTCGGCAGCAGGTCGCTGAAGGCTCCGCCGCTCTCACCGATCGCCTTCTGGAAGAGTCCATGCGCCGGTGCCGCCGCCATCAGTGTGCTAACGGCAAAAGAGCCTGCACTTTCGCCGAAGATGGTCACGTTGCCCGGATCCCCGCCGAACTTCCCGATGTTGGCCTTGACCCACTGGAGCGCAGCCACCATGTCGAGCAGCCCGTAGTTCCCTGCCTTACCATTGCCTTCTTTGGCCAGATCTGACGTAGCCAGGAAGCCGAACACGCCAAGCCGGTAGTTGATAGTCACCAGCACCACGCCCTTGGTGGGGAGAATGTCGCCGTTATGGCGAGGCTCAGAGGCGGAACCGCCCGCGTACCCGCCGCCATGAATCCAGAACATGACCGGCAGCTTGCCCCTAACATTGGCCGGTGTGAAGACATTCAGGTAGAGGCAGTCCTCGCTGGGAGCGCTGTCCTGAAACACCATGTCAGAAAAGACCCTGCCCTGGATGCAGCGCGCACCGTATTTCGTCGCGTCGCGCTCGCCCTTCCATTTTGCCGGCGGCTGAGGCGCTTTCCAGCGCAGGTCGCCCACCGGGGGCGCGGCGTACGGCAACCCAAGAAACGCCTTGACCTTTCCGTCGTTGATTGTCTTGCCTATTACCTTGCCCTGCTCGGTCTTAGCCTTCAGCCCATCGGCATAGACGGCGGCAGACAGCCCCATCGTGAGACCTGCGATTGCCAGCGCACACATTGCTTTCATTCCAACTTGCATCGTGAAATCCCCTGCGCACCAGCATACAGCAAGGACGGATGCTGGATGTTTCACAGTTTGGGGCAGGAACAAACGACACTATGGAAGCGTTATCTCCGGCGCCAACAGGTCGGCCATGGTTTCCCGCCGCCGGATCAGCCTGGCCTTTCCACCCTCGACCAGCACCTCTGCCGGGCGCAGCCGCGTGTTGTAGTTCGAGCTTTGCGCCATGCCATAGGCTCCCGCGTCGAGAATCGCCACAAGGTCGCCCGGCTCCAGCGGCTTCATAGCGCGGTCATGGGCAAAGAAATCGCCAGACTCGCAGATCGGCCCCACCACGTCGACAACGCGGGCTTTGCCGGGGCGTGGCTTGACCGGCTCAATATCGTGATGCGCCTGGTAGAGCGCCGGGCGAATCAGGTCGTTCATAGCCGCATCGGTAATCACAAACGTCTTTTTGCCGTTGCGCTTGACGGCGAGCACCTTGGCCACCAGCGCACCGGCCTGGGCTACGAGGAATCGGCCCGGCTCGATAAGCAGACGGCCTTCAAAGCCGGCCAAAGATTTTTCGATGGCCGCTGCGTATTCGGCTACCTTTGCCGCTGCATCGAACGCTCCGCTGTGATAGTCGATGCCCAGACCGCCGCCGGCGTCGACGGATTTAAGCTCGATGCCTTCACGCTTCAGTTGGCCCACCAGCTTCTCCACTCGCTTCACCGCCGCGCCAAAGGGCTGAGCCGAGCGAATCTGCGAGCCTATATGAACGCTCACCCCGTGGGCTTCAAGCCAGCGGTTGCCGCCTGCACCTTTGTAGATTCCTAGCGCCTTGCGAATGTCGATGCCGAACTTGTGCTCGCGCAGGCCGGTGGAAATGTAGGGATGTGTATCTGCGAATACGTCGGGGTTCACGCGCAGCGCAAAGCGCGCCTTGCGTTTCAGCTTGCGGGCGCGCGCGGCCAGCAGCGCCAACTCCACCTCGCTTTCCACGTTGAACTCGATAATGTTCGCATTCAGAGCCAGGTCAATCTCCGCCGCGGTCTTGCCAGCGCCGGAAAAGACGACTCGTCCCGCAGCCTCGGGCGCGACTGCCAGAACCCGCTCCAATTCGCCTCCTGAGACGATGTCGAAACCCGCCCCCCGGTCGGCAAGCAGCTTGAGAATCGCTAAAGCCGAGTTGGCTTTCACGGCATAGCAAACCAGGTGTTCCCTGCCCTCAAACGCACGCTGAAACAGGCTAAGCCGCTCCGCGATCTGATCGCCGGAGTAGACATAAAGTGGTGTACCGAACCGCCTGGCCAGGCCGTCGAGCGAGACTTTTCCACAATACAGGCCTCTGCCCGGCTGCGGATAGTGGAACGGGCGCGAGGATGAAGATGAGGGCGAAGAATGCGATGTCACGATCAGTTTCCCCTGGAAAAACACTCTCTTGAGCCTACAGTATTTCGCGACCAGGCGAGATGCGCTCACCGGCCCATTACAATAACCAAATGAGGGAATTGCCGAAGGTTGATCTCGTGGGCGTAGGGTTGAACGCCACAGACACTCTGATTCCCCTGCCGATTTACCCCGTGCGAGGCTCCAAGATGGAGTACAACGCCGCGAGTGTAATGCCGGGGGGCCAGACCGCTACCACCGTAATTGCTTGCCAAGCTTGGGGACTGAGTACCCGCTACGTGGGAAAACTGGGTGATGACGATGCCGCCCGGCTGCATCACGCGGCGTTTGCCTCGGCTGGCGTTGAAACACAGCTTGCCACAGTTAAAGGGGGCGTGAGCCCACAGTCGCTGATCCTGGTGGATGGAGGAGGCGAACGCACTGTCCTTTGCCGACGCGATGAGCGTATGGCGCTTCAGCCGGAGGAGTTGGACCGCGCATGGATTGAGAATGCGCGCGCTCTTCACGTGGACGGCCATGACACGGCGGCGGCGACACTTGCAGCCACATGGGCGCGCGCTGCCGGCATTCCGGTGGTGGCTGATCTCGATGAGTTGTATCCGGGTGTTGAAGATCTGATCGCAAACATCGACTACCTGATCGTGAGCCGGGATTTCCCTTGCAGGCTGATGAATGAGAGCAACCTGGAGCGGGCTCTGCGTCAAATGCAGATACGCTTTGGGTGCCGGCTAACCGCTGCTACATTGGGTCCGGACGGCGTGCTGGCCTGGGATGGCACGAGGATGCTGCACTGCTCCGCTTATCGCGTTCCGGTCGTCGACACCACAGGTGCCGGGGATATCTTCCATGCCGGATTCATCTATGGTTTGTTGCAGGACTGGCCACTGGAGCGGATACTCGACTTTTCCTGTGGGGCCGCCGCCATGAATTGCATGGCTACCGGGGCAAGGGGCGGAATCAAAACTGTCGAGGCCGTTGAGAATCTGATGTCGACTGTTCCCCGCTACGAGATTGCTTACAATGCGACGATATTCGACGAGGGATTTTCAGTCTGAGAGATCGGCTCTGGCAACTGCGCCAATGCGCAACCAATGCAAAAAAACGGCTGAGTGCATGTCGGCAGCGTACACGCCACACAGGCACTCAGCCGTTTCTGTCAAACATCCAAAACGTCCGCGCGGAATCTGAACGCTTAAACGCTTCCCTGCGACGAAATCAACGAAAGCGTTACTGTTCCCGCCGTCGTTCGCTTGTGCAGCGTGCCGCGCGGAATCACCAGCATGTCGCCCTTCGTCAGCGTTAGCTTGGTTGCCCCTTCCGCCTCTGGGGCAAGCCACTCGCCGGGCCGGACGTTGTGGCCGCCCTTCGGCGTCCCGCCCACTTCGTAGACCGTTGTTCCGTCCAGAATCTGAAGTACATGGTCGCGGTGCTCATGCCACTCGAACTCCTTGGCGCTCTTGTCCGTCTCCACGGTCAAAACAACCAGAAGTTCCTTCATCGTCACCAAGTTGTTATTGCCCGACTTTGCCTGAATGGCCTTGACGTCATCCGCAAGAGTTGACGCGGTGAATAGTTGGAATGCACCTGCGACAGCAGGAGCTGCGCTCTGGGCGGCTGCGGGCGTGGCAAGAAGCGATGCTTCTGTAAGCGCGAGACCTGCAGCGGCGGCGACTGGCACTGTGCGTAAGAAATTGCGGCGGCTTGGATTTTTGATTGCGATATTTTCCATGACTGTGCTCCCGCATAAGTAAAACATCAAACGCCGCATCCTGTCAGCCCACAGGGTCTGCGATGGACTATTGGGCCGCGGGTTGGCGCAACCAATCAGCCAGCAGGGCCGCAACTTTGCGCGGCTGCTCATAGGCTGCAAAGTGCCCTGCATCCGGCAGCAAATGAAACTCGCAACCACCCGGCGCCGCGGAGAAGGGCTCCATCTCCGCAGCCGTTACCCCTGGGTCTTCGCCGCCCGCAATAGCCAGCACCGGAACGCTGATAGTGGCAATCGCAGGCATCGAATCGGGGCGTGTCGCGAGGCCTGCCTGAACAGCGACCAGAGCTTCAGCGGTAAGGGTCATGCGGGCTCGCAGTTCGGCCACAATCTCTGGCCGGCGCTCGCGAGCGGTTGAACCGATAAGCATCTGCGTCATCCCGTCGAAGAGCGCGCCGGCGCCCCCGGCGCGCGCCTGGGCAATGGTCACAGCGCGTCGCGCGAGGTTGGCCTTCGCGTCCGGCTGCGGCTTGGAGCAGATAAAGACAAGTCCGCTGATCCGTTCCGGAGCCATGCGCCAAAGCTCCAGCAGAACGTAGCCACCTATAGAACAACCTGCAAAGACTGCCCTCTTCACCTTGAGATGATCCAGGAGAGCGAATACATCGGCGGCAAGCTGCCGCATGGTGAGTACCGGTGCATCAGGAACATTCGCGAACAAGCCCACCGGCAACGTCGAACCCAACTCCGAGCTGCCGTGCCCGCGCAGGTCGGGAACAATAGCTCGAACACCCGCGAGGTCTTCCGCGAGCGGCCGCCAGTAATCACGATCAAGCGGCGTAGGGTGGAGAAAGACTACCGGCAGGCCTGCTCCTGTATCGCTATAGCCGAGGCGCGCTCCGTTCGATTCGTAAGTACCGTTCATATACCAGGAGGATACGCCCCCGGAAGGTTCAGTGGCTCCTCTGGAATGCCAATCCAGCCAGCCAGGTAGGCCACGCCAACGAATCCGCCGGAGAAGCAGAAGCCCAGTACCGTAGCAATACGAACCACTGCGACATCCCAGCCGTTCGACTGCGCCAGGGCCAGACAGACGCCGGCAATCTGACGGCCAGTGCGGGGCCTGACCAGAGGCCTGCCCGGCATCGACTCCATAACAGGAATGACCGCACCGCAGTTCGAGCAAAAGCGCGCGCTCGTGGGCAACCCGGTTCCGCATTGATGACAAAATCTCACTGGCATACATTACTCCTTTGAAGATGCGAGCCGAATAAAGATACGCACGATAGATGCAGAAAGTTGCAGTGGGGCCATTTCGGCAAAGGCCGGTGGTCCCGCGTCGGCGCCCAGTCTCCCAATTCCGCATGGAATCCCCTATACCCAGGGCACGGTAAGCATGCAAACATTTGCTCACTACATATGCAAATGTTTTCACAGTCGACTGAAGTAGCTCGATCTAAGTTAGGAGAAATAAAGGGCATCGGTTTGGATATGAAGGTGCAAAAGCTGCAGCATGCAAAGACGGCACAAGCGGGAAGATGAGTTTGATAAGTCATCTGTGAAGCCCTCTGGACACTTCCTGGCACGAATGAATGGGATGAGGTCCAGGCTGGAAGAGGCGCTTGGCTTTCTTATGGCGAGATTTAATCGAGCTGACCGGAACGCATGCCGGCCTAGACCCCATCCCTGGGGGTTACCGGCTTGAAATCCATATGCATCTCCGCGATCCTCTTTCTTGCCATACATCTGGTGGCTCAAGTGCCGTCGGAAGAATCCAAACCACGCCTTGACCGCGTGGACTGGGCGCTGTTGGCATCTGATGCCGGCGCACGGGCGCTCGATACCTATTCAACGCAGAAGATGCTAAGTGACAGAAATCGCGAAGAGTTTTTGCCGGAGACGGTTGCCAACAATACAGCATTGTTAGCAACATTCGAGGGCGGAATGGTGACGTTGAATTACTTCGTGGCCCGCAATCTGGTTCGTCATCACCACCGAAAGCTCGCCAGGTTTGTCGTCGTCGCCGACATGGTTCAAGTCTATCCGTGGGCCATTCACAATCTCACACTGCCATCAGACAGCAAGTCGCGAGTGTTTGCACCGAGGTGATGCAGGTAATCGCGAGAGGGAACCATTGGAGCTAAAGCACAGGTGGGCACAGTTCGGTAACGCGAACAGGCGTCAAATCGCCACGACATGAACTTTCGTTGCAAATCAGGGTAGGGCGTCCAGCAATCATGAGGTAGAGCAGATGATCACTTCAAACGACATGGAACCCAGAATCTCAGAAAACTCAGACTGGTGGGCGCTTTACACGCGTCACCAGCACGAGAAAGTGGTGGCCGAGATGTTGTTGGCTAAGGGTCTTGACGTCTTTCTGCCACTCTACGAGACGCAGCGGCGCTGGAAGGACAGGAGAAAGATGCTCACGTTGCCACTCTTTCCTGGCTACTTGTTCGTCCGGGGGGGGCTTGAACGCCGACTAAAGATCGTGACGACCCCCGGAGTACACATGATTCTAAGCAAAGGCGATCAAGCCGCGGTCATCCTGGAGACGGAAATCCAGACAATTCGCAGAGCGGTTGAAGGGACATATCGCATTGAACCGCATCCCTTTCTGAAGTGCGGTGAGCGGGTTCGAGTGAAGCGTGGATCCCTCGAGGGCGTGGAAGGTGTCTTGGTGCGGAAGAAGAATTCTTGTCGTTTGGTCCTTTCGGTTGACCTGCTGGAGCGCTCCGTGGGAGTGGAGATTGACGCTTCAGACGTAGAGCGCGTGGAGACGCGGAGTGCGACCGGATCTATGGCATCCTGATAATCTGCAGTGAGCAAAGACGATGGAGTACTTTAACAGGGCCTCGAACTCCCGGCCAGCGGGCTCTGACCGGAAACTCGAGGCTCTACCGTGTTGGCGATCGCTTAAGTTCGTTGATCATCCCGCGGAATCCGCGAAACGGTAGCGAAAGAACAGCCACCAGGATGCAAGCCGGGCTCGCATCCTGGATTGTTATGGAATTGCCACGCGGAACACATTGGACGGAATGCTCAGAACAGTATGACTGTCGACACTCATGACAATATAGTCATAGCTTTGCCCGCTCTGTACTGGAGAGTCCACGTATGTTGTTTGAACATCCCCAGATGAATGCAACAACTGGTAATTCGAGGTGCCACTCGGCGCACGATAGACGTTGTAGCCTACAACGGGATCAGAAGAGTTGCTTGGCGGATTCCAACTCAGTTCGACTTGATGTGCCGTACCGGCGCCGGTGAGGACTATCACCGCCGAGCTGCTGGTTGATGAATTGCTGGCAATGGTCAATGTGCCTGTTGCTGTTCCTGTGGCAATGGGGTTGAATACGACCGCCAACGTCAGTGCCTGACCTGGATTCAGGGTGACCGGGAAAGTGGCGCCTGAAACCGTGAATCCTGTGCCGGTCAGTGTGGCCGAATTCACCGTGACTGAGGCGGTGCCGGTCGAGGTAAGGGTCACCGACTGTGTTGCCGGGGTATTCAAC
>CAIKND010000037.1 GCA_903828675.1 uncultured Acidobacteriaceae bacterium
AGGCAGGTGGCCCGCTCATCCGTATGGAAGAACCAGTCTGAGGCATGAGGATCTGTGCCCCATTCATCGCGGCTTTATCGCGATGAGTGGGCGGCTGTTGGATAGCATGAAGCCATGCCGTCCGGTTTGAAGCGTTTCCAGAGGGCCGAGGCGCTTCACTTCATCCCATTCCCACCAGATTCCGCCCGCCAACCCATCGAGAAAATTTGCAGTCCAGTATGGGGCGCATCCGCACCCAGAAAAAGATGAAAATGAGGCATAATTTTACATTGTTTAATTTCAATAACTTAGCCGCTATTTTCACTGCAGAGAATTACCCTTCCCCGGCGCACAATTGAAGTATGAAGTTAAAACCGGGTGCAGAGCTGGAACCCCGAGGCGGAGCACCCCCCTCCACCCACTCCCCCTACTCGCCGATTGCGTGGTCGGTAGGGATGTCAACGCCGCTCCATGCCTTCTGTTGAGTCCACGGCGCGGCAGCGCCGCTCCAGAACTCGTCCGTCGCCGGCAGTCCCAGTGGCAGCCACGCAGCCGAGCACAGATAACAGCTTCCCGTTGAAATGTACGCTTCGCCAATCGAAGGCTGATGTCCCGCGAAGCCGATCGTCAGCCATCCCTTGTCATCGAACATGCCTTTGGCCGCGGCCATGCGCGTCATCACGGCGGTCATCGCGCCGCGCACCTGCGACGGGTGCACGCCTTCCGGCAGATCGCGCCGCAGGGCCATCTCCGCCAGGTGCTGCAACGCGCCGAACCGGTAAGCCAGCGAGCGCCCGATGGCGGGAAAAGTCCCTTCGGGGCTGATCAGCCGTTCCTGGATCGCGGCATAGCGCCGTGCCCGCGCCTCGATCGAGCTGCGCATCGTCTCCCAGCGATTGGTCGCTTTCACGGCATCCAGCACGTTCAGCATCATCGGCTGAATCACGAAGCTGTTGTAGTAGTCCCAATGGAACTGCGCGCCGTCGCCATAGATGCCGTCGCCCTTGTACCACTGCTGATGCTGGCGCAGTGCGTAGTCGATGCGCACCGTGTCCCATTCTTCGCCGAACTTGCAAAGGCAAGCTTCCACCATGGCGCTGAATAAAATCCAGTTGTTGAAGCCCGGCTGAATGATGCGCGTCGCCTTGAGCGCCTGCACCAGATTTTGCTTCGTTGCGAAATCCAGCTTGGTCCAGAGTTCGTTTGGAGCGCGCACAATCGCCAGCGCCAGAAACGCCGCGTCCACCACCGATTGCTGATTGGTGCCAAAGTTGAAGGCATCGGGCGAATGAGGATCGGTGCCGTAATGAATCGCCAGCCGCGCCCAGTCGCGATAGCGACCGCGCAGTTTCTCCTCCGCTGCGTCGTTGCCCGGCTTGTCCTCAAGCCAGGGAGCCAACCCGCACAGCAGCCGCCCCGTAGCCTCGAGATGCGCTGACTGCGCCCGCGCTTCCGTCTGTCCCTTCACGCACTCAATCGGCATGGTAGCGCGCAGCTTCTCATGACTGATCGCTTCCAAAAGTGGCTGCGACACGCGCTCCACAATCTCAAGCCACTGTGCCCGGTCGCTCTTGCGTGAGGTGTGCTCTTCCGCAATTCCCTCTGCGGGCGTGGCCTGTGCCGTAGCGCCTGCCAGCAGCGGTGCTGAAGCCAGCAGTGCGCTTTTCAGAAATGTTCGTCGAGTTGCCTTGCCTTGCGTTGGCATAGAGTTCAATCCTTCCTGCCCGTGGATGTCCGTGAACATTCTAGCGGTCGAAGGTTGTCCTATGCTCGCAGAGCCAGCGGGCGACAAGGCATTGTGTCTTTGGTGGCCGCTTCTCCTTTCGCGATGCGACTCAAATCCGAACCCTACGCGTCCACGATTGTGTACGTTCCAGTAAGTTGCCCGGATTGAATGTGGAGATTGCCCGGAGTGTAATTTGTGGTGGGCGTTGCGCAGCGTTGTTGCACGCTGGCATACAGCGGAGAGCCGGAGACGACGTTCCGCCGGTGCGGCGTAATGCGATAGAGCCCGGTCAGGGAGTTATGCAGAGTCGCGAGTGCGTCGGCAAGCTGCGGTGCCGCCGGAAACGCGTCCGGCTTGAACTGCAACCCGCATTTCTGCGCGTATTGCGCCATCCAGTGCAGAGTGATGTTTGAGAGGGAGAAGCCGCCCGCGTCGGGGGCGTAGCCTCCGCCCACATCGCAATGAACCCCCGAAAACCACACCTGCGTGATCGACTGTCCGGGCACAGGTGGCGTGGTCCACAGTGCCGGTTGAAACTGGAGTCGCTGTTCATCGATGGACACCGCCTGCACGGCGTTTGCGATGTCCGGATGCAGGCCGGTATCGAGAAAGCCGTATTGGCCCACATCGATTCCGCCAAAGATCGCCGGAATTCCCAGAGAGCCCACCGTATCCCAAACCCCAACAAGCTGGATGCCGGGTTTGTCCATCTTGTAGGTCGCATTCAAAGAAGCGAGCAGCATCGGCCGCTGAGACGTGTTGCGATAAGCCTCGAACGCCATATCGAGGCATTGGGGATCGTTTTGGTTCACCGTCGGCAGGCCACATGCGGAAATCATGCCGGCCAGGCTGCGAGCGGTAAATGCCCCGCGACTGAAGCCGAACAGATAAATCAAGTCGCCAGGTGCATAGTTCGCGGCCACGTCGGCGTAACCCTGCTTGATTTTTTGAAATAGTCCCTCCCCCAACGCCCCGCCCAGGATGTCACTTACCGGATTCCCATCCGTACCCACGCCGGAGTCGTAGGCAGTTATCTGCACGCCATCAATTCTGGCGGCGGCAGAAAAGAGCTTAAAGACATTTGAGTTGTTGGCGGGCTCGTCCCACGTACCGTCGGCAAAGAAAGCAATGTTCTTTGGCATGGATTCTCCTCATCGCAATTTGATTGCTACTCGGTTGAATTTCTGGAAATTGATCGAGCCCTAAGGAGTGAATTCTGAGAAGAACATGAGCGAGTGCAAAGCCTCTCATACGGCGACGGGGGGAAGGGCTTCATTTCGCTCAGAGCAGCTACTTTGCGGGCGATTCAATCCTTTGGAACCTGATCGATAACAAAGAGTATGTCAAGGCTGAAGTTGAGTCAACAGGGATGGATAGATTTGCCTGCGGCAGAACTTGCGAGCAACCGCTCCTGTAAAGTTGGAACGGGGCCTGTGCATGGCTTCGATCTGTTCTTCTTGTCATTAAGGCGGACTGGACTTGGCGACGGGCGTGGAATCCGCGAATTTAATTGCGCTGTTGCGGTCGGTGTTCGGGTTTGCTGTGTTTCGGGCGGGCCAGGAGGCGGTGTGCCGTGCCGCTATCGACGGCCGCGATCTGCTGCTCGTCATGCCGACCGGGGCAGGGAAGTCGCTTTGCTACCAGTTGCCCTCGATTGCGCGTGGAGGGACGGCTCTGGTCATCTCTCCTCTGATCGCGCTCATGGACGACCAGGCGGCGAAACTGACCGCCCTCGGCCTCAAGGTTGCCCGCATTCACTCCGGCCTCGACCGCGGTGTGGCGCGGCAAGCGTGCGTTGACTATCTGCAGGGGACACTTCAGTTTCTATTCATCGCGCCGGAACGCCTCCGGGTGCCTGGCTTCCCAGAGATGCTGGCCAAGCGCAAGCTGGCGCTCATTGCGATTGACGAAGCGCATTGCATTTCGCAATGGGGCCATGACTTCCGGCCCGACTACCGCATGCTGGGGCAGCACCTTCCGGGGTTGCGCGGCGAGGGCGATCCTACGCCTGTGTTGGCGTTAACGGCTACGGCCACTCCCTCCGTGCAGGCCGACATCCTGGCGCAACTTGGGATGAAGAAACCAGTCCAGTTTATTCATGGATTCCGTCGTGACAACCTGGCCATCGAGGTGGTGGAGCTTCCGGTTCCGGAACGCGCCGAAGCGATTTGCAGCCTGCTGGCCAATCCTGAGCGACGGCCTGCGATTGTGTACGCCACTTCGCGGAAGAATGCGGAGAAGCTGGCAGAAGAGTTGTCGAGGACCGTCTCCAGAGGAGGTGCCGGCCGGCATTCGGCGAAGAGAATTCCTGCGGCGGCGTACCACGCCGGGCTGGACTCCGAAACGCGCGAGCGCGTGCAGACAGCTTTCCAGGCTGGCGAGCTCGAGGTGGTTGTGGCGACGATCGCCTTCGGCATGGGAATCGACAAGGCGGATATTCGGACGGTGATTCATGCCGGCCTGCCGGCGACGCTCGAAGGCTACTACCAGGAGATTGGCCGTGCGGGACGCGATGGAGCGCCCAGCCGGACCTACCTGATGCACTCTTATGCAGACCAGAAGACCCACGACTTCTTCCTCAACCGCGACTACCCGCCAGTGGAGCATCTAAACCAGGTCCATCGGGCGCTGACCGACGAGCCGCAGCAGGTCGAGGAATTGCGCGGCGCGGTGCGTCTTGGCGAAGAGGAGTTCGACAAGGCCCTCGAGAAGTTGGAGATTCATGGCGGCGCGCGCGTCGACTTCGGCGGCAACGTCACCAGGGGCGGCACCGGCTGGAAGAAGACATACGCGATCCAGGCGCAATATCGTGCCGAGCAATTTGAAAAGGTGCTGCGGTTTACTACCTCGTCCGAATGCCGGATGGCGGCTCTGGTGCGGCACTTCGGCGACGTTGAGGATGCAAGCCGCGCGTGCGGGATCTGCGACGTGTGCGATCCGGCAGGTGCGGTTCTCCGCCAGTTCCGGCGCCCGTCGCCGGTGGACCGCGAGATTGTGCAATCCATCGTGGACGACTTGCGTCCGGTGGACTACAAGGCCACAGGAACCCTGCAACGAAATCTCGAGCTCGGTGGCCGCATGAGCCGGAACGAGTTCGACAGCCTTCTGGAAGCGATGGTGCGCGCGGGATTGATCGAGATTGAAGAGGCGGAGTTCGAGAAGGACGGAGAGGTCATTCGGTTCCGCAAAGTTCGGCTGACGGAAAGAGGACTTGAGGTACGGCCGACGACTCTATTGGCCCTGTTGATCAGCGACGGAATTGTGGAAGAATTCGGCAGCAGAGGCGCTTCGGCCCCGCCACGCGCCAGGAAGTCCAAGGCTTCCGCGGCCAGGCCCGGAAAGAAGGCGGAGCCGGAAGCTGGCCCCGTGCAGTTGTCGGCGGCAGGTGAAACGTTGGCGGCTCGCCTTCGAGAGTGGCGGGCGGCGGAGGCCAAACGGCTGGGACTTCCTGCCTATATGGTGCTGAATGACCGGACGATAAGTGCGGTGGCACAGGCGCGGCCCGCAAATCCAAATCAATTGCTGGCGGTTAGCGGAATGGGTCCCGGCAAGATGGAGAAGTTCGGCGAGGCAATTCTGGGCCTGTGCGGGGGCAAAGAGTGACTTAGGATGTCTTGTATTGTCTAGTATGTTATGCTATGTCTATGTTGGCTATGAAAATACAACAATCGGTCAACGCAAGCGGAATCCGGCAATATATTCGCTCCTGCTATTTCGAGCCGGCGCGGCAGCGCGGTGAGACGCTGGTCACGCTGCGGGCTGGCGACATTCATCGTGAGCTTTGCCTGCGAAACCGTGTGCCGAATGTCTGCCAGGTAATGGAGTCGAAGCTGTTGGAGAGAGAGTCCGGTGTCAAGGTCAGCTCCAAGCAGGGACCTCCGAGTGGACGGGGAACGACGCTGACGGTAACCTACACGGTGAATCTGGAAGGTCCAGCGGAAACCCGTTTGGGAGAGCAGCATGGATCCGCGCCAACGCTTGCTGCAGCGATGGAGCAGCCTTGGGTGCGCCTGTTTTACGAGTTGCGCGGGATGGGCAAGGACCTATACGCCGCTGAAGGCGGAGGCGAGGCATGGCTGAAAAAGGAGCGCGCAAACTTCTACGGACCGGATAAGAAGGACCTTGAGTGAGCCGCGTGTATTGGGACTCGATGGTTTTTGTGTACTGGGTTGAGAGCCATCCGGCTTACGTTGCGCGGGTCGATCAAATATTTCAGTCGATGCTGCAACGTGGGGACCGGCTCTGTGCGAGCTATCTATGCATGGGCGAGGTGTTAACCGGAACGCTCAGGCACAAGCACGCGACCCTGTCAGCAAAGGTGAGGGAACTCTTCGATAGCGGTGGAATCGAGGTATTACCGTTCGATCGCAAGGCGGCGGAGTTGTTTGCGCAGTTGCGCGCTTCTGAAAATGTGAGCCCAGCGGACGCCATCCATTTGGCTTGTGCCGCGTCGTCGGGCGTGGACCTTTTTCTGACGCATGACAAGAAGTTGCACAAGCTGCGTATCCAAGGGATTCAGTTCATCGCGGGACTGGATGTAAATGTGTTCTGAAGCATAGCCGAATATAAGCAGGTAAAAGGAAACCCCAATCAAGATTGGGGTTTCCTTTTTGATATGCTAACCGGCTATTACGCGACCCGCTCAATCACTACCGACTCCAGGACGACGGGCGTCTTGGGTTTGTCCTGGGCTGCGGTTGGGACTTTTGAGATATTGGTCACGATCTCCTGGCCTTCGACCACTTCACCAAAGATGGTGTGGTTGCCGGTCAGCCACGGCGTTGCAGCCACGGTGATGAAGAACTGGCAGCCGTTGGTTCCGGGGCCGCTGTTGGCCATCGCCAGCTTGCCTGGCTTGTCGAACTTGTGCGGAGAGCCCTTCGTTTCATCCCCAAAGCGGTAGCCGGGGCCACCCATGCCGGTGCCGGTGGGGTCGCCGCCCTGGATCATGAAGTCAGGAATGACGCGATGAAAGACGGTGCCGTCAAACAGCTTGTCGGTGGATTTGGCGCGCGTGGTGGGGTGCACCCATTCCTTGGCGCCTTCGGCCAGTTCTACAAAATTCTTGACGGTGATGGGCGCCTCGGTCTCAAAAAGGCGGACCGTGATTTTGCCTTCGGTTGTAGTGAAGACTGCATAAGTTCCTGTTTCAAGTGCCATTGGGACTCCTTGGTTTCGAGAATTCCCAGTCTCAAAAATGAGATCCGGGGTACCCGAATTTGGTGGGTTCGAACAAAATTATGGTTTTGGCGCGAGGGGTGCAGGTTGCGGCACCGCTGGAGAGGCCGGCAACGGCTGGCCCACGGGGACGATGGTTACCTTTTGCAGTATCACCGGTGTTGCTGGCTTGTCGTCGGCGTCACGCGGCACTCGGGCAATGGCTTTCACCACCTGAACGCTAGCGTCGTCGCACTGGCCGAAGAGCGTGTAGTGGCCGTTCAGCGTGTCATATGCCTGCTCGGTGATAAAAAACTGGCTTCCGTTGGTGTTGGGCCCGGAGTTGGCCATGGCCAGCCTGCCGGGGCGGTCGAAGGTGAGGTTGGGGTCAATTTCATCCTCGAAGCTGTAGCCGGGGTCGCCCATGCCGGTCCCGATTGGGTCGCCACCCTGAATCATGAACTCGGGAATCACGCGATGGAAAGTTGTGCCGTCGTAGAGCGGCTTGTTGTGTTGGACCCTTCTGGTCCCTGGGTCGGCCCAGTCTTTTGTCCCTTGGGCCAGGGCGATGAAGTTGGCAACGGCCAGAGGCGCCTGCTGCTGGTAAAACTGGCAGGTGATACGGCCCATGGAGGTGTCCATCACAACCGTAGGCCCTTTGGGAACGATGGTGACGGCGATATTGGCCGTCGGAGCGTCCGGTAGGTCGTCCGCGGGTTGGGCAGCAGGCGGCGGAGTTGTCGGCGCGGACTGCTGCGCAAGCGCATAAAAGGGTGCTGACGCGGCGCAAACCACGGCCAGTGCGGGGACGAGAAGCGCGTATTTGAGTTTCATGCCGTGTTTGAGGTTAAATCAAGCGGCGGGGTCACTGCCAGTACCCGGCCCTGGCCTTGTATCGTATTTCCATGAAGATGTTCTGTTTGCAACCGGTCCGGCCGCGTCTTGCGCTTCTTGCCTGCGCGCTGTTTTGTCTCGCCATGCCCGCCGCGCGCATGGCCGCGCAGCCCGACAAAGCACCCCCTGCCCCTGATAAGCTGGCAATATCTGACAAGCCAGTAGTTGCCGATAAGACGGCGTTCCCTCCTCTGCCGGCCGAGGCGCACGTGCAGCAGTCCATTCAACTCGATGGCAGGCCGCTGCGCTACACGGCCACCGTGGGCGCATTCCCGGTGCGTGACAAGGACGGCAAGGAAGCCGGCGAAGTAGTGGTGACGGCTTATTCCGTGGAGGGCGAGAACCGGCCCGTCACCTTTGCCTTGAATGGCGGCCCCGGAGCTTCATCGGTCTATCTGAACTTGGGTGCTTTCGGCCCCAAACACGTGCAGGCCGGCAACGAGGGCGACAGTCCATCTGATCCCCCGGCGCTCAGCGATAATCCGGGAACTTGGCTGGACTTCACGGACCTCGTATTTATTGACCCCGTAGGCACCGGCTTCAGCCGCGCTTCAGTCCCCGAGGATCAGGCTAAAAAGCTCTTCTACAGCACCACGCCCGACATTGAGTATCTTTCCAGGGTCATCTACGACTGGCTGGTCAAGAACAACCGCCTCGGCTCCCGAAAGTACCTGGTGGGCGAGAGCTACGGTGGTTTCCGCGGACCGCGCATTACCTACTATCTCCAGTCGCAACTGGGGGTGGCCATGAACGGCCTGGTGCTGGTCTCGCCTTACCTCAACCCAACCGTTGACGATAACGGCGACCTGTCTCCGATGCCTTGGATGATGACGCTGCCCTCCATCACGGCTGCCCACCTGGAGCGCGAAAACAAGCTCACTCCCCAGACCATGGCCGATGTGATCGCCTACACCCGCGGCGAGTATGCCACCACCCTGCTCAAAGGGCGATCCGATCCGGAAGCCACAAAGAAAATGATCGATCGCGTCACCGAGCTTACAGGTCTTGACCCGTCCTTTGTGAAGTACTCCGGAGGCCGCCTGGAAACAGAAGCATATCTGCGCGAAGTCTTCCGCGAGCAGGGCAAGCTCGGCTCCGTGTACGACTCGAACGTGACGTCGTTCGATCCTTTTCCGTTCGCGCCCGAACAACGCTCCAGCGATCCGATTCTGGCCAGCATCGTGGCTCCATTGACCACCGCGATGGTGGACTTTGTCACCCGCACCGTTGGCTGGAAGGTAGATGCGCGCTACAACGCACTGTCCTACGATGTGGGCCACCAGTGGGATCGCGGAGACGATCTCCGCGCCGGTTCCGTTCCGCAACTGCGCAAGGCAGTGGCCGCCGATCCTAAGCTGCGCGTACTGATCGTGCACGGCTGGAACGATCTCTCCTGCCCATTCATGGGGTCGATTCTCACCGTGGACCAGATGCCGGTGATGGGCGATCCGGCTCGGGTGGCGGTGCGCGAGTATCCCGGCGGACACATGTTCTACACACGTCCATCAAGCCGCGCGGAACTGCGCAAGGACGTCATGGAAATGTACAGCAAGCACTAGAGCATTTTTCTAGTATGTTTAGAGTGGCTTTGAAAGGGCACGGCCGGGGTACCCTCTGGGTCGCCGGGCCGTAAACAATCAGAAAGACCAGGGCTTTACAGGCTGCGGAAAACTCTTATCAAGGCATTGTTTTGAAAGGGCACGGCTTCAGCCGTGCCGCAAGTGGCAGAAAATAAACAAGGGCTTTAGCCCCTGAGGGAACGCTTCTTCCTCTGCACAAATAGGAAATTTGCCCTAATTTTTATCGGGAGCGATCGCCCACCGATTGCGGCCCGTATTCTTGGCCTCGTAGAGTGCGGCATCGGCACGGTCGACGAGTTCGGTGAGATCCTTCGCGGAACTGTTATAGGTTGTAATTCCGATGCTGAGGGCTATCTCAATTGGCCCTTTTTCAAGGTGAAAATTAAAGTCCCGAAACGCCTCAAGTATGCGTTCGGCGACTACCGTTGCATGTTCCAGCCGGGCACGCGGAAGCAGGGCACAGAATTCGTCGCCGCCCCATCGGCAGAGAAAATCTTCGTCGCGCATGCTGCTCCGGAGGGTAGTCGCAGCCGCGCGCAGCGCGACGTCGCCTGCCACGTGTCCATGCTGGTCGTTGATCTGTTTGAAGTGGTCGATGTCGATCATCAGAACAGAAAGTCCCAGCCCGGAACGGGAAGCTCCGGACATTTCGCGGAATGCGATCTCCTCGAATGCGCGTCGATTGTAGAGGCCAGTGAGCGGATCGCGCATTGCCTGAACTACAAGATCCCGGTTCAGTCGTTCCGACAACATCAGCAGGAATAAGGGGAAGATAATTCCTTCAATCACTACTGCTGAAATACCGTTGAAAATGGATCGTGGAGCATTGAAGTCGTACTCCGTGCCGAATTGGCCCTTCCGGAAAAAGTCGACAATGACGCCGCAAGTTCCCATTGCAAGCAGGGCGTAAACCGTTGCAGCTATGACATCGGCGAATGGCCTTCGATTATCTTCTTTCCGCAATAACGACCGGGCAATAAGAACCATCATCGACATGTTGATTATGTCGAAAACGAGCAGTTCTATCGTTATGTTCCTGTGGAAGGATGTGAGCCATGTGCAGCAGGTGAACATCAGCAGCGGAGGTCCCACAATCCAGCCTGTCGATGAGGGTTGCCGCTTGAGATCGCGAATGGCCCAATACTCCAGGCTCAGGCAAGTTGCAACAAGCGTGTTGCTGAGGACGTGATAGACGAATTGCCCTTCCCACGGGCCGCCTAGCCGAATGGCGTAGCTGCCCCCCAGTGCGACATTGGCGGCGCCCCAGAGCGACAACACGCGGCCCAGGTAGCTAGGGTAGGCCTTTTTTACGATGAGCACCAGCAAGCCGAATCCGCAGGCGCCGAGTGCTCCGATCAGCCAGAAGGCACGAATATCGAATGTCATTCCTGCGTGCCCCTTCTGCCGGACCCTGAGGCCCCTTTGATTTCAACGGAGTTCACAGACGATGCTGAACGGCAGAAATGCAGGGAAGATTGCTCCAGGCAGACAAAATCTGTCTTCAAAGTGAAGCCGCACGAGAGAGGTTCTGGCCGTTCTGCAGTTATGCCCACGGATTACTCGCATTTGAAGGAGCGTTTCGATCTTGAAGATCAAAAATATACCAGTGCTTCGTCCATCCTAAGCACCAGCCGCCAGTTTCAGCAGCCGTTCTTGCAGCGGGCCATGATGGCGGCGTGCAGTCGCTCGCGTAGCCCTGTCGGCATGTCGTAGATTTCGTGCGATCGATAGATCTCTATGGTCTTGCGGGTTGTGTTGAAGACCACTTCGCAATGTCCGCATTTGTGCAGGTGCTGTTCCAACTCCGCGCGCATCTCTGCCGAGATGGAGTCGTCGATCAGGTCGTCGAGAAGGGCGAGGAATTCAGTGCAGGTCACTTTTCAACCCTCATTTCTCCACGTCCCATTTCTCCGGGTCCCGTTTCTTTGGCCCCTGTTTTTCTGCGGAAGTACCGGCTTAGCCGCTCTCGCAGTTGCAGTCGGGCGCGCAAAAGCCGCGATTTCACCGCTGGAATACTCAGTCCAAGTGTCTCGGCAGTCTCTTCGGTCGAAAGTCCTTCCACATCTCGGAGAGCAAACACAACCCGAAAGCCCTGTGGCAACCCCTGGATGGTCTTGCGCAGAATCTCCGCCAACTCGGCCTGATTGTAATTTTGCTCCGGATCGGGGGCCCAGTCGGCCAGGTCGCGAGGCACAGTTCCTTCCTCGGTCTCCAGATCCTCGTCGATCGAGACCATCTTCCCAGTGCGGCGCTTGCGCAGTCGCATCAGGCTTTCGTTCACTGCTATTCGTACCAACCATGTGTAAAACTTCGAGTTTCCCTGGAACTGGTCCAGCTTTTCATACGCCTTGAGAAATGCGTCCTGCATTACGTCTTCCGCGTCTTCGCGGTTTTGCGTAATATGCTGCGAGATCCTGAAAATCTGGCGCTCGTATTTGCGAACCAGCGTATCGTAGGCCGAGACATCACCACCGCGTACCCTCTCTACCAAGGCTACGTCAGGGTGCGGCTCGAGTTCTCCTGCAACTGATTGGATGGTTGTCATGATGGTTGGTTGCTAAAAATCCTTAGCCCCGCCGGTAATACTCTGATTGACCGGTAATAGATAAGTGTAACGGACGGCGCTGCCTGTGACCAAACGTTTGGTGTGCGGTCCATGGAGTGAAGGGCTTATCCCAGATTTCGTCGCCTTGCGGTAACGCCAGTGGTTCCGGGCCGGCGCGCTCGCATGAAAGCAGAATAGAGTGAAGATATGAAAGTCGCGTTTTCTCCAGCTTTCTTTTCCCATACAGCATCGCGATGCGTCGCGGGCCTTCTTTCGGTTCTCATGGTTGTGTCGCCGCTGGCGGCGCAATCATCCGGCGACTCGGCGGCGTCTTCGGCCCGTTCTGCCTCTCGCAAGTCGAAGACGGCGGCCAAGGCGAAGACGGGCAAGAAGACAGCGAAAGCCAAGAGTCATAAGCCGGCTAGCCGGGCAGGCAGGGCCAGCCGTGCGGCCAGGGCAGCACGGACGGCGCGGATCAAGCAGGCTTTTGTCGCCTCCACCGAACTGCGGCCGATGGCGCAGCAACTCGCCACTCTGCGCACGCCTGAAGCCTATGCCGGCGTCACATCGTATGCGCGCAGGCACAACGGCGATGCGGCCGCGGCAGCCTATCTGGCCCTAGGCCATGCCTACATGCTTGACAAACGCTATTCCGATGCGGAGGCCAGCCTGCGTCAGGCGCGCCAGGCCGGCGGTGAACTGGCCGACTACGCGGATTTCCTGGGCGCGCAGGCCAGTCATAGCGCAGGCGACGAATCTGCCGCGGAAGTTCTGTTACACGGTTTTATTGAGCGCTATCCAGACAGCATCTTCGATGCGCAGGCGCCGGAGCTCGAGGCCAACGTTCTTCTGGCAATGGCCAACACAGCGGGTGCGCAGCGGGTGCTCGCGCAGACGGCAGGCCTTGCTGCCGAAGACCGCCCCGGCTTCCAGTTTGCCCAGGGGAAAGTGGCCCTGACTCTCGGCCAGACACAGGCCGCGGAGCGAATCTTCAAGCAGTTGCTCCTGGGCCACCCGTTGAGTTCTGAGGCTCAAATGGCGCGCGCGGAGCTTACGGATATGGGTGCGGAGTCATTGCTTACAACAACCGAGTTGCGCAGTCTCGGCGATGCTTATTACAACGCAGGACGTTACGGCGAGGCGGCCGAACAGTATCATGCGCTGGCTCGTTCGTCTGCGCTCGATGTTCAGGCCCGCAACGGGTTTGCCGTCGCGGAGGCAGCTTGCGATTGGAAACTGAAGCGGTTGACCAGGGCCAAGGCGGAAGCCCTGGCAGACACGGACGACGACAACGGCGCACGCCGCTTGTATCTGCTCATGGAACTGGCGCGGGACCGGGACAGCCTTGAAGATCAAAAGCGCATTGTTTCCGAGATGGAGTCGAGGTTTCCCCGAAGTTCGTGGCGGGCTGAAGCGCTGTTCTCCAGCGGCAACATGTACCTGCTCAAGCGCGACTATCCCACAGCGGTGGCGTATTACAGCGATCTGGCAGCGCAGTTTCCCGGCGGCAAGCACGCCGCGCCGGCCCACTGGCGCGCGGGTTGGCTCAGCTACCGGCAGGGGCTCTATGCGGATGCGGCGCGCCTGTTCGACGAGCAGATCCGGCTCTATCCCGGCGCCGAGGAGACCGTGTCTGCCCTTTACTGGCGTGGCCGCCTCTACGAAACCCAGGATCACAATCCGGCGCGGGCCGCGGCCAATTACCGCGCTATCGTCCGCACCTACCAGCACTATTTCTATGCGCAGATGGCGCGACGGCGCTTGGCGTCCCTCGGCAACACGGAGCAGATCTCGGAACCGCAGTTGGACCATATTCAACCTGTTCCGCAACCTCGCCTGGTAGAAACCTTTCCCGCCGACAGTCCCCATCTGGCCAAGGCACGGCTGCTGGCCAATGCGGGCTTGAACGACTACATGGCGCAGGAGATCGCCGCCGATCCCGACTCCGCATCGTGGAGTGGCCTGGCCGAGGCGCAGATCTACGCATCCTATGGCGAAACGTTTCGCGCCATGCGTGCACTCAAGCGGGCCCTGCCTTATTCGGCCTCCGCGCCCATCAAGTCCATTCCGCTGGTCTACTGGCGGATTCTGTTTCCAGAGCCGTGGTGGGATACGATCAGGGCCGAGTCGGCCAAGAACAACCTCGATCCCTACCTGGTCGCCTCTTTGATTCGCCAGGAATCGGAGTTCAATCCTTCGGCTATCTCGCACGCCAATGCCTGGGGACTCATGCAGTTGCTGCCCTCCTCGGGCAAGGCCATGGCCCGCGAAGAGGGACTCAAGCACTTTCAAACATTCCAGTTGCTCGACCCTGAAACCAACATTCGCCTTGGAACGCGCTATCTGCGCCAGGTGCTCGACAAATTTGGCGGCGTACCGGAGTACGCCATGGCCGCCTACAACGCCGGAGACAACCGTGTAGCGGACTGGCAGGCGGCTGGCCCCTATAGCGGCATGGATGAGTTTGTAGAATCGATTCCATTCACCGAAACGCGCGGGTACGTGCAGGCGATTCTTCGCAACGAGGAAACCTATAAGGCTATCGACGACTTTGCCGGTTCCCAGGTAAGGGAAGGAACGGCAGCATCCCGGTAGACCGGTGCCAATCTTTTGCGGCACACCGAATCCGTCTCTGGACTCTCCGATTCGATTCCGATTGACTTTGACGGCCATTTCCGGCAACACTAATTCCTACCGGAGGCACATTCAGCCTCCGGGATGCCATTCGCAGCCTGCTGTTGTTCCAAAACGGAGCCGGCCGGAACGCATCGGACTCGGCTCGGTTACATCAACCCAATGGAGGGCACGATGTCAGCCGACTTGCAGTTTCTGGAAGAATGGATCCCCGAAAGAATGGACCCCGGAACGGTTTTCGTGCTGGAAAACCAGGCAAAGCTGGGCCATGCGCAAAATCCGTTTGTGGCCGTCATGTCCTGCCCTCGTTGCGGGACTCTGGGGCTGATCACGCGCCGCCAGCTATTTGCCGGAGAGACATTGATCTGCGGGGGCGACGTGTGCTCGGCCGAGTATCGGCTGGATGGTGAAAATATCTGCTTCCGCCGAGTTCAATAGGCGCAGCAAGCCCTGTGCGCAGCGGTTTTTTTGAAGCCTTGAAGACCCCTCGATCGCTGTGCCCGTCGCCTGAACTCTATGGCCACGGCACGGGATGCCAGAAGACTGCGCGACTCTGCCCCGTCGCTTTGCCCGCACATTTATCTCTAAGCCGGCGCCACCGCAGCCACCTTTTCCCTGAAGGTGGTCCAGAGCATTACCAGCGCGATGGGATGAAGAACCATCATGATAAAGAACAGCGGCAGATAACCGTGGTACGTGACCACGTGCGCAATGATCTCCGTGGAGATCATGCCGCCAAAGGCGCTTCCCGCCGCGATCATCCCGAACGCTTTGCCGATCTCCGAGGAAGGGAACAGGTCGATCACGGCCGAAGACAGGGTCACCAGCCATGCCATGTGCGCCAGCGCGATCAGCGATGCAATGCACACTGCCACAAGCGCATTTGAAACCAATCCGGCCAGAGGGCTCAGCGGAACCAGAACGGCGCAAGCCAGCATGGTGTTGCGGTATGCGCGTGCGGGTATCGTGCCTCGCCGAATGAGCCAGCCAGAGACCAGGCCTCCCAGCAGCGTTCCCACGCCCGCGAACAGGTAAACCAGCCACCCGATGCGTGCAACTTCCGCCATGCTGAGTCCGCGCGTGCCCAGCAGATACTTGGGGAACCAGAAAAGATAGAAGAACCAGACCGGGTCGGTCATTCCACGCGCAATCAGGAACTTCCATGTCTTCGATTGCGAGAGCACGTCTTTCAGTGTTCCAGCCCTTTTGGCCCCGGGATCAGCCAGTGCGGCTGCGGCTTTTAGTGACGCGGCGGCCGCCCGCTGCGCTTTCCCATTCGGGTAGGTCGCAAGCCAGAAGGGAAGCCACAGAATCCCGGCGCACCCGTCAAGAATGAAAACCGATTTCCAGGGCAGGTGCGTGGTGATGGCCGCTATCGTAGGCAGCGCAATCACGGCGCCCACGGTGGAGCCAAGAGTATAGACGCCGATGGCCAGAGAGTGGTGCTTCTTCGGCAAAATCTCGGCGACCGCCTTGGGAGCCGCCACCCATAGGCCAGGCTCGCCGAGCCCCAGGCAAAAGCGTGCGGCGGCAAGCTGTGTCGTGGTAGTAACGAAAGCTGTAACCGCCTCAGCCAGTGACCACCAGCCCACGAACAGGGCCATGCTGGTCCGCGTACCTAGCCAGTCCGTAAGCATCCCCGACACGGCATAAGAGAATGCTGAGGCCAGCAGGAACAGGCTCACGACATGACCGTAGCCCGCATCGGAGAGATGCAATTCCATTTGAAAGCGCGGCGCGACCACCGAGAGGCTCTGACGGTCGAAGTAATTGATCAGCGCGACCACCGAGATCAGGGCAACGATCAGCCAGCATCTCTGTGGCGTTAGCGAAAACCGCGTCTCCTGCGGGGCCGGGCTGGCTTCAGGCGAATTCAATAGCAGCGAACCTCAAACACGGCGGGAGCAGCGGGGCCGAATCCAAGAATAGCAAGTTCAATGCCCGTCGTCGTGATAGGGGTCGGCAACCTGAGCCGCCAGTGCGTTTGATGATTGCCTGAGACCGTCGCGAGTTTCTCTCCCTCAACTGTCCGCACTTCAAAGCTGGTTACGCAGCCCGGCATCACGCGCTCCGGGTGGCCCATCAGCACCGATTCCATGGGATGATCGAAATCCGTATCGAAGGTCAGCTCGATCGAATGCAGCGTCTGCGGCTCGCTCCACGAGACCTGCAGGCAAGGAGAGCCGTCGTTCAAGTCAGGAGCCCACGCATTGGCTCCGCACCATGGGCGTGCCCATCCATTCGTAACCATCGCGGGTTCGTAACATCGAATCGGGGGAGTAACCGTTACCGCAAGATTCCGCGCGGCAGGTCTCCGTTCCGGAAGCCAGAACGCGAAGCTGTCAATTCCTGAACCATCGGGTGGACTCTGCACGGCGCTCTTGGCCACCGCACGATTCAGAGTCTGCCAGAGTGTAAGTACGCCAGGCAACTGTCTCTTGCTCATATGCAGCGATACGCCGTGTACGGGAGCGACGATAAAGAAAACATGACTGTCAGCCTCGAGAGTCGCATCGAAGCGAAATTCAACAGGCATCGAACGGCCTGCGCTTATCGTCGCATCTGCCGACGCAAGCTTTACGTCCGGCGTAGTATTGCCGGCCTTTGCAGACCGCCAGACTTCCATGTGCAGCGTAGCCGGGGCTGCAGCGTCCAATTGAAGCGTAATTGCTGGCACCGGTCCCGCCATAAGCGGCAACAGCAGGGCGCAAGGCAGATCTAGTTTCCTCAGTTCTCCGCTTTCTTCGAGCGTATCGATCCTCAGGGCGCTGCTTGCCACCACTCTGGCTTTGCCGGCCAGATTCCGTGGGTCGCGCGCGGGCACGCCGGGAATGTGCTGTCCTGAGCGCAGCAACCTCTGCTGCAAATGCTCCAGGCGCTCGGGATCGGTAATCTGGCGCGGCAGAATCGTCTCTTCCGTGCAGATCGCGGCAGCCATGGCGACAGCCTGGGCGTTGTGCGCGCAGGTCAGCATCACCCGCGAGGAACCAAAGGCGATATGGGACGCGCTGATGATGCGCCCAGCCAAAAACAGGTTGGGAATATTCCGGCTGTACATCGATCGATACGGAATCTGATACACGCCCTTTGCGTGCCACTGCACGCAGGAAGGCGAGGCGCTGTAGACTCCCCTCGCCGGGTGGATATCGATCGCCCATCCCCCCAGCGACACTGCGTCGAAATGTGAGCGCTGCTCGACGACATCGTTTTGAGTAAACATGTAGTCGCCTTCAAAACGACGGCTCTCGCGCTTGCCGGGAATCATGCCCATCCACTCAAGTGTCAGATTGGCGGCATCCGGAAATTCTCCCGAGTTCTTGATGTAATTCCAGACTCCATAGGCAACCCGCCAAAGCTCCCACTTGATCTCTTCGGTGCCGTGCACGGTATCCATGTCGCCGCCGTACTCCAGCCACCACAGGCGGCATCCCGAATCCGTGACCCGCAACTCGCGGAATCGCGGAATCTGCGCAATATCTTGAAGGGCGAATGCCGGAGCCACATACTCGACCGGCTTTCCGGTGTCGCGGCTGTAGAAATAGAGAGAATGCCCAAGCAATTCCAGCGTTGGCTCCGGGCCTGCCAGGCCTTCGCCGAATTCCGACGCTGCCTCCGCGCCCATGCGGAATGCAGCTCCAGCAAGATAGCCGAGGATGCCGTCGCCGGATGCGTCGCAAAACAGCGGCGCTGAAAGCGTATAGAGCGTCTCATTCTGGCTGCAATAGGCCGTGGCGCTCCTGATGCCGCTCTGCGGGTCGAGATCTAGGTAGTTGACGGCAGCGTTCAGCAGCAGCGTGATGTTCGATTCCTTCGTCACCCACTCCAGCAACAGGGCATCGACGAGGATGGGATTCCCCTCCGGATTGCGCCACAGATTCTCCACCAGGATTTCGTCGATCACTCCGCCTTCGCGCGCCCAGCGGTTGTTGTTTCCCATGTGCGACGTGGCGCCAAGGGCCCAAAGGCGCACTTCGCTTGAGGCGTTGCCTCCCAGTACCGAGCGGTCCTGCACAAGTAAAACGCGCAACCCCTGCCGCGCAGCCGTGATGGAGCAGCAAACACCGGCCATTCCGCCGCCCACCACCACCAGGTCTCCGGCGAGGTGTTCGTGCAGCGGGGTACGGCCATTGTTGTCGAATTCAGTCAGAAGCATATGCGGATCGATCCTTGGAGGTCTGTTTTGGCAGATGAGCAGAAATGGAGGTGCGATTTGCTCCTGCCGTGCGGCAAACCGGTAGCAACGATGTCCTGTTGGCCATTATTGATGATATTAAGCGTTAAACTTGAGAAAATCAACCAGGATTTCCGAATCCGCTCTATGCTGCTTTTGTCTCGGGAATCCTGGCCTCGCATTATTTTTGTACAAGTGCTGGGTGCTCCCGGTCCGGGGTGGAGATCCCTCGCTTTTGGGGGCTGGGGAAAGCACGCCATCCACGTCACCGAAAATTACTTTGCTGCGTCAGCCTTTCCGATAAAAACGCACATAGTCGTAATCAACATGCCCAGGCAGCCGCGAGTCATCCACCCGGTCCGTATCTCCCAGCCCGGAGGCGATCGACGTCAGCCAGATATTCACGTCGCCCTGTGGCAGCGATGCGATATCCGTGCTCTGCACCAGGTTGCCGTCAAAGAAGTACTTCACTGTCGTCGGTGTATATTCGCAGCCATACACGTGATAATCCGACAGCGGCAGCGTTTCCATCTTCTTGTGCCCGAATTGCTCGTGCCCGCCCTTCCACTTATGCGTGGTAATGCCATAAGACTGAAGATCGACCGAGTCGTTTTCGATCACGTCCAGTTCCAGATCGGCGGGTTCCGTGGTCGTACCACCCGTGCCGTCGTGCTTCATCATCCAGAATGAAGAGTGCCATCCTTTCCCGGCCATTATGCGCATCCGGGATTCATAGTAGCCGTGCCCAAAAGCGGTCCTGCTGATCACGCCGCCCCCCGCGAATTTGATCCCTGCCGGAGGTGCCGGATGGCTCGGGTCGCTCACGTACTCGGCTCCGCCGGCGGTGTGCTTCACCCCCGCCGTTGTAGCCAGATTATTCAGGGAGATAACCAGATTTCCGTCCCTTAGCGAAACGTTCTGCGGCAGCTGTGTGCTCCAGTGTTTTGTGTCGGTGCGGAAATCCCACTTTGACGCGTCCAGCGTGCCGCCGTCGAACTCATCGGCCCATGCCAGCTTGTATCCCTCGGGGACAGCGGATTTCGGCGCCCCCGCCAGCGCGCTCTTGCCCGCCCCCCGCTTCATTGATTCCTTCAGCTCGGCCAGGTGATCCTGATACACGCCGCGCGGCGACGTGTCGTGCTTGCGCGCAATCGCCGCGGCCATACCCACCACTTCGCCCATCATCCCCGTCGTACGCTGCACTCGCGTGGTTCCCAGCGCCACATGGGTCACGCTGATGTCCCGTCCCGCCATGAACAGGTTGTCGATATTCCGCGAGTAGAAGCACCGGTACGGAATCGCATAAGGCGACTTCGCACCGAAATGCGCCACCGTCCTAAACTCCTCGCCCGGAAATTGCTTTGCGTTATTCGCTTCCGGATAATGCAGATCGATCGGCCACGTGGACGGCACCGCCGCATCCGGAAAGACGTGCTGTTCAATAACGTCTTGCTGCTTCACGATCACATCGCCCATCAGGCGGCGCGATTCTCTCTTGCCCCCCACATAGCCCACCCACTTCAACCGCAGGTTCTTGTATTTATCCTTTTCCGCGCTTTGGTTCTTCTGGAACGCCCAGTTCCCATAGATCGCGCGCAACGCATTGTCGCGAACCGTCTCGAACTCGTCCACCTGGTTCCAGCGCAGCCCCGTCACTTCCCAGTCCCAATTGCTCTGCGTCGCGTTCTGCGCCGTCTGATCGTTGAACTTGGGAGCCCACGGCGTCTCCGGGAACGCCACCGCCTTCCCCGCATCCTCTGAGAACCACTGGATCGTCATGCCCATCACCAGGTGATCGGCGGTCTCGGGGGCCAGCGCCTCGCCGGTCTCAGCCCGGTTCTCGCGGCCATAGTGGTAATCGGCCCCGGCCAGATAACCCACATCCGCGTCCCCCGTGCAATCGACAAACAGCGGCGCCCTGAAGCGAAGTTCATGGCTATTCACGATGTTCCGCCCAATCACCGCGGAGATCTTGTTGCCCTGTTTCTCCACCGCAAACACGTGCGTGCTCACAAACAGGCTGATGTTCTTTTCCGCATTCACCACGTCCAGCGCCTTGTCGCCGCTCCAGCCGTGTCCGCGCCCGCCATGGTGCGGTTCCAGCTCGCCCACCACGTTGCCAATCGCCGGATAGGGCGGCAGGTTGATGTTCCCATCGATGGTCACGCGCACTTCGGAACTGGCGTTGCCGCCCAGCACCGGCCGGTCTCCAATCAGTGCCACCTTCAGTCCCAGCCGCGCCGCCGTAATCGACGACGTGATTCCCGCAATCCCCGCGCCCACCACCACCAGGTCGAACGCGCCCGCATCCTCGGGCTCCACCGGCAGGTTCAGAAGCTTCTTGCGTAGTGTGGCCAGCGCCGGTCCCTCGTCGGGCGGACGAAACCCCGGGTCGGCGGACAGCAGAATCGCGTCGCAGCGGCCTTCAAAGCCCGTCAGATCGTGCAGCGCCAGCCCCACCTTGCCCTCCGGCAGCTCGACGCTCCCACCGTCCTGCCAGTGCCACTTTTCACCTTCCGTGCCAAATGTGGCTGCCAGCATCTGCCCGTTCACCTCCAGCTTGAACCGCCCCGGAGCGCCCGCCGCCTTCCACTCCGCTACCCAGTCCCGCGTCCGCACCCACACCTTGTAGGTGCCCGCCGCCGGGACATGTGTTTCCGTGCGCGCATCCTCCACCGGCGTTCCCATCCCGTGCGCCATCAGGAATGGAGACCCCATTTGGTCCACAAACTCCTGGTCGATCACCCATCCGCCCAGCAAGGCAAAGCTCTCCGCCTCCACCAGAACCAGGTTGCTCTTTGAAGCGGCCAGCGAGGCCGCGCGCCCCCAGCCCGTGCGGGCCAGCAGGGACGAAGCGGAAAGGGTCATGCCGGTGCGAAGAAGATTGCGGCGAGAGATGGTTTTCATACGTGCCTCTTTCAGCCGCATTCAGACCACAAAACAGCCCGTGCGGCAAGCAACACGGAACTATATACCACGCGATATCGGTTTGTTAAGGGCTTGACTTAACTAAATTGCAATTTCCGCCCGACCGCCTCTGCCGATTCGCCGCGGGTGCCCCATCCTTTCCGCGCCTTCTGCGGAAAGGGTGGGAGACCAATGCACGAATAGCGCGCCGCCTCAATCACTACTGCAGTTTCAGATCGAAAGACCCGGAGACAGTCGAGGGCTCAACAGACTGCGGAAGTACTCCTGTAGCGCCGCTGTTTCGAAAGGGCGCGACTTTAGCCGCGCCTTTTCCCCACGCCTTGCCTCTGAGACACCGGATTCGCCCAGTGATAGCCAAAATCGCTCGCCTTCACCAACCGCCAAAGTATGTTTCCGAGTTCTGCAGATAATTAAGGCTCGTCGGCGCACAATTGAACTATGCAATCCAAACCGGTCGCGAACGCACAAGCCGCCACGGTCAAACCCATCCAAATCCCAGTCACCGTACCGCAGAAGGGCACCCACCCCCTCCCTCCCACCACCCTCCTACCCACCCCCCCCTCCCCGTGAAACTGTCACGCCGCAGGCCTGCTCCGAGACCGTGGCCGCTTTCTCGGAATTCGCTCGCCCTTCCAGATCAGAATGAAGCCAGCAGAAACTGGCGGGTTAGACTGAAAGTGCATGGACCTTCCGCCTGAACGCTTTCCAGCACAGGTTTCCGCGCCGCAACCAGCATCCGATCCGGCGCGGGCTGCGGCCTTGTTTCAGCAGTCTGTCGCCATCATGGCTCGGCTTCGCGCCCCAGACGGTTGTCCCTGGGACCGCGAGCAATCCTTCGACTCCATTCGCAAATACACGCTCGAGGAAACCTACGAGGTCTTCGACGCCATCGAGCGCCGCGACTTTCCGCACCTCGCCGAAGAACTGGGCGATCTGCTCCTCCAGGTGCTCTTCTACGCCGAGATGGCGGCCAACGAGGGCCACTTCACCATTGCCGATGTCCTCGACCACCTGAACCGCAAGCTCATCCGCCGTCATCCGCACGTATTCGGCGACGAAGCCTCAAAGGCCGCCGGTAATCGCGCCGAGGTCGACGCAGCGGTCGAGGGTTCCTCGGCGGCCGTGCTGCGCAATTGGGATCAGATCAAGCTGGCCGAGAAGCAAACCTCATCCAGCATTGGTCAGGAGGACGGGGCAGGGAATCAACCGCCCTCGCGCCTCGATGGCGTGCAACGTGCCATGCCGGCTTTGGCCGAGGCCTCCAAACTGGGCGCCAAGGCTGCCAAATCCGGATTTGACTGGCCAAACTGGCGCGATCTGCTGCCCAAGCTGGTTGAAGAAACAGCGGAGTTGGAGGCGGAAGCCGCTTCCGGCGATCCCGCTCGCCAGCCGGCGGTCGAGGCGGAACTCGGCGATCTGCTCTTTACCGTGGTCAACCTTGGTCGCCACCTGGGTGTGGACGCGGAGATGGCGCTGCGCGGCTGCAACCGGCGTTTTCGCATGCGCTTTCGGGAAATGGAACTGGCCTCCGCGCGTCCCTTGGAAGAACTTGGCCCCGACCAATTGGAAGCGTTATGGGCGCAGGCCAAACTCAAGCTTGCGGCTGAGGGTGCTTCCATCGCAGGCTCCGATTCGGCCGCCCCGGCAAAGGCGAAATCATGATCGAGATCCGCTCCTGCAATGGCTTTGACGAGCTCGAGTCCTGCGTACAACTCCAGATTGCGACCTGGGGCTACGACGAGAGCGACGTCATTCCCCGCAAGACCTTTCTGGTTGCGCAAAAGATCGGCGGCCAGGTCATCGGCGCATTCGATTCGGAAATTGCGCCCCGACAGTCTCTGGACATTCCAGAGTCACTGGTTGGATTCGTCTTCTCGCTGCCCGGCGTCAAGACCAGCGAAGGAATCGCGAAACCCTATTTGCACTCCCACATGCTGGCCGTGCGGGAGCACTATCGCAATCGCGGTCTCGGCGCACGCCTCAAGCTGGAGCAACGCCGCGACGCGCTTTCTCGCAGCATTCGCCACATGGAGTGGACCTTTGACCCGCTCGAAATCAAGAACGCTTTTCTCAATATCCACAAGCTGGGAGCCATAGTTTGTGGTTACAGGGAGAATTTCTATGGTGTATCCTCTTCTCGTCTGCAGGGTGGGCTGCCCACCGACCGCCTTTTGGCGGAGTGGCGCTTGGATTCCCCGCGGGTGCAATCAATCCTCGACAAGCACCCGGCACCCGTCTACGCCATAGAAGAACGAATCCTGGTCCCGGCTTCCATCTATCAGTGGAAGGCTACAGAAGCGGGTCGGGAGCGCGCCCTCGCCGTTCAGTTCGAAAACCGCAGAAAGTTCCAACAGGCGTTTTCCCAGGGCTTGGCAGTAGTTGGCTTCGTTCGCGACGCTGAAGGCAACGGAGTCTTCGAACTGGGGCCTTTTTCCCAGACCGAATAGTCCACAAATCTCAAGGATTGCAAAAACTTATGAGAATCGATGCGATTATCCTGCGCGAACTGCAAATGCCGTTGGTTCGTCCGTTTGAAACCAGCTTTGGCGTCACCCGTAACCGAAGAATACTCCTCGCTGAAATCCAGTCCGAGGGGCTCACCGGATGGGGCGAATGCACAGCCAGCGAGCGGCCTTTCTTTTCCGCCGAGTGGACCGACAGTGCCTGGGCTGCCATCGTTCAGGAATTGGGCCCGGCCCTCGCCGCCGAGTCCCCTGCGCAGGGCGGAGAGTGCCAGCGTATCTTCCGCCAGGTGCGCGGCAACCGCATGGCCAAAGCCACCCTCGAGAACGCCATCTGGGATATCGAGGCCCAGCGCGAAGGGCTTTCCCTCTCCAAGCTCATCGGTGGTGTTCGCGAGACGATTCCGTGCGGCGTTTCGCTCGGCATTCAGTCTTCCATTCCCGAATTGCTTGAAATCATTGAGCGCGAGCTGTCCGCCGGCTATCAGCGCATCAAGCTCAAATGCAAGCCGGGCTGGGATGTGGAGGTCCTGGACCGGGTGCGCAATCGCTGGCCTGGCATTTCGCTCAGTTGCGATGCCAACTCCGCCTACAAGCTCAGGGACGCCGACCACTTGGTGCAGTTCGACGCTTTCGACCTGCTAATGATCGAGCAGCCCCTGTGGCACGATGATTTCTACTACCATTCAATGCTGCAAAAACGCCTTGAGACGCCCATTTGCCTCGACGAATCCATCCGCAACCGGCGCGACACTTTGGCTGCCATTGAAATGGAATCCTGCAAAATCATCAACATCAAGCTGGGACGCGTCGGCGGGTTCTCCGAGGCCATTGCCGTCCACAACGCGGCCCAGGAGCGCGGCATTCCGGTATGGTGTGGCGGCATGCTCGAGACCGGCATCGGCCGCTCCCACAACATCGCATTGTCCTCCCTCGAGGACTTCACCCTTCCCGGCGATGTTTCAGCCTCCGCACGCTACTGGGCCGACGACATCATCGAGCCGGAAGTTGTTGTTTCTTCAGCGGGTGAGATCGCCATTCCGGATACACCCGGTCGTGGCTATGAAGTCAGGACCGATCTGATCGAGCGGCTCACGGTTCGCAAAGAAACCATACGGGCCCTCGAACTGGTGGGCTAGAGAATTTTCACATTTGCCGTAGACGGGTTTTGAAAGGGCGCGGCTTCAGCCTCGCCGCAAAATGTCAATGAAATCAATGGGCTTTAGCCCCTGAGGGAAAGCTCCCTGGTCTACGCCATCGCAGGAAATGCTCTAGTCTGCCGCGTTATTTCGCCTCATTCTGCCGTCCCCAATTAAAGCGGCGGCCAATGATTATCTTGGCGATCCAATGATCGGTCGCGGCGGTGGGACCGACGCCAACGCCGAAGTTGATCTCCCAGTCAGGGGAAACGTTCAGATCGATGGCCGGGAAGATCTGCTGCATCTGGTCGTGAAGGCTGGAGATGTCGGTTATGCTCCCGTAGTCTGCGTAATACTCAACTCCGCCCGTGATCTTTTTCGTAAAGTCATAGCTGACCTTCATCGCCGGCGCAAAGTCTATGCCAAGTTTCACGTCAGGCCCGTGCCAGGTGCGCTCCAGTGCAGGGTTGACGGCGAAGTACCAGCGGCCTGCCGTCTTATCGACAATGGGGCGAATCTCCCAAGTCCAGGTGTCGGGTGAAAACAGCGCGCGCTGATAGCCCACCTCGGTCGAAAGGCTCACGCCCACCGGCCAGCGCCACTTTTCAGGAACCCGAACCCTGGGCCGGATATGGTCGCCAACCCACTGCGCACCCAGTCCGCTCTGCACGCTTGTGAAGACGTAGAATCCCACCTCGGACCAGTCGTTTAGACCCTGTGTGATTTCAATGGTTTCGTGCTCGGCGTGGTGGGTCGGCGCCACACCGTCGATGGTTCTGCGCTGGCCCTCGGCCGTGAAGTTCGAGTGCAACTCGAGCATGGTGCTGCGCGGAGCGACGGTGTCCGAACCGTAAACCTGTATTTCGTAATTACCTTGTGCGCGAGCAG
The DNA here is from genome assembly GCA_903828675.1 of uncultured Acidobacteriaceae bacterium. GTDB lineage: Bacteria > Acidobacteriota > Terriglobia > Terriglobales > Acidobacteriaceae > Telmatobacter. The sequence goes on from CAIKND010000037.1 coordinate 26,104, forward strand.
TGGCAATTGCCGATGTGAGCACGATGATGGCGAATAGGTGCAGCTTCAAGGGCGCTCCTGGTTTGAAATAATGACTGGCATCTGCCGTCAAGTCGTTGACGAGACGCGACGCATGACAATTGATTTCAATGAAAAAATGCGTAAGCTCGCCGGTGGGGAACGCGTCGCTCTGGCACCTCTCTATTATATGTGTTGCCTGTCACGTGCTTGGAAGAGCACCGGCTTGCTATGATTGTGGTCGAAAATATTGAGAGGCTGGCCACGTGCGTGGTTCGGCAAGGAGACCTTAATGCCCGAAGTAAATTCGTTCAGCACCATCCCCGCGAAGATTCTTTTGCCCATTGACTTTAGCCCATCATCCCATGATGCTTTGGAGCAGGCCACAGTACTCGCGCAGCACTTTCATGCCGAACTCGTGCTAGTGAATGTCGTGCCCGAGACTGCGAACGTTGCAGAAGAGAAAAAGGAAGCGGAAGAGCATTTTGCAGTGTCTGTAGCCGGACTTGCCGCCAAGGGCATCAAGGCAACTTCCTGCGTCGAAGTTGAGAACGATTTGGCTGGTGGCATTCTGGACGTCATCGAGCGCGAGCATGTTGACCTGGTTGTCGTTTCTACGCACGGTACCACTGGCTGGCATCCACTCGTATTCGGATCGATCGCCGAGAAGCTCGTGAAACTCGTACAGATTCCAGTCCTGTTGCTCCACACGTCCAGACCCGACAGCAGCGTGAAGATCTCTTCCGGCCGCTTGATGGAATGGTGGTAGTCCGCAGGGAGCATACTCTGCTCCCGCTTTTGTCCTAATGAACGTACAGCGCCTCTCACTTCAAACCCCAGCGGCATTTACTTGTCGCTGGGGCTTGAGATTGAGAAGAGACACCCGGCATCGTCACGTTGTCTAAAGCAAATTGAGAATCGTCCGGTCGCGCGAATGCCTCTCGAATGCATCTATTTTGAGTCGCGAACGCAGCGGAATCCTACGCCTCCAGAACGGTCATATCCCGGCGCCATCAGGAGCAGTTTGCTGTGCTCATCGTTGCGCAACGCCTCAGGAAAGTACCAGAGCGAGCCTTGCGGCCGATAGTACTCTCCCCCGCGCAGAATGGCCGCGCGCGTGTGCTCATCCACGAACTCCTCGGTCCACTGCCAGACGTTTCCCACCATGTCCATCACGCCATAAGGGCTCGCTCCCTGCGGATGTGCGTCCACCGCATCGGGTCCTCGCATGGTGCGGCTCATGTCGGGCAAGGGAACATTGGTTGGCTGCCAGACGTTTCCCCAGGGATAAATGAGGCCGTCCCGGCCCTGAGCCGCCAATTGCCACTCCCATTCATGAGGCAACCGCTTCCCGGCCCATTTGGCATAGGACCGCGCATCCTCCAGCGATACCCAGGTCACAGGCCGATTGTCCCAGCCTTTCGGAAAGCTGCCGTCCTTCCAATCACGTAGGAAGTTGATTCGATCCGTGGGCGCGTAATGAGTCGCATCGAGAAACTGCTTGAACTGCGCATTGGTCACGGGAAACTTGTCGATGAAGTATGGAGCGACCAGCATCTCCTTCTCGTGAAATCGGCGTGGCGAGTCCTCCCACGGGTACTGCACATCGACGCCCGGGTTTGCGCTGCCTTCAATCTCCGTGCCCTGCACCTTGAAAACAAATGCGCCGCCTGGAATCCGCACCATGCCTTCCGGTGCCTCGGCTGCAGCCTGGGTCGGCAGGATCTCGACGATGCTCTGCGTCAACACTTGTGGCTGATGTGAGTAAGCAGCTATGGGCTTGGCAGTCATGGCGGCCATGCGCTGCATCAGCGCCCTGATCTGGTCACTCGGCTCGTTGGGGGTCGCCAGAATTGCGCCGTAGCCGTTGGCCTCAAGATCGAAGCTGAGCACCGCCGACTGGCCCTCCAGGTCGGGCTTCAGTTCCTTGCCGTGGTAGAGGTCGAAGTAGCGCATCCCCGGCGTAAGCGGAATGTCCATCTCGCGTCCGTCAACGTCATAATTGTTGCGGTTAACGACGGTCCACACAGTCTCATGCTGCAGTGGCCAGCGGCTGGAATAGACTCCATAGTTGTGCATGGGATAGTGCGGTTCCCACTCCGGGCTGACCAGGAATGGCGCAACGCCGCGCTCCAGAGCCGCCACCCTGCGCGTGGCCTCTGCGTCACGGGGATTGATGCCGTTCCAGATCCCCCACACGTTCTCCCAACTCTCCCAGCCCACGCCATTAAAGAACGCGAATTGCAGATCGCTGGTCTTGTCCAGATTCCATCGGTCGCTGATGTTTACCATGTGGCGGGTTTCCAGCCATTTGTAGCGGTCCACCATTGGAGCGAACGGAAAGCTGTATTGGCCCCAGGTCATCACGTTCCAGGTCAGAGCCTCGTCGCTTGGGCCGCCTTCGGGTTCAAACACAAGCGGATGATCGATCTTGTCCGCGGCCAGCGAGAAACCAAGCGGTACGCCGTCCTGCGTGTCGCCGTTTACGCCATCCGCGCCAATCTGTTTCATCAGGGCCGCGATCGCATCCGGCCAGTTTGCTGAGGGCTGGTGGGTTCCTTCATCCCACATCATCATCGGGAACAGCACCCGCACACCCCGGCGGTGGAAGTCGGCGACCATCTGCCGCACTCCCTCAACGCCGCCCGGCATCGACTCGACCATCTCCAGCTGATTGCGGTCGTCAATGCCCATGTTCGGATAGGTTGACCAGACTAGCACCGCATCGATGCCGCCGTAGCGACTGTTGAGGTCGTCTAGATAGCGGTCCACGGTGTAGCGTCCGGCCACCGGGTCGTAGAAATAGCGGTCGTGCACCATGATCTGCGGCTGAATAAAGCTGGACTGCGTCCACCGAAATGCCGGCAATTCGTAGCGCGCCGGGTCGTAGGCCGTACGGATGCGGCGTTCCGCGCGCCAATGCTGCAGATCCTTGAGCCAGCGCTCGTGCATGTTGGGGGCGCAGCCCGGCTGCAAGGCATTGTCAAACGCGTGGTAAAGGTAATTACAGTTGGGTGTGGGAATTTGTTGCCCAACTGGCGCATACTGCGTATCTTGCGCCATCGCGGTGAGAGCCATCGCCCCTGCCAGAATCCCAATTCCCGTTGTGCGAAGCATGATGCTCGCCTCCTCAAAATCGTTGCTCGGCGCTAAATGCCGGGAATCCATGACGCTATCCGCGCGTACGCAGAAACTCATCTACATCGGCTCGGGACGGCATCGAAGCCTGCGCTCCTTTGCGAGTGACAGAAACCGCGGCGGCTGCATTGGCAAATCGCGCGGCCGCCCACGGATCTTTGCCTTCGAGCAGTGCCGTGGCAAAAGCGCCGTTGAAGCAATCGCCCGCGCCCACCGTATCGATGGCCTGGACGGGAAACGGCTTTACCCACGCAGCCTCGCCGCCTGCAACAGCCACGTACGCCCCATCGCCGCCACGTTTCAGCACCAAGCCCTTCAAGCCTTTCGCCAGCAACTGCGCTGCGGCTTCTTCTGCCTTCAGTCCTTCTCCTACGTAAAGAGCCGCCTCAGTTTCGTTGGGAGTGAACCATGCGACCTGGCTCCAAATTGCCTCCGGAAGGGCCGCCGCCGGAGCGGGGTCGAGCATCACCGGCACGCCTGCCTTTGCGCACAGTGCGAGAACGTGGCTCACTGTATCCATAGGCAGTTCAAGCTGGCATAGCACCATCCCGGCGGAGCGAATCAACATTGCTTGGCGGTCGACGGCAGCGCAATCCACCTTGCCGTTGGCTCCAGGGACCACGACAATGCTGTTTTCCCCGCTCTCGGCCACAAACATCGGGGCCAGTCCGGAAGATCCGGATGCCCGCTCCATCGCTGAAGTATCCACCCCGGCGGCTGTGAGGTTATCGATCAAGGTCTGGCCGAAAGCGTCGTCGCCCACCATGCCCACCATCTTGACCGGATAGCCCAGGCGCGCCGCAGCCACGGCCTGGTTCGCGCCCTTGCCGCCAGGCGTGGTTTCAAAGCTGGTGCCGATGAGGGTCTGGCCGACGCGTGGAATCTGCTTCGTGCGCGTCACCAGGTCCATGGTCACACTGCCTGCAACAACAATTGGTTTGCGAGAATCGCTCAAGTTTTAAACCTCGAAATTCAATCACAACTCAAAAACTTCCTGAGGGATTCCTAATAAAGCGGAGCCAGCGCCACCGCGCCCAAACCCAACAGGAAGAAAATGAACATGAAGAGCAAAAGCATCTTGGCGACTCGCGGTGCGTTGGCAAACTCGCGCCACACAAATACGCCCCAGCAGGCTGAGATCATGGTTGCGCCCTGTCCGATGGTGTAGGAAACGGCTGGGCCCACAAGATGCGCTCCCGACGCTACAAAGTTGGCCGTCCCGCCAACGCACCAGATCGCGCCACCCAGCATCCCCGCCAGATGCCAGCCCATCGGTGCTCGTCCATAGCCGGCCTTGTCCACTGGGGGCTTGCCGTCCAGCGGCTTGGCCATCAGCAGCAAGTTCGCGGGGACCGTAGAAATGAGCAACCCAAGCGTAAAAAAGAGCGAAACAGCGTAGGGACCCGGCGCCGGATGCCCTGCCGTGCCATTCAGCGCGTGAGCCACAAACGGATAGAAGCAGCCCATCAGCAATCCACCCACAAGGCTCAGAACGATGCCGCGCGTCGTGGCGGTCTTGGCCGAACTGTCGCGGGTGCGATAGGCCAGGGCGTCCAGGACAATGGCCACCACCACCAGCGCGACGCCACCGAACAGCAGCAGGGGATTGGCCGCCGGATGGACCAGGTAGTTCAACACTGCGCCGACCACCAGCGCTAGTCCAATTCCCACCGGGAAGGCCACCGCCAGTCCGGCGACCTCAATCGCGGCCACAATCAGCAGGTTAGCCACGTTGAACACCACCCCGCCCAGAACCGCCCACACGATGGCTGACCACGACGTCCGCGCCACATCGCTCAGGAACGGTAGTCCTGCTTGCCCCAGGCTGCCCGCCGTGAGTCCCAGAAACACGGCGGCAACCGCCATGCCGATCGCATAGTCCCAGTAGTAAAGCTGGAAGCGATAGCGCGGGCACATCTTGAGTGTGTTAGCCCACGACCCCCAACACAACATGCTCAGGATCATGAGAAAAAGTGCAGCTTGGTAGGATTCAGGAAGAAACAATTCATTGCCCCCGTCGATGCCAATGCCCGTTAAACAACGAACCATAACGCCTTAGGCTATCGCGGCGCAAATAATCTGTATCCCCTGTGCCTTTTCGCCCGCGGCCCATCCCTGCTTTACGTGGATGAATCAGGCGCGAGGCTCGCTTCCGGATTTCGGATGAATCGTCTTTCGCACCACTTCGTCCACATCTTCCATCTTGTCCATCAGCAAGCTCAGCCGGTGCGATAGCGACTGAATCTCCGCTTCCGCTCGACGGTTCACTTCAAAATCCAACTCGCTCCGCAGCCGGTCCTTCAAATCCTGGCGATTCTGGCTCATCATGATCACCGGCGCTTGAATCGAGGCCAGCATCGAAAGGAACAGGTTCAGCAGAATAAACGGATACGGATCCCATGCACGACCCTGTAGTGCTGTATTTATCGCCGAATACACCACCAGAACGATACCAAAAGAGATAATGAACGACCATGAGCCCCCAAAATGCGCCACTGCGTCCGCGATGCGCTCGCCAAAAGTAGACTGCTCCTCAATCACCTCGTTGGGGTTGCGTGCCACACGGTTCTGCACCAGCTTTTGCGTCGCGTGAAACTGTCTGGCCTGTACCGTCAGCATATCCATGCCCGCCATCGGCCTATGCTTCAGCAACTCGGCAATGTCGTCGCGCCCCACCTCCAGGCAAACCGTCTCTTCCAGTGCAATCGCGGTCGTCTGGTGCTCCGATTCCTGCAGCATGGATGCAAAGCCGAAGAAATCCCCATGCATCGGCTCGTCCACCACAACTTCCTGCTGGTCCTCGTCCATCGTAGTAACTTGCGCCTTGCCGGTCATCACCACGTAGCCATGTTCAGCCGGGTCGCCGGCCTTGAAGATGCGTTGTCGTGGCAAAAATCGTCTGATCTCCACCTGCATCGCAAGAATGCGGGCTTCGTCGTCGTCAAGAAGCTCGAAAAGAGGAACGTGTCGTAACTCGTCGGGATCACACGGCATGGCTTGTCTCCTAAATGGCCCGGATTCGGGCACTGGTTTGAGCGAACATAACAGACTCGGCCCCGGAACGTTCAGCCTCCGAGCGCACCTACCGCATTGATGATCTTCCGTTTGCTGCGGAGTTGACTCTCCTGTCCGACCGGACCAGTGTCCTGAGTCTAAAAGTCCCAACAAGACATCGGCTGTCATTCTGAACGAACGGGGCCCCGAACGCTTTTCAGTTCGGGGGTGGTGAGTGAAGAATCTGCTTTTGTTCTTCGAAGAACTTCAGACTCCCTACACGAGGACTCGATGACCAGGTCGTGGCTAATGCCCGGCTCCCTTCACGGCCTCAGTGAGCGCCGGAACCACTTCGAAGAGATCGCCAACGATGCCATAGTCGGCTACTTCAAAAATAGGGGCGTCGGGGTCTTTGTTAATGGCGACAATACACTGCGAGCCCTTCATACCGACTAGGTGCTGAATGGCCCCGGAGATACCGACGGCAAGGTAGAGCTTGGGTGATACGGTCTGTCCGGAACTGCCGACCTGCCGCTCCATCGGCACCCATCCGTTGTCGCAGATGGGCCGGGAGGCAGCCAGTTCAGCGCCCAGTGAGGTGGCCAATTCCTGCACTAGGGAAATGTTTTCCGCGGACTTGATACCACGGCCCACACTGACAATACGCTGTGCACTACCAAGGTCCACAGTCTCCGATGAACCGCGAAACGGCTCGCCGGGCCGTGCGCGAACGGCATCGGCCGGAATCTCGGGCTCAAAGGGCAGAATGGTTGTTGTCCCACCTTGCGCGGAATCGACTTGGAAGGCTCCGGCCTGGACGGAGAGGAAGCAAGGCCCATCGCCGGGATGGCGATAGCTGCCGTTCATTCTGCCCTGGAAGAGTTGCCGGACGAAAGTTGGCCCGGTCTCGATGCCCGTGATGTCGCTGATCAGAACCTGGCCGAACCGCGTGGCGACACGCGGAACGTAGTCGCGCGACTGGTATGAATGCGGTACGACGATGAAGGCAGGTTGGAGTTTGCGGATCAGCTGCTCGAATGCGAGAACATAGCCGTCAGAGGTGTAGTGCTTGAGTTGGGGATGCTGCACGGCGTAGGCAGTCATCGGCGGCACGCCCGAGGTTTCAGCAAGGATTGGAGTATTCTTGTCCCCGACGACGGCTGTTTCCAGTGAAAGTCCAGTGAGACCGGCAAGGATGCGCCCCGCGGCGAGTGCTTCGTAGGAGAACCGATTGCGACCTTGTCCACGTTCTTCCTGAATTACCAAAATTCCGCTCATAGGACATGCACCTCGAACTTGAGTTTCTGCACAAGCGCGGCCGCGGCTTCAGCAGCCGTGCCGGAGAGCATCTGCGTGGATTTCTGCTTTTTGGGCAGCGTAATCCGTTCCAGCACGACGACCGGAGCGGCGTCCACGGCCAGTTCCGTCGCGGTCAACTGGCGTACTTCCTTGGTCTTGGCGCGCTTGATGCCCATCAGCGTTGCATAGCGAAGCTTGTTGCCGCCGGACTGGATCGTGAGCACTGCCGGGGTTGGCAACTCAATCGTCTGGAACCAGCCCTCTTCGAGTTCTTGCTTCACCGTGACGCCTGTCTCGGTCTTCTCCACCTGGAGAATCAGCGACGCATGAGGCATTCCCAGAAGCTCTGCGACAATCACGCCGGTCTGGCCCAGGCCCAGGTCTTCTGATTGCAGCCCGGTCAGCACCAAGTCGGGACTCTCGGGCTTCATGGCGGCCGCCAGCAGGCGCGCCACGCTCAGCGCATCGCGCTCTCCAATGTCGTCGCAGACAATGTGAATCGCGCGGTCCGCGCCCTTGGCCAGCGCTTCGCGAATCGTGCTCCCTACCCGTTCCGGACCCGCACTGACGACAATCACTTCACCGCCGTGCTTCTCCTTGAGTTGCAACCCTTCTTCCAGAGCGTAAGCGTCAGACTCGTTGAGTGCGTACTGCAGGTCGGATTCCTCAATCCACTTGGCCGATGCGTTGATGCGCACCTGCGCGTCGCGGTCGGGAACTTGTTTGATGGCTACCATGATCTTCATAGTGAAAGGCTCCCATTTGCGTGGGTTGATCCGGTCCGTAAGTACTGCAACTCCGTGCCCCATCCTTGCGCCTTTTTCTTGGCGCAAGGGTGGGAGAGAATATCGCTCCTTAAGGGCCGGAGCAAAAATTGTCTTTGCTTCGAGGCAGTTCCCGCGCCACCAACTGCGCAATATCCATCAACTCCGGCGCACCCTCTCCCCTTGCCGCCAACGCATCCCGGAACATCGTATTGCAGAAGGGGCAGGCCGCGGCAATCGTCTGCGCTCCGGTCGCCACCAGTTCCGCAGTACGCACCTGGCTGACCCGCTCGCCGGTCTCCTCGCCAAGAAAGGCAAGCCCGCCACCGGCTCCGCAGCAGAAGCTCCGTTCGCGGTGGCGCGGAGCCTCGACCAGCTCGCCGGCCAGCGCTGCCACAGTTCGCGGTTCGTCATACACATTGCGATAACGGCCTAAATAGCAGGGATCGTGAAACACGATCTTCTCTTCGACCTTTTGTTTCGGAAGCCGGTCGGCAAAACGGGCCAGAAACTCACTGTGGTGTTCAATCTCCGGCGGCGTACCGTACTCCTTCCAGTCCTCCTGGATAGTGCGCACGCAATGAGGGCAAATGGAGACCATCTTCCTGACCTTGCTCTTCGCAATGGCCTCAAGGTTGGCTTCGGCCATTTGCTGGAAGAGCAAGTCGTTGCCCAGCCTCCGCGCGGAGTCGCCGGTGCACTTCTCCTTCCGCAGCACGCCATAACTCACACCTAGGTAGCTCATCACCCGCGCCAGAGCCACCACGATCTCGCGGCCCTTGGGGTCGTAGCTGCCCATGCAGCCTAGCCACAGGCAATACTCCTGCGTGCCGTCGAAGATCGGCAGCCCTTGCTTCTCGATAAACTTGTCGCGCTCGGAGGCGCTAAGCCCAAGCGCGTTGCTGCCGCGTTCCAAAGCCAGAAACAGCTTTGAACCGTACTCGTCCTCCCATGCCCCGGTGTTGACCGCGCCCCTCCGCAGGCCCACGATGATGGGCAGGTGCTCAATGCCCACCGGACACTGGAACTCGCAAGCTCCGCAGGTCGTGCATTGGAAGGCGGCTTGCTGTGCGTTGTACTTGCCCAGCAAGGGTTCCTCTGCCGCCGGGCCATACTCGTTCAGATAGCCGCGCAGCCCGAGAATGATCTCCTTGGGGTTGAGCAGCTTCCCGGTATTGGCCGCGGGGCAGTGTTCTGTGCACCGCCCGCACTCCACGCAGGAGTAGGCCTGCAGGCTCACCAACTGCGTCAGGTCAGTTCCCGCTACTAGGCCGAAGTCCTCATCGCCGCTCAGTGCAGGAATGCTGCTGAAGCCTCCCCGCGATAGAAAAACGGTCGCCGGGCTTAGCACCAGATGCAGATGTTTGGTGTGGGGGATGATGGGCAGAAATGTCAGCAATGCAAGCGTGTGAACCCACCAGAGAATCCACACTGCGAGTCCACCGTCCGCAACGAAGAACGACGCCAGATAAGTGGCCATCAGCACGAAGATCAATAGCGCGATCAGGCCCGACTCCCAGGAGAGCTTTTCGCCTAGCCACTTGGGACGCACCAGGAACCGCCGCACGAACAGGCCAAGAATCCCCACGGCGCAGGCCAGGGCAAAGGCGGCGGCAAAGTAGAAATAGAAGCGCCCAACCAATCCGGCGGAGTCCAGAAAGCCGATTCCGAGTCCCGTAGCGAAGTGGTTCAGTGTGACCAGAACAAAGGCGCAGAATCCCCAGAAAACAAAAGCGTGTGCAAGGCCGGGGAGTGGGCGTTCCCTCACGACCTTGGCCTGGCACAGAACCTCCCAGACGAAGTCCCTCACCCGCTTTCCGATTGGGAACAGGTGAAATCCGGCGTCTTTCTTTGATTTGAGTATTTTGTCTAGGACTAAGCCAAAGCGATGCCAGAAAGTCCATGCGGAGACTGCCACCAATCCCGTCAGGAGGAACTTCTCGACCATCGAGAAGTGTTCAGGCTCGGCCAGGGTTGGCAGAAGAACGATCATAAGCAACCGCGCAAAAGTACAGCGCAAAGATACAGGATCGGCTTGGGGTCTGTCGCGTCTTCCTTAAAACTATTCTTTCCATTGGAAACAGATGCCAAAGCCATCGGGATCTTTGAGGTAGAGCTGTCTCATCCCATAGCGGGTCACTTTAGGAGGTTCGAGAGTGATGCCTTCTTCGCAAAAATACTCGTAAGCCCCATCCAAATCCGGACAACCGATGTAAAGGCAGGTGTCGTCATGCGCCGCGATGCTGGCAGGGTCGGGATTTGGCGGACGGCTGTCAAACTCGTAGCGCGTGTTCAGCATCAGTTCCGTGCCGTTCCGCTTGAGACACACCCAATCGAAATCGTCCGGCGAGTATGACGGAGAGGTGCTGAAAACCTCAAAGCCGAGCACATCACGGTAAAAGTGAACCGAGGTTAGCATGTCAAACACTTGAAGGAGTGGGCAAAGGCCACGCATGTCGATAGGCATGGGTTCCTCCAGAATTCTATTTTCGATCCTCTAACAACGCACAATCTTCTCTGAGTCGATACCCTTGGTTGCATTCCGCGTATCCACTACCAGCTGCGACTGTTCGACGATGCCCGGATAGTCGTAGCTGGAGTGGTCAGTGACAATAACCACCGCATCGTATTCACACAGATCGTCCAGCGGCGCACAGGTCATGTTCAGGTCGTAGTGGCGTCCGTGACCCACAGTGGGGAAGTAGGGATCGTTATAGGAGACGATCGCGCCCTTGTCGCGCAGCACTTCGATAATCGTCAGTGATGGCGACTCACGCAAATCGTCGATGTCGCGCTTATAGGCGACCCCCAACACCAATATCTTCGAGCCCTTCACGGATTTGCTGTATTCGTTGAGAGCGGCAGAGACCTGGGCAACAACAAAATAGGGCATCGCCGTATTAACATGGCCTGCCAACTCGATAAAGCGGGTGCGGAAGTCGTATTCCTTGGCCTTCCATGAGAGGTAAAAGGGGTCAATCGGGATGCAGTGGCCGCCCAATCCCGGCCCGGGATAGAAGGCTTGAAAACCGAAGGGCTTGGTCTTGGCCGCATCGATCACCTCGTGGATGTTGATGCCCATCCTCATGCACAATTGCTTCAGTTCGTTCACCAGAGCAATATTCACGCAGCGGTAGATGTTCTCAAGCAATTTGGTCATCTCCGCGACCGATGGACTGCTCACGGGCACGACTTTGTGGAAAATCGTCCCGTACATGGCTGCCGCCAACTCCGCACCAGCGGGACCGCAACCGCCAACTACCTTGGGAATGTCGTGGCGCGCCACTGTCTCGTTGCCGGGGTCTTCCCGTTCCGGGGAAAAGACCACGTGAACGCCCGGCTCGTCCAAGGTACGCGCAACTTTCAGGCCTTTCAGGTTGCCCGCCTCCAGCATGGGCGCAACAACTTCTTCCGTGGTGCCGGGATAGGTGGTGCTTTCCAGCACAATCAACTGCCCTTCGTGAATGTGCGGAGCGATCGAGGCCACTGTCCCGGTTACATAGCTCAGGTCCGGCTCATAGTGTTCGTTCAGCGGCGTAGGAACACATATGATCACCGCGTCCATCTCGTCGATCTCGCTGTAGTCAGATGTGGTCCGGAATCCGGCCTTCTGCGCTTCCTGAATATCCTGCGGGAGTATGCGGACGATGTAAGACCCGCCCGCGTTGAGCGTCGTCACCTTCTCTGCCGCCACATCAAAGCCCGTTACTTGAAACCGCTCACCACTGAAAAGCAGCGCCAGCGGTAATCCAACGTATCCCATCCCGACGATCCCGATCCGGGCCTCACGGGTTTCCATCTTGCGTTTGAGTTGAGCCAGCCGATCCACGTGCGCAATTGACATGCTAGCGATTGTAGAGCCTTCCCCTCCACCAGGGCAAACGCATTTCAAAACATCTCCAATAGCCGGCTGAGGAAGTCCTCGTTCCATCCGGCGCGTTTGAGTTTTCCTCGGAGTGAACCTTTGGACCCCTCTTTTTGCATGGCATTGATGGCCATGTGCCGCAGGACGG
>CAIKND010000038.1 GCA_903828675.1 uncultured Acidobacteriaceae bacterium
AAACCGGACGGCATGGCTTCATGCTATCCAACAGCCGCCCACTCATCGCGATAAAGCCGCGATGAATGGGGCACAGATCCTCATGCCTCAGACTGGTTCTTCCATACGGATGAGCGGGCCACCTGCCTATCCGTCATCAACGAATCCCAGGTCTCAAGATCGAGACCTGGGCGACCCGCCCGCGGCCTGATCCTGTATTTCGTTCTTTGCCGATGAAGTGGCATGGCAAAAACACACGTGAGATGCACACACGGCGGGTTCCGTCATAGTCACGTGCCCTCATCGTACATCAACCCCGGTCCCCAACTGCGAGGGACCGGGGGCACCCTCATTGTGGTTTGGAAAGGTCACCGGGACCGGGGCCACCCGCCCAAGCCGCCCCAGAGGACGGCTTGCGGTTGGATGCACGCTTCTACATCTTTCAGTAAATGCGTTCGTAATTCTGAAAAACGAACCCTTTATCGCGTTTGATAAAAGTCAGGGTCACGAACGCTCCAATGGGGGATCGGCCTTCATAACCACATGCAAACGAAATCCCGACCTGATCTCGAAAATCGACTCGATCACTTAGTTTGCATACGCTCCTCAGAGGATCGCTTGCCTGCTTTCCACAGATCATCTCGCGTTTACCCTGAAAATCCGGCATCTGCCCCAACACCTGCATACAGTTTGAGGAGTGAACCTGAGTGATTAGCTGACGAGCCAAGCGTTCTGGAGTTCTGTTTCGGATTGGGTTTAGGATTACCAGTCTGTCTTGCAAAAAAGGGCCTAATGAACACCGCAGCAACACGGGGCCTGCCAAGAAGAACCATAATGCCAGTCCTCCGACTACAAGCCCCATCGTGATTTTCCATGCCTTCATTTGCTTCACTCCTTGGGAGTCCTGCGCACCGGTGGCGTACTGCCTACTCGATGCACCATGTATTCGTTTTGTCCACCAAACATATACGTTTTGCTCCATCCGCTGGCATTAGTGGAGAAGCTAGAAAAGCCATGAAAACCCTCCGTAGTGACGCCTTGATGATTAGCAAAGCTCTGTGCGAAGTCTCGATTGTCATAGCCATCGCCCGCAGTATTGCATCCGTAGAATCCAGCAAAGGCACCTTTTGCCCAGTTGATGTGTAGATTCGCTAAGCCTTCCGGATTCTGTTCGTTAGTGAAGTGCGTCCCACCCGGTGAATTCATCCCCTCATTGAAATTTGGACCATCCGCGCCAGCATGGGAGAACAGATCAACTTCACCAACTTTTCCAAATTGCTTATCTAATCCATTTGCTTGCGATATCACGTTAGCGAAATCCTTAAATGAACTCACACCCGCGACAAGAACTGTGTCATTTTTTGGATCGTAGCCTTTCGTATTCTTAATGTTATTTGCCCTTGTCAAAGCGGCCTTCTTAAAGTCGTCATCCCCTCCCTCATTGCCCGTTGTGTAGGTCACCACATAGACGGTTTCACCCGTCGGGTCTGTATAGCGCAGAGGATTGTTCCAAGTGTAGGCGTACATGTTCCAGTTCTGCGGTTGAGAGAGATACATGTCAAAATGCTCTTGATTCTGCGCTCTCGTGATTATGTTGAATGGATCAGGCGACAAAAACCGGCCCATCGAAGACGCGAAGTAGCGCGCATCGAAGTAGTCGTTTCCTGATTCGGCGTCGCGTTCTTTGCCGGTGAAAAGGGATTGCGGAAATTGCATGGCGGTTGCACAAAAGGCGGAGTGCGTCATAGATGTAGAAACCTCCGTCGTACCTGCCAATCAGCCGTCTGTTTAATCCTGCTTCAACGGCTGCACGGTGATCTTGCCATCGAGGATGGGCGCGGCTTTCCCTTCGATCGTTCTGCCGGGCGCTCCGTCCAGATCGAAGACGATAACATCGTTCGCGCCCTTGCGCAGCCAGGGGCCGGGCAGGTAGAGAGCCTTCTGCGGGCCGATGCTCCAGATGCGGCCAAGCGCATGGCCATTGACCCAGACAAAGCCCTTGGAGAAATTGCTGGTGTCGAGGAAGGTGTCGCCCACAGCGTCCACATTGAGCGTGCCGCGATAGAAGCAGGCGCCCGTGCAGGGGGCAGTGGCGAAGGGCAGCTTCTCTGGCGCGCTCATTGGCAGCGGGTAAATGTGCCAGCCGGTGACCGGCTTGCCATCGAGCGTGACCTGTTTGGTGATGCCCTTGCGCTCGCCGCGCAGCTTGAGCGAGAAATTGATGCGGCCGGAGTTCTCGACCAGGATGTCGAGCCGGGTGTTGGGCGCGGTGAGATCGACGGCAAGCTTGTTCTGATCGAGGCGTCGGTCGAGCGTGCCGATCTGCCGGCCATTGGCGTAGACGACGGCGTAATCGTGCAGCTCGTCGAGAACCAGATCGCCCTTGACCGGGGCGGCAACCGTGGTGCGATAGAGGATGTAGCCGTAAGCCTGGTCGAGATCTTCCATGGAGAGCGGCTGCGCGGAGGTCACCGGAGCGGGAAGCGTCTTCCAGAGCGACGCCGATTTTGTGAGTTGAGCGGCTGGCACGGCCACAGGCGGCGCTACTGCAGGCACGGGCGGCGGGGTGATGCCGGTGGCCTTGGCGATGACCTCGCGGAAGGGTTGGAACTTGGCTGCGATGCGGCCGCTCTCATCGAGCGGCGAGTCGTAGTCGTAGCTGGTGACGTCGGGCTCGTACTTGTTCTTATCCCAGTTGGCGCCGTTCATCCAGCCGAAGCTGGTGCCACCGTGAAACATGTAGATGCTGATGGAATAGCCCTGGCCAAGAATCCAGGCCAGCTCTTCTGATTGCTGCTTGGCATTGGTGGTGTGATGCTTTTCGCCCCAGTGATCGAACCATCCGGCCCAGTATTCGCCGTTCATGAAAGGACCCTGCGGGCGGAACTTCTGCAGGACTGGGAATTCGTGCTTCGCCTCGCCGGGGCCAAAGTTGATGACGGCCGGCAGCTCGGGAAGGGTGCCGTCAGGCAACTCGGCTGCGCCGTCCGCGGTGTAGAGCAGGGACTTGGTGAAACCGGCGTCAAGGATGGCGTGGTGAATCTGCTCCATGTACGCGTGGTCCTTGCCGAAGGAGCCGTACTCGTTTTCGACCTGGACGGCGATGATGGGTCCGCCGTTGCCGATCTGGAGGGGTGCCAGTTCCTTGCCGAGGCGGGTGAGCCAGCGCTTTGCAGGCTCCATGAATTTGGGGTCGGAGCTGCGGACGATGGTGGCGTGTTCCTTGAGCAGCCAGGCGGGGTAGCCGCCAAACTCCCACTCGGCGCAGACGTAGGGGCCGGGGCGGAGGATGACGTAGAGGCCCTCGGCCTGCGCGTCGCGGATGAACTCGGCCACGTCGTGCTGGCCGGAGAAGTCAAACTGGCCGGGACGGAGTTCATGGTCGTTCCAAAAGACGTAGGCGGTGACGGTGTTGAGGCCCATGGCCTTGGCCATCTGCAGGCGGGCGCGCCAGTAAGCGCGGGGAATGCGGGGAGAGTGCATTTCGCCTGAAATGATCTGGAAGGGCTTGCCGTCGAGAAGGAACTTGCCACCTTCGGCACGGAAGGAGTGCGGCGCAGGGGCCTGAGCCCTGGCTGTAACGGCAACGGGCGGGAGGCCAACGAGGGCAACGAAGAAGGCAATGAAGACGAGGAGCAGCTTGGACGTGTTTTTCATGGAGTGAGAGTGCCCGGTAATGAAGTGGGCCATGGTCCTTTCGAACTGGCGCAAGGCTGAGTGCAAATGCCCAGGGAACCGCATGCGAGAGCTTTGCGCGACAAACACATGATAAGTTACTGGGCATTGAAACCGGACTGCCGGCGCGGCTCAATGCAGGATGGCTGCAAGCGCAGGATTCCGTATCAATGGGAAGCCATGAGCGTAGTAGACTTGGCCTTTGAACCGGTCTGACTTCAAGCCGGATTCGAGTTCCGCGTAAGGGGGATTGCCAGATGCATATCGTTTTAGCCTCGTCGGAGTGCGTGCCATTTGCCAAGACCGGTGGGCTGGCTGACGTGGTGGGCGCGCTGGGTCCAGAGCTGGTCAAACTGGGGCACGAGGTCACGGTTTATCTACCGCTCTATGCGAAGGTGCGGCCTCATCTTGATGGACAAAATGAGTGGACGTATGCGGTTCGCTCGATCACGATTCCGTTCGAGTCCTACAACCGGTTTGTGGGGATCGTGGATGGCGGTAAGCGGGACGGCGTGCAGTTCTATTTTGTGGATTGCCCGGAGCTGTTTGACCGGCAGGAGCTTTACGGCACCAGAACCGGCGATTACCCGGACAACGCTGAGCGGTTCGGTTTGTTCTGCCGGGCGGTGCTGGAGGCGACCAAGCAGCTTGGGGTTCCGCAGGTATTTCATGTGCACGACTGGCAGGCTGCGCCGGTGGCGATCTACCTGCGCACGGTCTATGCCGATGACCCGGTTCTGCGTGGGGCGCGCGTGGTGCTGACGATTCACAACGCGGGCTACCAGGGCAAGTTTCCACCGGTTACGACAGAGCGCCTTTTGCTGCCGTGGGATGTTTTCACGATGGACAAGGTGGAGCAGTTCGACAACTTCAATTTCCTGAAAGGCGGTCTGGTCTACTCCGATATTTTGACGACGGTGAGCCGGAAGTATGCGCAGGAGATACAGACGGCGGAGTTCGGCGAAGGCCTGGATTCGGTTCTGCGTGGCCGTGCGGCGGATCTGCGCGGAATTCTGAACGGCGTGGACTATGAGAAGTGGGACCCGGCTACGGATGGAAACCTGGCGGCGCACTACACGCCTGAGGATCTGACGGGAAAGCAGGCGTGCCGGGCCGATCTGCTGCATGCATTTGGACTGGAGAACGTGGCGGCTACCACGCCGGTGATTGGAATTGTGTCGCGTTTTGCCACACAGAAGGGGTTCGACCTGGTGGAGGAGATTGCGGCGAAGCTATCCGACCGGGAAGTAGCCGTGGTGGCGCTGGGTACGGGCGAGCCGGTATACGAGAAGTTCTTCCGCGATTGGGCGTTCTGGCATAAGGCCAACGTGGCGGTGCAGGTTCGCTATGACGACGCACTGGCGCACAAGATCGAAGCGGGCTCGGACATGTTTCTGATGCCGTCGAAGTATGAGCCATGCGGGCTGAACCAGATTTACTCGCTGAAGTATGGAACGGTTCCCGTGGTGCGCGCGACGGGCGGCCTGGACGACACGATCGAGGAGTGGAACAGCGAGAAGCGAACGGGGACTGGTTTCAAGTTTTATGGATACGAGGCAAAGGACTTTCTGGCCGCCATCGACAGGGCGCTCGCAGCTTTTGAGGACAAGGCAGGCTGGACGCAGTTGATGGTGAATGGAATGACGCGGAACTATAGCTGGGAACAGCCGGCGCGGGAGTATGCAGCAGTGTATGAGGAAGTAGTGCGGCGGTAGAGAACAGGGAATAGAAGAACAAGTTGGCGAGTGAATGGAGTGCGTTTATTCCAGGTCTCAAAGACGAGACCTGGGGCACCCACTTTTTGGACACATGCGGAAGTTGCATTGAGGTGAAGGAAGGCCATGAACGATCAGCAGTGGAACACGCTTGTTTCAGTGGTTCGCGGAGAGGCGATCGAGCCTGTGCCGACTGCATTCATTATTGACAGTCCCTGGCTTCCGAATTGGGCGGGCCACACGATTCTGGATTACTTCACGGACGAGCGCATGTTTCTTGAGGACAACCTGAAGGCCATTCGCGCGTTTCCGGACACGATGTTTCTTCCCGGGTTCTGGTCGGAATATGGAATGTGCACGGAGCCTTCAGCGTTTGGTTCCGTGTGCATGTGGGGTGAGGACGAGTTTCCGTTCGCGAAGAAGGTGCTGCTGTCGCCGTCCGATGTGGAGCGGCTGGAAAAACCAGACGCACGCAAGCACGGATTGCTGCCTTTTGTGATCAAGCGGCTGAAGCATCTGCAGCCGGAGATTGAAGCGGCCGGGCACAAGATCCGCTTTGCGGTGGCGCGCGGCCCGCTGAACATTGCCTCGTTCCTGATGGGCACGCCGGAGTTTATGGAGGCGCTGAAGACAGAACCCGAGCTGATGCACAAACTGCTGGAAATTGTTACGGATTTTCTGGTGGACTGGATTGCGGTTCAGCGCGAGGCGTTCCCCTCGATCGATGGAATTTTTCTGCTCGACGATATTGTCGGCTTCATAAGCCGGCGGGATTTCGAGACGTTCGGGCTGCCGTATTTGAAGCGGGCATTCAGCGCGGATGTGACGGTGAAGTTTTTCCACAACGATGCGCCCTGCAAGGCGAGTGCGCCGTTGCTGGCGGCGGCGGGAATCAACCTGTTGAACTTCGGAGTGCAGCATACGCTTACGGAGATGAAGGCCTGGACGAATAACCGGATAGCGCTGATGGGCAACATTCCGCCGCGCGATGTGCTGGCAGAAGGAACTCCGGCCGATGTTGTGCGCTCGGTTACGGAGATGCTGAACGCTCTGGACGACAAATCGCGGCTGATCGTTTCCTGCGGGGGAGGCATGCCGCCCAATGCGCCGACGGAAAGCATTCAGGCGCTGATATCGGCGGTAAGAGAGATGAAGCGATAGGGCGGAGTGGGTGATGGATTTGAAACGGGTGCGCCTTTCCCCTGCACGGAAGGAACCAGAGAGATTTGGAATTCGTAGGATACACGCATGATGCACAGAGGGCTGGGAATCGTTGCGTGCTTGGTGATGGCTGCATTGGCTGCGTCGGCGGAACCGAGCAGCAAGCAGAAGTTGAATCCGCCAGAAGCGCCAAAAGCGCAGCAGGAAAGCAGTTACAGAGTGCCGTTGCTTTCTGAAGGATTGCACCTCTCCGACTTTGCAGGCATGGAGCCTCGGCCGGAGTTGAGGGGCAAGCTGCTTCATATTGCTGGCTTTATCCAGAACACACCGAAAGATGGGCAGCCGGCTACCGAAAACACTGAGGTCTGGCTGGGACATACAAAGAGCGCGTTGTATTTCGTGTTTGTTTGCCGGGATCATCGGGCAAGCGAAATTCGCGGGCACCTGGCACGGCGCGAGAATGTACTGAAAGACGACAACGTGTCGGTGCTTCTGGATTCATTCAAAGACCGCCGGACAGGAGTTCTGTTTACGGTGAATCCGGCGGGTGTGCAGGCCGATGCAGCCTGGAGCGAAACCACCGGCACGGACTACAGCTACGACCAGGTTTGGGATTCGGAAGGACGCGTGACCACCGAGGGCTGGGTGGCACTCGTCGCGATCCCGTTTCGTAGCCTGCGCTTTCGTAACGGCGGCGCGGATTGGGGCGTGGTGTTCATGCGCAACTATCCGCGTAACAGCGAGGTGGACTATTGGCCGCGTGTTTCAGCCAGTATCTCCGGAGTGTTAAGTCAGGAAGGCACTCTGCGCGGTATTGAGGGCGTCACGGGCTCGCATAACCTGCAGGTGAATCCCTATGTGTTGGGACAGAACGAGCGCACACTCGATACGCTGAATCCGC
Organism: uncultured Acidobacteriaceae bacterium; assembly: GCA_903828675.1. Classification (GTDB taxonomy): domain Bacteria; phylum Acidobacteriota; class Terriglobia; order Terriglobales; family Acidobacteriaceae; genus Telmatobacter. The sequence goes on from CAIKND010000038.1 coordinate 7,432, forward strand.
TGAATCCATTTTTTAGCGCGCGTCGCGCCGAAAGCACAGCCGGCGGCGAGATCAAGGCCGTACTCAAAGACAGGATTGTGTTGGACGCGACCATCAATCCTGACTTCAGCGATGTGGAGTCGGATCAGCCGCAATTTACGGTGAATCAGCGCTACCCGGTTTACTTTCCTGAACTGCGGCCATTCTTTCTGGAGAACGCAAACTACTTCACGACGCCGATTCCGCTGGTCTATACGCGCACAATTGTGCATCCGGAATATGGAGGGCGGGTGACCGGCAAAATTGGACGTGTAAATATGGGCCTGTTTGCAATCGACGATCGCGAACCTGGCCTGACATTGGCGCACGGCGATCCTCTGAATAGCAAGCGTGCCGAATTTGCTGTGGGCAGGGTCTCGGTGGATCTTGGCAAGGGATCGAGTGTCGGTGCAATTTATACCGACGAAGAGTTTGGCCAGGGGTGGAACCGGATAGGGGGCATCGACTTCACGGCACGCATAACGGACAAATGGACCTCGCTGGGGCAGTGGGTGGAGAGCTCGACGAAGGGTACGTTGGACAGTGGGACGCCGGCGAGTTATGCGGCTGGACCGGCGAGTTATCTGGAGTTACAGCGTGCGGGACATGCCTTCAACCTGGATTCGAGTTTTCAGGATTACAGCGCGGGATTTCAGACCCAGGTGGGGTTCATCCAGACGACGAATGTTCGCGGCGGGCATACACATGCAACCTACCAGTGGTACCCGAAACACCGAACGGTCCAGAGCTATGGGCTGGAGACCAACCAGAACATAGCGTTCGATCATGCGGGAAATCGCGTCTACCATTACTCGTCCTTCGATCCGTTTGTTCTGCTGCCGAGGAATTTTGTGTTTGCGCCGATTGTTGGCCAGAACTCCGACACGCTGGGGCCACAAGACGGCGTGTTGCTCAGTGAGAACAGAAATTTCACCGAGAATTTTATAGGGGCTGTGGCGCGCGGAGCTCCTCTAACGCAGTTGAACTTCAACATCAACGCGTTTCATGGTGGCAACGTGAACTACACTCCTCCAGCGGGGAGGGCTCCATTTCTGATGAACCAGGAGACGGTGCAGGCGCTGATTACGCTGCAACCGCTTCGCCCGCTGACTGCCGACAATACCTATCTGCTGGATCGCAATCATTCGATTGCAAATGGAGCGCTGGTGTACGAGGTCCAGACATTCCGCACAAAGGTGAACTACCAGTTCACACGGGCGTTGTCAGCGCGCGTGATTGTGGAGTACAACTCGACCTTGGCGAACTCCACGGAGACCTCGCTACAGCGGACAAAACAGGTCGGGACGGAGGCGCTGCTGACATGGCTTCCGCACCCTGGCACAGCGATCTATGTTGGGTATACCAACGATTTGAGGAATCTGGACCGGTCCCTATGCAATCGGATATCGGGAGGGGCCTGCGATCCGAATCATACAGAGCCGCCGCGGTCGCCGCAGTTTTTGAACGATGGGCGGCAGATTTTCATTAAGGCTTCATATCTTTTCCGTTTCTAAAGTGGCGGCGAATCTGGCGGCAGGAACGAGTTAGCTGGCCGCTAGCGTAGAATGCCGAACATGAAGAAACTTATTGCAATTCTTCTGCTATGCTTTGTCGCGCCTTTCGTAGGATCCGCCGTTGCTGCTGAGACGGGAAGCGGCCCGCTTCCCATTATCTTTGTGCACGGGAACGGCGATGACGCCGCCAAGTGGATTCCAATAATCTGGCTGTTTGAATCCAACGGCTACCCAGCAGACCGGCTGTTTGCCATCCGCTTCACTGACCCCTCGGCGGGCACCAACGATGCGGTGGAAGAGCCTTTCCACTCCTCCACTACGGACGAAGCGGCTGAACTGAGCGCGTTTGTTACGCGCGTGCTGATCCAAACCCACAGTCGCCAGGTAGTGTTAGTGGGAAGTAGCAGGGGTGGGCTCGACATCCGCAATTACCTGCAGAACGGCGGCGGCCAGCATAGTGTGGCCGCAGCTATTTTGTGCGGAACGCCGAACCATGGTGTGATGGTCAGCGCGCGGCCTACCAACAATGAATTCGATGGCGGCGGCCCCTTCCTGAAAGCGCTGAATAGCGCTTACCCAGATGGTTCGGAGGTTGTGCCGGGTGTGCAGATGATGACACTGCGCAGCGACAAACTCGACAAGTATGCCCAGCCCACCGCGATAGCTTTCGGCAGGCCTGAAACCGCAACCGGAGTTACGTATACCGGACCGGAGCTGAAAGGCGCGAAGAACGTCGTGCTGGTAGGCGAGGATCACCGCGAACTTGCGTTTTCCCCGGAAGCTTTCGCGCAGATGTTCCAGTTCATCACGGGCAAAGAGCCGAAGATCCTGGCGCCGGTCGAAGAGCAAAAGCCGGTTGTTTCCGGCCTGATCACGAGTTATGCGGGAGCTGCGCCGACCAATCGGGCGCTGGCTGGAGTGCATCTGCGCATCTATGCAGTCGGGCCGCAGGCGGACGCTGCGGCGGAGAAGCCGGTGTACGAGATGACCACGAATTCGACGGGCGCATGGGGACCGTTCACGGCTGACCAGCATCAGAATTACGAGTTCGACCTGGAGGCCGATGGGCGGCACGTGCGATTTTTCAAGGCACCGATTCCGCGATCGACTTCACTGCTGAACTTGCGGTTCATGCCGGTTTCGCCGGAGATGACGACGACGGCTCAAACTTCGCGGTCGTTTCTGGTGGCGCGGCCGCAGGGCTACTTCAGCCGCGAGCGTGATCCGGTAAGCGTGAACGGCGAAGTCTCCGCGGAAGAACCGCCGGGGCTGCCGAATCGCGATTCGTTTCTGGTTCACCTTGCCAAGCCGCTCGACCGGGTTGAAGTGAGACTGCGGAAGGAGACGATCGAAGTGCGCCCATCGGAGGATCTAAGCAAGGATTTGAGCATTGCCGATTTCTTGTGGTAACGCGACTCGACTGAACAGAGGCGCACCAGAAGTGTCGTCACGGTTTCAGAGGAGACAGGGAGGGGGGCAGGAGGTAGGTAGGAGGGGGGTAGGTGCCATCCTGGGGAACCCCCGGGACCGGCGTCGGTAGAGCTGGGATTGAGATCGCGTTTTGGGTTGATGTGATATTTCGCATGGTTGTGAATCCGTCGGCCAGACTGCCCGCAGGGTCTCTATTTATGATTGTGCGCTCAAGGGCGGTAATTATGTGCAAATGGCAACGCGGCCGCGCCCTTTTCCAGACTCACAGGCCTCCCTTGTTTTTGGAATTGGGAAAAGGGGACGCAAAGCCGCCTTGGAAGCAGACCGAGGGTCAATTCTCAAGAGAACTTGAACGGGACAGAGAGAAAGCAAGAGCCATCCCGGAAAGAATGGCTCTTGAACAGGACTTAAATCATCTTGTTGTCGATGCTGCCAAGTGTCGCATCTGCCGCTGCCCGGCTCCAGCCAATGCGCAGGTCTTTCACGTTGTGCAGCGAGAACGCTCCGTCGGCACTGCGTGGCGAGGTGATGGCAAAAAAGTCCGCGCGCTCCACATCCGTCAGGTAAAACGCCGGACGCGCATCTGGGCTGCTGTTCGCAATCTCGACGTGGCTCATCTCCACGTTCTTCATGTGCCGCAGGAAGAATCCTGAAGCCGGCATGGGGCCAAACATCGAGGGCTCAGGGTACTTGTTCTCCAGTTCGGGCGGCTGAATCTGCGCCATGACGGCAGCAGCTCCGCCCACTGTTTCGATATAGATGTTCGAGAGCTTCACATCCTCGATCAGGCTTCCGGGGATGCCGCTCAGCACCGAGCAGTTATCCTTCGGCGCGTTGAAGCAGGCTAGATTGCTGATCAGCACGCGCTTCAGTGTTCCCACCTTGGTGCTTTCCTTTGGTCCGCGCAGCCTGGCGCCCAAGCGCAAAAAGATCGGTCCGGAAAACAGGTCGCGCATGGTGGTGTTCGAGATGGTGATGTCTTCCAGCAAGGCGCCGTCGACTGTCTCCAGAGCGTATCCCTGGCAGCCTTCAAAAATGCAGTTGGAGATGGTGACGTTAATGAATCCGCCATTGGATTCAGTGCCGCACTTGATGCGGCCGTTGTGGGCCAGGCGCAGCTCGGGCGACATCTTCTTGAAGGTGCCGTCCAGCACCGTGCCCAGCTCGTAATACCCGCTCACCCAGCAGCTATCGATGGTCAGGTTGCGGGTCGGCCGTGCGTACCCGAGCGCATAGCTTGACTTGGGACAGATGCCGTCGTCCCAGGGCGAGTTCACCGTGCAGTTCGAGACGCGCACATTCTGACAGCAGTCGATATCGATTCCATCGCGGTCGGTATCAATCTTCAGGTTGTCGATGGTGAGATTGTCCACGCCGGTCAGCAGCAGCGCAAAATGGCCGCCCTTGAGCATGGAGAAGTCGCGAAGCAGCACGTTACGGCAGTTCTTGAGCGCAATGGCCTTGTTGCCCACGCCCGGCTGTTCGGCAACGTAAATCGGATAATTGCCGCGTGCGCCGCGGTTGGCTCCGAAGCTCAGGCCCTTGCCGAAGATGAGCCCGGTGCCGGTGATGCTGAAGTCGTGAATGTCCTCGCCCCACAGCAGCGAGTTGCGCCAGTGGTTGTGCCCGTAATCCTGATACGCGTCCCAGGCCGTGTTCGGCTCGGCCGCATCGTACACGCCGCCGTTGTACCCGGTCGTGTCGCCCGGTCGCGGCGATTCGGCGGCGACAATCGCGCTGCCTTCTTCCAGGTGCAGATGCACATGGCTCTTCAGGTGGATCGAGAAACAGAGATACATACCTGGGGGAAACAAAACCACACCGCCGCCGTGGGCCTCAGCCGCTTCAATGGCGCGATTGACTGCGTTGGTATCCAACGCCTTGCCGTCCCCCGCCGCGCCGAAGTTCCGAACATTGAATACGCCGTCCGATTTGACTATGGCGGAGTTTTCTTTGGAGGCGGCGAAGGTGACCGCGGGAATCGCAGCCGACGCCAAACCCAGACTGCCTGCACGCAAAAAGCTACGGCGCATGGAACTGAAATCTGTCATAAAAGCATCCTCACAGAACTGCAATGTTGGTTTCACTTTGATCCGGCGTGCGAACCGGTTCCCGTCGCTCATGCCTTACGCAGCACAGGTCAATCGAGATGGAAGACTTCCTGAAGCGGAGCCATGTTGTCATCCGCGGTGCCGCCGGAGATCGATTCGAAAAAAGGAGCCATCTCCGCTTGCCAGCGCGCGTTCACCGGGTGGTCCTTCATGCCTGCGGTGCACTTCTCAAAGTCATCCGCTTCCAGGTAGCCCACAAGCAAGCCGTCGGGCTTTAGAAAAATCGAGTAATTGCGCCAACCGGTCTCGCGCAGGGCATCCAGCATCTCAGGCCACACATTCGCATGGCGTCTCTTGTACTCCTCCAGCATTTCCTCACGGACCTTCAGCAGAAAACAGACACGCATTGTTTCCCCTTTCACTTTGCGATTGTAATCCCGGCATCCGACCCCTCGATGTTAGGACGCACACGCACGATCTCGACCGCCTTCGCAAGGGAACCGAAAGCCCGCAAATCCTCTATTCCGGCATCACCACGTGACAATCGCGGTGAAGGGTTGAACATAGGCCATCAGGTAGACGACCACGCCCACCAGCGCAGCCAGCCCAAGGCTGTGTAGAAACACAAAGCGCAGAATCGTCCCTTCCTGACCGTAGGTTCCCGTGGCGGTACTGGCAACCACAATGCTCGGCGCGGCAATCATCTTGCCCATCACGCCGCCGGCGGAGTTGGCTGAAGCCATCAGCACCGGCGACACGCCAATCTGGTTTGCGGTCATCTGCTGCAGACTGCCGAACAGCACATTCGACGCCGTGTCAGAGCCAGTGGTCGCCGTTCCCAGCCAGCCGATCAGGGTGCCAAAGAAGGGATACAGCGCACCGGTCCGCGCAAACGCCAGGCCCAGCGTCGCATCCAGCCCGCAATAGCGCATCACAAAGCCAAGCGCCATCATGGTTGAAATCGTCAGCAGCGTGTAGCGCACGCTGAACAAGGTCTTCAGCAGTTCCTTTGCCAGGGTTATCGGACCGAGCCCCATCAGAAGTCCCGCCAGCAAAGCCGCAACCAGAATGCCCGTTCCCGTGGCCGACATCCAGTTCAGGTTGAAGATGGCGGCCTCGGCCGTAGGAGCCAGCACCACCGGCGGCACCCGCTCGACAACGTTGTGCAAGCCAGCTATCGGAATGCCGATCGAGGTCTTCGCGTCCAGCCAGACTGAAAACTTCGGAAACCCCCAAGCAAAGACGACAACGCTCAGCGTCAGCCACGGCAACCAGGCTTTGAACGTGGTTGCGGCGCCTTGTTCGCTCCGCTGCCGCACCAGTCCCGTCACGTCCTCGCATAGTGCGTTCAGCACCCGCTTCGGCTTCCAGAACCTGAGAAATACGATTAGCGCAACAATGGTCGCCGTGGCCGCGGTAATGTCCACCAGCCCTGGGCCGGTGTAAGCCCCCATCACCAATTGCGTGGATGCAAAGGTAAGACTCGCCACCAGAATCGCCGGCCACACCTCCACCATGGCCTTGAAGCCCGCGTAGATCCAGATCAGCCAGAATGGCACCAGGATGCAAAACGGCGTGAGAATGATGGCGATGATCCGGGTAAGCACCGGCGTGCCCACCCCGGTAACTCCGTGCAGCGCAATCACCGGTATCCCCAGCGAGCCGAAGGCCACCGGGGCGGTATTGGCCAGCAGCGAAAGCCCTGCGGCCTGAAGCGGTCGGAACCCGAGACTGATCAGGATGGAGCAGCTCACGGCCACCGGTGCGCCGAAGCCTCCAGCGCCCTCGATGAACGCTCCCAGGGCGAAGGCGATCAGCAGCAGTTGCAGGCGGCTATCGTCGGTTATATTCGTCAGGCTTTCCTGCAGAGCTTTAAATCGCCCCGTCTTTACCGTCAGTTGATAGAGAAAGATCACGGGCAAGATGATCCAGCAGATGGGAAACAGTCCGTACCCCGCTCCATAAGCCGTCGTCGTCAATGCCAGCCGGGCGGGCATATGGAAGACCGTGATTGCCACCGCCAAAGCGGTGACCAGCCCGGCAATGGCCGCAACGTGCGCCTTGAGCCGCAAGATGGCCATTGCGCCAAGCAGCACAACCACCGGGAGCGCAGCGATAAGCGTCGAGAGCCACCAACGGCCGGAGGGGTCGTAAACTTGCGCCCAATGGCCGGAGACCGGATTGGTTTCGAATAGATAAAACGCGACGAAAGCGACCACCGGAATGGCAGCGGCGATGAGTGAAACGGAGACGGGCGAGGCGGCCGTACTGCCTGGCTTCGGCTCCATGCTGTTACCTGGTGTGCGATTCGGTCCCATTCATCCTCACAAAGGTATTCTTTCGGATTTAGTTTGCAGGCATTGCTCAGGCAGGGTGGTGTAGTCGCATTTCAGTGTACATAGGAAAGCAAACATCAGGCTCACTGCCAGGCGGATGGACCAGAGCAATTGCATGAACGCCGGGCGGGTGGCCCAGGTGCCTTGCTATTTCTTGCGAAAGGTGGGCAGCAAAACTGTCCGCTCACCAGCATCCGGTTAGATAATCCCGGGTCTCAAAATCGAGACCCTGGCCACCCGCCTATCTGCCCAGGACATCATCCGCTGACGTGCTGATTTTCCGCACCTTCCCAGCCCGCCAAGTCTAAACCAGCAAAACACTAACGCAGCTAAATGCACTGAAGCCGCGAAGCACCTCAAGGTACTAAAATCCAGATGCACACTGGAGTCAATCATGATCAAACGTCTGCATCGTCCTGCCTGCCGTCTCGCGCAAATCTGTATTTCTTACGCCTTGCTCCTTCCGCTCCTGCTCACTGCTTCTCTCTGCGCGCAGCCTGCTCAAGCCGACGCCAACGGTTTCGTCAACACGCTCATGCCCTTGCCCTCGACCCTTGTCAGCAAGCCCGGCAAGCTGAACATCGATCCATCATTCTCCTATGTCCTCCACGGCAACTCCAGTGATCGCCTCGTCCAGTCCGGGGCGCGCTTACTTACCCGCCTTGAAACGCGCACCGGTGTCGAGCTTGCAAAAACGCCCGCGCCCGGCAAGGAAGCCAAACTCACAGTTGACGTCGCCTCCGCGTCCTCCAGTGCTGTCCCGCAGCCCGACGTGGATGAAAGTTACACCCTCGACATCGACGAGCATTCCATCTCCCTGCGCGCCAAAACCGACATCGGCGCGCTGCGCGGCATGGAAACGCTTCTGCAACTCGTTCAGCCGTCCGGCGCAAGCTACGCCTTCCCCGCGGTTCACATTGAAGACACGCCCCGCTTCCCCTGGCGCGGCCTCATGCTCGACTCCGGTCGCCATTTCCTTCCCTTAGCCAACATCCTGCGCACACTCGACGGTATGGCTGCTGTCAAGCTCAACGTCCTTCACTGGCACCTCAGCGAGGATCAGGGCTTCCGCATCGAGAGCCGCGTCTATCCCAAGCTCACCGAACTGGGCTCCAACGGCCAGTTCTACACCCAGCAGCAGGTCCGCGAAGTCATCGCCTACGCCTCCGCGCGCGGCATCCGCGTTGTCCCCGAATTCGATATGCCCGGCCACATCCAGAGCTGGCTCGTCGGCTACCCGGAGCTCGGCAGCGCACCCGGGCCCTTCACCATCGCCACGCAATTCGGTGTGATGGACGCCGCCTTCGACCCCACGCGTGAATCCACTTACCGCTTCCTCGACGGCTTCCTCGGCGAAATGGCCCAGCTCTTCCCCGACCCCTACATGCACATCGGCGGCGACGAGAGCAACGGCAACGAGTGGCGCGCCAATCCGCAAATCAAAGCCTTCATGGAAGCCCACGGCCTCAAAACCACCGTCGAGCTGCAGTCCTGGTTCAGCACCCGCATCCAGAAGATTCTCACCGCCCACCACAAGCAGATGGTCGGCTGGGATGAAATCCTCAGCCCCACCCTACCCAAAGACGCCGTCATTCAAAACTGGCACGGCATCGAGTTCCTCATGAACGGAGCCAAGCAGGGCCATCGCGGTTTCTTGTCGCATCCCTACTACCTGGACCACATGAACTCCGCCGCCGAAATGTTCCTTGCCGACCCGCTGCCCGCCGGCTCTGACCTCACTCCCGATCAGGCCAGGCTCATCCTCGGTGGCGAAGCCTGCATGTGGGGCGAACAGTTGGTTGCCTCCATGATCGACTCCCGCATCTGGCCTCGCGCCGCAGCCATCGCTGAGCGCCTCTGGTCACCCGCCTCCGATCTCGACGTCGCCGACATGTATCGCCGCCTTGCCATCGAGTCCCTCCGCCTTGAAGCTGAAGGCCTCATGCACATGTCCGGCCCGGTGCGGGCCATGCGCCAGGTCGCGGGCGTCTCGCAGATTCAGCCGCTTGAGGTCTTCGTCAACACGCTCCAGCCCGTCGACTTCCATGTCCGCGGCCGCGAGCAGAACCCCGCTCCCGCCACGGTCTACGACCGCCTTGTCGACGCGGTTCGCCCCGACCCTCCGCTCCAGCACGAGATGCCCATCCTCGTCGACGCAGCCCTGCGCGGCGATGCAGCCGCCATCGAGCGCCTAGACTCGCTGTTCCATTCCTGGGCGGTCAACGCTCAGGCGCTCGACCGCCTTGAAGCTAACTCGCCGCTGCTTCAGGAGGCCTCGGCCCACATCGCCGCCTGGCCAAAGCTGGGAACCATGGGCATCGAGGCGCTCAGCTCTCTTCGCTCCGGCGCAGCGCCACCCGCCGGATGGAAAGACGTGCAGGCCGCCATTCTGCATGACGCCGTCAAGCCGCACGAGTTGGTCGACTTTATTGTCCTCAAGCCCTTGCGGAAGCTGGTCGACGCAGCCGCAACGCAAGCCGCGCAAATCGCCGCCCCCGATCCCATCCACGCTTACCTGCAGCCGCTCGTCGATAACCACACCATTGCCGGAGCCGTTACGCTGGTCGCATCGAAAGACCGCACAGTCTACCTGCAGCCCGTCGGCTTTCGCGACCTCGCGGCAAAGGCGGCCATGCCGGCCGATGCCCTCTTCTGGGTCGCCTCGGTATCCAAGCCCATCACCGCCACCGCGCTCATGATGCTCGTGGATGAAGGCAAGGTCAATCTCAACGACCCCATCGAAAAGTACCTCCCCGAGTTCAAAGGCCAGCGGGTCTACCGCACTCGTCCTGACCCGAAGCAACCTTCTTCGCCAACTCCGTCGCCCGCTCAGCTGGTCCCCGTGACCCACCCCGTCCTCGTCCGCGAAATCCTTTCGCACACCAGCGGTCTGCCTTTCAAGTCCGCGGCCCAGCCGGGCGCACTTGACCTTCTGCCGCTCAAGGATGCCGTCCGCGGCTACGCCGCTGAGCCGCTTCTCTTTCAGCCGTTCACTGATTACAGCTACTCCAACGAGGGCCTCAACACCGCCGCGCGCATCATTGAAGTTGTCTCCGGCATGCCCTACGAACAGTTCATGCAGCAGCGCCTGTTCGGCCCCCTCGCCATGAGCGACACCACCTTCTGGCCCAGCGCGGCGCAATCCGCCCGCCTCGCCACCTCTTACAAGCTCGACGCGCAGTCCGGCGCTTTGAAGCCGCTCACGGTTGACCAGCTCACCTATCCGCTCGACGACCGCACGCACCGCTTCCCCATGCCCGCCGGTGGCCTTTTCTCCACCGCAGCCGATCTTGAAAAATTCTGCCGCATGATCCTCAACGGAGGCGCACTTGACGGCAAACGCTACCTCTCGCCCCAGGCACTCCAACAGATGACCAGTACCCAGAACGGCGGCCTGGGCGGCTCGGATTACGGCTTCGGCTGGGCAGTCTCCCGCGACGGTTTTGGCCATGGCGGAGCTTACAAGAATGCCATCGACATCGACCCAACGGCCGGCCGCGTGCTGGTTTTCATGGTCCAGCAGAATGGTCCCTGGGGCACCCCCGCCGGAGACGCCATTCTCCCCACTCTCAAGCGCCTGGCCAATCAGGCCGTCATTCCCTTGCCAGACAAATAAATTGAACCCCAACCAGCCGCATTTCTGTGGCTGGTTGGGGTTCGCTTTTGACCGACTGCCAGGGCTCGCCGTTACTTCCTCTTCAGTGCCCGCCTCAATACCGTCTCAAGCGCCGCCTTCACTTCGGCATACTCCCCCGGCGCAATCGTGCCTGAGAGTTTCTCGCTTTCCAGTGCGAACATCTCCTCTTTGAGTGCATCCAGCAATGTGCATGGCTTCGCCTGTGCCGAGGCGCCAATCTGCGAAGTCCCAGTCCCCACTGCGGGGGCTGCTACAGGCGCTGGCGCTCCCACCGGCTTGCGAAGCATGAATGCAGCGGCGGCCGCCAGCAGCAGCGCCAGCGCACTCAGAATCCACCACTTGTACTTTGACAGCGGGTCGGGCGTGTTGATCGGGTTGCCTATCCCGCCGCCGGGCTGGTTGCCGGGTGCGCTCGCGTCCGCTGCCGCGCCACCATCACCTTGTTGGCCACCTCCGGCGCCCTGCGCCGCCTTCGGCATTGACCCAGTACCGGAGATCGTAAATTCAAGCACCTTGCCCGGCAGTCCATTCTTGGCAATGTAGGTCTGAATGCCGGGGTCTTCGGCCACTGACCTGAAGGCCTCTGGCGTCGCCGAGACAAAAGTAATGCTCTTGGGCAGCAGCACGGCTACGTTGTCGGCCGGCAGAGTGACTTCGGATTTAAAGGTGTACTTGCCTGCGCTATAAGGCAGGCTGTAGCCCACCTGAAAGAGCGTGTTCTTGTCGCCATCGTCCGGCTGAATGGGAAAGTTGAAGGCGTAGTGCCCTTTCGGTCCATCCGGGTCCAGCTTGACGGAGGTGGGCAGGCCATTGGGCCTCTGTGCGCCCACGTCGCTAACTTGAGCCTCCGCCGGCAGCACTATCTCGAAGGAGCGCGGACTCCACTGCGTCGTCGGAGGATTACTTGTGTTGTGCAGAAAGAACCGCTCGTTGACCTTGAGCTGGCTGCCGTCGGTCTCAATCTCTATGACATCGGCCTCAATGGAAACACCCTTCACCTTCGCCGCCACATCATAAACCGCGATGTCGCCCTGTGCGCTACCCTGCGGCGCGGCGATAAAGTAGCCTGCACCCTGGTGTGTAACCCGCACCAGGTAGGGGCCGCTTCCGGGTTCCTTGAGCGTATACCGCCCCTTGGCATCGGTGGCCGTGTGGGCAACTTCCCCCATGCCGGCCTGCACGTCTACCAGCACCACGACATCTCCCGCGGCAGGCTTCCCCGTTGTCTTGTCCGTTACCGTGCCGGTCACGGAAGCGGCCTGCGCCAAAGCGCCCGTAAAAAGAAAGCTCATTGCAACGGTGCGAAGAACAAATTGAGTCGAATTCATGGTCGTTAGAACATCCTATAGGTGTGATGTGGGTAAATCAGCCATCAAACTGCGGGGAAAAAACCGGGGGAACAACCCTCTCGACTCTGCCCGGTGTTGCTCAGCAATTCAGCGCTTGCAGTGGTTCAAACCTGCTGCAGATGATCGATCTCGGCAAGCAACTGGGCAGTCTCGTTTTCAAGCTGCGCGCGCTGCACCTGAAAGTCCTCTTCAGGATACTTCCCGGCGCGGTACTCGAAGCTCAGATCGCGCAGATTCTCATACAGCTGATCTTTCCGCTCGAGCAGGTAGTCCAGGCGGGTTTTCTCGCGCTGACTGGCCGAGACATCGTCCGGCCAAAATGTGTAAATCACGAGTGCGAACAAGAGAAGCACTCCGGCGATGAGGCCCTGGGTTACGGTCATGGCTTTAGAACCCTCCGTCGATGCCGGTGTCCGTCTCCCGGCGAATCTTTTCCCTGCGTTCGCGATCTTCAGGATCTTCGTTCTCCGGGTCAATCGCTGATCCCAGGGCTTTTGCTCCCGACAAGCCTGACCAGCGCCGAACCAGCAGAATCGTTCCCAGCAGCGCCGCGGCAAACACCGCGAAAGGCGCAATCCAAGCCACCAGGTCGAATCCATGGGTGGTGGGTGCGGCCAGCATGGTCGCGCCATATTTTCCCGAGAACCACTCCAGAATTTCCTTATCGCTCTTGCCGTCGGAGATGAGGCCGGTCAACTCTTTGCGTTCGCGGCCCGACTCAGGACAGCCCACATGGTTGCACTCTCCTAGCAGTTGCGCGCACCCGCAGGTGCACATCAGTCTGTGGCCCAGGTCGTTGAAGCGGGAACCTGCGTCGGTAGCGCCCAGCGAGAAACAGACGGCCACTGCCAGCAACAACGCTTGCGCCGTCTTCATCCAAAAGTGGAAACGCAACGGATTAGCCATCAGTCGCCGCCTTTCAACGCCGGCTCGGTAGGAACCGTGCGCACCGCGGGCACGCGCAGGGCAGCGCTTGCCGGGGTAAGACTGGGCACGAGAGCCACAAACGTGCCAAAGACCATCACCACCAGCCCCGCCCAGATCCAACCCACCAGCGGGTTGAGGAAGGCCTTGATAATCGGCTGGCCGCTGTCGGGATTTGTGCCCTCATACACCACATAAAGGTCCCAACTGGGAACGGAATGAATGGCTACCATCGTCTGGGGTTGGCTGCTGGCCAGGTATACGCGCTTCTCGGGAGTCATTTGAAACTGCTTGGCGCCGCCCTTGTACACATCCAGCAGCGCGTACTCCGAGTTGTAGTTGAGATTCGAGTCCTGGGTGAAGCCAACGCACTCCAGCGTATAGGGGCCTATGAGCAATTTGTCGTGCAAGCCCAGTTCTTTTTCCTGGTTTTGGTTGAAGGCCGCTCCGGCCAGTCCCATCACCACGACTACGACGCCAATATGAATGATGTAGCCGCCGTAACGGCGGGTGTTGCGACGCGTCAGCAACCAGGTGGCGACAAACAGGTTCCGGCCCGTCTGCCGTGCGATAACGCCCGCACCGCGCAGGAACTCCGACAAGATCGCCACGAACACCGCCGCGGACACCGCGAAAGCTACCAGCGCGTAGAAGTCGCCGGTCGAAAATGCGCCGTCTCTCCAGACCCGCACTCCTGCGATAAAGCAGACGATGACCGTGCCCCAGAGAGCTATAACCGGCAATACAAAGTTGCGGCGAATGCTTTTGAACGAAGTAGCGCGCCACGGCAACAGCGGCCCCACGCCGGTCAGGAAAAGCAGAAACAAGCCGATTGGCACGGCTACGCGGTTATAAAACGGCGCGCCTACGGTGACCTTATTCCCCACCACATATTCACTGAGGATTGGGAAAAGCGTTCCCCACAAAATAACGAAGCAGGCAGTCAGCAACACGAGATTGTTGAAAAGAAAACTGGACTCGCGGCTTACCAGCGACTCCAGGTGGTGATCGCTCTTCAGATGGCTGCGCTGCAGCACGTAGGTAAAGATGCAGACCGCCAGCACGATAAGCATGAAGGCGACAAACCAGTTGCCGATGGACGACTGGGCGAACGCATGCACTGAGCTGACCAGTCCAGCGCGCGTCAGCAGCGTTCCCAGAAGCGTAAGCAGAAATGTGGAGAAGATCAGCCACACATTCCAGCTCTTCATCATTCCCCGCTTCTCCTGCATCATCACCGAGTGCAGAAAGGCTGTTCCCGTAAGCCATGGCATGAAACTCGCGTTCTCCACCGGGTCCCATCCCCAATAGCCGCCCCATCCAAGCACGGCATAGGCCCAATGCATTCCCAGAAAGATGCCGGCCGTCAGGAACAGCCACGTCACCATAGTCCATGCGCGCGTCACCTTGATCCATTTCTCACCGGGGTAGCGCATCATCAAAGCGCCCAGCGCAAACGCGAATGGAACCGAAAAGCCCACATAGCCCAGGTAAAGCAAGGGCGGATGGATGACCATCTCCGGGTATTGGAGCAGAGGATTCAGCCCGTTGCCGTCTTCCGGAATCGCGCCCTTCAGCAGCGCGAACGGCGGTGCGGCAAAGTTGAGGACTGCAAGAAAGAAAACCTGGATTCCAGCCAGAATCGTGCCCGCGTAGGCATACAGTCTTACGTCGGTCTTGTGCGTCAACCGCAGAACAAACCCAAATACACCCAACAACCAGGCCCATAGAAGCAGCGAACCCTCCTGGCCACTCCAAAGGGCGGAGAATTTGTAGGCCCCCGGCAAGGCCCGGTTCGAGTGCTCCATGATGTAGGTAATCGAGAAATCGTTGGCAAAGACTGACCAGATGAGGGCGAAAGCCGCTGCGCTCACCGCCAGAAAGCCGGCGATCCCGGCACGGCGCGCCGTGTCGGCCAGCCGCTCAGGAGAGAAGCGCGCTGGCTGGCCTGAGACAAGCAGCCGCAGAGCCAACGCTCCTGCCAACAAATTGTATGCGGCCAACGCTAGGGCGATAAGAAGAGCAAAACTACCGAAAGCTGCCATTAAGACTCCACGATGATTCTCGCACGCAGACCAGGAAGCAAAGAGCCTCCGGATATGCTAATTCTCATGCCATCATGGGTTTTCGGTGTGTGATCCAGCTCACGCCTCGGAAAAGAACTGGAAGCTTTGAATTTGAATGCAGCGTCAAGGCCCGCCTTTGTTCAGGCAGTTTTGAGTTCGTTCTGCGCAAGCATCTGCCCGGCCTGACTCAACATCTCTTCAGCCACTATGGGGCGAGAGAGAAACCGTACGCGCTCCCCGGCATAATCGTCGGGATGTTCGCTCGGATTGCCCAGCACGAGGACTGGTAGAGAGGGCATGCGGGTATGCAACTCGGCAACAAATGCAGGCCCGCCGATACCTGGCATGTGGTGGCCTGTGACGACCAAGCCAAGGTTCCCGGCAAATTGGGGCTGCTCAACGAGGCAAAGCGCCTCTGCCGCGTCAGAAACCCGCCGTACGTCCGGGAATCGCCTCTCCAGAATCGACAAGCGCACGAATGCCTGCAGAGGGTCATCGTCCACCAATAATATTGTCCCCATATACCCCTGAGTTTGTGCGGCCCAAAGCTGGGTGAGCCGCGTACATAATTTGCCAACTAGCAATAAGATGATGAAAACGGCACTATCGTTGCCTGAGCCCCTCTGTAGATGCAAGCTGGCGAGGCTTCAGCCGAAAAGAAATTCCTTCTCCCGGAGTTCCTTGATCAAGTCGCGAAGGCGGGCAGCTTTCTCAAACTCGAACTTCTTCGCCGACTCGCGCATCTCGGCCTCAAGCTTGGCGATATGAACATCGAGTTCAGCCTGCGTTTTGAACTCCGGCAGGCCGGCTGTCTCTTCCTCGGCAATATCTCCGTATTCAGCCTTGAGAATCTGCGCGAGGCCCATGTCCACCTGGCTGATGATCGATTGAGGAGTGATGCCATGCTCCTCGTTATAGGCGCGCTGGACCGTGCGGCGGCGGTCCGTCTCATCCATCGCCCTGCGCATGGAGTCGGTTATGCGATCGGCGTAAAGGATGGCGCGGCCTTCCAGATGCCTTGCAGCCCGGCCCATGGTCTGGATCAGCGAGCCTGCCGAGCGCAGAAAGCCTTCCTTGTCGGCGTCGAGAATCGCCACCAGCGAGACTTCTGGCAGGTCGAGGCCCTCGCGGAGCAGGTTGATGCCGATAAGAGCGTCATATTCGCCGCGGCGCAGACCGGCCAGCAGTTTCACCCGCTCCAGCGTCTCGATCTCGGAGTGCATATACCGACAACGTACGCCTACTTCCGTGTAATAGCCGGCCAGATCCTCTGACATGCGCTTGGTCAGCGTCGTGACCAGTACGCGCTCGTTTTTCTTTGCCCGGTCGCGGATTTCGGCCAGCAGGTCGTCGATCTGGCCCTTCACCGGGCGTATTTCAACCTCGGGATCGACCAGCCCAGTCGGGCGGATAACCTGCTCGACGACCACCCCCGCCGAGCGGGTCAGCTCATACGGCCCTGGCGTGGCAGACACGTAGATGGTCTGGTGAATGCGGTTCTCGAACTCCTCGAATTTGAGAGGTCGGTTGTCCATAGCCGAGGGCAGCCGAAAGCCATAGTCCACCAGATTCTGTTTGCGGCTGCGGTCGCCAAACCACATCCCGTGCACCTGAGGAATCGTCGCGTGACTCTCGTCCACAAACAGCAGAAAATCGCGCGGAAAGTAGTCCAGCAACGTAGGCGGCGCCTCCCCAGGCAAACGCCCCGAGAAGTGCCGCGAGTAGTTCTCGATGCCGTGACAGTAGCCCATCGACTTGATCATTTCCAGATCGAAGCGGGTGCGCTGATGAATCCTCTGCGCCTCCACCATGCGCCCTTGCGACTCCAATTCGGCAACTCTCTCGTTCAACTCCGCCACAATGGTCGCCGCGGCTTCAGCCTTGCGCTCCGGCTGCACCACGTAGTGGCTCTTGGGATAAATCGGCAGGCGCGCATACTTCTGTTTCACGGTGCCAAACAGCGGGTCAATTTGAGATAAGGACTCGATCTCGTCGCCGAACAGCTCAATGCGGTACGCCGTCTCATCGTAGGTCGGGAAGACCTCGATCACGTCCCCCCGTACGCGAAAAGTCCCGCGCCGAAAGTCGTTATCGTTCCGCTCGTAGAGGATTTCGACCAACCGGCGAGTTATGTCCTTGCGGCTGATGTGCTGGCCTTTTTCCAGCAGCAGCAGCATGCCGTAATAAGCCTCCGGCGAACCCAGGCCATAGATACAACTGACCGAGCTCACAATGATCGAGTCGCGCCGCTCAAACAGCGAGCGCGTCGCCGACAGGCGCAGCTTGTCCAGCTCCTCGTTGATCGTTGCTTCCTTCTCGATGTAAAGATCGCCGGCAGGTATGTAGGCTTCAGGCTGGTAGTAGTCGTAATAGCTTACGAAGTACTCGACCGCATTGCCGGGGAAGAACTGCTTGAACTCGTGGTAAAGCTGCGCCGCGAGGGTTTTGTTGTGTGCGAGTATCAGCGCTGGCCGGTTCGACTGTTCGATGACCTTGGCCATCGTGAACGTCTTGCCGGAGCCGGTAACGCCCAGCAGCACCTGGTGCTTTTCGCCCGCGGCCAAGCCGTCCATAAGCTCGTCGATGGCCCGGGGCTGGTCGCCCTTGGGCGTATAGCTGGTGACCAGTTGAAAATCCATAGCAGAATTATACGCGAAGAGCGAAGAATTAGCGAAAATAAACTCGCCACAAAACCTCAAATTGACTCAATGAACGGCCCTGCCCACCCGCTACCGGGCCACCCGCCAAGGCGAGGTTGTTCCCCACGCCTTCAACTGCTCTGCCGCCCACTTCGTCGACTTCCCGGCGTGGCACGAAGTGCATGGATTCGGTATCCCCAACTGATCCGTCTCCGCTGGCGTGATGAAACGGAATGTGTGCGTACTAACGAAGTTATCCTTGATGGTCTGCTCGATCTTCGGCATGTGGCAGGCCACGCACTCGCTGCCCGCGCTGCCTTCTGCATGGTGGGTGTGTTCGCTCACCGTACCGCGAAGCCCTGCGAGATTTTGCTTGGTGTGACAGAAAAGGCAAAGGGAATTCCCCGGCATATTCACATTCGATTTGCTCGCGTTGCTGTGAACCTGGTGGCAATCAAAGCAGCGAAGTCCGCGATGGTACATATTGCTTTGCACAAAATCGTTACCCTGCATGCGATTCTTGTGAGCGGTCATGTCGGCGAACTGGTAAAAGTTGGCCGTCCCCGGCTTCAATAGCTCCAGCTTCCAGGAATCGGCTAGCCGTTCTCCGGGCAAATAGCCAACCGGCCAATCGTAGTGCTTCCCCCCGATTGGGTCGGTAAGCGGCTGACCCTGGCTGTGACACTGCATGCACGTATCGTTTCCCCGCACATAGTCCAGCGTCTCCGGATTCACGATGTTCTTCCGGGTAGGGTGTTCCACATGCAGGCTGCCTGGACCGTGGCACTTTTCGCAGCCCACATTCCATTCCGTAACCTGTTTCGTCTCGATGTTGTAGTTGACTGAATGGCATCCGTCGCACGTGGGCCCGGTTGGCCGGTCAAAGTTCGTCGGACCATAAAACGGAACCCACCAGTCCGTGCCGGCCTCCACGTGATAGGGGAGCCAGCGCCGTTTCTGCACGTCCCATTGGGCAGGCAGCGGATAATAGTCGTCGCCTCGCTTGGTAAAGTAGCGCTGCTTCCAACGGCTTCCGTATACAAAAGCCACCTGGTCAAGGCCAAACGCGCGAACGGGATCGTCATGCGCGAAGTCTCCAAGAACAGCCTCCGGATGCACCTTCGGATCAAGAACAACGTTCGCCATGCGCGTCTGCTTCCAACCGTTGTACTGCGCCAGGTGGCAGCCCTTGCAACTCTCTGACCCCGCGAAGTGCGCCTTCATTTCCTGTGCGCAAAGCCCCGCAGGCACCTGAAAAACCATGAGCATAGCGATGGAAGCAAAGAACAAAGTCCACAACTTGCCGTCTTCGATTGATCTCAAGTGAACTCCTTGCCTTGCCGATCAGATGACAGCCCGAGCGAAGCGGCTACCCCCGCCATTGCCGTCGCCTTCCTGCCCACCGGTCATTTCAACATAGCCCGGAAGTTGGCGCGGATGTGTGGATTCGACGCAGTCCCTGTGATGGTAAGCGGTATACCGTTGTTTGAGCTAGCGGGCGCTTTCAATTTGAGACTGCGGAACCCGCCCAACAGGCCGCTTACGACATTCACTGCTTCGTTGGCTACCGCACCAACTCCCGTGGACGAGTTGAACTTGGCCGTCAGATTGAAGTCGAGCGCGCCTGATGCCGCAACGCAACCGTCGCCGCTGGCCGTGCCCACCTCGGGGAGATTCGCCTGGATGTTAGTGAACTGGGTAGACTGCGGCGACGAGCTCACCTCGGCGCGCAGGGTCTGGATAGTCGTGCCGCCACCCTTCCTTCCGAATGGATTCAAGCCTTCGATCTTCGACCCCAGATCAAATCCCGCAAGCATCGTGTTATCGACCTCGACAGGTCCCGTAACCGTGATGGCGCTGGCGGGTCCGGTCGCCGCAAGACTGGCGGTCAGCGTCCCCCCTTTGAGAGCAGAGCCGCTGGGCAGCTTCACCCCGACCGTGGGCAGCAATTGCTCCAGTTGATCGATCGGGAGTTCCTGCGCGGCCAGGTGCAGGTCAAGCACGGCGCCCTGCCCGGTGAGCCGGTAGCCGCCGCTCACATGCGCCACCACCGAGCCTGTATGGACAGAAATATCGGAGACTCTTCCCACGCGCGTCTCAAGATCTTGGGAGATGGCAAAGTCGATGTCGACCGGCCGCTGTGCCGGAGATCCATTGTGCGCCAACTGCAGCCTCGACGCTTGAATCTTTCCTTTACTCGTGAGGGCTACCCCATCGGACGAAAGCTGAGCGTCAATATCTGCATTCATTGAAATTCCGGCGCTCGGTTCCAACACGCCCGCGGCAACCGGATCAAAATGATGAAGCTTCAACGCAGCGCTGAAAGGCGTATCGGCAGTGTTCTTTTGTGCCAGCGGGCCTGCGTTTCCGTTCAGGTCGAACCAGCCTCCTCCGGGCAATTTGGCCGAAAGCCGGAACGGAAATGACTTGAGAAAGGAAAGCTGCTGGATCGCCAGGTCGATGCCAGTGTAGACGAAAGGCTTGCCGGTATCGGGGAGGGACGAGACGGAGGCGCTGCCGTCATTGATCTTCAACTCGCCAATGGTCAGATCGGGGAGAGCGCTCTGGCTCTGAGGGGCTGTAGATGCCGTGGCATTGCCAAAACTGGAGAAGTTCCAGATGCCGCTCTGCGACTGGATCAGACGAATGGCCGGGGAGTCGACGGTGAGTTTGGTAATCCGCACCTGGCGATGAAAAACCAGTGCCCCAGTCTCAACGCCGATATAGAGAGATTTCGCTTGAATAAACGGTGACGTGCTGAAAGCTGGGTCGTCGGAGATCGCGATGTTCTCTGCGACAATGCTGCCGCGCAAAACTGAAAAGCCCAGGTGGCCGAGCGCGATTTTGCGTTCCATCGCATTTGATAGCTGGTCCTCAAGCTTCGGCCGGAAGGTATCGGCGTTTACGAGGAATGGAATGGCCACAACAATCACGACGGCAAGTGCGACGGCCGCAACGGCCACTTTAACCCAGAGCCTTTGCATCGGTGTCTCCTTTGAGGCGCTGATTCGCTCGCATTCTACCGCTCTGGAGCATACGTGGCCACTACTTCCCTGCGAATCTCTCCGCCGCAAGGCTCAGGCACGGCCCCTCGCTTTCTTCAAGGGACCGTCCTAAATAATCCAATTGCTCACCAGGGAAGAGTCTTACCGAGATGGAAAAAGCCGCCGCTGGGGCCGTCGTCCGGCAGTGTGGCGAGTGCCGCGCTGGTCTTCGCCCCTTCAGACAGTTCCATGGTGGCTTGCGGGCCGCCCATGTCAGTCTTCACCCAGCCTGGGTGGGCCGAGTTCACCTTGACCTTCGTGTCGCGCAGTTCGTAGGCCAGGTGGATCGTGAACGCATTTAGAGCGGTCTTCGAGGCATCGTAGGCGAAGGACTTGGCGTCGTAGAGGGGCGATTTGGGGTCGGCATGCAGCGTGAGCGAGCCGAGAATGCTGGACAGGTTTACGATGCGCCCGCCGGAGCTGCTCTTGATCAACGGCAGGAGCTTATCTGTCAGCGCTACCTGGGAGAAGAAGTTGGTCTCGAAAATCTTGTGCAGCAGGTCAAGAGGGACATCGGAGGCGCTATGTTCGGGGCCTATGCCGGGAAATGCGCCCCCTGCGATACCGGCATTGTTCACCAGAATGTCGAGGCGCCCATAGTTCGAGTTGAAGTAGTCGTAGGCGGCCTGATGGCTCGCCGGGTTGGTGACGTCAAACTCGAGAACCTCGGCGTCGACACCGGCGGCGCGGAGTTTCTCCACTGCCCCCTCGCCCTGGGCCAGATCACGTGAGCCGATGACGATTTCGGCGGTGGATTTGAGTTCGAGCGCAGTCTGGAAACCGATGCCCCGGTTTCCACCTGTGATAAATGCGATTTTCTTTGACATGGGGGAAGTCTCTCCTGTGCGCTTTGGATTCGGGCGGAGGCGGCGAAGGTGCAGGGATTTTAGGACCGAATCGTAATGAAGGAGTAGTGAGCAAAGGCGAGTGCCGGGCCAGGAGCAGAACTTCTCCCGGTTTCAAAGAGGGGTTATGGGGCCTGCGATAACGGGATGGTCCTTATATAGAGAAGCTGTATTCCGGCAGGACCCCGGTTTCGACCGCCATGCTGAAGAAGCCTCTCATCCCCTCAACGCACTCTTCGTCGAGAACGTAGTGAATATTGTTGGTCAGGTAGTCGCGGATGGTCGACTCGGGTATGGGGAGACGGTGCGACCACTCGGCCACCAGGTCTTCAATGTTCTCCGTCCCGTGGATGCGGGATTGAATAAAGTCCTCGGAGACCTGCTCTGTGGTCGGGCTGCCTGGAGCTGCTGCCCACACCGCTGATACAAAGGCGAGTCCGGTGAGCGAACGCCATTCACGGGCCAGGTCATGGTAGACCAGTTCTTCACGAGTACGTTCCAAACGGTTTTCGCGCTCTTCGAGGGCCAGCAAGGCGGGATCGCCGATGACAATGGCGGCATCGGCCTTCTCCAGCATGGAGTCGAGGTTGGCCGCCATCGGCAGGAACGGGACGGCCGGGTTACCCCACTTGTGGAACAGGATGCGGGCGTAAGTCACTGTTGTCCTGCTTGCTGTGTCGGCGGCCACAGACCGCACCGCAGCGAGGTCCTGTTTGGCGCGACGAACCAGCAGCAGGGATCGGACACGGCCCTTCGCCGCAATCGTGCAGCCCGGCAGAATGCGAAGACCCGGCGTGGTAGCCAGGGCGGCGATGGGGATGAGGCCGATATCCGCCTCACCGGAAGCCAGACGCGCAGCGCATTCTGAAGGCAACATGCGGTCGATGCAGTATCGCAGAGCCAATGGACCGTCCAGAGGCGGATGCTCAAAGTCCCACATCAGGGGCGCGGGGTTGAGAAAGTTGATTGCGGCTACCCGCAAACGTTTGTCTGGCACCGGATTCACGTTTATTAGAGTACCAATTCACCACGGAGGATTCGGGCGGGGTACCGGCATCGCCACTATGCCCACCTTGACACGCTCCCCTGACCAAGGTAACGTGAGCCCAATTACCTTTGAGCCTAAGTTTAGTTTCCCAAGAGGAAAGTACAAGTGTGCAAATCTGAGACAAAACAGCCTCCGCTATGACCACGATGCTCCCAAATATTGACTCGGAGCGGGCATCCGCCTCCGATGAGGACCGTCTTGCGTGGCTGGCGCTCGCGCTTTCGCCCGGACTCGGCCCCAAGCGGATTCTGGACGCTATGCAGCGGCTTGAGGCCCCCAGCCAGATATTTGCGTTGCCATTGACGGCTCTGGAAGGGCTGAGGTTTCCAGCCGCTGCCGCCCAGTTCATTTTTGATGGAAAGGCGCGTGCAGCGGCCAAAGCTGAGTGGGCACGGGTCGTGGCCCAGGGAGCAACCGTGATTAGCTTCGGCTGCCCAGACTATCCCGAGAGGCTAAAGGAAATATATGATCCGCCGCCGGTACTATGGGTCCGTGGGGATGTGCACCTGCTCAAACGGCCGTCAATTGCTGTGGTAGGGACTAGGCATCCCTCCCCCTACGGGTCTGGTATTGCCGAGATGCTGTCACGGGATTTGGCGGTGCGGCGACTCCTGATTGTCAGCGGAATGGCCCGCGGAATCGACTCCTGCGCGCATCGTGGCGCACTCGCGGCACGCATGCCCACCGTGGCCGTTTGGGGCACCGGCATCGACGTGGTGTATCCGAAAGAAAACAAAAAACTTGCTGAGGAAATACTGGCAGGTGGCGGGGCGATTGTAACCGAGAACCCCATGGGAACGTTTCCCGCGCCGCAGAACTTCCCCCGGCGGAATCGAATTCTGAGCGGGCTCAGCGTGGCCGTCCTGGTGGTGGAGGCCAGCGAGAACTCCGGAACCCGCGTCACGGCGCGGTGCGCGGCAGAACAGAACCGGGACCTGTTCGCCGTTCCGGGGAATGTGACAAGCAAAAACTCGTGGACCCCTAATACGCTGATTAAACAGGGTGCCAAGCTCGTGGCTACCTGGGAGGACATCTGGGAAGACCTACCTTCGCAGATAAAGTTGGAACTTGAAGCGGAAGCACCGGCTGAATCCATATCGGAGACTACAGCATCCTTATTGCCAGACCCGGTCTTGCGGCCTCAGGAAGCCATGGTCTTGGAGGTACTGCGGACCGACGAAAGCCTGCAGATCGATGAAATTCTCGATCTCATGGAGACGCAACTGACTTCTTCTGAGGTGTTTACGGCACTATTCGAGTTGGAACTTGCAGGGCGCATCAGGGGCTTGCCAGGCAAGAACTACGTCAGGACAATGTGAGAACGTAGGGAGCAGGCAACAGAAAGCTGAGAACCCGGCAAATGACGGTGGGCTGAATACGCTTTGCAAGGTCCACCGCCACCGAGGCAATGCGCCGGTCATACGACCCCGGCAAGGTGTAACGATAGTGTGCGGGGCTTGGGAGTCAGTATTCGACTGGATTTTCTTTCTCATCGGGACGGGCAAGGAGTTCTCTGCCTCCGTAAACCACTTCCGGCAACTGAAAACAAGGGATTTGCGGGTAGCACCCCAACGGCGAAGCAACCCCTTGGCCTGGCTGGAATTAAGGCCATGATTGATAAAACGCGCCCTCCCGAGTGGAAATGCTGCGGTGTTCCGTGGTAGGGTGCAAACTTTGCGGACAGTTTTTCCGGAGCGGGATATGCGGCCCCGGCGCGATCAGATTCCAGACCGGCTCTGGGATGAATCGAAAGCATGAAATCGGAGTCAAACAGGGCTGACAAGGTAGAGTGGTCTTAGAAATTAGGATGAAAATGAGCAAATCTCTGGTAATCGTCGAATCCCCTGCAAAGGCGAAGACGATCGAAAAGTATCTTGGCAAGGGTTTTGAAGTTTTGGCGTCGGTCGGGCACATCATGGACCTGCCCAAGAACGAAATTGGCGTGGAACTTGAAAATCGGACGTTTGAGCCAACCCTGATCGTGTCTCCGGGCAAAGAAAAAGTGGTGGCGCAACTCAAGCGCGCCGCAGCAGCAGCCGATGAAATTTTCCTGGCGCCTGACCCGGACCGCGAGGGAGAGGCGATTGCGTATCACCTGGCCCTGCAGTTGGGCACCTCGGCCAAGGAGCGGAAGAAGATCCGTCGCGTCACCTTCAACGAGATCACGAAGAAGGCTGTGCAGGAAGCGTTCAAGCACGCACGGGATGTCGATCAGAATCTGGTGAACGCGCAGCAGACCCGCCGTGTGCTTGACCGTCTGGTCGGTTATCAGATCTCTCCCCTGCTCTGGGACAAGGTGCGGCGTGGATTATCTGCAGGCCGCGTGCAAACGGTCGCGGTGCGGCTGATTGTCGAGCGGGAGCGCGAAATAGGTGCATTTCAGCCCGTGGAGAATTGGACGCTCGATGCGCTCCTGCATCCGGAAAAACAGGCGGACAAGTCCCTCAAGGCGCGCTTTGTAGGCATTGAGGGCGATCCGGTACGGGTTCCGAGCGGCAAGGACAAGGACGGGAAAGACCAGTTCATCGCCAACGCGCTGCCGGACGAGAAATCAATGAACGAAGTGGTCGCCGCCCTCGAAATGGCGAAGTGGTCGCTGATTTCAGTTCAGTCCAAAGAGCAGCAGAAGCGGCCGATGGCCCCGTTTATCACCAGCCAGTTGCAACGCGACGCGGCCAGCAAGCTCGGCTTCAATGTGCGCCGGACCATGGGCGTTGCGCAGCGGCTTTATGAAGGCGTGGATGTGGGCGCCGAGGGCACGGTGGGCCTCATTACCTATATGCGTACCGATTCTCCGCGTGTGGCGCCGGAAGCGATTGCCGGAGCCCGGGACTGGATTGGCAAGCAGCTAGGACCGCAGTATCTTCCATCGACGCCCAATGTTTACAAGGGCAAAAAGGCCGCACAGGACGCGCACGAAGCGATTCGACCCACGGATGCTTCGCGGACTCCGGAGTCGATTGCGCGCTACCTGAGCGACGAGCAACTCAAGCTTTACCGCCTGATCTGGCAGCGCTTTGTGGCCTCGCAGATGGTTCCCGCCATCTCCGATGTAACCACGGCCAAAATTGCCGCCGTTTCATCCAAAACTGGCAAGACCTACGACTTCCGTGCCAGTGGATCGGTGTTGCGCTTTGACGGATTCCTGAAGGTCTACGAAGTCATTGAAGACAAGAAGGACGACGATGACGAGTCTTCAAACAAGCTGCCCAACCTGGACGGCGTGAAGGCGCTGGAACTGGAGAAGCTTCAGCCCGAGCAGCACTTTACCCAGCCGCCTCCGCGCTTCAACGAAGCCTCGCTGGTCAAGGTTCTTGAAGAGCGCGGCATCGGCCGTCCTTCGACCTATGCGTCCATCATCAACACCATTCAGGACCGCGAGTACGCCACCAAAATCAGTGGGCGCTTTTATCCGACCGAAATCGGCATCGTAGTTTGCGACCTGTTGGTCAAGAATTTCCCCTATATCTTCGACATCGCCTACACCGCCAAGCTGGAAGAAGAGCTTGACGATATTGAAGAGGGCAAGGAAAAGTGGACCGATCTGCTGAATGGTTTCTACGGCTACTTTGAGGAGGAACTCAAGGATGCCGGAACGAACATGGAATACATCAAGCGGATGGAGCGGCCTACAGGCGAAAAATGCGACCTGTGCGGATCGCCGCTCCTGCTCAAGTGGGGCAAGTTCGGCACCTTCTTTGCCTGTTCGGCCTACAACAAGAAAGACAAGTCGAGTTGCACGTTCACGAGGGAAAACATTGCGGACAAGCCTGACCTGAATACGCCCGAAGGTCAGGAAGCGGGCGAGGCTGAAGAGTACTGCGACAACTGCGGCCGCGTCATGGTTCTGCGCCGCGGATTGTTCGGCCCCTTCATGTCCTGTCCTGGGTACAACGAAGATCCCCCCTGCAAGACCTTCAGGAAACTCAGCCAGAAGCAGCAGCAGAAGCAGAACGTACCTCAGCCGACCGGTGAAGACTGCCCGCAATGCGGCAAGCCGCTGGTGCTTCGCCAGGGAGCCTACGGGGAGTTCGTCTCCTGCTCCGGTTATCCAAAGTGCAAGTACGTAAAGCAAAACCTGATTGAAGGGATGAAGTGTCCCAAGTGCGGCACCGGGGACATCGCCGAGCGCAAGGCGCGTCGCGGAAATATGTTCTGGGGATGCACCAATTATCCCAAGTGCGATTTCACGTCGAACCTGAAGCCGGTCGCGAAGAAGTGCCCGGAGTGCAACAGCCCTTATCTCGTCGAGAAGACCCTCAAGTCGGGGATCTTCCTCGAGTGCCCGAACAAGAAGAAGTCGGCTGAAGAAGAGGTTGTGCCCAAGAAGCGCGCGAAGAAGGGTGCCGCGGTGGTCGAAGATACGCCGAAGGTGGTTTGCACCTACTCGAAGCGGATCGGCGACGCGCCCCCTCCGCCAACCGCCGAAACGCATGGGCCGGTTGTCGAGAAGAAAAAGGGCGGCAAGAAGGAACTGGTGCCGGCTTAAGGGGTCATCCGGTCAAATTGAAATGTAGAGTGGTACCTCAGGTTCCTGAACGGGGATCTGGGGTACTCTGCATTTGATACGATCAGGACTCCTGGAGCCTGAACATGCAGAATGAGCGATCTTCCTACAACTCAGTTTCTTATCCCACCTATTCCTATGTTGAAACACATCCTGACCGCCTTGCGGCGATGGCCATCCTCCATGGGCTGTCGCCGGCCCCGGTGGAGGCGTGCCGCGTGCTTGAGGTCGGCTGCAACGAAGGAGCGAACCTCATCCCCATGGCCTACAGTCTCCCCAACAGCGAGTTTGTAGGGTTCGATCTGGCGGATATCCCCATCGAACGCGGCCAGCAGCGGATTCTCGAATTGGGCCTCGCCAACATTCGCCTCTTCGCGGGCGACCTGATGGAAATTGGCGCGGAGCTGGGCCAGTTCGACTACATCCTTGCCCACGGCTTTTACGCCTGGGTGCCGCCCCCGGTGCGCGATCGCCTGCTGGCCATGTGCGGTGAGCTTCTAACCCCCAACGGAGTCGCCTTTGTCAGCTACGACACCATGCCCGGGGGGCACTTCCGCAAGATGACGCGGCAGATGATGCTCTTCGGAGTAAAGCACATCGAGAATGCAACAGAGCGGGTGACCGAAGGGCGGGGACTGCTCGAGATGGTTCTTGAGGCGAGGCCGGAAGGGGATCCGTATCGCCAGCTATTTACCAGGCAGGTTGAGAGAATGAAGCAGCGCAGCCCGCAAACCGTCTACCACGATGAACTCGCGGATGAGTACGATCCGGTCATGTTCATCGACTTTGCGGAACACGCCCGGAAGCACGGTCTGCAGTATTTGAGTGAAGCGGAGTTGCCGCCCCCGAACGACCCGGGCGGCCAGCCCGACTTCAAGGCCGCAATGGAGAGCGCAATCGGTGATGACATCCTGAAACAGGAGCAGATGAAGGACTTTGCGCGTATGCGCACATTCCGGGAGACCTTGCTGTGCAGGGCTGAGTGCACCGTGCGCCGCGATTTTCCGGCAGAGCAAATGCGCCAGCTTCTGGTCACATCGCAAACCAACTCCTCACCGGGCGGGTCGCCTAGAGCAAAGGTCTTCACGATGCCGGGTGGAATCAAGATGGAAACCAACCATATGGGAGTGATCGCGCTGCTGGAGTTACTCGAGGCGGTGTGGCCCCACGCGTTGGGCATCGAGGAGCTTGAACCACATCTCGCCAAGGCCGGCTTTACCCTCGACGGCGAAGGAGCCGCGCTGCTGATGCAGTTGGCCGATGCGAGGATGATCGTGTTTCATGCCTGGAGGGCGCCCCTGGCCCAGGGAATTTCCGCACGGCCCAGAGCCAGCGCCATTAGCCGTCAAGAGGCGGCAATGCGGCCCTATGCCACCACTCTCATGCACGCAACCTCAAGTCTGGGCGACCCGCTTGTGCGCAGCCTTCTGCTGTTGCTTGACGGAACCCGCGACCGCAATCAGCTTCAGCAAGCCATGCGGGCCAAATATTCCGACCTTGCTGGCGAGGACCTGGAAAAACAGATCGAGCGAGGGCTCGGCGTCTTCTATCAGGCCGCCCTGCTCGAAGCATGATGCCCATCCATATCCGGCCCAACTCAACACTGCGCGGCAGAATCCGTTAGTATGAGGCATCGGAGAACTGCCTGAATGGAACGCATGCTAGCAACACCGGCCGATGCCGAGATTGTTCTAAAACTATATGCACTACGCACGGAAGCCGTTATGCGCGAGGCTCGCGCCTGGGTTACGGGCGAGTTCTGGCCTTCCACCGCAGAGGAATTCTTTGCCGTAGCGGACAACATGGGCGACCCGCACAACGCATGGCTGCGGCAGGTACTCAGCTACTGGGAGATGGCAGCGGCCATGGTGCTGCATGGCGCCGTCTCGGCGGAACTGTTTGTGGATTGCAACGGCGAGGGCTTTTTTCTGCTGGCCAAGTTTGCGCCCATCCTCGATGCGATTCGCGAGAAGAATTCGTCTTTCATGGTCAAGACTACGGAATTGGTGAACCGCTTTTCAGCCGCGTCGCAGCGCTATGAGATGGTGCTGAAGGGCGTGGAGGCCAGGCGCGGCCGGGTCGGGCGCAGTTAGAGCGTTTTCGCCTCTACCGTGGACTTCCATGCCCCAACCTCTCCGCTCTTTCTGCGGAAAGGATGGGATCCCAACAATACTTGGACCTGCACGATTCGGAGAATGCTCCGGAAGCTGAGCGGCCGTGATTTTTATGCCCTGAAACTCAGGTTTCCAACCCCCTTGTGGAAATGCGTTTCGCGTAGCATGATGGTGGAAGTTGTTTGCAAGTTCCCCAATCCCTCTGGAGGTTCACTTTGAAGAGAATTCTGTGTCTCGCGATAGCTATCTTTGCCCTGTCCACAATTGCGGTCAAGGCTGCGGGTTCAAGCAAGATCAACGGCTGGATTTCTGACTCGATGTGCGGCGCCAAGCACGCCGGAAGCGGCGCTGAGTGCGTTAAAAAATGCATGCAGAGCGGCATGACCCCGGTGTTTGTTGACGAGAAGAAAAAAGAGGTCTGGACCATCGACAACCCTGACGCGGTCAAGAGCTTCTATGGAGACCATGTCACCGTCACCGCCACCGCCGACGCCGACAAGAAAAGCGTTCACATCGAGGCAATAGAAGCTGCCAAGTAGGCTTATCCGGAAGATTTTGACTGTAAACGGACTCGCCACGCCGCCAAATCTCTGGTAGTGTCGTATCCGTCACCCCCGTTCGCCTCGATTCGGAGGCAAGCTGAGGGTAACCAAGCAGAATTGACCGGAATAGCCCATGGCGCGAGCAATCTGGAACGGCAAAGTCATTGCCGAAAGCGAAACAACGGAGACGGTCGAGGGAAATGTGTATTTTCCCGAAGCCAGCCTCAAGCGGGAGTACTTCATTCCCAGCAGTACGACATCAACCTGTCCGTGGAAAGGCCAGGCCCGTTATATGAGCCTGCTGATCAACGGACAGGATAACCCTGACGCCGCCTGGTACTACCCAGACCCCAAGCCTGCGGCCAGAAAAATCAAAGGGCACGTGGCCTTTTGGCGCGGTGTGGACATTGTTCAGTAGAGCCTGGAAGACCTAATAAGCTTGCAGCTGGTCCAGCGGCAGGCGAACCCTGAAGCAGGTGGAGCCGGGCTCAGAGCGCACACTCAAATGGCCGCGATGCTTGCGCACGATCCGCATTGCGTTGTCGAGGCCCAAGCCAAGGCCCTGTCCTGGGGCCTTTGTGGTGAAAAACGGCTCAAAGATGCGTTCTTGAAGTTCGAGTGGAATCCCGGGGCCGGCATCCCATATCTCCACCAGCAACATCTCCCCTTCAAGGCGGCATGCCAGCCGCAGCATGCCTCGATTTCCCAGTGCATCCAGCGCGTTTTCCAGTAGCGCGGTCCACACCTGGTTCAGCTCGCCTCCGTATGCGCTGATGCGCGGCAAGTCCGGCTCGTAATCGCGGACGATCTCGATCTTCGTCATCCGCGATTGCAGCATCTGGAGCGTGGCGTCAACACCGGCGGGCACATCGACCTCCAGAATGGGGGCGCGGTCCATCCCGGAGTAGGCCTTGATGGCATCGATCAAGTCAAAGATGCGCGCGGTGGAGTTGGCCAGCGTCTGGACCGACCGCGAAGATCGAAGATAGCGGGCGAAGAACTGCAGTGAGATGGCGGTTTCGTTGGGCCCCAGAATCGCGCGAAAGCGATCCAGATCGGCGATGCTTACTGCCTGCTCGGCCAACTGCGGAGCAACCTCCCAGGAATTAAGACAGCACAGTTCGTCAAGCCATGCCCGTATGGATTCCTCGCGGGCGATAAATGCCAGGGCATTGGGTTCCTGATTCGGTGTTGTCCTGTTGAGGATCTCCTCTTCCCAGGATTCAATGGACTGAATCTGATCCTCATTGAGGCAAAGATTGACGAGTTTGAAGCGGCTCTCGCGATTGGCGCGCAAGGCCGCCGCCAGGCTCGACGCGGCACTTTGCGCTGCGGAAGCCGGGTTATTGAGTTCATGCGCCAGGTTGCCGGCCAGCTTGCCCAACGCAGTCAGTTTCTCTGCCTGCTGCTCGATGCGCGTCACTTCCCTGACCCGGTCCAGCAGCGTCGATACCACCCGCTGCGTCATCGAAGGTATGGCCTGAAGCATCTCGGGAAAGATGGACTTGGAAACCACCAGCGCCCAGACCGGGGTGACCGCGAAGCCCTGGCCGCCGTAGCTCTTCATGCGCGAAAAAGGGAGCACGCCGGTCATCTGGCCGGCACGGCCAATGAACAAGGCCATTGGCCCGCCGTGCTGACGGCGCACGTGGATTTCACCCTTGAGAATGAGAATCATGTTCTCGGCGGAGGCGCCTTCCTCAAAGAGAATATCGCCTGCATTAGCCACCACCTCCCGACCATGACGAGCCAGCCAGAGGCGGTCTTCGAGCGGCAGTCCATGCAGAGGGCCGATGCGGTCGACCGCGCTGGCGATCTCATCGACGGGGGTTGGCGAGGCAGGTGCTGTAACGGCTGGGGAGAGCATCCAGGTCCTCCGGGCGGCAGAATCAGAATAGCCCATTCCGTGCGGCTGGCCGCCAACCTCTGTCCCGAAAGCTGTAGACCCCTTCAAATAAGGTGCGCAGTTTTACGAAGTCCTTATGGGTTTTCGTGAGATCGTGTAATCAGCAGGCATGACTTCCCCGTCTAACCCAGCAGAAGAAAATCATGGTGACTCAGACAGCTCCAACCATCCTGGGGGAACACAGAGCCACCTCGCGCTGGCTGCTCCTGACCTTCGTCCTCGTTGCGCTGGCCCTCCGCGTTGCGGTCATCCCGTTCGACAATTTTGAAGACCTCATGGATGCCGACCACATCCACGCCTGGGAGCAGGGAAATGTGGCGCAGGCCCTTGTCGCTGGGCATGGCTTCGGCAGCCCCTTTGTTTCCACCCAGTCGTCAGCCATCATGCCGCCCGTCTATCCTCTGGTTGTTGCGGCGGTTTTTGAAGTGTTCGGCGTTCACACCACCCATTCGATTCTCGCTGTCCACTTGTTCGACTGCCTGATCAATTCACTCGCCTGCATCCCCATCTTTCTGCTGGCGCGCCGCAACTTTGGCCCGCGAGTGGCGCTGTGGGCAGGCTGGGGTTGGGCCTTTTTCCCTTACGGGATCTATTTTTCAGCGGCATGGGCGTGGTCGACTCACCTGCTGTTGTTGTGCCTTTGCTGGCTGCTCTACCTTGCGCAGGACCTGGAAAAGTCGCCAAAGCTCGGCCTTTGGGCCGGGTTTGGCCTGCTTGCGGGCTTCGCTGGCCTTACCGAGCCGTCCATTCTGGTGGTTATTCCGTTTCTTCTGGCGCTGGCCGCCTGGCGGCTGGCGCACGCCGGCAAGCGTTGGCTGCAGCCGGGGGCAGTTGCTTCACTGGCCCTTGCAGCCACCATCGCACCCTGGCTGATTCGCGACGCACTCGTATTCCACCGCTTCATTCCCATGCGCGACAGCATGGGCCTCGAGTTGTGGATGGGCAACAATGGTTCTTCTCTCCGCTGGACAAGCGACGATTTGCACCCCCTTCACGACGTGAAGGAGTTGGCCGACTACAACAGCATGGGCGAGCTGGCTTACATGAACCACAAGTCGCTGCAGGCCAAAGCCTTTATCGATACCCATCGCAGTTGGTACGCCTGGATGTGCGCACGTCGGGCGCTGTATCTGTGGACCGGGTATTGGAGCTTCAATCACGCCTATCTGGCTGAAGAGCCCACCGATCCTGAAAATGTTCCGTTCGCAACCGGACTTACGCTGCTCGGGCTTACCGGACTTGTTCTGCTTTGGAAGCGAAGTCCAATCGATGCGCTTCGATTCGGAGGAGTCCTGTTTCTCTTCCCTGTCATGTACTACCTCAACCATCCAGAGCCGTATCACATGCGCCCCCTTGATCCGCTCATGGTAATGCTTGGGTGCTATGCGATTGTCTCTTGGCGGGCATGGCTGCATGAGAAGGCCGCTCTCAGGGTACCGGCGGTTGTAACCCAGCAGGCTTGAACAGACTCGACCGGCACATATCGGCTTCCGTCTCTAGATTCGAGGCAGGGTCCTGCCGCGACCTTCTATCTGCGGCTCTTCGCCTTCGCGTCCCGTTTCGTCCAGTACTGGAATGCGTCCGCGTAAAGTTCTCCGTTTAAATCCGATACCCGTTGCTCCATACGTGCTTGCGCGTCCGTAATCGCGTGGTTATAAATGACCGGACCAATCTCTTCCATGAAGAAATTCAGCAGCAGCCCGGCTGGCAAATCACCAATCGGTTCCGGCATATTCTCCTGAAAATAGCGTTGAATCGATGCGATGGCATTCGCGCGTACCGGCTTTGGAATCTCGATCGTCATTGTCTTCCCTGGCTCCTCAAACTGAGCTTACACTCGCCGTAAAAGTGGCGCTAATAGATACCCGCCGCAGGTGCGCTTCGACCCCCGGCAGTCCCCGCGGTTGCCCTGGCGCACAATGCAGCTCGCGTTTCAAGCCGTACTGAGCGAGTGATATGATGAGGCGTTTGGAACTCGCACGGAGGAATGCCGTATATGTTGAAAGCCTTTACATCAACCCTGGTTTTGCTTGCCGCTTCGATTGCCGCGGCGGCGCAGCCCGCCCCGGTGACCTTCGATTCCACAGCCAAGGTCTTCCGCATCGACGGTGGTGGCAGCTCTTACGTGTTTGGCGTCAATGCGCGCGGAGAGTTGCAGCAGATCTACTGGGGTGGAAGGTTGGCCAAAACAGACAGCTTTCCGCAGGCCAGAACCATGCCGGAATGGGCCTCGTTCGATTCGTCCTACACGAATACGCCTGAAGAGTACGTGGGATGGGGCTCGGGGCTCTACATGGAGCCCGCGCTCAAGGTGACCTTCGCCGACGGCAACCGCGACCTCGAATTGCACTACCTAAGCCACACCACGGTCGCCAACGGCTTTGACGTCGTGCTCAAGGATATTGGCCGCCCGGTTTATGTCACGCTCCATTACACCATCGAGCCCGAGACCGGGATTCTTGCCCGCTCCGCCACCATCGAGAACCGCGGCGCAACCGCTTTTACCATCGATCAGGCCGCTGCCGCTGCCTGGGCGCTCCCCGCCGGGCACTACACGCTCAACTACCTCACCGGACGCTGGGCCGGGGAGTGGACGCTGAATCAGGAAGCGGTTCATGCCGGGGCACGCGTCATTGAGAGCCGCCGCGGCTCCACCGGCCACCAGGCCAACCCCTGGTTTGCACTGCAAGCCGGCGCGTCCGACGAGGAGCATGGCGAAGTCTGGTTTGGCGCGCTCGCGTGGAGTGGTTCCTGGCGCATCACCGTCGAGCAGGACCAACTCGACGCGGTGCGGGTCACCGGAGGATTCAACCCCTTCGACTTCGGATTTGTTCTGCACCCCGGCGAATCGCTCGAGACGCCTGCCTTCTACGGCGGCTATTCCGCGCACGGCCTGGGCGGAGCGTCGCGCCTTCTCCATCGCTTTGAAAATGCGCACATCCTGCCCCGCACCGGCGCGAAGACTGAAACCGCAGCCGCGCCACGGCCCCGGCCAGTGATCTACAACTCCTGGGAGGCCACCGAGTTCAGAGTTGATGAAGGCGGCCAGATAGCCCTCGCCGAGAGGGCTGCGGCGCTTGGCGTTGATCGCTTCGTCATGGACGACGGCTGGTTCGGTCAGCGCAAGGACGACCACGCCGGACTCGGCGACTGGTATGTGAACAAGGAGAAGTTCCCTAACGGCCTCAAGCCGCTAATCGACAAGGTACACGGCCTTGGAATGGACTTCGGCCTGTGGGTCGAGCCGGAGATGGTCAACCCGGATTCCGACCTCTATCGCAAGCATCCCGAGTGGGTCCTCTCTTTCCCAGGACGTCCGCGCATGGAGCAGCGCAACCAGCTCATCCTCAACCTGGCCCGGCCTGACGTGCGGGCTTACGTGCTCGGCTTCCTTGACAAGATTCTGACTGAGAACGACATTGCATTTCTCAAGTGGGACTACAACCGCAACTGGAGCGAGCCCGGTTGGGACCAGCTTCCCCCGGTCGAGCAGAAGCGCGTGTATGTGGACTACACCCGAAGCCTCTACACCATTCTTTCCGAGTTGCGGCGCAAGCATCCCAAGGTGGAGATCGAGTCTTGCTCTGGCGGCGGCGGGCGCGTCGACCTGGGAATTCTGCGCTATGTAGACGAGGTTTGGCCTTCAGACAACACCGATCCCTTTGACCGCCTTACGCAGCAGGATGGGTTCACTTACGCCTACACGCCTCAAATCATGATGGCCTGGGTTACCGACTCGCCGCACGG
This sequence comes from uncultured Acidobacteriaceae bacterium, assembly GCA_903828675.1. GTDB lineage: Bacteria > Acidobacteriota > Terriglobia > Terriglobales > Acidobacteriaceae > Telmatobacter. The sequence continues at coordinate 43,150 of CAIKND010000038.1, forward strand.
CATCAACCGCCGCATCAATTCCCTCTCCTACGCGATGCTCAGCTCGATGCAGGGTTCTCTCGGCATCGGAGCCAACATCGTGGCCTGGAAGCCGGATGAAATGGCGCTCGTCAAGCGGCTCATTGCTGCCTATAAACAGGTGCAGGCGACCATCGTGCAGGGAGATCTCTACCGCCTTATCTCGCCTTTAAACGGAAGCGAGTTTTCAGCAACCCAGACGGTGAACTCCGACAAGAGCCAGAGCGCCGTGTTCGCCTTTATCCATTCCACACAGGAGGGACGCGGGTTCCCGATCCTGAAGTTGAAAGGCCTGGACGCGAAGGCCGTCTATACTCTCAGCTCTATTGAGGGCAAGGCGCGAGCCGGTACACCGGAAACCGCCAGCGGCGCATGGTGGATGAACCACGGGCTGGAGATGGACGACGACTTCCGCGGAGATTTGCAGGCCGCCGCATTCCGGCTCGATAGAAAATAGATCGAATCGCCCCAGCAAAACCGGAGGGCAGGTGAAGCACATTCAACATGTGCTTCACCTGCCCCCCAATCCCCTGTATCCTTCCCCCATGAAGACCGCTCTTCGCACCATCCTTTATCTCGCGCTCATCGTCTGGTTGGGCGCGGAGATCTTCTTCCCCATTGTTGCCGCCATCACCTTCACTACCCTTCAGCCTGACACCCACTCGGCCGGCGCCATCGTAGGCCAACTGCTCCGCATTCTGCACGGCATGGGACTGGTCTCGGGAATGGTAGCCTTAGCTCTCCTCGCCCTGGCTCCGGCCTGGGCCATCTACAAGCCGCGTGCTGTGTTGGCCCCCATGTGCCTGGTCGTCTTCATGATCGCCTGCACCGTCTACTCGCAGTACGCCATCATTCCAGCCATGGACCAGGACCGCGTCGCCGCCGGAGGAGCAATCGATACCGCCGATGCAGCAAACCAGATCACCGTTCACTTCAACAAGCTCCACAACCGCAGCGAGCACTTTGAAGAGGCGATCCTCCTCATGGGATTGGCGACCGTTGTCTTGACAGCCTGGGCTGAGACAACACGGGACTAGATGTCCATAGCACCTGCCACTGTCCACTGACCACTGCCACCTGTTTCCCGTTCCTGTATCATCGTAGAGGCCCCCGTGCGCGCACCCCATCCTGTAGGGGCCACAATAGGAAGCACATGAAGACTGGAATTATTGGCCTGCCGCAGGTAGGCAAGACGTCGCTGTTCAAGATCCTCACCAAAGCCAAGCTCGAAGAGCGCGGCCACTCGCGCCAGGAGCACATCGGCGTGGCGCGCGTTCCCGACGAGCGGCTTGACAAGCTGTCCGCCCTCTATTCCCCCAAGAAAACCACCTATGCCTCGGTTGAATTCGTGGACGTGGCCGCTATCGGGCAGGAAGCTCTGAAGGAGACCGCCTTTCTCACCAGCCTGCGCAACGTGGACGCGCTCATTCATGTCCTGCGTGCCTTTGAAGACGACTCCATTCCGCACGTAGGCCCCATCGATCCGCTGCGCGATATCAAGAACGTCGAGTTCGACCTCATGGTCAGCGATCTCACCCAGATCGAAAAGCGCCTCGAACGCCTCGATAAGGACCTGAAGAAGGGCCGCACCACCGACCTCGAACACGAGAAAGCCCTGCTCATTCGCTCCAAGGAGTCGCTTGAGAAGGAGATTCCCCTTCGCGAGTTGGAGATGACCAACGAGGAAAAGAAGCTCATCCGAGGCTTCATGTTCCTGTCGCAAAAGCCCATCCTCTACACCCTCAATATCGGCGAAAGCACCACCCTGGGCGACGACCTTGAAGCCGCCGTAACCCGCTTCAAGCTGGACGAGGTAGCTCACCGCCCCAACGCCGGAGCTACGGCCATCTGCGGCAAGGTTGAAGCCGAGCTGGCCGAGATGGACGACGAGGAAGCAACCGAGTTCCTATCCAGCTACGGCCTCCGCGAAAGCGGCCTGGTGCGCCTGATCCGCAAGAGCTACGAACTTCAGGGACTCATCAGCTTCTTCACCGCCGGCGAGGACGAGTGCCGCGCCTGGACCATTCCTGTTGGCTCGAAAGCGCCACAGGGAGCCGGGGCCATTCATTCCGACCTCGAACATCACTTCATCCGCGCCGAAACCATTCGCTGGGACAGCCTGCTGGCCGCGGGCTCCGAAGCGGCAGCGCGCGCCAAAGGCACATTGCGCCTGGAAGGCAAGGAATACGTCGTGCAGGACGGCGACGTCATGCACATCAGGCACAGCGGTTAAGGCCGATGCTGAAGGTCTCCCTCATTCTGGGCGCCATTGCGGCGCTGGCTGACATTGCCGGCGGATTTGTGCTGGTGCGCGCCCGCGGCGTCGAGCGCTATCTGCGTTACTTCGTCGCCCTGGGCGCAGGCTTCCTCATTGCCACAGCCCTGCTGGAGATGATGCCCGAGGGATTGCGCCTGAGCCCGAAGCTGGGCCCGGTTCTCATCATGGCCGGATATTGCGTTGTCCACCTGCTGGAACACACCATCAACGCCCACTTCCACTACGGCGAAGAAACCCACCAGGGCGAGTTCATCTCCCGCCATACCGGCAACTCGGTCATGGTCGGCCTCAGCGTTCATGCGCTCTTTGACGGCGTGGCCATCGGCTCCGGTTTCGCCCTGCACGCGTGGCTGGGCTGGCTGATTTTTCTGGCGATACTGCTGCACAAGGCGCCCGAAGGCTTCACCATGGCCTCCGTAATGCTGGCCAGCGGCCGCAGCCGGTCCATGGCGCTCTATTCGGCTGTAGGTTTGGCGGCAGCCACACTGGTCGGCGTGCTGGTCATAGGATTGGCGCCCGGCCTGGTGCTCTACGGACTGCCAATCTCAGCCGGCGTGGCTCTTTACGTGTCGGCGACTGACCTGGTGCCGGAAGTGAACCGCGAGCCCGGAATTCGCATGGCGCTTGTGTTTTTCGCGGGCGTTGGCGGATTCCTGCTGCTGCGCATGTTCTTGCCCTCGATATAGCCTTTAGGGCATCTCTGATTCAGTCAATGATTTGAAAGGGCACGACAGAAGCTGACGTTGAAAACACATAAATTATCGATTTTGCAATAGCCTGAATAGCCGGGATAGCCCGCACGCACACGCTTCTAACACAAACAAGCACAAAATCCCGGCACAGAACGGCCGCATGCATTGGCCGAAACTTCCCAATTGGCGACGATACGACGACAATGCCAGTTCGGCACCATCATCTTCTACCCACAGAACTGTCATCCTGAGCATCTTGACTCGCATTTTGCGAGTTACAGCTAAAATGACCGGAAAAATGGCTATTGATTCCATTTGGTTTACACGCCGGTCATTAGGAGCCGCAGCGAAGGATCCGCGGTTGCCTTTTAGAGTTTCAAAGTTGCGTTACTTCCGAATTGGCGACGACACGACCGCAACCCTGACAAGGGGTATGCAATGAAGTCGAAAGCCCAATTTAGGGCAGAATTCGGCGGTCGTCTCTACATTGCACGAAGGATGTCATGCAGGATAGCCGGAAGTCGAGCGACCGCGAGTATTGCGCTGGTGTCGCCCGCTCATCAAGCTTTATGAACCGAGCATGGCAACATTCAAACCCGCTCCAGTTGCCGTGTGAGTCCACGCTGCCCGTAGATCGGGAAGATTCGGAGTAGCCATTGAAGTCAGCAGGCGACGAATGGAGTTGGTTGGAATAGATAGAGACTGATGCCGAGTTCGGATGCGGGTAACCCGGATGGTCCACCTGCATCTCCGTGAGGTCGATCTGTGCCAGTTGGCCATTAGCGAATTTGAAACATGCGATAAAGAGAGTCCACGGCACGGGAATGGGCGGCGGCAGAAAGTTAGCAAATTGAAATACAAGGAGAGAATTACCTGAATCAGTTTGATACTTCGCAAATGGTTCCAAGAGGATCCGCGATTGTGCTTCTGTTGTGGCACCGGGATGGATTTGACGCACCACAGCGAGGAGCTTTGATGCCTGCCACCGGCGGTAATAGCTGACGGTAAGCGATCCCCCATAAAACAGCGAGAGAAGCAGAAGAGCAGAGATGAGGCTGGTGACAATCACTTTCCGCATAAAAATTCGCATGTCTAATCCGGCGGCTTCGATAGTAGCAGGTTCAGGGCGTATAACCGCCTATGCGGAAGTTTCAGCGGCCGATAACGCGCAGTCTCAGTCTTTGCGATCTGGTCGAGCGCAAAATCAGCACAAAAAACTGACCTTCTTTTGTAATGACCTGATTCCCCGAGGCTCCGGAGGCGGGTGGCCACGGTCTCGGTGACTTTTTTTCAACCCAGATGAGGGTGCCACCGGTCCCTCGCATTTGGGGACCGGTGATGACGCGATACCGAATCATCGGCGTTTTGTGGGCCGCGCCTGTATCACCGGCTATGCGGAAGTTTCAGCAGCCGATAACGCGCAGTCTCAGTCTGTGCGATCAGGTCGAGCGCAAAATCAGCACAAAAAACTGACCGTCTTTTGTAATGACCTGATTCCCCGAGGCTCCGGAGCCGCCTGCTTTGAAAGGGCACGACTTCAAAGCCTGCACTGAGCGAAGTCGAAGTGTGCCGCAAATGCCGCAAAATGACCGAGGGCTTCAGCCCCCGAGGGAATGCCCGGCGTGAAATACGGGGTCCTCATGTCGATGCGAAAGCCTACCGGCGCAACCCTAATCTGCAAGCGTAGAGACTGGCCAGCAGCTTGGCATAATCCCAACCAACCTTGAAGTTAGCTTTGCTTGCCCCGCGATCCCGCAGGCCAAAAGCAAATGGAATCTCCTCCACCGACCGCAGCCGCGCACGCACCAGCACCTCCAGCAGCAGCTTGAAGCCTGTCCGCTGAAAGGCGATCCCTTCCACTGAGGAGCGGCGCACCAGAAAAAATCCCGTCATCGGGTCGTGAGCGCGCAGTCCGGCCTTTTGGATGGGCCACGTTGCCCACACCGCCGCCGTCGAAAGCAGCTTGCGGAACCAGTTCCATTCGCCCAGATCCCCGCCCTCGGTATAGCGGCTCCCGATCGCCAGATCGCGCCCCGCAAGAATGGACGAAACCAGCGCAGGCAGCAGTTCCGGAGGATGTTGCAGGTCTGCGTCCATCACACCCAGAATCGACGCGTCCGTGTTCTCCCACCCGTAAAGGATCGCCCCGGAAAGCCCCTTTTGCCCCTTGCGCACTAGCAGCCGCACCCTTGGGTCCTCCAGCGAAATGGCGGAGACAATCTCCTCGGTTCCATCGCGGCTGTCGTCATCCACAATCAGAATCTCGTACTTGATCCCCGTGGGATCCAGCGCCGCGCGCACCCGCCCCAGAAGAATCGGGATATTCTCCGCCTCCCGCAGGGTCGGAATCGTAAGCGCGAGTTTCTCTTCAGCAGGACTCTCCGGCACTTCCAGCGTCAACGAAACCGTTGCCGCGCCTTCCGCCGGTCTGTACGATGGGTCTATCATTGCTGGCGACATTCTTTGCTTGAGTATACGAGGCTTATGAGGCTGAGGCGCAACTTCGCTGTCAACTTTCTGCTGGTTCTTCTCTTCACCACGCTCGGCCTCGCCGTCATGGGCTACCATCCCGGTATTGAAGACGACGGCCTCTATCTCTCCGCCGTCAAGAGCAACGTCAATCCCGCGCTTTACCCCCATGACGCCGACTTCTTTCGCCTCCAGCTCCAGGCCACGTTCTTCGATAAGTGGGTTGCCGGATTCGTGCACTTGACCGGACTTTCAGTCGCTACTTCAGAGCTTCTATGGCAATTCGGCTGCATCCTGCTCACCGTCTTCGCCTGCTGGAGCATCGCCCGCAAGCTGTTCCCTGAAGACCGTGCGCAGTGGGCGGGCGTCGCCTTCGTCGTCGCCATGTTTACGCTTCCCGTCGCCGGCACCGCTCTTTACATGGCCGACCAGCATCTGCACCCGCGCAACGTGGCCACAGCCATCGTCCTTCTGGCCATCTCGCGCATCCTGGCCGGCAAACGCTGGCAGGCCGTTCCGCTGCTCGTACTCGCCTTCTTCACGCATCCCATCATGGCCGCCATGGGCATCTCCTTCTGCTTCTTCCTCATCCTGGTTTTAACCGAGTCTGCATACGTCAGGCTGGCCGCCTGGCTCCGCTTCGGACGCGCTGCCGGAGGTAGTGCCGTGGCTGCCGTCCTGGTGCCTCTGGGCTGGATCTTCGAGCCCCCCAGCCCCGTCTGGAAAAAGGCTCTCGACACGCGCACCTACTATTACCTTTACAAGTGGGAATGGTATGAGTGGCTGGGCGCTCTGGCACCGCTTTTACTCTTCTGGCTGTTGTGGCGCTTTGCCAAAAAACGCGGCCAAACTCTGCTCGCCCGCTTTGCGCTGGCCGTGTTCGTCTACGGAGTCTTTCAACAGGCGGTCGCCATGCTCATGCTTGGCTTCCCTGCCCTCATCCGGCTCACGCCGCTGCAGCCCATGCGCTATCTTCACCTCGTCTATTTCTTCCTGGTGCTGATGGCCGGATGCCTGCTCGGAAAATACCTCCTGAAAGCTGTCATCTGGCGCTGGGCGCTTTTCCTGCTCATCGTCAACGGCAGCATGTTCGGCGCTCAACGGGCGGAGTTCAGCAGCAGCGACCACCTCGAACTGCCCGGCCAACAATCGGCCAACCCCTGGCTACAGGCCTTTGCCTGGGTCCGCGTCAACACCCCGGTCGACGCCTACTTCGCCCTCGATCCCCGCTATCTTGAAGCGCCGCACGAGGACTATCACAGCTTCCGCGCCCTCGCCGAGCGCAGCCAGTTGGCCGATGCCATCAAAGACACAGCCGTAGTAACCCAGGTCCCCGAGTTAGGCCCGGTTTGGGATCGCCAGGTCGAAGCCCAGAAAGGCTTCAAAAACTTCAAGCTTGCCGACTTTGAGCGGCTGAAGGCGGAGTTTGGCGTCGACTGGGCCCTGGTTGCCTATCCCCAGCCCGCAGGTCTCTCCTGCCCCTGGCACAACGACACTCTCTCCGTCTGCCAGATTCCGTAAGAACAGTGATCAGTGGTCAGCGGCAAGCCCACGCGGCATCGTCCGCAAACTGGGATGAAGATGGTTCGGGGCAGAATTCTCCCGGTACAATTGAAAGATTGATTCATGTTAGTTTTGAGTAGCCAGCGGTCTGCGGTGTACTGACCGCTGTCCACTGATCACTATCCACTGACCACTGTCTGCTGTACCGGCACGGAGACCGGCCGATGCTCAACCTTTCTCAGCGACTGATTCTCGGCTGTGTCCTGCTGGCCTGCCTTACGCTTGGGCTGGTGGCGATTACCCATCACGCCCTGGCGGCGGCAGGGCAAACCAATCTGGCCTTTGGCTTCATCCTGGCTGCACTCATCGTTGAACTTGGGACCATCTACTTTGTGCTCCGTCCCATCCGTATGCTGGCCCGCGATGCCCATCGGATCGCCCAGGGCAATCTCGAGCACCGCGTCGAGTGGAGCAGCCGCGACGACTTTGGCGTCATCGCCAGCGAGTTGAGCCGCATCGCCGTCAGACTCCGCGAACTCCGCGATTCAGAGGCCGGACGCCGCCAGATGGAGTTTCAACTCTCTGACGCCGTGCTCCAGTCCATCTTCGAGCCCATCATCGTAACCGACGGCAAGGGCCACATCCTCAAAGTCAATCAGGCCGCGGCCGAGCTATTGGGCGATGCGGCAACTGACCGCATGGCGCTCGCCAACACTCCAGGCGGCGACAAGATTCTCAGCGCCATCCGCGATGCCGTCTCCATGCAGAAGGCCGTCGCAGCCGAAGACGAAGCCTCCATGCTGCCCATGCGCATCGGCAAAAAAGAGCGCAGCTACCGCCTCCGCACCACCCCCATGCGCGATTCCGAAGGCCGTCTGCTCGGCACCGTAACCACGCTCGAAGACGTAACCAGCCTCCAGGACACCGACCGCTTCAAAACGCAGTTCATCGCCGTGGCCAGCCGCAAGCTCCGCGACCCTCTCTTGCAGTTGCGCCGCGGCCTCTATGCCCTGGCGCAGGGCTTTGGCGGCGCATTGCTTCCCCTGCAGGCCGAACTCGTCGCCTCCGTCAGCAGCGAGACGGAAAAGTTGGACGACCTGATGGGCGACCTTATCGAGGTCGCCGAACTCGATACCGGAAAACGCGAGCTTAAACTCGAGCAGCTGCGCCCCTTTCAGGCTCTCGGCGAGGCCCGCGATCGATATTGTGACGGAGCCGCCCAAAAGCACATCCGGGTCGAGGTCAGCGCCTACGCCGACCTCTCCGCTGTGTATGCTGACCGACGCGCACTCCGTTCCATCCTCGACAACCTGCTGTCCAATGCCATTCGCTATACGCCACCCGATGGCGAAATCCTCATCACCGCTGAAGAGATCAAGGATTTTGTCCAATTCACCGTGCGCGACACTGGTCGCGGAATCGAGGCGGAGCGGCTAAGCAACATCTTCGACCGCTTCAATGCATTCTCCGAGCAGGGCACTGGCCTCGGGCTGGCTTTGGTGCGCCGCCTGGTCGAGTCGCTGGGCGGCCAAATTGCAGTTGAAAGCCGCCTCGGCCACGGAGCCACATTCCGCTTCACCCTTCCGGTTGCGGTTGCGGTTGATGTCCGGCATCCTGTGGAGGTGGGCTGAGCAATGGCAGAAATCATATTGGAAAAGAAGCCGGAGCTCGCCAAGCTGCGCATTTATATTGGTGCCGCGCCGGGCGTCGGCAAAACCTACCACATGCTCAACGATGCCCACATGATGTTCCACCAGTTGGGCGTCGATGTGGTCATTGGCCTCGTCGAGCCGCACGGGCGCAAGGAGACCACGGCCCGCATCCGCGACCTCGAAATCGTGCCCCTCCGCGAAATTCCCTACCGCGGCGTCACCTTGAAGGAAATGGATGTCGAAGCCATCAAGGCCCGCCATCCAAACACCGTAGTCGTGGACGAGTTGGCCCACACCAACGTCCCCGGCAGCAAGAACCGCAAGCGCTACGAAGACGTGCTCGAACTGCTTGAAGCCGGCATCAACGTTATGACCGCGGTCAACATCCAGCATCTTGAAACGCTGAATGACGCCGTCAATCGCTCAGCTAACACCATCATTCGCGAGACTGTTCCGGACAACTTCTTCAAGCGTGCCGACGAAGTTGTCAACGTGGATGTAACCGTGGACGAACTGCGGTCGCGCCTTCGCCAAGGAAAAATCTACGCCGCGGAAAAGGTCGAGCAGTCGCTTGCCAACTTCTTCCGCAAGGGCAATCTGAACATGCTCCGCGAGCTAGCCCTGCGCACCACCGCCGAGCAGGTCAGCAGCCGCGCCGCCGAATACCGCCGCACCCAGGGCCTGGAACAGGCGCCCATCCCCGAGAAAGTCATGGTCTGCTTGAGCACACGCCCCGGCACCGAGCGCCTGCTTCGCGTCGGTGCCCGCGTGGCCGGCCGCCTCGCCACCAATTGGTACGCCGTCTACGTCACCCGCCCCGACGACGACAAGGGGCACGGCGACCCCGAGGCCTTTCACCGCCTCGAGGAGTATCAGCGCATGGCCCGCGACCTTGGCGCGAAAGTCGTCAACCTTGTCGACCGCAACGTTTCCGACGCCCTCATCCGCTTTGCCCAGCAGGAAAGCATCTCCCACGTAGTCTTCGGCCAGTCCGCCCGTTCACGATGGGAAATCCTCTGGGCCGGCTCCGTGCTCAACCGCTTTCTCTCCGAGGTCCGCGACGTCACCGTCCAGGTCGTCCCCATGAACAAACCACTGCGGCGCTCATAAAGCAGTGCAAGACCATCCATGGAGCTTTTCGATTCGAATCGCGCCTGCGAATCACGGTCTACTAATCCTGGGATGGGCGACCCGGGGCTTTGTATTGGGGGAGATTTCCTGTGACTGAAAGCAACAGACATCACCCTCTTCGGGATCCAATATATACGTGAGTTCTTTGATTCTTTCGGTCGTCAACTGCGCACTTTCCATCGCCCAACACATAGGAAAGACCGATCCATAGACCCCAGGTTTGCCCTTTAGGTAGTAGAGAGAGTTCATTTGAGCATCCCGGAACCTGCGCCATGCCAATTGAGCAAGCCTCAGCTTCTTAAGAAACTCCGCATCCGACCTGTACTTCACAAGTAGCTTCTTGTAGAGGCGATTCATATCTGCATCGGCATCGTTGGCACGATCTGCTTCGCAATTGTTCATCTCCATTTGCGTCTGCAGATTACCGCACGAATCGGGTTTCTGAGCGACAGCGGCTTTGAGTGAAAGGGCAATACCAAGCCCAATGATCAAGCTTGACGCCGTTGCTAGCTTGGTCTTGCAGGACATTCATCCTCCCGTCTACCCTGCCAATTCTACCCGCCATGCCCCATCCTTGAATCGCTCTTTGATTCAAGGGTGGGATGAGCATAGATTCAAATCTCCGCTGCGAACACGCAAACAGAAGATGCCCACGTGGCAACGAGCGCCATGCCTCATGCGCCAGGTCTTCGGCCCAACGGCTTGGGCGGCATCAGCAACGTCAAGGCCTGCGGCACCACTTCGATTCTGACTGGCAGCGTACCCAGCAACTCACCGTCCGCCTCCACGTACAAGCCTGCCTCCGAGCCGTCCAGATCACGGCACTCCACCGATACAGCCTTCACCAGTTCAACCGTGCGCGAGAAGGTGTGCTTGCCAAACAACACGGCGGCCATGAACCGCAGGTAACGCATCCGGTTTCGTGTCTTGAAAGCAATCACCCGCAGATGATTGTTGCCCAGCGCGGCGCCGGGAACCAGGTTGTGCAGCAAGCCGCCAAAGTTGCTGATGCGCACCGCCAGAAGTTGAGATACCTCCTCCACGCGAGGAGTCTCGCATCCACTCTCGACAAACGATGCCGCAAACATCGGGAACGAGTGTGTGGCCCAGACACGAAATGCCTCCACGCAATACAATGCGTAACCGAATCGCTGCTTCAGCTTGGCGTCAAGCCGCGAGATAAACAAAGCGTCCGCGCCGATCCCAGCCGCGACGATGAAGTAGCGGGAGCGGGTCTTTCCCCGGCTATCCCGGTAGAAAACCCGGCCCACCGGTACCTGCGCCGGAACCGCCCCCAGCAGCATCCGCACCGCCTTCTCCGGAGACGCCGGCACGCCCAAGTCCGCGGCCAGTGCATTGGCTGTGCCCATGGGAATCACGCCTAGCGCGGTCGAGCCTCCAACCAGGCTCTGCATCACCTCGTGAACCGTCCCGTCCCCGCCACAGGCAAGAATCGTGTCGCACCCCTGGCGAACCGCCTCCAGCGCCTCCATACCGGCACTTTCAGGCGATTTCGTTGCGATGGCTTTCACTTCAACACCTGCGTTGCGGAGCGCCGCCAGAATTTTGGCGATCTGTGCTGCCCGCCGCTCAGGATGCTGCCCGGAAGCCGGGTTGTAAATCAGCGCGACCTGACGCATCAAACTAGGCTCCCGTCCGCGTTCGTGAGTCCCCGTGGAGATTCGCTCCTATTCTTACATGCGGCGTAAGCGTGGCCCTACGCTTTCCCTCTAGTTGTCCTAACCTTAGTTTTGAAAGGGCGCGGCTTCAGCCCCCGAGGGAATGCTCGGCGTGGAAGTAGACTTGATCAGAGGTTACCTGGAGGTAATCGCACCATGAAGAGGCAGTCAATCCGTCTCAGCTTTCCATTTGCACTCCTGTTATGCCTGGCGCCCGCTCATGTCCCTGCGCAGCACCAGATCCTGCCCGATTTCCAGGCCGATCCCTCGGCTCGAGTATTCAACGGCCGCCTGTATATCTACCCCTCCCATGATGTTGCCGGGAGCAAGGATTGGGATATGGTGGACTGGCATGTTTTCTCTACCGGCGACATGGTTCACTGGAAGGATCACGGCGTAATCTTCAGCCTTAAGGACATTACCTGGGCAGTCAAGCACGCGTGGGCGCCGGACTGCATCGAGCGCAACGGAAAATACTACTTCTACTTCCCTGCCGACGATCAGATAGGAGTGGCGGTCTCAAGATCGCCCACAGGACCGTTTGAGGACGCGCTCGGCAAGCCCCTGATCGCGCGCAACGAAGCCGGGATCCGCTCCATCGATCCTGCCGTCTTCATCGACGACGATGGCCAGGCCTATCTCTATTTTGGAAACAGCAGCGGCCGCCTCGCCGTCGTGAAACTCAAAGCGGACATGATCACGCGCGACGGACCGATTCAGGTTCTTGATCTGCCCAATTACCACGAAGGCATTTGGGTCCATAAGCAGAACGGGCGTTATTACTTCAGCTATCCCTCCAACCGCGGCGACATGATCGCAAACCTCATGGAGTACAGCATCGCCAAAGGCCCGCTGGGTCCGTTCGACTACAAAGGTGTCATCCTCGACAACCGCTCTCGCAACGTCCACGGCTCCATCACGGAATTCAAGGGCAAGTCGTACCTCTTCTACCATGTCGCCGGCCCCAGCGCCTATGAAAGGCGCGTATGCGTAGAGCCGCTTTATTACAACCCGGATGGCACCATCAAGCTAATCCGAATGTCTCCCGCAAAGAAGTAGACTGCCCAGGTGGAGACGGTAGAATCCGCGCAGCCTACCCCTGGTCCGGAATTACCCGATACCAGACTGAGGCTGCGCTTTTCCTCGCAGATCACGCGATATCGAAGCGGTCCAGGTTCATTACCTTGTTCCACGCCGCCACAAAATCCCGCACGAACGCCTGCTGCGAGTCGCTGCACGCATAAAACTCCGCGAGAGCCCGAAGCTGGGAGTTCGAACCGAAAACAAGATCGACCACCGTGCCCGTTGCCTTGAGTTCGCCGGTCGCCCGGTCCGTGCCCTCCAACACGCCTTCAGAACTGGCGGACTTCTGCCACTTCGTATTCATGTCCAGGAGATTCACGAAGAAGTCATTGGTCAATGTTCCCGGTCGCTTGGTGAAAACCCCATGTTCCGACTGCCCAAAGTTTGCGTTCAGCGCGCGCAGTCCACCAATCAAAACTGTCATCTCAGGAGCGGTCAGCGTGAGCAGGTTTGCGCGATCCACCAGCAACTCAGCCGCCACTTCCTCATGTCCTTTCCGGAGGTAGTTGCGGAACCCGTCTGCGATCGGCTCCAGTACGGCAAACGAGGCCACATCGGTCTGCTCCTGGGATGCATCCGTGCGCCCTGGCGAGAACGGAACCTCCACCTCGTGACCGGCCTTTTTCGCAGCTTCCTCCACGGCTGCGCAGCCGCCCAGAACAATCAGGTCAGCCAGCGAGACCATCTTCCCTCCAGATTGCGCACCATTGAAGTCCTTCTGGATCGCCTCCAGCGCCTTCAGAACCTTCGCTAGTTCAGCCGGCTGGTTGACTTCCCAATCCTTCTGCGGTGCCAGGCGAATGCGCGCCCCGTTGGCCCCGCCCCGCTTGTCGCTGCCGCGGAATGTCGCCGCCGACGCCCACCCAGTCGCAACCAGTTGGGAGATGGACAGTCCAGACGCAAGAATCTTGGCCTTCAGACTGGCAACATCCTGCTCCCCGATCAACGCATGATCCACAGCAGGCGTAGGATCCTGCCAGATCAGCGGCTCGGCGGGAACCAGCGGCCCGAGATACCGCGCAATCGGCCCCATGTCGCGGTGCGTCAGCTTGAACCACGCCTTGGCAAACGCATCTGCGAGTTCCTGCGGATTTTCAAGATAGCGCCTCGAAATCTTCTCGTAAATCGGGTCCATGCGCAGCGAGAGGTCCGTCGTAAACATGATCGGCGCATGCCGCTGCTTGGGGTCGTGAGCGTCCGGCACGGCATCTGCGGCGGCTCCGCCCTTGGGTGTCCATTGCTGAGCGCCGGCGGGGCTCTTCGTCAGTTCCCATTCATAGCCAAACAGGTTTTCCAGATAATTGTTGTCCCACTTCACCGGGTTTGTCGTCCACGCGCCCTCGAGCCCGCTGCTGATCGTATCCACGCCTTTGCCGCTGCCAAAACTGTTCTTCCAGCCCAGGCCTTGCTCTTCAATGCCGGCTCCCTCAGGTTCCGGCCCCACGTACTGGTTCGGATCGGCGGCCCCATGAGCTTTGCCGAACGTGTGTCCGCCCGCGATCAGGGCAACTGTCTCTTCGTCATTCATCGCCATGCGCGCGAACGTCTCCCGAATGTCGATCGCTGCAGCGATCGGATCCGGCTTGCCATTCGGTCCCTCCGGATTCACATAGATAAGGCCCATTTGAACCGCGGCGAGAGGATTGTCGAGCTGACGGTCGCCCTTGTAGCGTTCGTCACCCAGCCATTTGCCCTCCGATCCCCAGTAAATGTCCTCCTCCGGCTCCCATATATCCACCCGTCCCCCGCCGAAACCGAAGGTTTTCAACCCCATCGACTCCAGCGCCACGTTGCCCGCCAGAACGATCAGGTCGGCCCAGGACAGTTTTCTTCCGTACTTCTGCTTGATCGGCCAGATCAGCCGGCGCGCCTTGTCCAGGCTCACGTTGTCCGGCCAGCTGTTCAGGGGAGCAAACCGCTGCGCCCCTGAACCCGCGCCGCCGCGGCCATCCGCGATCCGGTAGGTGCCCGCGCTATGCCACGCCATACGGATGAAGAATGGCCCATAGTGGCCGTAGTCCGCAGGCCACCAGTCTTGCGAGGTCGTCATCAGGCCACGAAGGTCCTCTATCACCGCATCCAGGTCAAGGCTCTTGAACTCCTCGGCGTAGTTGAACGCCTCGCCCATGGGATTAGCCAGTTGGGAATGCTGGTGCAGAATCTTCAGATTCAGTTGATTGGGCCACCAGTTTGCATTTGATGGCGTCCCAGCCGCGGTGTGTTTCAGTGCGCCCCTCGAGAGCGGGCACTTTGCTTCGTCTGACATGATTCTCTCCTTTGGATGCTGTAATTTACGAGCCGGACAAGCGTAGAACTTGGGCAATAGTAGATCAACCGCGTCCTGTCAATAGGGTCAATATTGCCCACCGGGCGTGAATCCAGGAACTGTGTCCGCAGGTTCGCCTCGTTCGGTCGACCTGCGAGCCGGCGCTACCCAGACAGCTTTGCGCGCGTGATACCCGGCGTCAAGCTCTTCCTGCGACTGTTTTACCAGATTTGTTGCCGCGCGAACTATTGCCGTATCGGGGTCTTGCTTTCGAAGAGCACTAGCCTGTCATTCAGGCTCTGAGCAAGGCGAGCGTTGCCTTGCCGGGTTGCAAGTTCCGCCGCCCGCAATTCCAGCTCGACTGCCTTGTCAAAGCGTCCAGCCTCTGCGTACGCCGCTGCAAGCGTTCCAAGAATCGCCGGCTCCTGTTGCAAAGTCAACTCAACCGCGTGTTCGGCCAGAGGCAGCGCGGCATTGCTATCCCGTAGCGCGGGATCGCTTGAAGTTGCGAGTACCCATGCCGTGTCATTCAATACCTGCAGGTTATCGGGCTCCTTGCTTAGGGCTTGCTTCCAATACGCGAGGCCCTGCTTTCCCTGGCCAGTCATCACCATCGCCTTGCCCAGGTAATACCGCGCAACCACCGATTCCGGGGAAAGCGCAAGCGACCTTTCAAAATGCGGAATCGCCTCGGCAAGCTGACCCTTTTTCGCCAGCGCAATGCCCAGACTGGTGTGCAATTCAGCCGTCTCCGTACCCAGACTCAGCGACTTGTTGAAATGCGGAATCGCCTCGTCAACTTCGCCTTTCGTCATCAGCGCGTTTCCGAGATTGTCTTCCGCCTCCCCGTTCGCCGGCTCCAGTTCTACCGCCTTCCTGAAGTTCGCGATGGCCCCATCCAAATCGCCCTTCGTGGCCAGCGCCAGCCCCAGGTTGTTATAGGCCGGCGCATGACCGGGGTTGATCGCGATGGCCTTTCGATACTCGCCCAGCGCCTCCTCGCCCTTCCCCTCTGCGGCAAACACCGAACCCAGGTTATTATGTGCCTGCGCTAAATCCTCGTCGGCCTCGATCGCGGATTTGAATTCAATCTCGGCTTCACCAAGCTGATGCTCTGCAAACAGCACGGAACCCAGGTTGTTGTGCGCCTCGGCATACTCGGGCTTATCGTCCAGCGCCAGGTGAAACTGCTCAATGGATTCGGCCGTCTTTCCCGCCTGGCCCAGCGCCGTGCCCAGCCCGTTATGCGCCTCCGCGCTGTGCGGGTCCAATTGCAGCGACGCGCGATACTGCGCAATAGCGTCGTCCACCCTGCCCGCCAGAAACATCGTCTGCCCCAGCCCATAGTGCGCGCCCGAGTCGTCGGGTTCCATCTCTATCGCCTTTTCCCACTGCTTCGCCGCCGCCTCGTACTCGCCCCTCTTCGTCACCTCCACCGCAACATCGATCTGCTTGTAAAGGTCCACCGCCGGCGTGTCGATATGCTCAATCCCGCTTGGATTCATATTCACAAACTCCGGAATGTTCACCGCGCGATTCGCAGCCGTCGAATTCTCAATCAGAATCGCCGGAGTGTCATTGCCGTCTTCGTCGATGTGCGTCAAAAACATCTGCGTATAGGGCGTTCGGCTCTTCGACGAGAAAACCATCCAGCGCCCATTCGGCGAAAAGCTGTGCCACGAATTCATCAGCGCCGTGTTGCAGTTCATCAGCCGCGCTTTCCCGCCCGCCGCCGGAACAATGTAGAGCTTGCCGTCGGGCCGCATCAGCTGGCCATTGTGCGCCTCCACAAACACCATCCACTTGCCGTCCGGCGAAATCTTGGGAAAGCTGTTGCTCATCCCGTTTTGTGACGCGCCCTCGATCCGCTCGGCCTTCCCGCCACGGCCGTCATTAAATGGAATCCGGTATAGATCGTATTGAATCTGTACCTCGGCTGGGTCGTTCGCGTACGTCGCCAGTTTGCCGTCGGCAGGATTCGGGTCCTTCGCCTCGGCGCGTGCAAACACCAGGTACTTCCCGTCCGGACTCCACATCCCGCTGGCCTGCACCAGCTTCGGATCGTCCGCCCCCGGCAGCGGCTGCATCTTCCCCTTCTCCCGGTCATACCATGCCAGAACTCCGCGCGTCGGATAGAAAACCTGCAGGAACCGGTAGTCCAGAAAATTCGCGATGTAGTAGAACTGCCAGCCCTTCGTCCCCGGCGGCTTGATCGTGGTGGCCACGTACCGCCCGTCCGGCGAAACTTGCGACATGAATCCCAGCCGCGACTGCGAGTCCATCTCGCCCGTAAACTTCGCCCACGAAATCATGTCCTTGGTGCCCACCGTCATCTTTTGCGCCACCGGCACCAGCGCGTAAAGCCCCTTGTTGTTCTGCGGGCCGTCCATGTCCAGTCCCAGAGTCTTGCCGTCGCGGCTGAACGAGTGGCAGTTGGCGCAAGAATGCAGGTCCGTCATCACCACGTGACTCGTGGGCTCCGCAACATTGCGCATGCGCCACTCGATCAGCGGAACCGCGCTCGAAGCCAGCGGCTTGATCACGCCCTTCTCCGTCGCCGAAGGCATCAGCGGCACGTCCCGGTAAAAGATCGGCGCGCCCACCGGATCGCGCGAAACCCTCAGTTCCATCGCCCCGCGCGACAGCGGCTTCTTTGCGTTCTTCTCCTCATAGCCGGTAATACTGATCGTTGCCGCATGATCCACCGCGTGCCTGCGAATGGCCGCCCACGTCGCCGCGTCCGGCCTCCACGTATGCGCGGCCGCCTGTTCCGCCGTCAGCGTAGGCAGCTTGTTATTGGACGAGACACACCGCGCATCAATCTCGCCGGTCTTGAACCGCTCGCCCTTCGCAGCGACTTCCACAGCCGCGGAACCGTCGCCAAATCTGACCTCAATCTGCCATCGGACGCTGCCCTCCGCCGTATCCCTCCACTGAAATGTAGGCGCCTCCATATCGGGCGGGAAGACCGATCCGTTCAGCGGGTAATCGATCGTGATCCCGGCGACAGAATTCGTTGCACCGGCAACCGTCCTGACCGGCCCGCTCCTCCAAACCCCAAACAGCGCGAGGCAAGCCGCCAGGGCAACCGTCAGCACGCGCCCCACGCAGCGCAGTCCACGCCTGCCTGACCAGTCCCCAAGATGCATTCTGTAAACCTCTGTCCTCGAAATCAGACGGACCAGATCGACCTCACGGAGCACCGAAGCCCCATCACGCAAAGTATACTGCCCCACCAGTGCGCAGGTCCCCGCCCGTGCATCCCCCGCTGACTCGCTCACTCGCTACCCCTGCGCAGCAGGGGTAGCGAGTTCATTGCCGCCGCCAGAATCATGCCCGCGCCGCAGGCGCAGTAGTTGTTAGCCCCGCGATTCAGCGTGGGGTTGGCTTTTTGATCGCCAGCCTCTCAAAGGACCTGTGTTTTACCGCTCCATGCCGGCAGCAGCCGGTAGCCCGCGCCGCAGGCGCAGAGGTTGTTAGCCCCGCGCTTCAGCGTGGGGTTGGCAAAACCAAAATCAATCCGGAGTCCCGTAGGGACGGCGCTCACAAGCCTGGTACTCCCGCGCTGTCTTTCCGGAGGGAGCAGGGGCATTCATGCCCCTGAATAGATCCCCTCCATGCCACGCCTTCAGGCGCGGGCCTTCATCGTCTTCCACCATGACGGCGAACAGGACCAAAGTGCGCGGATGGAACCTCGCCGTCGACCATCTCCTGCTGACACGCTGACCTGCTACCCCTGCGCAGCAGGGGCAGATGACCCTGATTCTGAGACCTTGGATGCCTGATGTTCGAATACTCGGTGACCCACTCGGAGAAGCGTCAGGATTTCAGAAAACGTCCGCCATGGCGACTTAACATTACCGTCCTTCTATTTGAAGACTATATTGCTAATCATTGCCCTGAAGGGGACTTGAACCCCCAACGGCTTTGCGCCCTGCGGATCTTAAGCCGCCGGTACCCATCATATGCGGTCGGGTACCGAGCAATATGGCGATATATATATCGGTAAATTGGCGGTATCGAGGCGGCCTGTGGGGGAGGTATTCCGAGCATAACGGTGATATGCCTCGCCCTGTAGAACAAACAGCCCCCTGTAAAGTTCCGGCAGCCCGTTGACCTACGGCCCGCTAGTCCCGAATTCAGTGTCAAGGGCGGAGTAAACAGGAACCGCAAGGGCTTAGGAAATGGGAACCCTTCCCTCTCGCTATCTAGCTCGCTTCAGAGATGGGCGGATTCATGGTTCTAGCCGGTTATTGTCTGGGCCCGGGGATACGTACGGCTCGTTATCGTCGAGGATGGCCCTGTTGCCGATCTGGTTCTCAATCTTCACACCATAGTAGCCATTGTTCCCTCGAACAATCGCTGAGCGAACCCCGGATGCAAGTCGTATGCTGGGCGGCTGGTAGCGAACATCTCGAACACTGAATGCGTTCCCAGGATTGTGGTCCTTGGAGCGCGCATCGAATGTGGAATTCTGTATCTGCACTTTTCCACTCTCGACGAGAATCGCGGCATCGCTGGCATCGAAGTCGGAAGAGAAGTAGCAATCGGAGAAGGAAACGAAGCCGTCGCCCTGCAGTACCGCGTTGTGTTCCGACGGGCCCCAGAACGCGGAGTTGACGAATCGTATGCTGCCGCTGGAGTGAGGTGCGACGATCACCTGCGTACTAGCCCCGATGTGGTGGCTGTTAAACTCGCCATTTGTGATTTGCAGTCCCTGAGGCTGGACGGCTTCAACAAGTACAGCCACCTGCGTTGCGTCTGCTCCAATGCCGGAAAGCTGGCCATTCATCGAGCCGTTTGTTGTTTCGATGAAGCGATATCCGGTCTTGGCGGGAAAGACGAACGTGTTGGTGACGTACTCCCAGTCGGTGCGCCCGAAGACGAACGCCTCAAGATTTTGCTGCATATAATCAAAGACCTTGTCCCAATTGCCTTTGAAGGATGCGCCGGCCCAGAAGTGCGAGTGGAACTGCACGTTCTCGATGCGCCCGATGTCGCCGGTCCAGTCGATCAAGATGCCGCGCCGCAGCACGCACCCATGAACGTTCAGGATGCGGTGACGTCCGTTCTCCGTAGGGCCGGTGCGAATGCCGTTGTAGCTGTTGATTAGCGTAACGTCACTCACCGTTGAATCAAAAGAGACGTCCTTTCCTTCAGCGGGGTTTCCGCGTATCTGAATCGTCCACGGATACGGCTGAATATCGTTCACAACCTGTTCCGGATAATAGACAGTGAGGCCGGTAACCGAGGTCGAACTGCGCATCTCGATAAACGACGGAGCATTCTCGTTACCGCGCCCTTCGGTAGGCTCCAGAATCGATCCTGTCCGCGGCTCCCAGGACTGCGGAGTCTCATTGACACCCTTCAAATGCACGCCCGCCTTCAACTCGAGATGGCCGCGGCAAAGCCACTCTCCTGGCGGGACAAAGACGATGCCTCCCTTGATATGTGCCGCATCGATGGCCCGTTGAATGGCGCCTGTGTTGTTAGTATGGCCGTCACCCACTGCGCCGTATACACGGATATCGAATATGCCGTCTGCCTTGCCTCCGGGGAGCGTTTGAGCATGACCCGTCGCCGCACAACCTAGAGTAGTTGCAAGGAGAACGGCCAATACAAAACACCGGCGTGTCCGGTATGCAACGGAAGCACACATCATGGTTCCTTCCTATATCCAATTGGCTCGATCAACAGCATTCGATTCTCGCCAAGATCGCAATCCATCAGGCAGATTCAATTGCCGAGGGCATCGGTCCACATATGAATGCGATTTGCTGGATCGAAGCAGGAGACCTCGAGCCCCGCGGCCAGCGAATCGGCGCGAATCTGAATTCTGCCCCCGGCGGGGGCGTAGATCACTGCAAGATCGCACTCCGGCGAGCATGCTGCTGCGACAAAGCGCAATGGATCGTCGTTCTGGACTGTCCGTCAATTTGTACCAGAGTGGGTGCTCGTGTAGCGACAACTATCGCAGCCGAAACTTGAACGTAAGGCTCACACACTAGCCGGCATCGTATCCTGCACAAAGCTGTTATCGGCGCTGCACGGTCGCGGCTAGATTGCCAGTTCATGACCTCAGTGCGCTCGTCGAGCAAGGTTTGAGCCTGGGAGGTTTGATAGCTCGTCATAAACGCCGCAGGCCCCAGGATCGCGTTGTGGCAGGTGGCCCACACTTCCGCTTTTTTGAAAACTCCCCAACACCAGCGCCGAGGGTGCCCCATCCATCCCGCGCTCTTTGCGGGATGGGTGGGATGGCAAACCGAGAGTGTTCAAAATCGCGCTCGGGATACGCCCCAGGCTCTAGAATTGGCTGTGCATGCATCTTCGCCAACATCAGCCCTGTGTACCGAACCACAGACTGAGTCTGTACCGCGGGATGAACCCAGGTGGCATCCTACGCATTGTGCTCCACAAACCCAGATCACCAGGAATTCCACTCTCCATTTGCAGTCCAGCATCAGGCGCTGCCGCACCAAGAACGGACGAAAATGCGGCCTATTTTCGCATCGCTGAATCGAAGGGACTTAGCCGCCACTTTCACTGCAGATAATTACGACCACTTGGCGCACAATAATCTTAAGGCCATCCTCCGCCGAACCGAATCTCACTCCGCGTAAACAACTTCCGACCCCCTGCCCCACCACCCCCCTCCCTACCACCCCTCCCTACCCACCCCCCCTCCCCGCGCTTGGGCCGCGATCTGGAACTGGGCAGCAGCGGAGTAACCTGGCACGGATTCTCTGCCAGCATAGGTCGAGTATTGCCCATAAAACGAAGAAACGGAAGGAGATCTGAGCATCTCCTTCCGTCTTGTTAGTCAGAATTTGAGTTTAAGGCACCGTGAACGGCCGCACGCCGTCGGTCGGGAAGATTCCAGTCGGTCCCGCAGCCGTCGATGGCTGCTCGCGGAACAGGTAGCGCACAAAGAACCCAGCCTGCGCCGACGTGTAGTTGCGCGTGTTGTTCGCGCCAAAGTTCCCGCCCGCAAACCAGTGCGGGCTGATCTGGTACGAAACCTGCCCGCGCAAATCGTAGTTGGGGCCGACGCTGGTCATATCCGGCAGCAACGGGTTGTTCTGGCTGGTCTCCAGGGACTTGTCGGAAGCCAGCGGCCATAGCGGCGTCTGACTCTCCTGGAACGCCTGCACTCCAAGACCGCCAAGGATGTTGTAGTGCCAGTGGGTTCCATAGTGGGCTGCCCACGTAAACGGCACATTCCCCAGGAAGTAGCCCTGCGGGCTGAAGTATCCGCCCATTCCGTGCGTAAAGGCGCTCTCGTTATGCGCATAGTGCATCGCGAAGAAATTGACGCCAATGCTCAGGTTCCCGTATTCCGGTGAGGTCAGCAGTCGCCAATAAGCGCCTCCCGAGCCATCGATGCGGGTGTTCTTTTCGACGTTATACCCGGTAATGTATTGCCCGCCCGCACCAAAATAGAATCCCGACTGCGCGTCGCCTTTCGTGAATTGCACATTGCCCTGGTTGGCGACCACGCCGCCCCAGATCTGCCCCAGGTTGCCCAGCGTGTTCCCTGCAGGGTCGCGAAGTCCGGAGTAGGAAAGCTGCGTGTCCTTCACCGAATCACGGCTGAAGTTGAAGGTGAACGGGCCGTTCGCTGGCCGCCACTGGCCGCGTGCCAGGAACGTCGAAACCAGGAACCCCGTTGGCGTGTACCCTCCCGCAATTGCCAGATGCGGAAATGCCAACTGCACCTCGCCGCCAAACCCAACGGCATTCTGCTGCGCGGGCGGTGTCGTGTCAGAGGTCGTCAGAGTTCCAATCGGCTGTGGAATGATGGTCAGCTTCGTCCCGGCTGTGGTGGATTGCAGTACGCTCATGACGCTGGTGCCGTCCGCCTGGCCGGAATCAAGAAATACCGGCTTGGCGACAATGGTCAGCCGGGCATGGTAGCCGAGCGGGAATGAAGCTTCAAACGGGGCTTCAAGAGTAGTCAGATGATCGAAGCCGAGGCCGCCGCTGCGGTAATTGAGAAGGCCCGCGCCGCCGAGCCAGGCGCTATACCCGCTCTCGATGGAGCGCAACTGCACCTCCGCCTCTTCACGAGGGCTAATGGGGTGCGCGCCGCGCTGGACCCTGACCCACGGCCCGCGCAACGGTGGCAGGTTGCGCTGTTGCAGTTCCTCGTCCGTAAGTCCCGCCCCCGAAGACGCGGGTGCCGGCTGGCTCTGCACATCCGAGGGCGCCTCCACCAGTTGAGTGCTATCGGACTGCTGTGTCCCTGGCAGTGCGACGCTGTTGTCCGATGGGCGAGCGCCACTCGATGCCGTAGCGCTACCCAGGCTGATTTCCGATTGTTGGCGCGCTTTCCTTCCCCTCCCCCGTGGCTTCGCGGTGGAGTCAATAGACGGCGTGGCCCTGACTACTGGAGCTGGCTTCACTGGCGCGGGAACCTGCTCCGGGGGTGCCTGTTGCGGCTGGGCAGCTTGCTGCTTGGGAGCGGAATAAGCGCCCGTGGCTGCTTCTTGAGCCGAGGGCGTGTACTGCACCACTGCATATTGGCCGGACTGACCCTGGCCTGATGCTCTTGTCCCCAGATTGGCCAGCGACCTTGCCGGCGCATTGGGTACAGCGTGAAGAACTGTTGCGGAACCTTGCGTGAGCTGACCATCGGTCTGGTCCGCAAAAAGAGCCAGCGCCTTGGCAGCCAGATTCCCCATGGGCTGGGATGAAATCCGCAGCCTTGTCGCTGGGCTGGGATTCTGCGATGAGACACCCGGTGTCCAAACCGGGGCGTTTTGCGGAGTCTCCACCTGAGTCGCAGAAGGATATGTCTCGATAGAATCGATATTCTGTTCCGAAGGAGGCAGGTTCATCTTGCCGCTATAGCTCTGCGGCTGAGAGGAACCCCTCTTCCTGGCCGCGTCGTGGGCCTGCTTGTTGCCTTGCGTTGTATTGATCGCCGGCTTGAACACCGCCTCCTGAGACGCGCTTTGCTCAATCAGAATTGGCTGAGACGGCGCATTTTCGCGCCGTATGCTCTGCGGAATATAGGCTGGCACATTACCGGACGTTGTTCCCAGCCCATTCGGCGCCTGATTCATTGTTCCGGAAGCGGGCAGCGGAAGAGGGTTATTTGAAGGAGCATCCGTCCAATGATGCTCTGGCGCCAGGGGCGTGGTCGGATTCGAGTCGCCGGCGCGCGACTGACTGGGTTTGGCGCTATAGGAGGGCAAAGGCGGGAACTTCGAGGAGAGCGGATCGGTGCGAGGATCCAGCAGGCGCTTCGTGTCACCTGGCCCTGGGACATGGTAGGCCCCAGGAGGATAATTCAAACCACTCTCCAGACTCCTAACCGTCGAGCCCGGAGGCATCACCGCGAGAGATGCCCGCCAGAAGTCAGTCGCTCGCTCATTGTTGCCGCGAGACTGCTCGAAACGGGCCGCGAGTCCCAGAATCTGCGGATCGCTTGGGAAGCGCCCCAGTGCCTGCCGCAGCCAAGCCTCCGCTTGTGCCATATTCCTGGCTGCCAGGGCTGCGGCGATGGCGCCCTGATAGTCGCCTGAGCTGGCATCATCCATCGGAATGGTCTTGAAGAGAGTGAGCGCGTCTGCGGCCCTGCCAACCCTGGCATACGCGCCCGCAACGGCCCGCCGAACGTTCATGTTATCCGGGTAATCCTGGGACGCTGCCTGCAATATCTCCACGCCGCGCAGCAGGTTGCCGTTGGTCATTGCTGTTCCGGCGCGGCGCACAGCCCAACTCGCCCAGAGGTTATCCACTTCCTGGCGCTGAGCAGCGGTCCTATCCTGGCGGATATCCAGCCGCGTCAATACTGGATAGAGACCGGCATCGTCCTGAAGATTGTAGAGCAGCCACGCATGCTGGACTTCGAGCCCAACGGGAGCTGAGGTCCGGTGAAGAAGGTAGAAGTTCTCCACGCGCCTCAGATATTCGATGGCGTGCGCGGTATCGTCGACTGCCACATACAGGCTGGCGATGCCTTGCACGAATTCGATGTCGGCTTCGAGTTGCCTGCGCACATCCAACGGAATCTTTGCCAGTTCCTGGACCGCCTCAGCATTACGGTTGCTGGCAGTCAGTGAAAAGATCAACCCTTTCCAGGCGTCAGATGCCTGGGAGTGGGGCGCATTCAGAGAGATTGGAACGGGCTGGCCGCTCGAGTCAGGAGTCTGAACCTGTCCAAGGCTGGCTTGGCGAATCGCCGCCGAAGCCTCCTGCGGCAGTTCATCACCCGAGTCGCTGCCGACAGGCTCTGTGGTAATTACCCTTCTTTGTAGCGGAACCGGGTGCATGCTGCCCAGAGTACTGGTGTAGTTTACGGCAGACCTCAACGTTAGCCCGTCGTTGTCGGGTTGACCGGCGACTGTCTCAACTATCTCCAATTGTGTCGCGCTCTGCTGATGGAACATCTGCGGATTCGGAGTTTGAGCCGCCGGAATCACGTTGACTGCGGGATTGGAAGCCGGAGCGTAGGGCGACTCATCCTCGGCGTCGGCGGGACCACTCGTTCGCGGAGCGGAGACAGGCGACTGCTGCGAAGTTTGCCCTGGCTTCGGAAGTACCACTGGAGCCGATCCATCGTAAGGATCTGCGCCATATGCGGGCAATGACGGAAGCTTGGTCGTCTTGGCAAAAGGCTCGTAGTTGGGATCGAGCAGGTGCTGCAGGTCCGCCGCGGTTACAGCCTTATGCGCCCTCATATCCTGCTCGGGGTAAACCAGTGTATGTGCCAGCCTGTCGACTGCAGAAGCCGTCGGCATGGCCGCAAGAGAGGCGCGCCAGTAATCGGCTGCTCGCTGATTGTCGCCGCGCGCCTGTTCATAGCGGGCTGCTAGCGAAAGAATCGCGGGATCGTGAGGATAGCGATCAAGAGCCTGGCGCAGCCAGAGTTCTGCCTGGGCTTTGTCGTTGGCCGAAAGCGCCGCACCTACAGCGCCCTGGAAGTCGCCCGAAGTTGCGTCCTGCATGGGAACGGTCTTGAACAGGGCCAAGGACTCCTTGGTTCGCCCAACACGCACGTAGCCGCCTGCAACTGCCTTGCGAACGGTCATATTGTCAGGGAACGCTTGGGATGCCGCATCCAGGATATCCACGGCGCGCGCTACGTTGCCGTTGTCCATCGCGGTGCCGGCGCGGCGCACGCTCCAACTTGCCCATATGTCCTGGACCGTCTCCCGCTGGGTCACCGTCAAGTCATTCCGGCTTCCTAAACGCATCAAGGCAGGATAGAGAGTGCGGTCGTTTCCGGTGTTGTACAAGAGCCAGGCGTTCTGGACCTCGATGTTGGCAGGAGGTGGTGTCTTGAGCTTGGCGTAGTGAGCCTCCACGCGATTCATATATTGAATGGCGTGGGGTATGTCGCCAGTGGCCGCGTAGAGGCTGGCCTCGGTCTGCACGAAGTCGATGTCGGCTTCAAGCTGTTTGCGCACCGGCGCTGGAATCAGGGCAATTTCCTGGAGCGCTTCAGTGTTGCGATTGGTTGAAAGCAGGGTCGAAATCAGGCCCTTCCAGGCATCCAGGCGATCTGGATTGTCCACCAGTACCTGACGATAGATTGCATAGGCCTGCGCTGTGTTGTTCCGCAGCATATAGATGGCTGCCAACTGCAACTGGAGAGCGACGCTGGGCTGGCCACCCGCTGCAATCTGCAGCTTGGCAGAACGCTCCAGCAACCCTTGGGCAATCTCAAACTGGTTTGCTTGCTGGTAAATCGCGGCCAGCATGGATAGGAATCCCGGATCGGCGAGCGCAGACTCGTAGGTAGCTGCGGGCATCCTCTCGACATCGGCAATCGCCAGCGTGTCCTGGGCTAGTTCGTGATGGGCGCTGATCATGCCCATCCAGGCCGATAGGTTGGCGGGCTCGTCGGCAAGTATCTGCGTGTAGAGCGCAGCAGCCTGCTCATAGCGCTTGGCTTCCATCAGAATGCCGGCGTATTGCAGCTTGGTATCCGACTTCAGGCTGGTCCCGTTCGCCGGGAAAGGGAGCGACAGCGCCATTGCCAGCACCCGTTGCGCGTCCGTATTGCGGTTCTGAGCCTGATAGATAGAGGCCAACGTACGCAGGTACTCTGGATCCCTCGCTGAAGATGCCTTTACAGCCCCTGGGAAACGAGCGGAAATAGCAAGCGCTTTCTGGTTCTGTTTGTCTCGCGCGTAGGCGAAGAAGAGACCGCGCCAGCCGTCTGCATTGCCAGGCTGCGCCTTGATCAACTGTTCATAGACCCCTGCTGCGGCTGCATATTGCTGTTCTTTTGTCAGCAGGCCGGCAAGCCCATTCAGAGCTTCGGGGCTTCGCGGGTTCATCGCCAGGGCAGCCTTGTATTTAGAGGCTGCCAAATCGAGCTGGTTGTCGTCGAATGCTTGCGAAGCCTCCCCCATCGTGTACCAGAATCGCGATGTGGCCAGCGCGGCTTCGACCGGCTGCGCTTTGTAACCATTCTGTTCAGCCTGTGTCAGGTAGCTGATAGCGCCGCCGAAGTTCTTCTGTTGCATGCGCAGAAAGCCCATGCCCGCCGCAACTCGCCCGTTGTCGGGCTCCTGCTGCAGAAGCTGCATAAAACGCACTTGAGCCTCGTCGAGCTTGTGAGCATTGAGGGCCGCAAAGGCGGCGCGCTCGGCTGGCGTGCGGGCAATACCGGAGTTCATTTGTGCCAGCTTGTATTCGTTTTCCTTCAGATGTCCAGAGAGTTCCCTATCCTGCGGATGGTCCTTGAGATATTGGCGCAGCTCAGCCGAGGAAGCTGGGTTGGCCGAATCCCAGATCAGTGCCTGACGCAAGGCGGTCTGGGCGTTGGAATCCTTCGGGTGCGTTTCAAGGATGCGAATGCCCTCTGCTCGAGTTCTGGAATCGTAGGTCAACATCACGCCAAGTTCGACGGCAAAGCGCGAATCACCCGGGTTGCGGTCCGCCAACGCTCGCATCCCTGATATGGCCGCAGCCTTGCCGGTTGCGGTTCCGTACAATGTTTGGTAATAGGCTAGAGCTATATCCCCATCCGGCGGATGGTCTTCATACAATTGGCGATAGATGCGCATTGCATCGTCGAGTTTTCCCTGCCGCGCCAGATCGCCTGCCTGACGAAGCTGATCGCTCTCTGCCCGAGTACTGGTAAGCGCCTGAATCTTGGAGATGTTTGGATCGTTAGGATTTACCTTGCGCAGACGGTCCAACGCATCGTTGGCCTTTTCGGCGGAACCGATCAATTTCAGATCTTTCGCCAGACCAGCCAGCGATTCGGCGTTGTTGGGGTCTGAGAGAAGGATCTGCTGCCACAATTGGATGGCCATGTCCGGGCGCCCACGCGAATCCAGGGCGTGCGCCTTCTCTATCAAGATGCCGCGCGTGGCTGCGGCTGTGTTGACCGCGGGCTTCTTTTGGGCAAGACTCACCTGCAGCGCCAGCAACAGGCAGCCCACCACGAATAAGCTCATTCTCCAAGCGCCCCAGCCAACCTTCATCTGCGTTTCCATTCCACTTTCAGTTCGCCCCCCGGACCAAACCGGAATCTACCGTCCAGAAAGCCGGTCGCAAATAGGGCAAGATTCTGATCGTAATATGTTAAGTTCTTCCCGTACAATCCCGAAGACCGGTCTCGCTGCGCACTCATGCGGATCATTTGTTGGGCGCTCACCTTTGAAAGGCCGGGAAACGCCCTCAAATAGGGCAAAACGGCCGCAGAAAATCCCACAGATCCATCTTGCGCCAATGGTATCCCCTGGTCACTGACCTTTTCAGGGGGGGCATCATGATTGGCAAGGTATGCGCTCATGGCCGGGACGGCGTCGAGGATCGAGGATCGCGTCTTGTCGCTGCCATCGAGCATTCCCGCCCAAAGGTAAACTCGGATAGCGTCGTAGCTTCCGCCCGGCCCGTCAGCATCCTTGCTGCCGGGTCTCTGCTCGCCCGCCGGATAGAATCCATCGCCGGGAACATAGTCCACCCAATCCATGGCGAACCCATGGCGAGCACTCTGCTCCAGAAGCCGTGGAATGCCAAGAGCTATCTGCCGCCAGGGACCGGCCGGGTCAACGGTCGCCAACCGGTCAAAAAGGAAAACCGGAAGGTAGCTGGGATTCAGCGTCCAGTTCTTGTCATGCCGGAATCCGATCGGCCCTGGCATTAGCATCGGACCAAAACCGGGCAGGTTGGCTACCTCGCTCTTGGCGATCAGCGCCATCATCTTCTGACCCAGATTTGAATAGACCGGATTGTTCCACAACCGCCCGGCCTCGACCAGCGTGTATGCCATCCATACGTCCGCATCGGAAGCTGGGTTTGGATCGAGAACCTTCCATTCGCCTTCTTTGTTTTTCCCCCAAAGCCAGGCTGGCAGGTGGGTCTGCAGGTCGCTATTGGCAAGGTTCGCCTGGGTCCAGGTCAGCTCACGGTCAAAGTTCGCGCGATCATTGTCGACCAGCGCAAAGAACATGGCGTAGGCCTGCCCTTCGGAGGTGGTATGTGCGTCCCCCTGTGGATCAAAGACCCGGCCTTGCCCATCGATGAACCGCGCTGAATAGGAATTCCAAAGAAGCCAGGGACTTTGTTTGCAGCCTCCACTGGCGCATACCATAAGCAAACACAAGATCAGCAATAGATGCTTCCCTGGCCAAAACGACCGAAGACCCATTTCTAGTGTTCTCCGACAGAGATTTGCGGCTCCCTGCCTGTCGCTGAGAATGGCCGGGCGCACGCCACAGGTCTCTTGCGAGATTTGCACCGGCACTGCAAAAGCCAGGCGGCTCTTCCCTGGGGAAGTGCCGCCTGACGCAACCCTCCGCGACTCCGCGCGTGTCCGGATAATCTTCTAGTCCTCAATCATCTTCAAGCGCGCCCTGGCCCGGCTGCGCAACCACTGCCTGGTCCAAATGGCGATCAGGAACGCCAGAATGATCACCACAACCGCTGCCAGCCAAGGCACTTGCATGAACCACAAAGTCAGCCGTGTCCACCACGGAAGCACTCCCACATGATAGACCTCAGAGCCGATCCGGAAGGATTGATACTGGGTCCCGTGAAGAACCGAAACCGACCCTGAAATTTCGCTCGACTGTTGCACCTTCATGAAAGCGCTCATGAACGGCTCGAATGCGCTTGCTTCCCTCAAGTGTATGGCCACAACGCTGCGGTTGTCCCCCGGGTCGAACGGGGATTTGATTCCCTCGATGATCGCGTCCGGCGTGCCAGCCGCAGTCAGATCTCCGGATTCAGAATGCTCATCTGAACTCAGCTTCCACCATTGATGGCCGTGCAGCGGAGCAAAGAATCCCTGCGTGTCGTGGATCTGGATCTGACCACTGCGCAGGGCGACCGGGAGATTGTTTGACATCTTGTCGAAGCCGGGCTGGTCGTCGCCCGTACCCAGAACCAAAAAATCCGTATTTGCGCCGTCGCGAAGAGCCTCGGGGCCCGCCACAGTCACCCGCAAGATTGGGAATCCCGTCTGTCGGCCGAAGTGCCCAGCAAGCGTAACAAACGTCTCGATCTCCTGCTCTGTAGGCGTAGGCGGCAGCACAACCGTTGTCTCGCTCAGGTCGGCAAGGCGCGTGAACGGGAAGCCCGCATTGGCAAACGTCTCCAGATTGGGCAGCGGCGCATAGTGCGGATAGCCGCGCAAGTCCAGAAAAGTGTCGCGCAGAATGGACGCCTGCATATTGATGGGTGTCGTATCCTGGCAGCCACCCTTTTTGAGCAATTGGAAGGTGAAATCAAAAGACAGCGAGTTTGAGAACGGGCGCAGGTTCACCACAGGTACAGGCACGTCAACCTGCATCTGCTTTGAGGGTTGCTGCCCAGGAATGAGCGGAACAGATCCCAGGAACGCATTGTTGATCCTCACCTGCATGCTGGAAATGGGACCGATGGGAACGGAGTTGTAACGATAGACCAGCCGAAGCACCGCATTGGGCCGTTCCGAATAAAAAATGTCCGGCGCGATGCGGAAGTAAACATTCAAAGGCGCCGATCCATCTCCCTGTAATTGGTCCGCCGTGGCATAGTTCCACAGCGCTATCTTCTGGTCAGTTTGAGCCCAGCGCGGGGCTCCGTCAGGTTGCTGCTTGCCCGGCAGACTCAGCCGGTCGATGGTGGCCTGGCCTCCTGCGAGCATGTCACTGTGGAGAGCGATGGCTTGGGCCGCCAGCACTGCCTGCTCTGGGTCGCTTCCGGCAACTACCAGGATCTTGCCATAAGGATCATTGGGGTTGGTGCGCATGGCTACGGTGGGCGCACTCACGCCCGGAAGGTTCAACCCCGGTGGCAGATTCCCGGCATTGTCCGAAATCACGATTGCATTGCCCGGAGGAATGGCCCCAATGTGAACCGGGAAGCGAACCGGCCTGCTCTCTGAAATAAGCCCGAAATAGCTGGAAACCACCCCCGCAGCCTGAATCGCCTTGTAGGAAGGCGGAGTGGCAAACACAATCGGAATACTAAGAGGTTGAATCACGGCGGGATCGAGGAAAGGCATCGGCAACTGCTTCAGATCGTCGGCCAACGGAAGAAGATCGCCCCGGATATCAAGGAATGTGTTGCGATGGACCCGCGACCACAACGTGGTGTTCGCCGGATCCTCGCACACCATCGTGTAGTGCCCGATGAACTCAACAGTCAGGGTGTTGTTGTGAACCAGCAGTTCCGGCGGAATCGTGAACTCGCCTTCGGCATCCCGGCTGTCCGAGCCACCCACCTGCCCCGGTGTAGGCTGCACTGTAGCGAACAAGGTTCCATTCATAATCAGCTTAAGATGGCTAAGCTGCGGCAACAAGCTGGGAGAAAAAGCGTAGTAAATGTGAATCTTGGCGGATCTGACGACATGCGTCTCAGGCAGCGTGAAATAGATATTGTGCATGCTGTCGATGCCGTGCAATTCGATCTGCGGCGACCCTGCGTCGTTCAGCGTAAACGTGTCGCGATATTGCCCCGGGGGAACTGCGGGGTTCTTGTCGGTGGCCGCGCTCTGCAGCGCTCCCGCGAAGCCTTGGGGTTGTCCCAAAACGCTCTGGCTTCCGCCCAGGAGTGAGGCGGCCAAAGCAAAGATCACGGCCGAGCGAGCAATGGAAAGTGACGAGGCCTTTCTGCCTTTCCTGTCCTTGTTGGTAAAAAGGCTCAGGAAAGTCGAGACCAGGCCGTGCATCGAGATCTGGAAGATGCGGCGGAGACTGTGCATCACGTTGTCGCTTTCGCGGGACTCGCCCCAACCCAGCCATGAGTCTGCTCGGGAATATAGCACCATCGTCAATACTTCCTGTTCCGCAATCGATAATTCCTCAAAGCGCACCCGCAGCACCGATCCTTCTGCGGAAACCACCCTGGCAGGCAGATCGGTACTCACGGCAGGAGTTGGAAAGGCCAGGCGAATCTCCGTCTGCGGTGCCACATCCAACGTCTCACCAAAACGGATGCTCGTTCCACCACTGGACATATCGATTGTCTCTCCGGCTATCAAACGCCCGTCGGCTAGCTTGGCCATCACCGGCGACACAATGCTGATGCGAACAGTCGTTCGCAGTTGCCTCATCTCGCGCGAAACCGCCGTGCATACGCCAAGAATCACAATATTAAAGAAGCACCAGATGCAGTTCATCACCACGGTGCCGGGTCGATCGCGGTCCCAGATCAGAAAGCGCGGAATGGCAATAAGCAACCCTGCGATGTTGAAAACCAGCATGATCAGGAACGGCTGAGCGATCTTGGTATCAAAGAAGGTGCGCTTCACGACGCCGCCCTTGGCCGTCACGTTGAATTTGCCGAGTTTGGGGTTGATGAGCGCCATCATCGTGGGCAGCAAAATGTAAGGCGAAAGAACAGTCTCGTAGATCTCATTCCAGAATGAGTGCCGGTGCTCTCCCTGAATCCTGGAGTTGGTCACATTGGAAAGGGTGAGGTGAGGCAGCGCATAGGCAAGAATCGCCGCCCAGTATCCCGGGACATTGGTGTGATTGAGCAGCAGATAGATCAACGGTGCGGTCAGAAAGATAAGGCGCGGCACTGCATACAAAAAATGACACATGGCGTTGAAGTAGCAAAGCCTCTGCGGAAACTTCAACCCGGGAGCGAAGAGCGGGCAATCGGTACGCAGGATCTGGATCATGCCGCGTGCCCAGCGAATGCGCTGGCCTACATGGGCTGACAGCCGCTCCGTGGCGAGCCCTGCCGCCTGAGGAATGTTAATGTAGGCCGTCCCCCATCCATTCATCTGCATACGCAGGGAGGTATGAGCATCCTCGGTCACGGTCTCTACCGCGATACCGCCAATCTCGTCCAGCGCAGTGCGGCGCAGTATGGCGCATGAGCCGCAGAAAAACGACGCGTTCCAGAAATCGTTGCCGTCCTGCACAATGCCGTAAAACAACTCGCCTTCATTGGGAATTATGCGGAATTGCCCCAGGTTACGCTCGAACGGGTCAGGTGAATAAAAATGGTGGGGCGTTTGCAGCATGGCAAGCTTGGGATCGCGCAGCATCCAGCCGACTGTCATCTGCAGAAAACTGCGCGTCGGCACGTGGTCGCAGTCGAAGATGGTCACAAACGGAGAAGTCATGCTCTTCAGCGCGGTATTGATATTTCCCGCCTTGGCATGCTTGTTGTCGGAGCGTATCTTGTAACCGATCCCGGCCTCGAACGCAAACTGCTCAAACTCCTTGCGTCGCCCGTCATCCAGGATGTAGATGTGCATCTTCTCGGCGGGCCAGTCCATATTGAGCGCGCCCAGCGCCGTGTAGCGCACCACATCAAGCGGCTCATTGTAGGTC
Organism: uncultured Acidobacteriaceae bacterium; assembly: GCA_903828675.1. Taxonomy (GTDB): domain Bacteria; phylum Acidobacteriota; class Terriglobia; order Terriglobales; family Acidobacteriaceae; genus Telmatobacter. Next base: position 76,658 of record CAIKND010000038.1, read on the forward strand.
GGAATCAGTACATCGATGTGAGGCCAATCCTCGGTGTTTTCCGGCAGCGCAACCGGGGCCCGGCGCAAGGGCCAGATAGTCTGAAAATACCCCAGGAAGAGAATGAAGAAGGCATAAGTCTCTGCCATAACCAGGCTCATGATGAAGAATGCGTCCAAGGCACCCCAGTGATTCGCGGGGTCTTCGAAAAAACGCACCGTCTGCAAAATGCGCCAGTAGCCGTAGCGAAAAGTGCAGAACATCGACATCATCATCAGGGTGAGCGTAATCAGATAAGAATCTGAACTGCGCGCCATGGCCAGAGCCATTAACAGGCTTAAGAGCCCCAGAACCGCCTGCTGCGGCCAGGTCAGAGGAAGAACCGCCAAAAAATAGAAAACAGTCCCTGCCGCAAGCAGGAAAACGAGGCGGAGGAACTTTGTAAAAATATTCTCCCCTGCCCCGATATCCTGCCAAAGGCCAGTTGCTGTCATCGTTCACTCCAGCGTACGCCGCGATAACCCGTATGCGCAGGTGCAGATAGGCTCTTGACCCACCCTGCGAGGCTGCCGAAATCCTCGGCCACCGTGGAGTTGGGAGCGTAATCCATCACCGTCATCCCCTCGGCCAGCGCTTCGCTCACCGCAGGAGTACGACGAAGTGCAAACGGCAGAAGCCGATCGCCCAACTGCTCGCGAAGCACTTCCCGCACGTCGAGGTGCAACGGAAGAGATGGATCAAATTGATTTAATACATAATAGGGCAGCGAGGCCTTGCCCGTCCCGTTACCGTTGTGCCGGAAGAAGGCGTCGATCGAACTGACGCTAACCACCGAGTTCATGTCGGGAATCACCGGCACCAGAACCAGGGGCGCCATCCGCATCACCCGCCGTGTCGTTGCACCTGACGCGGTCGCCAAGTCCACAATCACGCGGCTTACACCACGCGAATACTTGGCGATCTCGCCGGTCAGGGCTTCCTGGCCTCCCGTCTCGGCTTCAAGTGCCTCGGGATCTATCGTCACCATCTGAATCGGCGCGTCGCCGCTGGCTTCCGGAGGGCTGAAAGTTCTCAACAAGCCGGGACGCTGATCGCGGGCGCCAAAGAAAAACGGAAGCAGTCCGTAAGCCGCTGTATCTACAAGCAATACCCTCTCACCTCGAGCCGAGAGGGCCCGGCCGAGTGTTGCCACCATGCTGGTCTTGCCCACTCCGCCGGCAAGTGAGAATACGGCTATGACCGGAGTACGCGACGCCTCCGGTGCCGGCGCAACTTCCGTCGTTGCGGTTACTCCGTCAAAAACACCCTTTAATGCGAACCAGCGCGAGGTGAGGCGATCCCTTGATCCCTGGAGCGTATCCTCGGGTGCCTGGGGTACAGCGGAGCGACTCGCGACCTCGGTGCGGTCCGCCGTTAGCCATGCCGGACGCCCGGCATTCTCTCTCGAATCAAGCGAAGTCCTGGGATCTCGAGCCGACTGGTTTCTCTCTTCGCGCATCGGCGGATATTGCTGTGGAACCGCCGATGGTCGATACGCCTGAGGCTGGGCATACATCGAAAAATCGGGCTGCACTGGCTGCGGCGCATAAAATGGCGCGACCGGCTGTGCTGGCTTCGAAATCGGAAGAGCTGAGAAGCGATCCAGGCGCGGCTGTGCCTGTTGCCACGTAGCCTGTTGAGCGGCTTGTTGGGCGGCCTGAGCTTGCAGGGCTGCCAGTTGGGCAACTTGAGCCTGCTTCGCCGCTTCTTGAGAGGCAAGTTGGGCGGCTTGCTTTGCAGCTTGCTGGGCGGCTTGGCGAACGATCTCCTGCGCAGCCAGTTGCGCCTCTTGCTGGGCTGCCTGGCGGACGGCGAGTTGAGCCGCCATTTCAGCTAGTCGCGCAGCTTCTTCCGCTCGTTCTTCATCTTCATTACGTTGCGATTCGGCTGTCAGCTGTGCCTGAGCTTGCTGATGCGCGCGCTCCCGCTCTTCTTCAATGGCCTGCTGCACGCGCAAACGTGCCTTTTCTCTTGTCTGCGCGCGTGACGCCGAAAAATCTCTATACTTGGCGCCATGCAAATTTGCCCATGAATAAAGCGTCGCCACGTCTTCTGGCGTTTCGTTCTGGTCGAGCAGCGCTTTGCGATCAGTCATCATTCACCCCTGCACCTTCCACTCTCATTACCGATTCCCCTCGCCGGCGCAGTCTTTATTCTGCTCCTGGTTCGTGGAGAATAGTACGGCCTACCCGAGCGGAGGGTATCCTCACCAGAAATCGTAGTCGCGCGCTGTTGTCAAAACAATAACACTTGCAAGGTTGTCTTGCTAACACTTTCTTGCCATAAGCGCCCTCAAAAAGCCTCATTCCAAGCTACTTGAGAACCGCACTTCCAGCCGCCGACGTTGGGGACAGCGCAAATCTCAGTGGACTGCGGTATTCCCTGACTCTTTGATGCGCCCTTAGCCTTTGCAACCCCTCCCATCACGGATGAAGCGGTACCCTTTGGTAACTCCAGGCTGTCTGCCATGAGCTGCAGTCCAATCGCGCACCACGCCTCCTGTTATTGGCGCTTTTAGGCCCAGCCGAAGCGGCAAAGCCGACTCTGTGTTAGCTTTAAATCAGCGGCCTTGAACGAGCTCGTAGCTCAGTTGGTAGAGCAACGCCCTTTTAA
>CAIKND010000039.1 GCA_903828675.1 uncultured Acidobacteriaceae bacterium
CCGTCCTGCGGCACATGGCCATCAATGCCATGCAAAAAGAGGGGTCCAAAGGTTCACTCCGAGGAAAACTCAAACGCGCCGGATGGAACGAGGACTTCCTCAGCCGGCTATTGGAGATGTTTTGAAATGCGTTTGCCCTGATCACACTCTTCTGACCCCTTTGTTCCCGAACCCAACCTTGGTATCCTTTCCCCACATGGAAATTGCTGCGATTCAGACCCACGGCCTTACCCGGCAGTTTGGCGCGCTCACCGCTGTGAACGACGTCACCTTCAGCGTGGCTCCCGGCCAGTTCTTCGGTTTTCTCGGCCCCAACGGAGCCGGCAAGTCCACCACCATCAAGATGCTTACCGGTCTGCTCGATCCCAGCGCCGGGACCATTGAAATCCTCGGCAAGCCCTTCGGCGCCTCCGCCCTCGACCTCAAACGCCAGATCGGCGTCGTCCCTGAAGGCATGGCCCTGTTCGGCCGCCTGACAGCCACCGAGTATCTCCACTTCGTGGGCCGCATGTACGGCCTGGACCGCGACACCTGCAAACTCCGGACCGAAGAACTGCTCGAATTCATGCAGCTCGCCAATGAAAACCGCAAGCTGGTCACCGACTTCTCCCACGGCATGCAAAAGAAGCTGGCCATGGCCGCGGCGGTCATCCACGGACCCAAGGTGCTTTTTCTCGACGAACCCTTCGAAGGCGTGGACGCTATCGCAGCCGGAATGCTGAAGTCCATGCTGCAAGGCATGATCCAGCGCGGCGCAACCATCTTCCTCACCACCCATGTGCTTGAAATCGTCGAGCGCCTTTGCAGCCACGTCGCCATCATTCACCAGGGCCGCCTGGTTGCCAACGGATCACTCGAGGAACTGCGCGCCGGCGTAGCCTCTACCCTGCCCGGCGCTGAAAGCAGCCAGCGCCTCACGCTGGAAGAAATCTTCCTGTCCATCGTGGGCGCGGGCGGCCAGCAGGAAGCCCCGCAGGAGCTGTCATGGCTGGCATAGGCGGCGGCACACTGTATCCAGACGCGCCGCCCTCACCCACCAGCCGAGGCGTGCTCAGCCCCCTGGCCCGTGCGCAGTATGCGGCGCTGGCCGCTCTGCGCTGGCACATGTTCGTCAACGGCCTGCGCTCCAAGCTCGGCGCTTTCGAACTCGGCGCGCGCACCATCACGTTTGTGTTCTACGGCCTCATGGGTCTTGCTCTCGGCGCGGGCGCGGGCGCTGCCGCTTATGGGCTCGCCGACGATGACCAGTGGCAATATTTCCCCATCGTCTTCTGGGTCGTGTGTCTTATCTGGCAGGTTGTTCCGGTCATGCTGGCCTCGTTTCAGCAGCAATTCGACCTGGGCGGCCTGCTGCGTTTCCCGGTCAGCTTCCGCTCCTTCTTTCTTCTCTACGTGGTCTTCGGCCTCTCTGACGTGTCTTCGATCCTGGGCGGCCTGTGCTGCCTCGGCATCTTCGTTGGACTCACCGTGGCCCGTCCCGACCTATTTGCGTGGACAGCTTTAATCCTTCTCGTCTTTGCGGCTTTCAACGTCTTTCTGGTGCGTGCCGTCTTTGCCTGGATCGATCGCTGGCTGGCGCAGCGCAAGACCCGCGAGATTCTGGCAGCCGTCTTCATGGTGCTCATTCTGTCCTTTCAATTCTTCAACCCGGCGTTGCACCAGAACCGGCATCAGGGCCACGGCGGCAAGGATCAGCAGGGTGAGGCCTTCCGTAAGCTGATGGCCTCCCCCTGGGTCAAGACCGCCAATCAGGTGCAAAAATGGCTCCCTCCAGGCCTGGCCGCAGTCGCGCTGCGTGAGTCCGCCAACCGGCAGCAAGTGCCCGTGTTGGGTTCGCTCGCCGTCCTCGGACTCTTCACGCTGGGCATCGGCGGCGCGCTCGGGTTGCGCCTTCGCGCCGAATACCGCGGAGAAAACCTGGGCACTGCTCCCAGTCGCAAGACAGACGCCGCACCGCGCCCAAAAACCGCCCAGCGCGAAAGTGCATGGAGCCTGGGCGGCTCCGGCCCCATCGCCGCCATCATAGAAAAGGAATTGCGCAGCCTGATGCGCACCCTGCCGCTGCTGTATGCTGTCGGCGCACCGCTGGTCATGGTGCTGGTCTTCTCCAGCGTCTTTCTCAGGAACCCGCAGCAGGTGAGCGCGCCCCTCGTGGCCTTTCCGCTGTGCGTGTTTTTCGCTCAAATCGGATTCGGCCAACTGTTCTCGAACAACCTGGGCGCGGAAGGTGCGGGGATCCAGCTCTACTTTCTTTCGCCCACAACCATGCGCACCGTGATGCTGGGCAAAAACCTCTTCCACGCCGCGCTGTTCAGCGTCGCCATCGTCATTGCGGGCATCCTGGCGTCGGTGCGCCTTGGCCGCCCAGACGGCATAGTGGTGGCGGTCACCATTGCCTGGCTTCTTTTTTCGCTGCCCTGCAGCCTGGCCGCCGGCAATATCTTTTCGCTCACCATGCCCTACCGGGTCAATCCGGGGCGAATCTCGCGGCAACGCGGATCGCAGGCCAACTCGCTCCTCAGCCTGGTGGTGCAGGTCGGAGTGCTGGCCCTGGGCGCGGCGGTCTTTGAGTTGTGCTCGTTTTTCGACCAGCTCTGGCTGGCCATACCGGGCTTCCTGGTCCTTGCCGCCGCAGCCGTTTTTGTGTGGCTCCGCGTGCTCGGCAACACTGACGACATCGCCAACCAGCGCCGGGACTCCTTGATCGGAATCCTGATGAAGACGGAGTAGCGCGATCAGTTGTCAGGCTTCAGGCAACTGAAAACTGACAACTGATCTCTGACAACTGTCCTTAGAACGGTATATCGTCGTCCGAGATTTCGGCCGATTGAGCGATATCGTCCTGCCCAGCCGGGGGACGCTGGTCAAAGTTCGCCGAACTGCTCGACCCGCCGGCCGGACGGCTGTAACCGCCGCCGCTTGAGCCCTCGTCGCGGCCGCTGAGCAGCGAAAGGTCGCTGACGATGATCTCCGTCTTGTAGCGCTTCTGGCCAGACTGCTTGTCGTCCCAATTGCTGGTCCGCAGGCTGCCTTCCACATACAGCTTCGAGCCCTTTTTCACGTAATCGCGGATGATCTCGGCGGTGCGCTTGAAGGCGACCAGGTTGTGCCACTCGGTGCGGTCCTGCCAGTTGCCCGCCTGATCCTGGAAGCGGTCGCTCGTTGCCAGTCCGAAGGTGGCCACCATGGTGCCGTTGGGGGTGGAACGGATTTCCGGGTCCTTGCCCACGTTCCCTAAAAGAATCACTTTGTTAACGCTCTTGGCCATATTCGTGCACTCCAGTCAATTCAAAAGCATAGCAGAGGACTAGCGGTTATGGGCGATACGCCGGTTACGCAGCCACTTGGCGACGCCCAGCGTCAGCAGCAGGCCGCCGAAGGGTATGCACATGAGCACCACGATCAGCGCGAACCAGCCCCCGTTGGTGCTGGCGCCGGTGGGAGAAAAGCCGCCCAGCAGGGTAACCAGCAACACTGCCGACAGCAAACCCGCGCCCAGAATCGACCCGCCCCATTGCAGTAGTTGGCGCGTGCCGTCGTCGGGTTGCTTGCGTTCGGGGTTCACCGGGCTGGCCATCATGAGTCTCTTTATCCCTGCGCCAGGCGCAGCATTGCGTAAGTAATTACGCCGGTCACTGAAACGTAAAGCCACAGCGGAAAGGTCCAGCGCGCCACCCTGCGGTGTTGCGGAATCCGGCCGCTCAGCGAGAAAAAGAACGTAACCAGCACCAGCGGCAATGCCACAATCGCCAGAATGATGTGGCTGGCCAGCAACGGCAGATAAATACTCCTGTAAGCCGCGTGGACCGGATAGCGAACATCGCCGTGCAGCGCGTGGTGCGCAATGTAGCTGACCAGAAACAGCGTCGAAAAGCCAAACGCGGTCAGCATCGCCGCGCGATGCGCCCTGATCCTATGCTCCCGGATAAACGTATAGCCGATCAGCAAAGCGGTCGCGCTCAGGCCGTTCAGCAGTGCGTTCAGGGCGGGCAAAAAAGCGAATCGGGTGCTGGCTGCATCGGCTGCGGGGTGAACGTAGATAAGCCAGAACAGAAAAATCGTCGCCGCCGCGCTCACTACCAGAATGGCGGCGATGGCGGGGCCGGTGCTTTTCGCGGGAGCTTGAGTCGTCATCGTTCCCTAATTCCTCGCCCTGGCGCAGAGCATAAGCGTGGTGAAAAGCAGCGGCAGGTAGACCACGCTCACCTTCAGCAGGTCGCGAGCCACCATCCGGCTTTCAGTTTCCGAAATGTCGCGCAGAATGCGGGTGAAGCGAATGGTATAAGCCAGGTAAAACAAGCCCAACAGGAAGGCCAGCACGGCATACGCGATGCCGGTGATGCCGAGCCACCAGGGCGTCAGGCTCACCGGAATCATGACCACGGCGAAAAACAGCGCCTCGGCCACGGTCGACCAGCCGTCTGGCTGCACCACAGGCAGCATGCGGATGCCCGCCCGCGCGTAGTCGTCGCGATAGAGCCAGGAGATGGCCATGAAGTGTGGAAACTGCCACACAAACAGAATGGCGAACAGCGATACGCCCGCCCACTCAATGCGCCCGCGCGCGGCCGTCCAGCCCAGCAGCGGCCCCATCGCGCCCGGAAACGCGCCGATGAAGGTTGCCATCGTGGTCACGCGTTTGAGCGGCGTATAGATGGCGACGTAGGTAAAAGCCGTCAGCAGCGCCAGAGCCACGGTCAGCAGGTTGGTATGGATCGCCAGCCACACCGCTCCAAACGCCAATGCGCCGAGTCCAGCCAGAATGCCCTGCGCCAGTGAAAAACGCCCCGAGGCCAGCGGACGATTGGCCGTGCGCACCATGCGCGCGTCCGTCTTGCGCTCCAGGGCCTCATTCAGCGCCCCAGCCCCAGCCGACACCAGCCCGATGCCCAGCAGCGTATCCAGCAGCCCGCGCTGCACGCTCGAAATCCCCGACTGCATCGACCCCAGGTAAAACCCGCCCCAGCCCGTAACCAGCACCATGGTAACGACTTTCACCTTGAACAGCTCGCGGAAGTCGTGCAGCAGCGTAGCCGTCGCGCCCGGCTCGGGAGCGTGAATTACGCCCGGGACATGAACGGCACTTTCAATCGGAGTGGCGGCCTGGGAGGCGGGAATCATCTTGCTTTGGAAGACCTCGGTTTTCCGGTTTCCCCGCGAAAATGTCCTCGTCCGTGGGGTGGCGCGGAAGAGCCCCGACAGTAAAACTGCCGGAATCTTGTCCTGATGATAGCAAGTGAGGGAGCTGCAGAAATATCCGCAGGTGAACGTGCCTTGATTCTCACGGCGTGGCGAAGGGATTCTCAATCTGGATTCCCGCAATCGTCTGACCGGGGTTCAGATCTTCAGAAATCACCTTCGTAGCCCCGCATCGGAGCGCAGCGGCAACGATCAGCGCATCCCAAAATCCAATTCTGGCACCATCTTCAATCAGAAATGCCTGCCTGATATCGGCGGGGCTTGTTGCAACGCACCAATGGGAAAAATCCTCGACAATGGCGCGAGCCTCTTCCCTTGATAGCGGTGAGGCAATCTTGCGCGTCACCGTGACGTAGAACTCCTGCAAAACCTGCATGCTTAAAGCACCGGCGCGTTGTTGCGAAAGGCCTTGCAAAATGCGCATTGCCTCCAGATGCTTATGGCCTGCCTTGTTGTCGTGAGCATAGACCAGCACGTTGGTATCGACGAAGACCTTAGCGCTCATGCAGCGCGTCCCGGTCCATCGTGTGTGTTCCGCCTAAGTCGAAGCCCTTTTCCATCCTTGCCATGGCTCGTCTCATGGCGCGCTCGTAATCGTCCTCTGCATCCGCAAGCTGCTCAATCTGGCTGGTAAGCAGCCCGCTGATGGAGGTGGACCGCTTCGCTGCAAGAACCCTGGCCTTTTGAATGGTTTGCCGACTCAGCCGCAGGGTAATATTTTGTTTTTCGTCGAGTGCAGGCATGCCTCAACCCCCAATGTGACGTGTATTACGTGTAGCACGTATTGCACGTAAATGCAACTTAACCTATAGATCCGGTAGCTAAATACTGTCCGGGTGCCCCATCCATTCCCGTGTATTTTGCGGGAATGGATGGGAAGAAGATGCCGTTGTTTACTCGCCGGATCAATAGGCCGGCAGTGCGCTTTCGGTCAACTGAGCCCCGCCGCATCGAGAACCGCATCCACCACCTGCTCGGGAGTCTGTTCATCCACGGGAATCGACACATGAGCCGCCCGGTAAAGCGGCAACCGCCGTTCGTACCGGCCAGCCAAATTAGCCTGGTCAGCGAGGATCGGCCTCGTATGCTCAGTGCCCCGGCAACGTGCCAGCGTGGTGGCCAACTCCACTTCCAGATGAACCAGCAGCGTCCCCGGAGAAGCGAGCAGCAGCGTACGCGTGGCGGAGGTTTCGATAGCTCCCCCTCCCAACGCCAGAACCAGCGCATCTGCGGCGGCCAGGCGCGCAATGGTGGCGTGCTCCCGCTCGCGGAACCCAGCCTCGCCATGAAGCGCGAAGATCTCCGTAATCGGCACGCCGGCCTCGGCTTCGATCACGTCGTCCACATCCAGGAAGGTCCACCCCAGCCGCGCGGCAACCAGAGGGCCAACAGTCGTCTTGCCCGACCCCATAAAGCCGGTAAGGACAATGCGTTGCAGCGGAGCTTCGGATTGAATCTGATCGGTCATAGGAGCGTTCTTGCGCAAGAGGCTTGGCGCATTCTCATTCCCAGTATAGGCAAGAGGCCGCTCCGCCTCACGCCAGCACCATCACCACGGCCCCGGCGGTAATCAGCAGGCCGCCCACCACCGCCGGTCCGGTAAGCTTCTCGCCCAGCAGCAGCCATGCGAACACCATCACCAGCGGCACGCTCAGCTTGTCCAGCGGAGCCACCCGCGAGGCCGGCCCCAGTTGCAACGCGCGAAAATAGCAGAGCCACGACAGCCCGGTGGCCAACCCGCTGAGCGCCAGAAACAGGCAGGTACGCCGGTCCAGCGAGCGGATCTCGCCATGCTTGCCCAGCGCCAGCGCAATGCCCCACGCAAACACCAGCACCACGCTGGTGCGCAGCGCCATGGCCAGGTTTGAATCCACATGCGCCACGCCCACCTTGGCCAGCAGGGCTGTGGCGGCGGCAAAGACGGCGGAGAGTAGTGCCCATCCAATCCAACTCATGGGGGATATGGTACGCGGCCCGGCCCCCGCGGCGATGTTCCAAACCGCAATCCTCTAAACTCGAATCATGGAGACAGGCCAAGCCAGCAAGACCGCCCTGCGCGTTGCCATCCGCCGCGCCGCGCACCAGTTGACTGACCTGCCCCCGGTTCTCGACGATCCCATCGCGGTGCGGCTGGTCGGCCCCTCCTACCCCAGGGACATGGAGCGCGCCATGCATCCCGTCGCGCGCGACTTTCGCGCCTTCCTGGCCGCGCGCAGCCGCTATGCGGAGGACCGTCTGGCAGCCGCCGTCGCCCAGGGTATCGCGCAGTACGTCGTTCTCGGCGCAGGCCTCGACACCTTTGCCTATCGCAATCCGTTTCCCTCGCTGCGGATCTTTGAAGTGGACTTCCCCGCCACCCAGCAAGGGAAGCAGGCCATGCTCGCCGAGGCCGCCATACCCGTTCCCGGCAACCTCACCTTCGTCCCGCTCGATTTTGAAAATAATACTCTGCAAGACGGCCTTCGCGAGGCAGGTTTCGATGACCGCTCACCCGCATTTTTCAGTTGGCTCGGAGTGGTGCCCTACCTCACCCTGGACGCCTTTCGCGCCACGCTCGGCGTACTTGCGCACATGCCCGCCGGGTCCGCCGTCAGCTTCGACTACACGCTCTTGCCGGAATCCCTCAGCCCCGCGCGCCGCAAGGTCTTCAACACCCTGGCCGCGCGCGTAGCCGCCGCCGGAGAGCCTTTCCAGCTCTTCTTCATGCCCGACCAACTGGAACAGGAACTGCGCCGCGCCGGATTTCGCCGCATCGAGCAAGTAGATACGAATCAACTCAACGACCTCTACTTCCACAACCGCTCCGACGGCCTCAAGCTCTCCCCGGTGCGCGTCGGCATGCTGGCCACCGCCTGGGTGTAAGCGCCGCCGCAACTCATTACTACTAGTGGCTGTTTCTTATGCTTTCGGAGGGAGCAGGAACCCGAAGGTGTTCAGCACCCTCAATACAGGGGATCCAGGATTGGCTCCAGGTTTGGGCCTTCCATACCGCAGCCAGTTTAGCAGCAGGTGGAGAGGCATGGGGTCCAACAGGTCAGGGGCATGTGCAAATGAATCGGGAGGCTTCCGCCTCCCGATTCCTCAAACGGCCTTGCCTCTAAGGCTCAAGCGGTCAAAACACCTGAGCGTTTGCCGTTGCGGTCCCGCTCTCAGCCCCGATCGTCAGGCTCACGGTTACTGAAGTCGATCCCGGTACGAAGCCTTGAATCGCGGCAGAGTAGGACCAGTTTCCGTTGCTGTGGGGCGAAAGGAACATTGTGACTCTCTTTGATCCGGAGACAACGCTGGCAAGATATCCGCCGAGCGCGGCGTGGAACGTGCCAGGCGCAAACGTTTGGCTGAAACTGCTGGTTCCAGCGATAGAGAGGGTGACAGGCTGGGTGGTGGGATCGATGCTGCTTGCCGAGTGGAACTGCCCGCTTACAGCCGTCGAGCGCAGGAACCTGACCACGATTGCCTGGGCGGTAAAGTTTTCGAGTTGAGCCGGCGGTGCCGTCAGCTCGAAGACGATCCCGTTATTTGCCGAAGACCCACCGAACTCCGTGGTGCCGAACAAATTACCCGCCGCGTCCATATAGAGCCCCGCCGCAGGTTCGTTCCCATCTGTGTAGTCGACAAAGGGATGAAGTACCGTTAAATTGCCCGCGGAGTCCAGCTTGAAGACCGCGCCAAGGCCGCCCCCGCCTTCAATTGTTGTCCCATAGAGATTGCCGGCCGCGTCCCTGGGAAGGTCTCCAATCGGGTGAAATCCGTCAGTACCGTCAAAGGCATGCAGCTCAGTAAAGTTGCCGGCGCTATCTATCTTGAAAATTGCGCCCATGTTGGAAGCCCCGCCATCGAACGCTGAACCGTAGATGTTCCCCGCCGAATCCAGTGTCAGACTGCCGGAGGGATATGCCCCATCCGCGTTGGTAAAGTTGTGCAAGATCACATAGTTGTTGCCGGCGGTATCCAACTTGAAGACGGTTCCAAACGTGTTGGCCCCGCCATTCTCGGTTGTGCCATAAAGGTTGCCTGCCGCATCCAGGGTCAGGCGTGCGGTAGGTAAGATTCCGTCCGAGGGTGTAGCTCCGAAGCTGTGCAATGTCGTTGCATTCCCGGAGGCGTCGATCTTGAACACACTGCCGCTGCCGTAGTCCCCGCCGAGGAACAACGTGCCATAGAGGTTCCCTGCGGCGTCGATGATCAGGCCCGAACGCGCCTGGGCAGGAACGTTGTAGAGGACGCTCAAATGATTTGAGGTATCCAGCTTGAATACGGTTCCATTGCCAATGCTTCCACCCGCGCCAGTGATTCCGTAGATATTGCCCGCCGAATCCAGGACTGGGCTTCCCTGCGGTCCCGACCCATCAGTCAGGTTGAAGGTGTGCAGCACGGTTTCGTTACCGGCGTTATCGATTTTGTAAACCGTACCGTACCCGGCGCCACCTATAAACGTGAACCCATAGATGTTGCCAGCCGCGTCTGTCACTACGCCACCGAGGGGATTGTTCCCGTCGCCGTTCGTACCCGTAAACCGGTAGACGACGCTGTAGGTCTGCGCATGAACTGCGCTGGCTGCAAGCGCGACCATCGTGAGCAGGAGCAAAAAGATGCCGACAACGGAGGTTGCCGTTCGCCGACGCACAAGCGCTATCGGATTTTTCGTCCAAATCGTTTCCATCAATCACCTCATGTGTGAAAGTGCTGTTGCGAAGAGGTCCGGGGCTATGGCTGGCTTACGGCGGAATGTGAGCGGAAAATCCGCATTGCCTTAATCCGAAACTCTCAATTGGTCTCGTGCCTGGAGGGCTGTATCTTGCCGCTTGCCTCCACGAGCGACCCGGTTTCAGGTTGTCGCAAGCGCAGGCTGTGACGAGCGGATGCCCCTAACTTTCCGGCAGTCCATATCGCTGGGATTCGAGCAGAATTACCTTACACGTCTAACGCATCTATTCAGGATTTCTGGCTGCAAAAACCCTTGTACTTAAATGGGTTCATAATCCTGAAGTTACAGATGGAAACCATCCTTGAATTAAGAAGAACTCCCGTCTTTGATGAGGCGCAAATTCACGGCAGAAATGCTCTCGGGAACAGTCCAGACTGTGGCGGATGGCCCAGTTCTATAGCAATTTCAGGATTGGTATGGCGGGTGGCCCCGATCCATCAGTCCTTTCCAAACCACGACGTGGGTGCCCCCGGTCCCTCGCTTTTGGGGACCGGGGATGGCAACCTCCAACCCTCCCGCCAGATCACTCCCCTAAAGTCGCCCAGTGATCCCCGACCTGGCCGCATATAGCCATCGGTTGTCGCCAACAGCCCAACCCCCACATCCAGACGCACTCCGCCCACAGCCCCCGCCTCCCGCCGCGCTAAGATGACTTCATGCGCCTCTTCGCTCTTGCCTCGTTTGCGGCCCTGCTCGGGCTCGCCGGTTGCGGCTATCACACGCTGGGCGCCGCCACCCATCTGCCGCCCGACCTGAAGACACTGGCAGTTCCGGTATTTGCCACGCACACCGAGGCCTATCGCACTGAAACAGCCATGACCAACGCCGTCATCCGCGAGTTTGCCGCGCGCAGCCGTTTCCGCGTCACTCCAGACGAGCGCGCCGACGCAGACGCCGTGCTGCACGGCACCATCTTGAAGGAATCCGTCCAGCCGCTCACCTACAACTCCTCCACGCAGCAGTCGTCCAGCTTTCTCATCACCGTGGTGGCTTCTGTAACGCTCAACGCCCGCGACGGCAAAATCCTCTACGAGAACAAGAACTACGTCTTCCGCCAGCAGTTTCAGTCCACCACCGACCTCACAACCTTCCTGCAGGAAAACCCCGCGGCCATTGACCGCCTCTCGCGGGAGTTCGCCCGGACCCTCGTGGCCGATGTGCTTGAAGGCTTCTGAGCCCGCATTTTCCTTCCCTGCTTTTTGCATATAATTACCCTTCCCCGGCGCACAATTGAACTATCAGGTCCAAAATTGGCCGATGACGCACCAACCGTCGTGGCCAAACCCCTCCGCAACCCCATCGTAATACCCCTGAAGGCCCCCACCGCCACCCCCTCCTACCCTCCCTACCCACCCCCCCTCCCTATAAAGCCGCAAGACCATGAAACTGTGGATGCTCCAGGCAGTTGCCTGCTGCGGACACTCGCCCGTCGCGCATAAGCTACTTTTAATCAGAAAGATGGGTCCATCTTCAAGGGCCAGTCAGACCCTCGGCCCCTGCGCATCTGTACACCGTTCTTACCGATGCGCTACCCTTGCTGGTCATGACAAACCAGAAAAAAGCCACCACTGTATCTCTTTTCGCTTTCGTCCTAGCATGCCTGACGCCGATTCTTTCCGGCTACGCCGCGGCCCAGGCGCCCGTGCCCGATTCCCCAGCCATTGAGGCCAAAGCCCACGCACTTGTGGCTAAACTCACCCTGGAACAAAAGATCGAACTGCTCGGCGGCATCGACAGCATGTACACCCATGCCATGCCCTCCATCGATCTGCCCCGCTTCAAGATGTCCGACGCCTCCGTAGGCGTTCGCACCTGGGGACCAACCACCGCTTATGCCGGCGGCGTCGCCCTCGCCGCCACCTGGGACACGCAATTCGCACGCTCGCTCGGCGAGGCCCTCGGCAACGACGCCCGCGCCCGCAGCGTCAACTTCCTGCTCGGACCCGGCGTCAACATTGCGCGCTCGTCCATCGGCGGCCGTAACTTCGAGTACCTCTCTGAAGATCCCTTCCTGAACTCGACTCTTGTCGTTCCCTTCATTCAGGGCGTTCAGTCCAAAGGCGTCATCGCCACCGTCAAGCACTACGCGCTCAACAACCAGGAATTCAACCGCCATAACGCCAGCTCCGACATCGACGAGCGCACCATGCGCGAAATCTATCTGCCCGCCTTCGAGGCCGCTGTCGTCAAGGGCCAGGTCGATTCGGTCATGAATTCCTACAACCTCATCAACAACGTCCACGCTACCCAGAACGAGTTCCTGAACAATAAGCTCCTCAAAGGCGAATGGGGCTTCAAGGGCATTCTCATGTCCGACTGGGATGCAACCTATGACGGCGTCGCGGCAGCCAACGGCGGCCTCGACCTTGAGATGCCTTCACCGAAATTCATGAACGCCAAGGTCCTTCTCCCCGCCGTCAAAGCCGGCCAGGTCAAGGAATCCACCATCGACGACAAGGTGCTCCGCCTCATCCGCACCGAGCTTCGCTACGGCTTCACTGACCGTCCTCAATTCGACCCGGCTGTCTCCACTTATTCGCTCGCCGATCGCGCCATCGCCTTGCAGGGCGCTCTGGAAAGCATCACGCTGCTCAAGAACGACGGCAATCTCCTCCCGCTCGATGCGGCCAAAGTTAAGACCATCGCCGTCATCGGCCCCAATGCCTTTCCGGCCGTCATCGGCGGCGGCGGTTCGTCCGAGGCCCACGCCTTCGAACCCGTTTCCACCCTCACCGGAATCGCCAACATCCTCGGCCCCGATGCGCATGTGCTCTACAACCGCGGCCTGCCCGACATGAACGATGTCTTCCACCGCATGCGCTGGGATGGTGGCGTCAAGGTCGAGACCTTCTCGAATCGCGACTTCACTGGAACGCCGGTCACCGGAAACCGTCGCAACGTCGCCGAATGGAAGCCGAACGAGTGGGAGCCTGAGGACCCAAGCCCGCGCAGCATCCGCTACACCACCTCCTTCAAGGCCGGCGAAGCTGGAAAGTATCTTCTCATCGCAGCAGCCTCTGGAGCGGACGCCTTCAAGATCCAGGTGGATGGCAAGCAGGTCCTCGACCAGGTCCACGCCGAGGGCCAGGTGCCCAAGTACGCCACCGTCGATCTCACCGCCGGCCAGACCGTCGCAGTCGTAGCCAACTACCTGCCCGGCGCCGCCGGCCTCCGTTTTGGGTTCGGCTTGGTCTATGAGCCTGAACTGATCTCGGCTGAAGCTAAGCAGTTCGCCAAGCTCGCCGACGTAGTCGTAGTTGCCGCTGGCTTCGATGCGCCCAGCGAAGGTGAAGGCCACGACCGTAGCTTCACTCTCCCCTGGGGCCAGGACGCGCTAATCGAGGCCATCGTCGCCCTCAATCCTCACACCATCGTCACCCTTACCGGTGGCGGCGCGATGGACACACACCGCTGGATTAAGCAGGTTTCAGCCCTGCTCCACGCCTACTACCCCGGCCAGGAAGGCGGAACCGCCGTCGCCCAAATCCTCTTCGGCAAGCACAACCCCGAGGGCAGGCTCCCCATCAGTTTCGAGCGCGATTGGGAAGGCAGCCCTTCACAGCCCTACTACTACTCCACACCCGGCGCCGATACCAAGCTCCATGTAGCCGAAGTCGACCACAAGCCTATGGACTACACCATCGGCCACATCAAGTACGGTGACCGTCTGCTCGTCGGCTATCGCTATTGGACCACCATCGGCAAGCACCCGCTCTATCCATTCGGCTACGGGCTCAGCTATACAACCTTCAGCTTTGCCAACATCCATGCGCCCGCCACGGCCGCCTCCGGCTCCACGGTCCCGGTCAGTTTCGACGTCACAAACACCGGCACCGTCGCCGGGGCTGAAGTTGCCCAACTCTACGTTTCAGATCCTTCCACCAAGGCAATCCGTCCCGAGCGCGAACTCAAGGGTTTTGAGAAGATCCGTCTCAATCCCGGCGAAACCAAGAATGTGACTCTCAACTTGGACGCCCGCGCATTCAGCTACTGGAGCGAGTCCGCCGGTAAGTGGACCATCGATCCAGGCAAGTTCACCATCCTCGTCGGCGACTCCAGCGAAAACACACCGCTCCACGCCGACCTCACCCTCAACTAGCAAGCCCGCCCATCAACAGAAATGCCCCGCTACCTGCGGGGCATTTCTGTTGATGCTGGGTGGGGAGCGGTAGCCTTGCCACCATTCTCCATTTTGTTTAACACGCATTTTTGTTCCTTGTTAGTTTCCAATTTCGGCTAGTTGACCGGATTCGAAACCCTTCCCATGAACAAAATGGAACCGGTCGAATTCTGCACGATCATGAAGATAAACGGATGGTCCGCGCGGAAAACCTCCCTCTCAAATTCGACGCTCTTGCCGTTCATGATCACAGCCGTCGCCGCCGCCGCCTCGCTGCCTTCTTCATTCACGTCGATCATGGCCTGATGGATAACCTCGGAGATAAAAAGATTCTTGTGGCCGGTGATGCCGGCGAAATCCGCGAGATTTTCGTTGAATGCCTCGGGCATTCCCATACTGCTGAGTCTGGATTTCAGAAGGTAACGTGTCTCGAATTTGAAGCGCGGGATAAAGACATCCACCTTCTGCGACCGCATGCTGCTGTGAAGTGTTTGAATCTTCTCGGCGGTGAGGCTTTCTCCCAGCTTTTCAACATCTCCATCAGGCAGAATAGCCATCATCGAGAGTTCATTGTCCACATAAGGCAACTCAATCGCGGCCAGCCCGTCCTGCCTCACGAAACGGAAATGCCCGGTCTGCTGCATCATCGGCGCTCGCACCTTTTTGGTGGCGCTCACGTTGAATGCCTCGTCCTTGGTTGCTGCTTTCTTGAACGGCGAGGCCCAGTCGCCTTTAAAGTAGATTGCGTTGGTCAGCACCAGCCGGGTCAGGTCGCTGATGTCGTCGGGATGGATCAGATCCCTGATCTTTCCGGCAGTCTTGTCTTCAACCCACGTGTTGATCTTGCGTATGCTGCCTGCCTTATCGCCCGCATAATCTACCGAGTTGAACCCACCACCATAAAATCTCGAAATTGTGCCCGTGAAGGCTGACTGGAAGGGATAGCCCTTCTGACCCCACAGTGCATTCGCAACCTCCAGCTTGTAGTGTTTGCCCGGGCCTGCCTTGGTTCCATCCAACAACTCGGAATAGCCTGCTTGCCGCTCTGCATCAGGTAGGTTGAAGTGCAACACCCCGGCCATCTCCTTTTGCGTGTTGTTGCGGCTGCCCTCAAAGGTCATCGCCAGCGCAGTCGAAATGCTGTAAGGAGAGACGAAGATGTTCTTCTCCGTATCGGACGCGTTGACCATACGGTAGAAGTCGAAGGCAAACTGGTTATTGGAATTGACGATTGCCGCCAGGTTCTTCCCGTTCGCTTGCCCATCCTGCGCAAGTAACCCCGTAGTGCCGGCAAACAGCGCTAATCCTGAGATTGTCGCCGTCAGTGCTCTAATGTTGCGAGAAAATGCCATGATTATCTCCTTCAAAATTCACCCTGAGCCCACGGCCAGCGGCACCCCGTGAATCGCGCTTCGGCTTCTGCGGCGTTGATCCTGCCTATTGCGGTCTGTGTGCGGCTGCGTCCCTTTCCGTTCCGATCACAACTATATGCGCAGTCGCCTCGCGAGCGTCGGCCTGCGCGGGTTTCAATTCCAGGTAATACCCTAACTGCTTGGCTACAATGTGTCACCGCGTACGAGAATACAATAAGTCAGTTACAAATCAACCATGAGTCTGTAGCATTACTCTTCCGATCGAATGAGGAGGGCTTGTATGGACGAACGCGGGAGTCATCTCAACGAAGATCCCCAGAAACAAGTCTGGACCGGGAAGCCATGTCCCCACTGCGGCAGCAGCGACATTCTCTCAGGGCTCGAATGCAACCTCAACGCTGAAGTCGGACCCTTTGGCCTCTCCTATCGCGCCGTAGCGTTCTTCAGGGGAACTGAAAAGCTCTATGTCGATCTTTGCCGTGCCTGCGGTACTATCCAAAGGCAATATGTAAAGAACCCAAGTCGCAATTGGGTTCAAAGCACCAGATAGGCATACTCAAAAATTACTTACCATCCGGCAATCCCAATTCCACGGCCGACGGCAGTGTATGCTCATCCTGCCACTGAAACATAACCTGTCTCCAACGGTCGCTGCGCCCAATCCATAGTTGCGCCGCGGCATCGTAATGATTCAGGTTGTTTCGCAGCCAATATGGCCGGTTGTCGCGCAGCCACGCCTGCTCATAAAGGTCGCGCAGCAGCGAGTAGCCGTCGCGAATATCGTCGATCCATCCATTTTGTGAGCCAATCTCCGCCAGCATCTCCGCCACGTCGCCCTCGCGGCTTTTATCATCCTTCAGCTTTAGAGCCTGCTCATACATCGTCACCGTCGCGTCAGCCAGCTCAAACTTGAGCCCGATAAAATCCATGCGCCGCGCTCCCAGTTCCAGCGCATCCAGAGCTTCAGTATTCTCAAGCTGCGCTGCCGCCCTCGCCTCGGCCATCAGCGTGATGGCCCGCTCGGCGTGCAGCCGCATTTCGCCTTCCACAGGCCGCAGTTTTACAGCCACCTTTTGCCCTTCCATCGTGAAGGGATCCACCCAGAAGAATCGGTCCTCTGCATCGCCCAGCCCGGCTGTCTTGAACAGCGCCTGCGCGGCCATCAACTCCCGCTGCGCCTGGCTCACCTTGCCGGTCGCATCGCGATGAAAAGCCAACCCATACGAAGACGTGAAAGTCTCCTCCGGGCTCTCGCCGGACTGCCACCCGGCCGCCGCGCCAAACAGTACCCCAAACCAGTCCTCGTCGAAAATGCCCTCGCCGTCGTCGTTCCACGTTGTGTTCAGCACGCCCGTTGCGCCTGCCTTCTGGCCGTCGCGCACAAACCCGCGAATGTTCCCGAGCGCCTGAACATAATTTGGATACACGCGCTCCACGTTGCGCACGCTCGGCGCCACCCACGTCTCCAGTCCCGCTTTTGTAAAGGGCGCAATCAGCGGCGTATAGTCCGCCATGATGCTGTACTTCCACGCCACCGCGATCATGTCCTTGGGCAGCGTGTCCACCAGTTCAGGCGACTTGATCGCGATGTCGCCCCAGAAAAGCAGTCGCTTGTGGTTCGGCTCCAGCGTCCCGTGGATGCGCTTCAAAAAGTCGATGTACACTGCGCCCAGTCCATGCTGCTGTACCGCGTCGCGCGTCTGTCCCACCCCCAATTCAAACGTCTCATCCGCCCCGATGTGCACATAAGGAGCCGGGAAGACCCTGGCCAATTCCCCGAACCAGCCCGCGATCAGCGGCAACGTTGCCGCGTTGCCTGGCGCAAGCACCGACCCATGCGGCGTTTCGCTTAGCGTCGCGTATTGCTCGAACTTCAGCAGGTGGTGCAGATGCCCGAAGGCCTCTTGCTCGGGAATCACAAGGATGTGGTACTTCGCCGCATACTCCACCAGTTCGCGCGCCTCGTCAGGCGTCATTGCGCCGCCGGGAAACGCCGCCACCGGAGAACTCGCATAGGCAAACGTGCCTTCGAAGTAAGGCGAAAATGTGTTGATCTTGTATGCCGCCAGCGTGCGGATCTCGCGCTTCAAAAACTCCATCGTCGGCATCGGACCGCGCGACCAGTCGTCCGACAACCCGCGATGCGCCATCGCCGGCCAGTCCCGCAGCGTAGGCTCCACCAGCACCGCGTCCTTGCCGTTTCCGCGGATCAGTTGCTTCACGGTCTGCACGCCATGGAAAATGCCGGCTGGGGTCTCCGCAATCACATCCAGCCCGTCCTCTTTATCGGGCAGCAGAATGTAGCCCTCTTCGTGCATCTCCGGCGTAAAGCTCAGGTGATGGCTCTCCAACTGCGCCTTCGCCTGCTCCTGATCTGCCCGCTCAAGCCGGATGAACGGCGCGTCCTTCACAACCGCTCTCTTCCCGAGAGTTTGTTCAATCAGGTCCTGGGCCGCAAAGCTGTCTTCTTCATTCTCCCCCGCGGTCACAAAAAATCCAACGCCGCCAATCGGTACCGTTTCGACGGCCATGCACTCCCGCGGCGCGGGCACCAGTTGCAGTTCTGCGCAGGTGAGCGCGCCGGCGGAACCTGCTTGCGCATGTGCACCCATCACCGCGCACTGCACCAGCAAGGTGGCTGCAACAAGCCCGATACGCATACGCACGTCCTCGTTCATCTGGAATCAATTGTTCGGAATCCGATGACAGGCTATCGCAAAACCAGAGTCGGTGTATCCCGAAAGCGGTTCATCCAAGCTGACGCGACCCTCAGGGAGCGGCGGCCTCGCATGCACTGAACAGCACACAGGGACTCTGGTTTTGCTCTAATGCCTGATGCATCTCAGTTTCCTTCGTTTGCAGCAACCGGTTCGCCCCTGATCAAGTCGCTCGTCTGCCGCTCAAGCCGTGGCAATGTCCAGTCACGGCCGAGCAATAGTACGGCACTCAATCACAACAAGCGAAATCCCCTGTATCAGAGACCTAAATCCGCACAAAGACTTTCTTCCTGAACATCCAGAACAGCATAAGCCAGTAAGTTCCCAACGTCAGAACGCCCAGCAACGTCGGCGCAAGCCCCGGCCCCATGCAATTCAGCACCGAGTCTCCCAGGTGGATTCGAAAACTGCTCTGTATGAACTCCTCAAACAGATGCGCCATCAAATACGCCGCAATTGAATTCATTCCCACCACCACCAGGGGAAACGCGATGCCGCGATGTTTCTTCACATCGATGACCCACGAAAAGACGGTCAGGAATGCAAAGCACACGCCGCCGCTGAAAAGTGTCCACGAAGGTGTCCAGATGCGCTTCACGATTGGGCAGATGCCGGTAAAGTGCAATACCAGCCCCGCTAAACACAAGGCCAACGCAGCCAATGCAAATTTGCGCAGTGGGATCTTCGGGGCCGACTCGTGGAACCAGCGTCCCGCCAGCACACCCAGCAGCATCGTTCCCAGTGTTGGAATAAAACTCAGCGTCAGGTAGCCGCCACCGTTGTAGAGGAACCGGCTCGGCCGCGGCAGTACGTTCAGGAACCACACGTCGAACGCCTGTCCCAGGTTGCTGTTCTTGTTCCAGTGCGCCGCAAAGCCCGTATAAAGATGCTGATGCCAATCCGCCGGCACGCCCACGGCCGCCCAATCGAAGTTCGCGCCCGGTGCAGGATACAGCGCCCACGCCAGCCAGTAACTGAAGAGGATTCCTCCCAGCGAAATCCATTGCCAGCGCGGGCGCGCATACGTAAGCAGGAACGCAAACGTATAGCCCAGGCCTATCTGGGTGAGAGTGTCTTCAAACGTGTAGTTGGTCATCGAACTGCCGGTCGACCGCAGAAATATCCCCAGCGCCACCAGCAGAAAGCTTCGCCAGATCGTGTGCGCCAGCATCCGCTTGAAGCTCTCGCCCTTGCGCTGCCGGCTTTTCAGCGAGTAGGGCAGAGCCGCGCCTACCAGGAACGTAAACCCCGGCTGGATCGTGTCGTGCAGACTCATCCCTGACCATTCCACATGGGTTTGGTTGTAAGCCAGAAATTGCCAGATATGGCTGCCCGGAAAGGCGCGCGCTGCATGCGAAAACTGCAGCACCTCTCCCATCATCAGCAGCATCACAAAGCCACGGTAGGCATCGACTGCAACATTGCGCTGTTGCTGTTGGGCAACGCGCTCCACAAGATCGCTCATGAAGGAATCCTCATGGCAGACTCCCCGATCCGTCAATCTCTAATTCGCGCAGACACTTCGATAAGGCGCTGAGTCGGCCGCCCCATCCTCTCCGCGTTCTCCGCCGAGAGGATGGAACACCACAAGGGCTAGTTGTTCAAGCGCCAGCTCAGCCCCTCTTCTTACCGCAAGGTCTTCAGCGCCGGATAGAGCTTCCGCCATTGAGCGTACCCGCTCTTGTATGCCGCAACGTCCGCCGGGTCCGGCTCAATCCGCTGCGCCACTTCGATCGCCTGAGCGCATGCCTCGTCCAGGCTGGCCCAGTGACCCACTCCCACGCCGGCCATCAGCGCACAGCCAAACGCTCCGCCTTCCTCAGCAGTCAGCACCTCAACCGCATGTCCGTAAACCCCCGCCTGAATCCGCCGCCACAATGTGCCGCGCGCCCCGCCGCCGCCCAGCCGGATCCCGGTTACCGGTATCCCCAACTCGGCAAACAGCGTGAACGTATCTTCCAGCGAGTAAGCCACCCCCTCCAGCACCGCGCGTACAAAGTGCGCCGAAGTGTGTCCCGCGCCAATGCCCGCAAAGGCCGCCCGTACCTCCGGATCCAGATGCGGTGTCCTCTCGCCCAGCAGGTAGGGAGCCCACTCCAGCCCTTCGCTTCCCGCCGGAATCTTCGCCGCGCCCTCGCTCAGCGCATCGTAGCTCTGCCCTGCAAAAAACGTTCCGCGCAGCCAGTTCAGGCTCAGCCCCGCCGACTGCGTCACGCCCATCACGTGCCAAAGACCCGGCACCGCATGGCAGAAGGTGTGCAGCCGTCCCTTGGGGTCCTTCGTGGGCGCAGCCGTTGCCGCAAACACCACTCCTGAAGTCCCAATGGTCGCCGACACCGAGCCGGGCTGCAAAATTCCCATGCCCACCGCGCCCGCGCCCTGGTCGCCGGCCCCAGCCGCAACCGGCGTGCCCGCCGCCAGCCCCGTCAGTCCAGCAGCCTCGGCGCTGATTCGCGCGCAAATCTCCGGTGACTCATAGACCTTGGGCAGCCAGCTTTCCTTGATTCCCGCCGCCTCGGCCACTTCGCGCGACCAGCAACGGTGCGTCACGTCCAGTAGCAGCGTCCCCGACGCCTCCTGCACGTCGATCGCAAACTCGCCCGTCAGGCGGTAGCGCACATAGTCCTTCGGGCACATGATGTGCTGCACCTTCGCGAACGTCTCCGGCTCGTGCTTCTTCACCCACAACAGCTTGGTCAGCGTAAAGTTCGGCAGCGCCGGGTTGCAGGTCAGCTCAATCAGCCGGTCATATCCAATCCGCTCCGTCAGCCAGTCGCACTCCGGTTGGGTCCGCGTGTCGCACCAGATCATCGATGGCCGCAGAACCGCGCCATTCTCGTCCAGCAACACCGCCCCATGCATCTGCCCGGTCAGCGCAATCGCCGCAATCGGCTCCTTTGGCTCCGGAGCAGCCTCGATCGCTCCGCGAATCGCTTCCTGTGCCGCGCGCCACCAGTCTTCGGGATCCTGCTCCGCCCATCCTGGATGTTTCGCCCTGAAAGCTGCGTGCTCGCTCGACGCCCCGGCGATCAGCTTTCCCGCCCCGTCTACCACCACAGCCCGAGTACCGCCCGTACCAACATCCATTCCAAGGAACCACATATCCGCTTCCTCCCTCTCCTAAATCGCTTTTCCCAGCGCTCGCAGCATAGCAGCTTCCGCACATGCCAGAAAAGCAGTACAGCCGCAAAGCACGATAGGGCTACCATTATCTTCGTGTTAGGTCTCTCGCCGCTCGCTGTTCCACCAGGATTGGGTGCCCGAGGTCCCGATTTTGGTATCTGGGAAACACGGTGGCGTTCACGAGACACAGAAGCACGCGGTCAGGAATCTAGTGCGACATCCGACCGCACAAATTTGCCGCCAGCAGACAAGCCGCCGCCGCAAACAGAAAGCTGTCAAAGCGATCCAGAACTCCGCCATGCCCCGGCAACAGAGTGCCGAAATCCTTCACCTTGCCCTTCCGCTTCACCCACGATGCCAGCAGGTCGCCACTCAGCGCTGCCGCCACAATAAAACAGCCAGAAATTACATCGCGCAGCACGCTCAAGCCCACCACAGGCAGCAGCACCAGCGCCATGCCTATCGCAAAGAGCAATCCGCCTACACTTCCCTCGATAGTCTTGCCCGGACTGATTCTGGGAGCCAGACGATGCTTGCCCAACAGTTGGCCGGTAACCTGACTGAAGCCGTCGAAGGCGCACACAACCAGGTACACAAACACGGTCATTCCCGGCGGTGAAAGCCACGTGAACATCACCGCGCCAGCGGCAATGGATAAATAGAAAATGCTCAGCGCCCATTCAACCGCAAGCCTTTCTCCACTGGCCTGGGGCAACACGCGATAGAGTTCCCGCGCTCCTGCCAGTGCCACCACCGCTATTAGCCCGCTCAATATTCCACGTCCCGCAAGCGCACTCAACACCACCACGTTCACAATCAGAAAGTAGGTAATGAACTTGATCAGACGTGCCCGCCGGACCGCTGGTTCCTGCCGCCGGCTCGCGCCATAGAGCCCCACGCCCCCCACCAGGAACGCAGCCAGACAGATCACCACCACTCTGCCAATCACCGAGCCCTCGGTCCATTGCAGGCTACAGCCGACGGCAAAATCCGTACGTCAACCGCCACTACATCTCGAAATATCTCGCCGTCCATCATCAGCTCCTGCGGAGTCTCCAGCCACACCTTTGCATGCCTGGCTTGTAGCGCTGCATACGGCTCATAGATTCCTGTTCCCGAGAGCGCCGACAGGTTGTGCGCTGTCTGTTTCACGAGTCCGGCGTCCATCTCCATAACCTGGAAAACGCCGTCGCAACAGCTTGCCCCGCGAAAGGCCACAAAGTTTGCCAGATGCTTGGTGTTGTTGGCGACAAAGCCGCTAAGCCGCACCTCTCGCGGCAGCCCATCCCCATACTGAACGCGAGCCACAAAATACGCGGGCCAGCAGGCTGCCGCTGCGGCCGCATACGACAACTTCCCCAACCTTGCCATCGTCCGTGCCCGAAGCGTCACCGCCGCCGGATATCCCAGCGCAACCGTACTCGCCGACAAGTGTGTGGATTGAACGCCCTGCGCGGTCGTGACCGTCACCTGCATCAGATCGAGTTGGCGGGCACCGTTCCAATGGATCACGTCGAGAAACGAACTCCTGTGCATCAGACCCAGATCGCGCGCCAGAGAGTTCCCCCGCCCGGCGGGAATCAGCGCAATCCGTTGCTGTGCCCGATCGATCCCATTCAGAACTTCAAACAGCGTCCCATCCCCGCCCACCGCAACCACTCCGCCGTAGTCGCGCGCCCCCTCCGCGAGTTCGGCCGCGTGCCCGGCATGCCGCGTCAGCACCGTCTCCACTGCACTCCGCCGCAGCCCCTCCAGCATCTCCTTCAGCCGGGCGCAGTTTCTGTTCCCGCCCGAGCGCGGGTTTACGATGGCCAGCCATTGTTCGTTCAGGATTCTGTCCCTCTGCCGGCGAGCACTCGATGCATGCCCCCTACGTCACTGCGCCAATCCGGCAAAAGGTAAATGAGCGCCATCTCTTCCGAGAGCGCCACCACATACACCACCACGGTCATGTGGAACAGCCAGCCGTGATAGCCCCACAGAAACAGCGACATGACAAAAATCCCAGCCATGTAAGCCGCAATCCTGTCCAGCAGCGTGTGAAAACTGGAAACCTTGCCGTATCGCCAAAGCGACGCAATCATCTCGCCCACATAAAACACCATCACCAGCAGCACTTCCGGATAGTGTCCCGAGACAAACGGCCTTTGAAACACCACCACGCCCACCAGCCCGATAAACATCGTCAACAAGTCGGCAAGCGAGTCAAGGGAGGCACCCAGCTTTGAGGTCAGATGAAATGTTCGTGCGATCAGCCCATCCAAAATGTCGCTCAGCAGGCAGGCCAGCAACAGCCACTTGAATATCTCTACGTGGCCCAGCAACACCGACGCCAGCAGAACAGGCGCCGCACACAGCCGCGCAATCGAAATCGCGTTCGGTGTGTTCCTCCAAAGCGAAAGCAACAAGGTGCCGTCTTCTTGCATAAGCAAGTCATTATAGGCGAAGCCGGCCTTGCGCAATACCGGAGATATTGGACGAACCGCGCAAGGGCAAACCTACTTCGGGCTCGCGCCTGCCTGCGCCGCATCCGCAGTGACTGGGCTTTGCAGAACCGTCTGGAACTGCCACCCGTGGTCGAACAGCACGTAGTCGGTGAGGACGCCAACCGGAACTGGAATGTTTCGCTCGGCAGGCAATACATGTCCGGGATTCAGCAGGGATGCGCCGGAATGCGGGACACCCGCCCGCCTTGTGACCTAAGGCACACACATACACCCCACCCGGGGCGACAATAGATGCGTGAGGCCGCCAGCCGTCCGCTGCGCCGGCCGGGAGATTCTGAATATGAGTGATCTAGCTCCTTTGGCTGAAGCTGTCGCCGTCGATCCCCTGGTTGACCATCCCGCCGACTACCACGTCTTTCACAAGTTCATCGAGCACTGCAAAGGCCTCCCGGCCATCACCACTGCCGTCGTCTGGCCGCTCTCTGAAGTAGCCCTCATGGGCGCCGTCGAAGCCGCAGTCGAGGGTCTCATCGAGCCCACCCTCATCGGCCCTGAAGACGAAATGAAAACCCTCGCCGAAAAAATCGGCGTCGACATCAGTCCCTATCCCATCCTCCAGGCCGACACTGAAGCCAAGGCCGCTGAAATCGGCGTCGCCGTCTGCCGCTCCGGCGCAGCTCAGTCCATGATGAAGGGCAGCCTGCACACCGACGAGCTTATGAAGGTGGCCATGAACCGCGACACCGGCCTCCGCACCGCCCGTCGCATCTCCCACGTCTTCATCATGGACACGCCAGCCTATGCGCGCACGCTCATGATCACCGATGCGGCTATCAACATCGTTCCCGAACTCGAAGACAAGGTCCACATCGTACAGAACGCCATCGACCTCGCTCACGCTCTCGGTATCCTCGAGCCCAAAGTCGCTCTGCTTTCCGCCGTCGAGACCGTGAACCCAAAAATCAAGTCCACCCTCGACGCCGCTGCCCTCTGCAAAATGGCCGACCGCGGCCAGATCACCGGTGGCATCCTTGACGGGCCTCTTGCTTTCGACACCGCCGTCAGTGTCAAAGCCGCCGCTATCAAGAAATTGGTCTCCCCCGTCGCAGGGCAGGCCGACATCCTCGTCGTCCCCGACCTTGAGAGCGGCAACATGCTCGCCAAGCAACTGGAATACCTCGGCGGCGCTCAACTTGCCGGCATCGTCCTCGGCGCTCGCGTCCCCACCATCCTCACCAGCCGCGCGGATTCCGCCGAGACGCGCCTCACCAGTTGCGCCGTCGCTGTCCTCATCCACTACGCGGCGCACCCGTTGGTCAAAGTCTAGCTTTCATCCATGCATTACTTGCTCTATGCAGGCGCCGCTTCAATTCAGAGCGGCGCCTGTTCCACTTTCTGGCCGCTTCCATTGCCCCCACTCTGCGAAACTTGATTCATGCCCCAATCCTTGCCTGCCCTCATCTTTGATCTCGACGGAACCATCACCGACTCCAAACCCGGCATTCTCGGCTGTCTCCGCAAGGTCATCGACGCCCGCAACATGGGCGATCAGGGCTCGCTGGACCGTTTCATCGGCCCTCCCGTCGAAGAGTGGGCTGCCGAGCTTCTCCCCGGCGCTTGTGAGGATGAGCGCGTCACCCTTGCCCGCGATTACCGCGCCTGCTACGACCTCGAAGGCTGGAAGAATAACTCCGTCTTCCCCGGTGTTCGCGAGATGCTCGCCAAACTTCACCAGCAAGGCTTCCCGCTCTACGTCTGCACCTCCAAGCAGCAGCACTTCGCCGTGCGCATCCTTGACGCCTTCCAGTTGTCGGGTCTGTTTACAGCCATCCATGGCGACAAGGCTGAATACGCGAGCCACAGCAAAATCGACCTCTTAGCCAACCTCCTCCGCGAACATTCCCTCGCCCCCGCCTCTACCTGGATGATCGGCGACCGCAGCTTCGACATTGATGCCGCACACGCCAACCGTCTCCGTTGCCTCGCTGCAGGATGGGGCTACGGCTCCCCCGAAGAATGCGCGCAGGCTGACGCCGTGGCTCCCACCCCCGCACAGCTCGCCGCCTTCGTCCTCCCTTAGAGTTCGTTTCCGGCATACTCATCAGGATTCAGAAACAGCTCAATCTCACCCAAACCGATGCCTTTTCAGCGCAGTCGCTGAAAGGGCATCACTCGTCCCGTTTTGCCCTGTGGAAAAAAGTTGAAATTTTAACGCGATTCACATAAATTGCAGGCAACCAATCTGTAAGTTATTGCAAAAGAATATGTAAAAAATAATCGTTGACTATTCTATTGAAATCAGGATATTATGGAGTCGGTAACAACTAACCCCAAGGAGGTAAAACATGCGTCGTATCCTAGCAAGCAGCCTCATGCTCTCTTCGCTAATCTTCCCCGCAGTGGCCAAAGCAAGCACGTTACCCGCCGACGACTCTGCCCCAACCCAGCACCTCCGTATAAGCACCGGAGTTCTGGCCCCCTCCCTCGACGACTCCCTCTCACGTTTTCTCCCCGCAGACATGCACAGCGATCTGCTTCCGGCCGGTGCAAGCATCAGCCTCACACTTACGGTCGATCAAACCGGCCGGCCTCAGAACGTCCAGGTCGTCAAATCCCTCAACCCGTTCTGGGATGCGCGAATCGTTGAAGCAGTCCAGAAGGCCCATTACCGTCCCGGCAAGATCGATGACCAGGCCATTCCTATGGATATGAACCTGACCGTCAACATCACCCACTAAACCTGAACTCCTTCCTCCCAGACTGCGCCAGACGGCCTTGCCGTCTCTAGACCCTTCAAATCCACAAAACCCGGGGTGCAGGTAGACTCCTTGTCGCCTGCACCTCGACCCCTGTCTGCCGAAACCCCCTTCACTTCGGTCACTTCTTCAAAAAACCAACCACCTTCGGCCCCATTTCGGTAGCGCATTGCACAGGAGCCAGGTGTCCGCATCCCGCAATTACCGCCAACTCCGATTGCGGAACCAGGCGGTGCATCCTCTCGCCCTGTTCAAGCGGCGTGATGCGGTCTTCTGCGCCCCACGCAATCAAAACCGGCATCTTCAACAGCGGCAAAAGGCCGTCCGTTGCGTCCTGCCCGGTCATCATCGTGCTCAGCGCCCGGTTCATTACCCACGCCCGCCCTCTGGAAACGCGAAGAATATCCCGCGCCACAAACCCCGGAACCGCTTGCGGATACGGCATCAGCAACGCTTCCAGTTGGTCCAGTTCAGCCGCCGTTGTGGGAACGAACAATTGCGTGTTCCAGTTCGGCTTTTCATAAATCCCCGCCGAGTCGAACAGCACAAGCCTGCTCACCCGTTCCGGATGCGTGCTTGCGACAATCTGCACAATCCATCCACCCATCGACCAGCCACCCAGATCCACTTGCTTCAACCCCAGCGCATCCATGAAGCCCAGCACGACCCCTGCCTCATCGCGCACCGAATACGAAAAATCCGCCGGCTTCTCGCTGCGCCCATATCCCAGCAAATCAGGCATATACACTCGAAACCCGGCCGTGGCCAGTTGAGACGCCAAGCTCTGCCAGTCTTCGGCGTGCCCACCTAATCCATGCACCAGCACAACCACCGGCCCAGTCTCTGGCCCCTCCGCCTCGTAGTGCATCCGGTGGCCTGCAACCGTCACCGTGCGGCTCTCAATTCCCGCCAGGTCTTCGCGCAGATACGTCAACTCGTTGAAGTAGCTCACCGGCCGAGCCCAGAACCCCAGCCCCGCCAACGCCGCCAGCCCCACCACCACGCCCGCACTCCAAAGCAACTTTCTTCCCAGCTTCATCCCCGTTCCTTTCACTCCATTCCCAACTTCTGCGCCCTCTGCCAGCCCGCTTCGATCACCCGCACCGTAGTCGGGTCCAGCCACGACGCATCTTCCTTCAAATCCTGTCTGGTCCACTCCGCCCGCTCCACCCATCGCACCGCGGCGGCATCAGACGCAGCTTCCAGAGCCCCGCCCGTCATCCGGCATAGGTAATCGGCAATCACATAATGGTAGCGAACCCGCTGGTCCTCCCGCTGAATCCTCTCCAGAAGCTCAATCAGTTCAACCGGTTCCACCTCCAGCCCGGTCTCCTCCTGCACCTCGCGGATCACCCCGTCCGCCAGCGGTTCGCCTATTTCCAGAAGTCCGCCCGGCAGTGACCATCGCCCCTTCATCGGCTCGGTTCCACGCCGAACCAGCAGCACCCGCCCCGAATCCACAATCACCGCGCCCACGCCCACCAAAGGCGCCAAAGGAAATTCTCTTTGCATCATCTTCCTTATCTGCTTCAAAACCATCTCTACGATAGTTCTTCCACCGCCCCATTCCGCAACAAACCTCGCCCCACGAATCTCTTCCGCCCGGATATCATCAAAGAAACAGGAGAAACAAATGGCTGAATTCACGCTCAAAATCGATGGAATGCACTGCGGATCCTGCGTCCGCCGCGTCACCCAGACACTGGCGGCAACAGAAGGCGTCGAAGTGAAAGAAGTCTCCATCGGAGCCGCAAGGTTCGCCACTGGTGCCGACCCTGCGCCGGTCGACCACGCCATCGCCGCTCTTGCCAAGGCTGGTTTCGCCGCGCATCTGGAACCATAAGTGCCGTCGCCCACCACAGAATCGCTCACTCTCCCAGTTCTCGGGATGACCTGTGCCTCCTGCCAGCATCACGTCGAGGCGACTCTCAGTGCGACCGCCGGAGTGGAATCTGTCCACGTCGATCTCATGGCCCATCGCGCCAGCATCGTCTTCGATCCTGCATTGGCCACGCCCCAGCAACTGGTAGATTCCGTTCGCAGCGCGGGTTACGACGCCGTCCTGCCTCGTCCCGATGATTCAGCCGCCGCAGGCGATCGGGACCGCACCGCCGAGTCTTCGCTTAAAGCCTGGGTCACGCTCTCATCCGGCGCAGCCGCCATGCTTCTCGCCATGCCGCTTGGCTCCTCCATGGGCGCGCTCGACCACGCCCTTATGCGCCTCGTGCCTTGGCTCTACGCCCTGCCGCCGCAACCGCTGCGCTGGCTCCTTCTCGTCCTCACTGGCGCAGTTGTTTCCTGGGCCGGGAGCGGCATCTATTTGAGCGCAATCCGCGCCCTCCGCCATGGCGCTACCAACATGAACACGCTCGTCGGCCTCGGCACCAGCGTGGCCTTCCTCTATTCCGCGTTTTCCACGCTAAGTCCCGCACCCGGCCGCGAAGTCTACTTTGACGCAGTTCTGCTAATTCTCGGCTTTCTTCTCCTCGGCAAGGCCCTCGAAGCCCGCGCCAAGCGCCGCGCTCTGGCCGCGCTCGACTCGCTCTCCCGCCTCCGCCCCGTCACCGCCCGCCGCATCGTGGACGGCGTGCAAACCCTGGTTCCGCTCGCTGAGATCCAACCCGGCGACAGCATTGTCGTTCTGCCTGGCGAACGCTACCCTGTCGACGCCACCATCATCGAAGGCCGCACCACTGTCGATGAGTCAATGCTCACCGGCGAATCCACGCCCCTCCCCCGAGAAGTAGGCGGCCGTGTCCTCGCCGGCTCGCTCAACTACGACGGTGCCGTAGTATGTCAGGCACAATCGCTCGGCGAAGCCACCGTCCTCGCCCAGATCACTCGCATGGTCCAGCAGGCCCAGGGCTCCAGGGCCCCCATGGAACGGCTTGCCGACCGCGCCAGTTCCATCTTTGTCCCCGTCGTTCTCGCCCTCGCGCTCCTCACCTTCGCAGCCTGGCTCTTCGCCACGAACTCTCTGCAACTCGCACTGGCCAACACAGTCGCTGTGCTCGTCATCGCCTGCCCCTGCGCCATGGGGTTGGCTGTTCCCGCCGCGCTCACCGTCGCAGTCGGCCGTGGTGCGCAACTCGGAGTCCTCTTCAAAGGCGGCGAAGCCCTTGAAAGATTGGCCCGCCTCGCCCAGCGAGACATCATCGTCCTCGACAAGACCGGCACCCTGACCGTAGGTCGTCCCGTACTCGCTGCCATTCATCCGCTTGCGGCACATCTCGAAAACGATCTCCTGCGCTTGGCAGCGGCAGCCGAGGAGCGCTCCAACCACCCTCTGGCCCACGCCCTCATCGATCAGGCCCGCGCGCTTGGTCTTGTCTGGCAGCCTGCCGAAGACGTGCAAATCCTCCCCGGCCGCGGCCTCACCGCCAAAGTCGAGAACCACGATTGCCTCCTCGGTAATGAGGCTCTCTTTCAGGAGTTCTTCATCCCGCTCCCCAAGCAAACCACCCCTCCCGAGCCCGGCATCACCCGCCTCTGGATGGCGCTCGACCGCGTGCCAGTCGGTTACTTCGATGCCCGCGACGCGCTCCGCCCCGACGCCGCAGAAGCCATCACTGCATTACGCGCTTTAGGCCTCCGCGTCCTCATGCTCACCGGCGACTCAGCAGCAGCCGCCGCACCCATCGCGGCCCAGGCCGGCATCACCGAGGTCAAAGCCGCCCTCGATCCCGCCAGTAAACTAGCCCGCATCCGCGCCCTCCAGCAATCCGGCCTGCGCGTAGCCATGGTCGGCGACGGCATCAACGACGCCGCCTCCTTAGCCCAGGCCGACGCCGGCATCGCCATGGGCACCGGAGCCGATCTGGCCCAGGAGGCTGGCGACGTCCTGCTCCTCCGAACTCAGCCTTCCGCCATCCCAGCCGCACTCGGTCTCGCCCGCCAAACCCTCCGCATCATGCGCCAGAACCTGGGCTGGGCCATCGGTTACAACCTGCTCGGCATTCCCTTAGCCGCGGGCCTTCTCTATCCCGCCTTCCACATCCTTCTCACGCCCTGGCTGGCCGCCGCCGCCATGGCTCTCAGTTCCGTTTGCGTGCTCGCCAACAGCCTCCGCCTCCGCCACTGGCAACCCACAACCCACACCGCCTCGCCGGCAAGTTAAACTAGCCCAAGAGCAATCCGTGCGCATCCTGACCCGCTACATTCTCGGTGAAATTCTCTCCCACACGCTCATAGGCTGCGCGCTCTTCACCTTCATTCTCTTCATGCCCTACCTTCCCCACGTCCTGGAGATGGTTGTGCGCAATAGTTCCACACTCTCCAACGCGGCGGAGATCTTCCTCTTCACCCTCCCCAACCTCTTCCGCGTCACCATCCCCATGTCGGTCCTGGTCGGGGTTTTGCTCGGGCTCAGCCGTCTGGCCGCCGACAGCGAAATCATCGCCATGCGCGCCTCCGGCCTCGGCATCGGCTACTTTGTACGCGTCGCCTCCATCGTCGCCATCGGAGGTACTCTGCTGGGACTGGCAAACTCCCTCTATCTCGCGCCCCGCGCCAATCAGGCCATTCTCGATATGGAGCGCGCTCTCGAGACCTCCCAGGCCTCCTACCAGATTCAACCCCGCGTCTTTTATGAGGATTTCAAGAACTTCGTCCTGTATGTGCAGGACGTGCGCTCCGGAACCGGTGCCGCCAACTGGCGTCAGGTCTTCATGGCCGACGTCAGCGACCCATCAGCCCCCCGCATCACCACTGCCGCCTCGGCCACCGTGGTCAGCGACTCGTCGCAGATACTCCTCATGCGCCTCCGCAACGGGGCACAGCATGAAACCATGCCCGGCGGCTTGTACAACATCACCGCATTTACATCCACTGATCGCCCGCTCGAAGCCAGCGCGCAGAGTGACGTCCATTTGGGCCGCATGGACACCGCCATCTACGCCCTGCCCATGGACGCACTGCTTGCGCGCATCCATGGCCCGGACTCCCGGCGTTATCTCATCGAGTTGCACAACCGCTTCGCCTTTCCCGCCGCCTGCCTGGTCCTCATGCTCGTTGGCGTTCCCCTCGGAGTGGCCTCGCGGCGCGGCGGCAAAAGCTCCGGCTTCGTCTTCACCATCCTCCTGGTCTTCTTCTATTACTTCCTTTCCTCCACCGGCATGGCGCTCGGCAAGCAGAACAAACTCCCGGCATTTCTAGCCGTATGGTCCGCCAACCTGCTCTTCGCCGGTGTCGGCATTTTTCTGCTCTGGCAAATGGCCAGCGGCGGCCGCATCCTCAGCACCATCGCCGGTTGGGCCACCCGTTCACCCAAGCCGAGAGATACTGATGCGCCCAGCCGCAAGCTCTTCTCGCTCACCGGCCTTCTTGACAGGCTGCAGCCTCGTCCGCAGCAAGCCAAATCCCGCAACGCCTTTCCGCGCATCCTCGACGAATACGTCATCCGCGAATTCCTCAACACCTTCTTCCTCGTGTTGTCCGGCTTTGTGCTGCTCATGCTCGTTTTCACGTTTTTTGAACTGGTGGGCGATATCCTGCGCAACCACATTGCGCTCTCCACTGTCGGCGCGTATCTCGTCAATCTCACCCCCAGCATGCTCTATCAAATCGCGCCCCTGGCCGTCCTCATCGCCGCCCTCGTCACTTTCGGCGTGCTCAATCGCAACAGCGAAATCATCGCCATGAAGGCCACCGGCATCAGCCTCTACCGGCTCGTCGTGCCCATCGTCTCCATTGCCGCCATCCTGTCCGTCAGCCTCTTCCTCTTCGACGAGTTCTATCTGCCCCAGGCAAACCGCCGTCAGGAGGCCCTCCGCTCCACCATCAAGGGCCGCCCACCCCAGACCTTCCTGCACCCCGAACAAAAGTGGATCTTCGGTCAGCCGCACCCCGGCGAACCCGGCCGCATCTTCTACTACCAGTTCTTTGATCCCGACCGCAACGAATTCGCCAATCTCTCCATCTTTGAGTTCGACCCTTCCACCTTCGCACTCTCCCGCCGCGTCTTTGCCTCTCACGCTTTCTGGGATCCCGAAAGCGACTCCTGGAACTTCCAGAATGGTTGGCAGCGCGACATGGAAGCGGACGAGACCACCGCCTATCGCGAGTTCAAACAAACCACCTTCGCCGAGATTCACGAAGACCCCGGCTACTTCAAAAAAGAGAATCTGCAATCGCAGGAGATGAACTTCGGCCAGCTCGATACCTACATCGGCGACCTGCGGCAGAGTGGCTTTGACACCATGCGCCTCCGCGTCGCGCTCTGGCACAAGCTCGCCTATCCGCTCATCGCCATTGTCATGGCCATGCTGGCCATACCCTTCGCACTCTCCATGGGCCGCCGCGGCTCACTCACCGCCATTGCCGTGGCCATCGCCGTGGCGCTTGCCTACTGGGTTGTTGACGGCCTCTTCGGCGCCATGGGCAACGTAAATTACCTCCCTGCCGCACTCGCCGCCTGGTCTTCTGACATACTCTTTGCGCTCGTAGGCGGTTATCTGCTGCTGCGCACACCCACGTAACCGGTCGCGCCATTTAGGCCTTCTGCTGCGTTCAGTTCGCGAATCAGACCCATAAGCTGGCACTCCTTATTCCCGGGTTCTTCAATTCAAGAAGTCAAACAAGCAGGAAGGGCCCTGAGGGGATTTCCCAGGGCCTCATCCGTGCCAACTCAGATTGGGGAATTTCGATCTGAACGTTCAGGCTCATGTGAAGCAGGCCGACGATCATTCATGCAGGCCAGATCTTGCAGAGCAAGCCCTAATTCTGGATGCAGTAAAGCCCGTAAGTCCTCGGCCCGGTGCCTCAGGGGCAAGTTCCTGTCATTCCTTAATATTCAATTTGATCCATTCGGGACGAAGCAGCAGCGTGGCTCCGAGGTTGTTGGCCGCACTTATCAGTAACTCCTGCAGTGTCTTGGCGCTATCTTTCTCCTTCGTGAGGAATTGACCGACAACTCCAACGTTGCCAAGTCCTTGATTGTTCGCCATAGCTTTTGCGATTACGCTCGACAAGGATTGGATTGTAGACTTGGCCATCTTGTTGACCCCGCCATCGGAGCGGACCTTCCCAATCACTTCAAGCAATTTCTTCTCGGAGGGGGTCGCCTTGCTGAGGTCGCCTGACTTCTCCTGGATTAGCCTCTCCTCCAGTTTCCTTTGCTTCACCTTCTCGTACTCGGGATCCTGATAAACCTCCTTCACATTCAATGCGCCCAAGCCAAGCCGGAATGCCTGCGCAGTGATACTCCATGGAGTCTTGACCAGCTTCCCATGGAGTTCCATTTCCGTCGGTTGATAGTGGCCCGATCGGTTGTCGATGCCCTTCACTCCGAACCCCTCGGGCAGCTTGGTAAACAGCACTTGCCCCGCGGCAATTACCGGCTGTTTGCCCGCCAGATCGATGTGACCTCCGATGGGCTTTACCATTCCCTCGGACTTGGTCATCTGCGGAAAGCCAATTCGAAGAATTACCCGGGTGTCCAAAACGAAGATGACATAGATTGAGATGCTGCCATCTTTGAGTCCGAATCCCGCTCTGTTTTCCTCACATTTCTGCAGCGTCGTTTGCATGGACTTCAGGTCGCACTTGTGGGATCCGTGGGTGTCGATTTCGTAGGTGTTCTTGCTGACGTCATAGGAGTTAATGCCTATGGTGCAAATAGCGACGAAACCTTTGGCGTTGAGAGGGTCGTCCGGTTCAAGGTTTATAAACTCCTGGGCCTTGAGCGCACGCAAGGATTGCTCCTTGAGCGAAAGGGGGGTGAACACGAAAGTACTCATGTGGGGGAAGACCTCCTTTGGTGGGAAAAGAATACCTTAAAAAGTCCTTCAATTGGCGCCAGAATTCTCCCGAATCTTCGCGGCACGGAACCCGCCCGCAGCCAGCGAGATGGACGGCTGATCCGTCCATCCTGTCAAAAGAAGCGGGACGCAACCCACCCGCATCTCCGCACCCGTACAATACAAACATGTTCCGTGATCTCGCCCCACTCTTCGGGTATATGCGCCGCTACCGCTGGGGATACGTGTGGGGCACCCT
Organism: uncultured Acidobacteriaceae bacterium; assembly: GCA_903828675.1. GTDB lineage: Bacteria > Acidobacteriota > Terriglobia > Terriglobales > Acidobacteriaceae > Telmatobacter. The sequence goes on from CAIKND010000039.1 coordinate 34,439, forward strand.
CTCCTGCGTGGCCACCAATGCCATCTGGGTCCAATTCCCCAGAGTCCTCAAAATGGCCGTGGATGCGCTGCAAAGAGGTTCTGCAACCCGCCAGAACATTCTCCTCTTCGCCGGACTGCTGATCGCCATCGCCCTGGTAAAAGGCGTTTTTCTCTATTCCCAGCGATGGATTCTCATCGGCATCTCCCGCGAGATCGAGTTCGACCTGCGCAACGACCTCTTCCGCAATCTGGAACTACAGGACGCGGGCTTCTATCAGCGCTATCGCACCGGCGACATCATGGCCCGGCTTACCAATGACTTGAACGCCGTCCGCATGCTGCTCGGCCCGGCCCTCATGTACAGCGCCAACACCATCTTCTTTACCGTCGGCGCACTCTTCTTCCTGCTTCGCATCAGCCCCTGGCTCACCCTGGTGGCCTGGGCCCCCATGCCCATCGCCAGCATCCTGGTACAGTACTTCGGAAGCAGAATCCACGACCGCTTCGAGCGCATCCAGGCCAGCTTCTCTGAGATCTCCTCGCAAGCCCAGGAAAACTACTCCGGCGCACGCCTGGTCCGCGCCTTTGCCCGCGAGGAGTCTGAAATCAGCCTCTTCGAGCGGCTCAACCGACAATACATCGCCCGCTCCCTGCGCCTCGTCCAGCTCATGGGCATGCTCTGGCCTTCTTTGGAGTTCGTCCTCGGCGTCTCCATGGTCATCACCCTGCTCGCCGGAGGCCACCTGGTCATCGCCCATAAAATCTCAGTCGGCGACTTCGTGGCGTTCAATACCTACATGATCATGCTCATCTGGCCCATCATCGCCGTGGGCTGGGTCATCAACATCTTCCAGCGCGGCACCGCTTCCGTGAAGCGCATTGACGAACTGCTCAAAGCCGTGCCGGCAATCGATGACAGCGCCACCGATCCAGCGGTCCCTGCCGATGCCGTTCTCGATGGCGAAATCGAATTTCGCAATCTCAATTTCAACTACGGCGATACTCCGGTACTCCGTGACATCTCGCTCACCATTCCCGCCGGCTCCAGCCTCGCCATTGTCGGCCCTACTGGCTGCGGCAAATCCACGCTGGTAAGCCTCATCGCGCGCCTCTATGAAGCCCCTGAAGGCTCCCTGCTCATCGATGGCCGCCCAATACGCAACTACCCTCTGGCGGTCCTTCGCCGCAACATCGGCATGGTGCCGCAGGAGACCTTCCTGTTCAGTGAGACTATCCGCGAAAACCTGGCCTTCGGAGCGCCAAATGCCGGCGCGGAAGAATTACTCAAGGCATCCGAAGCCGCCCACATCCGCAAGGAATTCGAAGATTTTCCGCAAGGCTTTGAAACCGTCGTTGGTGAGCGTGGCGTCACCCTCTCGGGCGGACAGAAACAGCGCTCGGCCATAGCGCGCGCCTTGTTGCGCCGCCCCGCCATCCTCATTCTTGACGACGCGCTGGCCAGTGTGGACACCTATACGGAAGAGCGCATCCTGGGCGGCTTGCGCACTTACACCGCCACGTCTACCACCATCCTCATCTCCCACCGCGTCTCAACCGTGCGCAATGCCGACCAGATCGCCGTGCTAGACCATGGAAGGATTGTGGAGATCGGAAAGCACGACGAGTTGCTCGCCCTCGACGGCTACTACGCAGGCCTCTATCAGAAGCAGCAGCTCGAAGAGGAACTCACCGTCGCCGGCTGATCGACGCGAGTGTGAACAATAATTTGGGTGCCCCATCCTTGAATCGTTCTTTGATTCAAGGGGGGAGAGCATGAATTCAAATCTCCACTGAAAACACTCAAACAGAAAGCGCTCTAGGCATTCCAGCTTGAGCCGCCGCTCGATTCCACCCCATACTCGCCGTTATCAAAACCCGAGTGCAAATGACGCGAGGACATGCTGGCCACCTGCAAAGGCGCTGGATTCACCTCCGGATCCTTTGCCACCTGCCGCCACGCGTCCCGCACATTGCGGATGCAGTCGATCGCGTGCTCGAACTTCGCCTTCGATGCCGCCTGCGAGGCCTGCAAGATCAGTGCAAAGATCGATGCGTAGAACTCGCTCAATGTCTGCGCCGGCTTTCCGCCCACATCCATGCGCAAACGCGCCTGAAGATGAATGATGATATCCAGCGCCCGCTTGACCGCTGCTCGCCGCTCCGACGCGTCTCCACGCTCTACGGCCGCTATTGCAAGGGATAGAAAACGGATCATCCCTTCATAAAGCGCCACCACAAGATCGACAGCCGATGCGCCTTCCAGCGCATGCTCCTGATAACTTCCCATCGTGGTCTAGTTCCTTTCGGCTCTTTCTGAACGCGTGGTTGAGGTTATTTGCTCTGGTTGTATCCCGTGATTGCCGAATAGAGTTGGTTTATTCCGTCCAGTTGCGTCGGCAGCCCCTGCATAATCTCATTGGCGCTGTTCAATACCGCCATCAGGCTCTTCCGCTCCACCGAGATCATGCTCTCTTCCTTCGAAATGTTCGCGTTCAGCATCGACTCGTTGTTGCTGTTGGACGTTGCCGCCAGCGACAGTATTCCAATTGAAGAACTTGATCCCGTGTTCTCAAGCATGCTGGAGAACATCATCCCCCAACTGTTCGCATTCTGAAAGAATCCCAGCACTCCGCTGTAATCCGAGTTCAGCACCGAATCCAGCGTTGAAGCGTCAAAAGGTCAGCGTGCCGTCAGCTTTCTTTGAGACGGTTATGCCCAGACTGGAGAGCCCGGAGAGGTCGGATGAATTGGCGTAATTTACATTCGTGACCGTCGTGTCGGTCGTGTCCAGAATGTTCGAGGTTACAGTCAGATTCCCGGTCGTTCCCACCGTCCCCGACAACAACGACAGCTTCTTTCCGTCCGTGCTTAGCGAGGCCGTTACTCCGATGCCCGCATTGTTGATGGCGTCTGCCAGGCCGGACAGTGTAGCGTTGGCCGGATCGACATTGACGGTCTGCGCCGCACCGGTGCCCACCTTGATGCTGATCGATCCGGCAAGCATATTGCACGCGCTCGAAATCGAACTCAGCGTGCCCGTGGCTGCGGTGGTGCTGGTGGCCGAGGTCCCGGAGTAGCCAAGCAGCGCCTCGCTGGTGGCGGCAATCGTGGATGTTACGGTCAACGCCCCGTTCGATCCGGCGGTCTGCGACAGCAGCGACAAGGTCGATTGCGTGCCCTTGGTCACGATCGTGGCCGAGACCCCGATGTTGGCCGAGTTGATGGCGCTGGCCAGTCCGGCAAGCGTATTATCCCCAGACGTCGTCGGGACCTTGATGGTCTGTACGCTGGTGTCCTTGATGCTGGAGCCAACGGTCAGCGTTCCGTCCGTCCCCGAGGTCCCGGACAGAAGCGACAGGCTGGACGACCTGTCGCTATTGGTCACCACGGAGGCCGTCACTCCGATGCTGGCCGTGTTGATCGCACTCGCCAGCCCGGCCAGTGTGTTGTCTCCCAATGTCGTCGGTACATTTACGGTCTGCGTGGTGCCCGTGCCCACCTGGATCGAAATCGAGCCAGCCAGCGTATCGCCGGCGTTGGCAATTGAAGTCAGTGTGCCGCTTGAAGCTTCTGAACCGGTAACCGCCGCGCCGTCGTAATTCAAAGCAAAGCCGCCAGCCACCTTGATCGACAACGAACCGGTCAGAGTGGTGCCGGTGTTGGCACCGACCGCGTCCAGGTTGCCGTTCGGGTTCTGCATGTTCAGGCCGCTCAGAAGCTGCTGCTGCAGCAGGGATAGCGTCGGTGAACCGAACAGCGGCTCGGGGTTGCCCGAGCTGTCCATCCCGTCCTGTGTACTGGTGGCGCTCACCAGCGCGTTGTAGTCGCTTACAAGCGCTTTGATGGTGCTTTCAACCGCGCTGTTGTCGTTGCCGATGATCACCTGTACCTGCTCCAGGGTGCCATCGGGCTCCTTCGTGCTGGGCGCAAGAAGTTGAAATGTGAGCCCGGGAATGAGATTGGAAACCGTGTTCGACGAACTGGTCAGGTCCACGCCGTCTACCGTCATGCTTGCGTCCTTGCCGGTCACCGTCTTGTTGTAGCCGAGCGCCGAGTTCAAGGAACTGCTGTCAACAATCGAATTTGCGCTGATCGTGATGTTTCCGCTCGCGCCTGCAGTGCCTGAAACCAGGCTGAGCCTGGAGCCGGCGGAATCGGTCAGCACGCTTGCAGTGATGCCCACGCCGGACGAGTTGATCGTCTTTGCCAGGCCGGAAAGTGTGTTGTTCGTCGAGTCCAGCGTGATCGTCTGCGCCGTGCCCGAACCCGCCTGAAGCGTGATCGAACCCGACAGCGTGTCGGTGGACTTCGAAATCGGATTCAGATATCCGCTCGAGGTCAGCGCCAGATTGTTCACCACTACCGTATGCGTTCCCGCCACCGCTGAAGACGTTGCTGCCGTCAGTTGCAACACATTCGTGTCCGAGCTGGAGCCCGTCTTCTGTGCCATGATGCCCGTGAAGTCCGTCAGTTGGCTCAGATCGTTCGATAGGTTCGACATCAACGTTCCAAGGCTCGAGATGGCCGTGTCCTGGGCCTGCAACGAGGTCAGCTGCGTCTTCCACGGAGTTTCTATATTCTGAAGATTGCCCACGATCGAGGCCACCGTGGTGCTTACATCGAACCCCGCCCCACTGGTCGGCGAACCGAAACTCAATCCCACTGTGCCCATCGCACCCTCCCTGTCGAACTCAAGCAGCCGGGGAACCAACCGGTCGTAAGCAGGGTTGGAAAAATCTCATGGCTGCCCGCCAGCCATGCCTTCCTTGCGCAAAGAAGGGCGCCCTTCCGGACGCCCTTCCCTTGGTTAACCGCATGACCCCGGTTAACTCCAACCCATCGATCAAGACCCATCGCTGGGGACCCCGGACTACTGCAACAGCTTCGTCACTTGCTGCTGCATGCTGTTGGCCTGCGCCAGAGCCGAAATGCCGGTCTGGCTCAGAATCTCGTACTTCGACATGTTCGATGTTGCCGACGCATAGTCCGTGGCCTGCACCGCATTCTGCGCCGACGTCACGTTCGTCTCCTGCGTGCTCAGCACCGAACTTACTGAGTTCAGAGTGTTGATCTGCGCGCCAATATAGCCTTGCTGTGCCGAAACGTTGCTGATGGCCGCGTTCAGTGTGGTCAGCGCGGACTGTGCTCCACCCTGGGTGGAAAGGTTGTTCGTGGTCAGGTTTGCGCCTGCTCCGGCTGTGTAGTTGATGGTGGCGATGCCGCCCGTCGCGTCATCGTGAAGCGTCGAGGCCGCACCTACATCGGCGGTGTCATTGCCACCTGATTTGATCGCGATCTGTTGCAATCCGCCCACCGTCGGGCCGCTGGTCGAGTTGATGCTTCCCGAGATCATGATGCCGGTGTGAGTGCCCGCAGCCGCATCTCCAGCAGCCGCACCCGTGGTGAATGTGGCCGTCAAGCCGCGCCCGGAGCCGTTAATGGCGGCGATCAAACCGCCCACCGTGCTTGCACCGCTTGTGTCAACAGAGCCGGTCGAGCCATCGGAGTTCATGTAGCTGATGGTCATCTGCGTGCCAGCGGTGATCGAGTCGGTCGACTGTGCGTTCCCTACGCCCCCCGCCGAGAGGTCGACGAATACGTTGGTGCCGGTGTTGTACGACATCGTGCCGCCGGTGTCGCCAACGTTGGTGGACGAAAGTGCGGAGATTTTCACGTTGTCAAGAGACGCGCTCTTGGCTGAAGAGTCGCCGGTGTAGATGCCTACCGTGCCCGCCCCGAAAACCTGAGTCTGGTTATAGGTCGTCGTCGATCCGATGTTGTTGATTTCCGAAAGTATCGACTGGTATTCCTGGTTGGCTGCGCCAAACTGCGTGCCGGTAAGGGTGCCGTTCGAGGCTTCGGTAGCCAGCGTCACGGCGCGGTTGAGCAGGTTAGTCACTTGCGAGAGAGCGCCATCGGCAACTTGAAGCAGACCTACGCCTTCTTGCGCATTCGTCTTCGACTGCGTCAGTGCCTGAGAGTTGGCCTGCAGGCCGTTGACCAGCGAAAGACCGGCTGCATCGTCGGCGCCTGAGTTGATCTTCGATCCGGATGACAACTGCTGCAATACCGTTGACAAGCTGCTGCTGGTGTTATTCAGGCTGTTTTGCGCATAGATCGCGTTGATGTTATTCAAGACACCCAGGGACATGGGGTACTCCTTAGTTGAATGCGTGGATTTACGGTCCCTCGCCAATTACGCTCCCATGTTTTGTGTCGCTCTGGGTAGCTGCTTTTCAGTTCAGTTCCGTCGCATCTGGCCCCTTCTTCGGCGCCGCCCGCAGAGACTTTATCAACCCCCTCCGCCTGTCGCGACTACGGACACTCGCCCTCGTTTCGTTCTAATCCTTTAATTCTTCCCCACCCCCTGCCGATAACTGCTTCAAAGGAGTTTTACGGCCATGATCGAACTCACAAGGCTCAACGGAACCCCGATGATGCTGAATAGCGATCTCATTAAGACCGCCGAGGCCTCTCCTGACACCATGCTCACCCTCATCAACGGAGAAAAGCTGATCGTGCGCGAGGAAACCGCCGAGGTGGTCGAGCGCGTACTGGCCTATCGGGCCCGCCTGCTCGCCAACGTGGCCCGGCGCATACCCACCTTCTGCGACCTCGAGCGTGTTGTCGCGCTCGCCAGTCTCGACGTCTCTGGCCGGCCCGCTCCCGCAACGCCAATGCGCAGTTCTAACCTCGACGACGAATCTTGAATCCGGTAGGCCGAAGGCGGTTCTTGTTCGTTGGCGTGCTGACATCGGCGTCTCCCCGCACGATTTCTAAAGGAGCTGTTTATGGATAAAGCGAGCATCGGCGGAGTCTTGCTGGCCGTCGTCGGTATCGTTGCAGGGTTGCTGATCGAAGGCGGCAACCTGGGCCAGATTCTGCAGCCCACCGCGGCCCTCATCGTCTTCGGCGGCACCATGGGCGCGGTCTTGCTCCAGTTCCCGCTCACTACCGTGGTCGCCGCCTTTCGCGGCATGGCAGATATCTTTTCCGCACCCCGCAAGTACGACAGCCAGCTCATCAAGCTGCTGGTGGGCTTCGCCAACAAGGCCCGCCGCAGCGGAGTCGTCTCTCTCGACGCTGACCTGCAGACCATTCAGGACCCGTTTCTCAAGCAGTCCCTCATGCTCGCCGTCGATGGCACCGAGCCCAGCGAACTACGCAAGATCATGCGCGTCAGCCTGGACTCCACCACTGAAGACGAAGAACGCCTGCCCGCCGTCTTCGAGTCCGCCGGAGGCTTCTCGCCCACCATCGGCATCCTCGGCGCCGTCCTCGGCCTCATTCAGGTCATGAAGAATCTTGACAACATTCAGGAGGTCGGCAAGGGCATCGCCGTCGCCTTCGTCGCCACCATTTACGGAGTCGGCATCGCCAACCTGTTCTTCCTCCCCTTCGCCGGGAAAATGCGCATCCGCATCCGCGACGGACACCGCCGCCGCGAGATGATGCTCGAAGGAGTTGTCTCCATCCTCGAAGGCATGAACCCCCGCATGCTCGAAGTCAAACTCGGCGGCTTCGTCGATGAATCCAGCCGCGAAAAGCAGGAGCCCCGCCCATGAATCCCCGCGTACCCAGGGCCCGCGTCAGCCATGATCGCTGGCTGGTCTCCTATGCCGACTTCATCACGCTGCTCTTCGCCTTCTTCGTCGTCCTCTTCGCCTTCGCCAGGGCAGACCAGAAAAAACAGGTCATGGTCACCGACTCCATCGACGCCGCCTTTCGCTCGCTCGGCATCTTTCCCGATGCCTCCCGTCACCCTGACAAAAACGCTTCCGCTTCCTCCGCCAAAGACCAGGCCGTCATCCCCATGAACATCGTCATGGGAGAAGATGTCATGGCCCCCGCAAGGGTTAAGGAAGATCTAGATAATGTGCGCCGCGAACTCGAACAGACCCTCTCCAATCAGGTCGCCACTCACACCGTCTCCATCAAGATGGGTCGCGACGGCCTCGTCATCAGCCTGCGCGAGGCCGGTTTCTTCAACTCTGGCTCGGCTTCTCCCAAGCCCGAAACACTCCCCACCCTGCGCCAGATTGCCGCTTCCCTCGGACGAACACCCTACGACCTCCGCATCGAGGGACACACCGATAACATCCCCATTCACAACGCCGATTTCGACTCCAACTGGGAACTCTCAGCCGCTCGCGCAACCCGCATCGCGCGCCTCTTCCTCTATCTCAAGGAAATTCCCGCCGAACGCCTCGCCGCCGCCGGCTACGCGGAGTTTCATCCCGTGGCCTGCAACGATACCGCCGCCGGGCGCGCCGAAAATCGCCGCGTCGACCTCGTCGTTCTACCCCGCACCAAAGTCGATTTCTCCGTACCAGGCCCCACCCTGCCCACCGGCGCCTGGCGCAAGATCACCGACGAATAAAATGAAGTGAGCAAGAGCCAGCCAGTTCACTTCCCGCTAAAGCGTTTTCGGTGCGAGCGTGAACAGTAATTTGGGTGCCCCATCCATGAATCGTTTTGTGATTCATGGGTGGGATAGCATAAATTCAAATCTCCACTGTAAACACCAAAACAGAAACGCTCTAGGTGAGTGTCGGGCATAGATTTGTGACGGAGCCTACAGCAGGGTCGTTGTGTTCTGTTTTAGGTTCGATTCATGGGCCAGAACTTCATTCC
>CAIKND010000040.1 GCA_903828675.1 uncultured Acidobacteriaceae bacterium
CGACTGGGCTCATCTCTTGGAATCCCTTGGTAAGGCGATGATTCAGTTTGCTCATGAAACTAAACCCGGTATTGGCAGTGATGATCGCCATTGATGGCCGGAAAAGCGGGTACCCTGCCTAATGTTCAGGCAACAAGGGCCGAGGCTGGACAAAGCGGTAAACAGACTGGCAGGCTTGGACACGCACATCTGAAGATCGCGCAAGAGACCTAGTATCCCATAGCGGAAACGGGGCGTGGAAGTTTGAGAGATTTGATCGAATTAAGCGGAGACCAGGCGGTGCAACCGGAATCCGTTAGTACTCCTCTGAATCCCGCTTGCTTTGTCTGCGGCGAAGAGAATCCGCACGGGCTGCATCTTGGGTTTCAGACAGAAGATCGGCGTGCATTTGCCAGGTGGACGCCGTGTGTAGGTTCGGAAAGCTACAAGGGGGTCATTCATGGCGGAATCATCTCTTCGGTTTTGGATGAAGCAATGTCCAAGGCGATCATTTCGGGAGGCGACGAGGCTTTTACCGCCGATCTGAGGATTCGTTTCCGCAAGAAAATCTGCGTCGGCGATGTTGTTCTTGTAAATGGATGGGTAGTGAGTGTCGAGAAGAGAAGGATACAGGCTGAGGCCAGCATCATGTCCGAAGAGGGCGAGGAAAGAGCTCATGCATGGGGAGTGTTTCTTGTAGCGCGACACTTTTGACCCTTACGCAAGGATCGCAGACGCCAACTCAAGGACGAAGAAGGGGCTTGAACTGTTCTTCGATCGAGTTCAAGTTGGTTTCACCTTGATACTGAGCCTGGACTTTCCCATGGCTGTCGATCAGAAATGTTATCGGGAGTCCCATTACTCCGCCATACGAATGTCCAAGTTTCTCGTCACCCATCACTACCGGGTAATTCAGCTTCAGCTTCTTGACCAGGCTGTTCGCTGCAGCAGAATCGTCGTCCATTGAAACCCCGATAATCTGCAGTCCGCGCGGGCCGTATTGATTCTGCCAAGCAACAAAGCGCGGCATCTCAAGCTGGCATGGCGCGCACCAGGTGGCCCAGAAGTTCAGTAGCACAATCTTGCCCCGGTAGGCACGGAGATCCAGTCTCCTGTGATTCAAGTCTGTGCGCACGAACTCCGGCGCCGCTTTGTGAAGCACGGAAGTTGCGGCAAAGGACGCCAATGCCGCGTTCACTCCGAGCCAAAGGAACAAGATCACTCTCACCAGTGTTGAGTTGCGAAGCGCCGGCTGCGGAATCCCCATGCTCATTGGGGGATTCCGACCGTCACGCGACGCGTCCTTGCTAGCGGCCTTGTTCAACCGGATATCCCTTGTTGGCCCAGTTGGTCCCGAAATTGTCAGCCAGATAGAGAACCTTCACATTGGTAAATCCCATATCATGCAATTTCGCGAACGCTGGTCCGAGATTCGGACAGCGATTCCACGGACAGCAGCCGCAATAAAGAATGATCGCTCTTTTGCGCGGGAGCGAACTCACCCGGTTCTGCAATTGTTGGAGTCCTGCTGGCTGCGAACCTTGCCCCACGTACTCCGATCCAGGAATGTGACCTTCGGCATACATCATGTGTGAGCCGACTTGCAGCATCAGCGGCTTTTCCGCGCCGGTACCCTGCAACAAATGGAGCAGCGCCTCCGGCTGGATGATCTGGGCTACTGGAATGGTGAGCGTGCTTCCATTGGGAACCGAGGCGCCGGCGAACTGCGCTTGCATTTGGACTTTAGAAGACAAAAGGGCGAATGTGAAAAGAACTGCGAGTGTTCCCGATATCCGGGCAAAGCTGAATTTCATGGTAGGTGTCTCCACGGAGAGTTTAACTGAACAGACCGCTGTTCGCACTCTGCGGGCTTTTGGCGCGCGATCACACCTCGTTCGGTTCCGCCCTCGACGGCGGTTGCTCGCTCCGATTAAAAGAAATCTGCTTTTACTCGCAAGCCGACTCTGGAACGTAGCCCTAGCTTCCATCACGGATCACGCGGCAAGAATCGATATCGAAGCTGACTTCTCCGATGGTGAGCCGTGCCTGATCGCGGAATCCTTGCACGAAGCGCACAAAGCGCCACACATCGGCAAAGTTGCTTGCCAGGCCTAGGGACGCACGAATGGCTCCAGCGCTCTTGTGGCCTCGGCCCTGCATCATTTTCAGAAAGCTAAACAAATTCACGTCTGTTCCCAGCGTCAGAGCGGCCAGCATGTCTTCCTCCGTCAACCCCTCTGCTGCTTCTCCGGCACCGGGATTGCAGAAGCAGCCAGTGCGCAGCGAAATGCCTTCCTCGCCGGCCAACTCCTCCAAGCGGCGATAATCCAGTAGGTGCTGGTCAGGATCATAGAGGTTCAGCGTGACGGTTCCGCCGCGAGCTTCGGTAGTTGTAGGCCCGTAGATGCGGACCTGCGGATGGCCGTTGCTGTGGCGCATTGCCAGCAGTTCGTCAAGCATCCATCCTGTCAGGCAGCGCACCCGTTCGCCGATGATATTCATTCCGATCGTCTGCAGGTGGCGCAGCCCAATCTCGACGGCAGGGATGGCGAGGTAGTTAAGGGTGCCGTCTTCAAGAGCCGCCTCGCCTGGGGCCAGCACATGTGCTTGTGCCTGAACCGAAGCAAAGTTAACTGTGCCGCCCGCAAACCAAGGCCGTTGGAGCCTTTGAAAGGCGGACCTGCGGATGAGCAGTGCCCCCACTCCCGTGGGATAACCAAACATCTTATAGAAGGAGACGGCAACGAAATCCGGCTGCACGACGCTTAGATCCAGGGGATTGGTAGGCACGAAAGCAGCCGCATCCAGGAGCACCCGCCATCCTTTGTCTTGTGCCGCCGTCACCAGTTCCAGCGGATGCTTGACGCCTGAAACATTCGACTGAGCTGGAAAGGCGAAAAGATTCTCGCTGGCCGGGTCGGCCCCACTGAGCAGTGTCTCCAACCGCTCCCGATCCAGGCGTAAAGCTGGCGCCACTAGAGGCGCGTAGTCGATTCTCGCACCCTTCGCGCGCGCGAATTCGCGGATACCGTTCACCGAATTATGGTTGTCGAAGGTGAGCAGCAATCGGCCTTTCGGAGTAAATGGAAAGGACTCACCGACAAGCTTGAGCGCACCACTTGCGTTGGGCGTGAAGGCCAAGATGTACTCGCCCGAGCTGGCGTTGAAATAGTTCAGGACCGACCGGCGGGTTCTTTCGAGATGCTCGGTCATTGCCGCGGATGTTGGGTTGTTGGAGTGCGGATTGCCAAAAACACCGGAGCGCAAAAAACTCATGTGCTCTTCGAGCTGAGATTCAGCGAAGAGAGAGCCGCCGGTGTAATCCAGATACACTTGACCGAGTTCGTCGAGGCGGCGGTATTCGGTGGCGCGCAATCGGTCAAGTGAGGCTGTACCGGCGTAGTCGGGATAGCGCCGAGCGAAGTCAGCAAACGCCACTTCCATCTGTGCGTCATGCTCGGTAATGCTCAATGTAATACCCGCTATCTTGTCCGGAATCTTTGGTTTGGGAAGAGATTCACTCGAATTATACCGAAGCGCAGGACAGTTGCCAAACCAGAAAGATTCGGTTAGAGCACAACCGTTTCTTGAATTCCTAGTGGATGCAGTGCGCGAAAGGTGCTATATCCTCCGGAGAGATTGCGAGCGTGGAAGCCGTGCTGGGCAAGTATCCGACACGCATAGTACGCGCGCTGACCGACGCCGCAGGTTACCCAGATCTCTTTTGATTGCGGCAACTCGCCCATGCGTTCCCGCAACTTGCCGAGCGGTATGTTGACTGAATCGGGAATGGCGCCGGCGCTGAACTCGGCGGGCTCAC
>CAIKND010000041.1 GCA_903828675.1 uncultured Acidobacteriaceae bacterium
AGGTCCACCTGCTCTACTTCGACACCCTCATCCACCGCCACGATGTCTATTCCTGTGGTGAAACGGTTACACTCACGCCGGTGGGCGGCGGCGGCACGGATTTCGCACCCGTATTCGAGTACGTTGAACAGCAAGGACTCGACCCGCAGGCGCTGGTCTTTCTCTCCGACCTGTACGGTGCCTTTCCGGAACGGGAGCCGCACTATCCCGTCATCTGGGTATCCACCAGTTCACAAGTTGCCCCGTTTGGTGAAACCATCCCTGTCGCCGCGGCCTGAAACCAACTGTGCAAAGCTCCGCAGGTCGTCTTTACGGATGCCTCCGTCGGGGATTGCTACCCCCCTTGAAAAGTGGTGCAAGCACTCGTCTCTGCAACTCATCAGCCTGTGCTGCACCCCGCGCCGGAAATGCCGACGTGTCGAGCCACACCTGCAAAATGTCTGCAACGGAAACCCCATCGCATTCTACTGCCGCGCGGAAAAGAGACTCACGGAAGAGCGGAACGCGCACCAATACATCGGGAGCGTGCTGCGCTCCTTCAACTGACAGGCCGAATTTCTTGAGGACATTCGCGTCCAGCTTTTCGACATAGAGATGTGGTTTCACGCCATGCACGAAGCCCTTGCCCAGCGCTTCCGCAGCGGCAAACAGACCGAGACAAGCACGAGGCTTACTGCCCTCTGCTTTCGCTCTTTGAGCACGTAACGCATCCGAAAGCCGCTGCGTAGAAGTACCGCGCACAATCCAGCGGGCAGGGAGATCTACAACTGAACGCAGGTAGACAGCCTGCCAGCGGTGCATCAACTCCTGACGCCGCACAACGCGCAGCAATTCGTCGTCATCGTCCAGAAAACCTTCCTGCTTCATCTGGCGAATGAAGCGGAAGGCGCTCATCAGAGAAACCTGAGCCGCCTCTGCCAGCTGCGAAGCATTACGGTACTCGCCACGCGGCGCAGCCAACATCTCCGGCGGAAGCTCGGGAGCCAGCAGGACCTTGAGCATCCACTGATTCAGGTCAGAAAACAACTGGCCAGAGTCGGGTACGGCAATCTTGTTGAGGCGTACACGCTTCTGCGGACGCTCATTCAGTTCTTCGAGATCGGGCCCAACAAACCGCAGAAGTCCTTGTTCGTCTACGAAGCCCGCAGCGGCATCCGGCGCGTTCTCGGCAAGGAAATGCTCCAGATGAACAATGACGGCAGGCGCAATTCTGGGTGCTGCAATAACGGCAAGAGCAGAGATTGGTTTCGGCGATCCTTTGACAATGGCCTGAGCTTCCAGAATTGCCTGCGCCAGCAATGGTACGAGACGGTCGCGGCGGCCTTCTGAGGCAACTTTCAACTCGACGAGATAGCGGATTCTATTCTTCGAGACGGCCATATCCGCATGACGGCCTCCAACCCGAGGACTTTCTTCGACGCGCCAGCCTTTGCGCCGGAATGCATCTTGCAGCCGCTCGGCGCTCCGGATCTCTGCATCGGAAGGGATGATCGCACTTGAGAGTCCCATAAAGTTACCTTGGCCGCGATATGTATCATGGCCATGGTTACTATCATGGGGCTGTGTTGTTTTCATGTCAAATGCCTAATCGAGAAACCGGCCACGCCTGCTGCGAGGTGCAGTCGCAGTCTCCCTCGATCTCTTCCTTGGCCGGAACCGTCCGAATGAACAGATCAACAATTGGGGATTCACCGACCTGAACGCTCCGCCGGTGCAACCCTATCCGATCACGTGGCCAATCCGCGCGCTCACTCCCCGCGCCAATCTGCGCCCCGACCCATTTCCCAGCCGGACAGTTGTCCGGTCCCGAGGTTCCAAATGGCATCTTCCATTCTTTTAGACTCGCGCGGCCAGGTGGTTTCCCTGCCGGATCTCACCGCTGATCCGGCGCCTGCCGCCACCATGGCCACCGATGAGAGGAAACGGGTCATCGCCCAGCTCGGCGAGCCCTTCGCCTTCAATGACATCCGCTGGCGCGTGATCCAGTCGACCAAGGACAAGAAGCGGGGATTGGTCGTTCCCTACATCAAGGCAAGCGTAATCATCGACCGGCTGAACTCCGTGCTGGGCGAGGGTTGCTGGAGCCGCACCTACCAGCAGCGCACAATTGAAAACATCCCGCTTACGGTGGATGGCAAGAGCGCGATAAAGGGCAAGATCGCCATCATCTGCGAGATCGAAATCCCCGGTATCGGGAGAAACTCGGGCACAGGCGAGATGTGGTCCGACGACGCCAATGCCCTTACCGCCGCAGACTCCCAGGCCTTCAAAAGATCGGCCGAGTGCTTCGGCATCGGCCTGTATCTCAGGCGCGTCGAGAAACTGTGGTGTGACATCGGCCCCTACGGTCAGCCCGCAGATTTGAATAAATTCCGCCCTGCTGCCGTCGCTGTACTGGCTGCCGCGCTCCCCCGCTCGGGCACTGCAAGCCCGGCGCAGCAGGCGGCGCCGGCCGTTCACGAAAGCGGCAATGGTTCGCGCACGCAGCGTTCAGTGCCAGGCCCAATTGCCCGCCCTGCGGCACAGACGGCAAGTACTCCCACCCGCGACGAACTGCTCGTAAAGAAAGCCTTATACATCCAGGCCCTGGGTGAACCACTTTACAACGACGCCGCCACCAAAGCAAAGAGCTCCATCGTCCCGGACACCCCCTCGGGCGACGCAGCCCAGCAGATTATGCGCTCGCTCAACGAAGCGTGCGACCTCCTGACCCATACCAGGCAGCTCGCCGCCGGCGTGGCCCCCCAGATCGTCGACCAGGTGCTGGATACCTACAAAGTCCAGACCTTCGCGGCTGTGCCCTCCATGGAAGCACTCGGCAACGTCCGGCTCGCCTTGGAGACAGCCATGGATTGCCAGGCTGCCGCTGCCTAGCCGCAAACCCGGCGCGGGTGTCCCTTGGCCCCCGCGCACGAATTGATTTCCATGCCCGTCTACGATTCGGAGACCGCTTTCATTACGAAGACCAGCCTGCGCGGAACCCACCGCGTCCGGGTCGTTTCCACCGACGCTCGGACGAGCCTGATTGCCACCGACCTAAGCGAGCAATACGGCGGCACTGCGTTTGGCCCTATCATGATGTCGTGAACCCTCTCTGGCTGGCAGAATGACTCGATGACAAGGGGGGCCTTTCCATGAGTGGAACGGCGCTTTCGTGCTGAGTGATCCCATCAAGACGCGTGCCCAACTGCCGGTTTGACGATCCGTGCGGCGGGAACACGAAAATATCAACTCCAGACCGCCTCCATGAGTGCTTTGACTGTTGGCAACAGTTGAGAATCGGCCCTCGATCACATTCCTGAACACTGGGCGACTTCATGGTACCGATCCTGCAACGGCCCCATATTCAACATAATTGAAGGGGTTACTGTGCCTTTGGTGCGCGTATGACCTTACCCTCTCGCGTACCGTTTATGAGCCAGGAAGGTCGGCGCCGCGGCTAACGGGTGTAAATTCCTGCGCCTGTCCAGTAGCTTTGCCCGCCGCCGGTGTTCACGGCGACGCATATTCTCCGCAAGCTGGCTCAGTAGCAAACTGAGCGCTGGTCAGGACTATGCCGTGGAGAGATTTGCACCGGCTTTGTAGACTTCTTGAAAACCGCTGACTGATTTCGCACCAGCAGGCGTATTATAGTTTGCAAATCCAATTCTGGCGCAGGGTGCGCTTGCAATCCTTTTCCTTTTTGCGCGTGCCTTCGCTCGGATAGGCAATCCGAGAAAACTGAAGACCGCTACCGATCACGCCGCGGCTGAATTTGCATCACTCGTAAGAGTCCCTGAAAAAGACGGGCCCGAAATTCAAGGGACAGAATTCAGCGAATATGGAAGCGGGTGCTGATTCTCGCCTCGGATCTTTCAATCACATAGACTGGCTCCTGCCGGTAATTGAGAGCATTCGAAGAGACTGCCGAATGCCAGTAGCATCCTCTCTGGAACTGCTGTACCCAGAATCGTGGAGACTTACATGAACGACTCTACTTCATTTACTGGCCATTTCGCCTTCCTGTTCTCGCAAACAGCTTCCCGGTTGGGTTTCCGGATAGCTAAAGCTATACTCGCATCGCTCGCGATTCTGCCAACAACTACTACAGGATGGGCGCAGAGCGTAGACTTCCCACAAGCCGCACATAAAACCCAACAGGTGATCTCGGGCACAAAACAAGAAGATGGCTCCTGGGCCGAAAGCAGCCTAAGGAACCTCTGCGCAGGTGCGTAATCTTGCAGCGAGCAAACGACCGACGTTGGTTCTCTTGATTTTGGTGCGGTTTATCGGCGAAACAGAGGGTTGCTGCTTGTCATTTTGATCTCTTGAGGCCGTTTTCCGGCCTCAAGAGACACTACGCCCTTTGCGGGGCCAGCCGGTTGCGGTGTTGGTACAGGTTCACCAGCGCGAAGGCCGCGCACAGCCACTGGTGATTTTTGGGTTCTTGGCAAGAAAGTGGAAAAGTGTGCGTTTTACGCGGCTTTCTGAAAAGCGACGAAGTTGGTTCTCGTGGCGGCCAGCCGCTGTACTTTCAACAGCAGGTAGTTGAGGTTTCGGTATCCGCGTCCACGTCTGAGCAG
>CAIKND010000042.1 GCA_903828675.1 uncultured Acidobacteriaceae bacterium
CCGTCCTGCGGCACATGGCCATCAATGCCATGCAAAAAGAGGGGTCCAAAGGTTCACTCCGAGGAAAACTCAAACGCGCCGGATGGAACGAGGACTTCCTCAGCCGGCTATTGGAGATGTTTTGAAATGCGTTTGCCCTGAGGTTAAAGGGGAGATGTCAGGAACTGATTGTGACTGAACTATCGGGATTGAGAACAGTCACACCTCAGCCAAGGGAAGTGAATCTGATGAATTCACACATTTTCACAAGCTCGGCTAGAGAGCTTGCCTGCATCTTTTTCATAGCGTGACGGCGGTGTAGCTTCAGTGAAACCTCACTCAGAACCAGTTCGGTGGCAACTTGCTTGTTCAGCATGACTAGCATCATGCCCACGCCCATCACCTTGCCTGCAAGCAGAGCCGCTCCGTAGCGTCTCCACTCTGGATCGCGCAAGCGCGCCGATAGACGAGATATCTTCTGTGCAAGGGGTTGAGATGTCCCTCGCCGCTCAATGAGCTTCATCGGTAGCTGCGCCATTCAGAATTGGACTTCACCGAACGATTTGCAGATGTAGCCGCAGGATGCGCGGCCAATGCACAGAGAGCTTGAATCAAGAGCCAGGTTAAGATGGAATGACACTCTAACTGCCTTGGTAGTTATTGAAGGGTGCCAGTGTTGGGCGATGGCTAACTATCGAGCTTGATCGACGGAAATGAGCCTGTTATTTATAGGAAAACAACGATACCTTTGTATAGCTGGCCGATGGCCGCGCAGTGTGTTTTGAAGAGGGGAAACTATAGCCTAAGAGGCCCAAGTTCCTGTCTGCGCTAGATCCATGAATCTCCGAAAGGTTCGTCGCTCTGAGGTGGTTGTGTGGGGATGCGAGATGCCCTGAAGAACTGCGGCGCTTTCAGCAAGATAGATTTGTACGGCAGTTGCAGCAAGGTTCAAACGACCTGCTCCTAACTATCCAGCAGAGTAGTTTTGAAGGGCAAGAAAGTTTTCTCGTCTCAGCTAACTAATCCATTAGGTGATCGTCCATCTGTTGTGAGAAGAAGCCGCATTGCAGGTGTTGAGCCAATGGAATCAAAAGGATAGAGATGCCCCCAAAGAAATCCAACACGTTGACCGAAGCTGAGCTGCGGCTCATGAAGATCCTCTGGCGGCGAGGGGACTCGGCGGTCAACGACCTGGTTGCCGACCTGCCGGAAGGCGAGGCGCTGGCCTACAACTCAGTACTGACGACGATTCGCATTCTTGAGCAGAAGGGCTATGTGGAGCACCGCCAGGAGGGCCGTGCGTTCGTCTATCACCCTTGCGTCGCTGAGCAGGACGCCGGCCGCTCCGAGGTTCGTCATCTGATGAGCCGCTTCTTCGGCAACTCGCGCGAGCGGCTACTGTTGTCACTATTGGGCGACGATGAGCTTTCTGCCGACGAGTTGCAACGCCTTAAAGATGCCATCCGGAACGCTGCACCGGATGGAGAGGGGGAGGTGTAGAGGATGCATCTGACCGCATATTACGAAGCTATGTGGTGGGCAATTTCAGGTGTTGCAGGCCCGTTGCTGGCTGACTTGCGTGACTTCGCGCAGCAGGGAGGAGCGCTGGTTGTGACCGCTGTCTGGCAAGGCGCTATCGTCGTTTGCAGTCTCGCCATCTGTCTTCGGCTTGCACCACGCACCTCCGCCGCTCAGCGTTTCGTGGTTTGGGCCTCGGCCTTCATGGTGCTTGTGAGTCTGCCACTGTTTTCCCTTGTCCAGGGCTTCACATCAGGAGCCGCCCCTTCTACATCTGTCGCTTCACAGGTGGTCCTAACCCGGCCGTGGTTGCAGGTAGACAGTGGGTGGAGCCTGTTGATCGTCTTGCTGTGGGCGGCTGTTTCGCTATTCCGTTTTGTAGATCTTGCCATTCATTCGCTGCGACTGCGCAAGTTGTGGAAGGAGTCAGTTCCTGTTGAACTCCACTGCGGCCTAGGTCCCTTAGCCTCGCGTATGTGGGGCCGTGGGCCAGTTCGGATTTGCACTACTCTCGCTTTGCAACGCCCCAGCGTTATAGGCTTCTTCTGCCCGCGAATCCTCATACCTGATTGGCTTCTGACCCGCCTTACTGCGGGCGAACTCGAGCAGATCATTCTGCACGAAAGTGAACATCTGCGCCGCTGCGATGACTGGACAAATCTCTTCCAGAAGCTCTGCCTGGTTCTGTTTCCGCTCAACCCGGCACTCTTGTGGATTGAGCGACGGCTCTGCCGCGAGCGCGAGATGGCTTGCGATGACGGTGTTATTCAGATCACTCATGCTCCGCGCGCCTATGCGGCTTGCCTGGCGAATCTCGCGGAGCGCGGATTGGAGCGGCGCGCCGAAGCCCTTTCATTGGGAGCCTGGCAGGGCCGCTCCGAACTGGTGCATCGTGTCCACAGCGTTTTGCGTCGCAAGAATGCGCTCAATCCTCTGGCAACCAACGCCTTGCTCGGCTTGCTCAGTTGTGGCCTTCTGCTCGGATCAATAGCGCTTGCGCGGTGCCCACAGATAGTGGCATTCGTTCCATCCCAGAGTACCGCCGGGGTAAAGAGCAATATCCGGCCTCTGAGTGCCGCATCGATGCCGGCGCAAAATGCCGTGATCGAGAGAACGGCAACTGCGCTCAATGCTGGAGTTTCGTCAGCGCGCCCGGCCGGCCGACCGGCGAAGCGGTCCACGGACGAAATGGCCAGCACACGGGCGGTTCCTGAAAAGGACGGCGCGATTGGATGGGAAACCTCATTCTCCGCTTCCAACTCCAACTCGCCACGTCCCGTAAAACTGGAAGCAGCGGGACCCGGTCTTGAGCCTACGCTGGCGCAACAGTGGATCGTTTTCACAGCCTGGGAGCAAGTGCAAACTGCAAATCGAGATAAAGACTTGAGGGCAGATTATGACTTTGCGCCGAACGTTAATGCAAATCGTCCAGCAATAGAGGAAGACGGCCTGACAGGTGGATCGGTGTGGAAGCAAATCACTGTCACCCGTTTGATCTTCAGAGTTATTCCAGCAAGTTCCGTTTCTACACTGCCTGTCCTGGCGCCCATGCGCAGCGGCTGGCTCGTGATCCAACTGTAACCAACAACTTCAACTCCCTTGAGAGGTAAACCATGTCAGTATCAACTAATTCATTAGTCGTAAGGATGAAGAGAATAGCTGTTCCTGCCGGAGCAGTTGCCGTTCTGCTCTTCGCCCTCGGGATGGTGTTTAACCACAACGTTGCGCATGCGGCGGGGGGTGGGGCTGCTCCGATGGATGACAGCAGCGTCTCTTCCCTGGTGGCGCTGGACAATGCTGTCGAAGCGGTGGCGGCGCGGGTAACTCCGGCCGTAGTGAACGTGTCGGTGACGTCGCGCGGTCCGGCGATGGAGGAGGGTGGGCAGGGCCCGGGCATTCCGGAAGGCGCGCTTCCGCCTGGGTTCCAGCAGTTCTTCTTTGGCCCGCATGGCCGTGGGCAGGGCATGAAGCCGCCGGCGCAGGTGGAGCACGGTATCGGCAGCGGCATCATCGTCTCGCCGGATGGCTACATTGTTACCAACGCGCACGTTGTAGATGGGGCTACGCAGATTCGCGTGACGCTGAATGACCGGCGCGTGTTTACAGCAAAGCTGGTGGGTACCGACAAACTCAACGACCTGGCGGTGATCCGGATCGATGCGAAAAACCTGGCCAGCATTGCATGGGGCGACTCGACGCGTCTGCATCCCGGCCAGACGGTGCTGGCCTTTGGCAGCCCCTTCGGTTACTTCCAGTTCTCGGTGACGCGGGGCATTATCAGCGCGCTCGACCGGCCCAACCCTTACTCGGATGACCTGCGCAAGCCCGGAGATTTTATCCAGACCGACGCCGCCATAAACCCAGGTAACTCCGGCGGGCCTTTGGTGGACGCTCATGGCGAGCTGGTAGGCATCAACACGTTCATCATCTCCGGCAACGGCTCGTTCGCGGGTGCGGGATTCGCAATTCCCTCGCAGATTGTGAAGGCCTCAGTGGACGCGCTAATCAAGGATGGCGCCGTGCATCACGGCTACCTGGGCATCAGCATGAACGATGTGACGCCTGACAACGCGATCTTCTTTAACCTGCCAGACGCTACGGGCGCGATCGTGAGCCAAGTTACGCCCGACTCGCCCGCAGGCCACGCCGGACTGAAGAGCGGCGACGTGCTGCGCGAGCTGGATGGCAAGAAGATCGTGAACGGCAGCGCGCTGCAGGTTGCCGTGAGCCAGATTGCCCCTGGCCGCAATATCAATCTTGGAATATTGCGCGACGGCAACCAGGAGACGGTGAAAATCACGGTTGGCGAATTTCATGCCAATACAGAAGTGGCGGAGAACGCGGGTTCTGAGCCACGGCAAGGCGGCAGGCTGGGCCTTGCTGTCGATGGGTTGACCCCGGACCTTCGCGAGCAACTCAACATCCCGTCGCACGTGAAAGGCGTGGCGGTGGAGAGCGTGCGCCCGGCCAGCCCCGCGGACGATGCGGGTCTTGCGCCCGGCGACGTGATTCTCGAAGTCAACCGGCACCCGGTGCAGAGTCCCGATACGTTTGTGAGCGAGGTTCACTCGGTTCCAGCGGGCAAGGACATTCTGCTGCTGGTGTGGTCGAGAGGCAGCGCGACCTACCGCGTTGTCCATGCGGAGCAAAAGAGCGACAGCGGCATGTAAGAGAAATGAGTATACGGGCCGCTGCAGGGATAGGGACGCAGCGGCCCGAACATCAGAGCGTTATCTGTTTAAGCGTTTATGGCGGAGATTTGAATTTATGTTCTCCCATCCTTGAATCAAAGAACGATTCAAGGATGGGGCACCCAAATGATTGTTCACACTCACATCGAAAACGCTAGTGACCCGAGTCTAAAGTTCATCGCATGACAAACGAAGGACAACCGCAGGTCTTTCGACCCTCTGCGCTACGCTTCGGTCGCTCCTAAAGAACGGGACGGTTGAGTGTTGTTCTGTCCCACCCATTCCGCAAAGGACGCGGAATGGATGGGGCACGGTGTTTAGTTGCGGGGTAGACGGCGGCCGTTCATCCCTGGACGCAACGCGCTCCCGCCAGTAAAGCTGCTCAGGATGACAGCCGATGTTCTGTTGGGAACTTTGGCTAGAGGTGAATTTCAATTCGTTCGACGCGTTCAGCCGGATGGATCGCGGCTACACGCGCTCGTGCCTGAGTCACGAATGCTTCGGCCTGGGGCGAGCCGGGACTGAATGAATCAAGGTTGATGTGGACATTGGCGAGGGCTCCTTCAAGAGCGGCCTTTGCGAGGGCGAGGGCTGTGACCAAATCGGAATTCATCCGAGGGTTAGTGATGGGCCTGAGAGCCGCAGCGATTTGTTGCAGCTCGAAGGCCTTTTCAGCTACTCCGAGAGGCACGCTGGTCGCCTGCTGGAGCGCGGCCGCGATGTTGCCGGCGCCGTCGGGTGATTCCTTTGCCGACTTGTAAGCCTTCATTACGAGATTGTAGGACTCGGCATCGGCGTCGATGGCGGCCTTGAGTTCTTCGCGCAGTTGGGTGAGTCTGGCGATGGCTTCGCTGAGTTCGGCTTCGAACTGCAGATAGGCTTTTTTGCCGCGCGACATGGACGCTACCATTGCGGCAAGGCCGGCGGCCATTGCGCCCGCAGCGGCGGCGGCGCTGCCTCCGCCGGGAGTGGCAGTGGGTGCGGCGAGTTGCTCAATAAATGGCTCGATACCTGCGCGGAGGCCGCCAACAGCCATTTTGCCGGTCATTACAGAGGCGAGACGGTTTTCAAGGATAAGCGAGGAGTCAAAGTTCTCGACCTGCAGGAACCATTCGGCGGCTTGCTCGATGGCGAGCTTGGGAATGAGTCCGACAATCTCGCTTGAGACCGGCGTGACGCCGTAGCGCTGGGCCTCGCGCTTTACGAATTCGAAGACGCGGTGAATGGGAGTCTGCTCGAAGTCGGTGAGGTTCATGGAAACCTGAGCCAGGCCGCGCACCAGGAAACCCGCCCCCTTGACGAAGCGCAGACCGCCGGAAGAGAAGCGAACAGCTTTGGCGATCTTCTTTGCGATGCCGACGTCAGGCGTGTTGAGGAAGATGTTGTAGGCCACGAGAGACTTGCGCGCACCCACTACGGTAGCTCCGGCTGTGGGATGCACGCGGGGCTCGCCGAAGTCGGGCTTGCGGGCAGGGTTGGTGGCGATTTCGTCACGGATGCCCTCGAACTGGCCGCGGCGAATGTTCTCAAGATTCTGCCGCTCGGGCGTGGTGGCCGCCGCCTCATATAGATAGACAGGAATCTGGAAGCGGCTGGCGATTTCTGCACCGACGTGGCGGGCCATGGCGACGCAGTCTTCAAGTGTCACGCCTTGAATGGGAATGAAAGGGATGACGTCAGTGGCGCCCATGCGCGGGTGAGCGCCGTGGTGCTGGGTGAGATCAATGAGTTCGGCGGCCTTGCCTGCGCCGCGGATGGCGGCCTCCTGAATGGCCTCGCGCTCGCCGACCAAGGTGATGACGCAGCGGTTGTGATCGGCGTCCATCTCGCGGTCGAGGAGATAGACGCCTGGGATCTTCATCGCTTCGATGATGGCGTCGACCTTGACAGGGTCGCGGCCTTCGGAGAAATTGGGAACGCATTCAACGAGAGTGTTGGTCACGGGTAGAGGATAAAGAGCGAGTCAGCGGGTCAGCAAGTCAGGGCGTCAGCGGATTGGACGATCTTCCATGTTTCTTGAGGGAATTGCGAATAGCCCCTGGGGAGGGGGGTGGGGCAGGTTCTGGTGGTACGGACCGGGCAGATGCCTGACAGATTGAACCGGGGACATAGCTGACACTGCACAAGTTCATAGTCGTTTGATTACAACGTCGAGATGGGCTGGAGAGCGAGCAGTGCGATGGATGAGAAGCTGCGCTTTGTGTTTGAGTATGAGCGCGATGAGGCGTCGATGAAGGCTCTGTGTGAGCGTTTTGGCATCAGCCGGGAGACGGGCTACGTCTGGCTTCGTCGTTATCGGCAGAGCGGGCCGGAAGGATTGGTGGAAGTGAACCGGGCGCCGTTGCGTCATCCCAACCAGACGGCGGTTTCGATCGAGGAGTCGGTGCTGGTGCATCGCCAGGCGCACATGACGTGGGGACCGCGCAAGCTGAAGCGGATTCTGGAGCGGGACCAGCCTGGGCGCGTATGGCCGGCCACCAGCACGCTGGGCGAGACTGTGAAGCGTGCCGGATTGGTGGCGCCGCGCAGGAAGCGTCGCCGGACCGAGCCGTACACCGCGCCCCTGGCCCATGCGGTGGAGTCGAATCTTGTATGGTGCGCCGACTTCAAGGGCTGGTTCAAGAGCGGGGATGGGACGCGGATCGATCCGCTGACGATCACCAATGCGTGCAGCCGCTATCTTCTTCGCTGCCAGGCCGTGGAGAAGACGGACACGGAGCGGGTGCGGGCCATCTTCGAGGCGGCGTTTCGCCAGTTCGGGCTGCCCTGGTGGATACGCATCGACAACGGGCCTCCGTTTGCCAGTTCGGCGGTGGGCGGGCTGTCGCGGCTGGCGGTGTGGTGGATCAAGCTAGGCATTGTGCCGGAGCGCATCGAGGCCGGGCATCCAGAGCAGAACGGCCGCCACGAGCGCATGCATCGCACGCTGAAGCTGGACCTGCGGCCAGCCGAGGACTGGCGCGGACAGCAGCGGGAGTTGGACCGCTTTCGCCACGATTACAACCAGGTGCGGCCGCACGAGTCCCTGGGCATGCATACACCGGCCTCGGTGTATGAGCCTTCGCCGCGGCCATACCCGGCCCAGGTGCCGGAGGTGGAGTTTCCCGACACCATGCTGGTGCGCACGATCAAGAGCCACGGTCATTTTCGCTGGAAAAAGCATGACGTATTCCTCTCTGAGATGCGGTGGGGAGAACGGGTGGGCCTGCTGCCGGAGGGCTGCTTGATGAATCCGGGCTTGGGGGCTACTCTTCCAGCAGACGCACTACCACCTGAACGGGCGACATTCGGAGGACGAATGACCCGTAAAAGGTGTTTTCAAAAGGGCTCACTGTTCAAACGTGGTACGCGCAAGAAAGTGTGGGTCGCTCGCTGGTGGGAGCCCGTGATTGGTCCCGATAACGTGCCTGGGCGGATTCGCCGCTCAGAGGTTCTCGGAGCGGTTGGGGACATCGCAACAAAACGCGAAGCAATGCAGATGCTTGACGATCTGCTGCGCAAGGTCAACAGCGGCGATTTTCGGCCTCAAGCAGACTGGACATTTCGCAGTTTCGTCGAAGACCGCTGGAAGCCGGATGTGTACCCCACGCTGAAGTTCTCAAGCAAGAAGTTTTACGACAACATGGTTGACGCTCATCTCATGCCGGTCTTCGGAGACACGCAGCTTCGGCTGCTCACGAAGGATCGCGTCCAGGTCTTTCTGACAGCGAAAGCATAGGGCGATTCGTCCTGGAAGACGGTCAAGCACATTCGCACCGTGTTCGGCTCGATTCTCGAAGCTGCAGTGAGAGATGAACTGTTGGCCTCCAACCCCGTCCGGAGAACACGATTGCCGCGACGTGGCCCGGTGGAAGAGAAAACCTCGATTGAAATGGAAACCGTAAAGGAGCTGATTGAAAAGCTCGCTGAACCATCCCGCTCTATCGCTGCTCTGCTGGCGAGGACGGGGTTGCGGATTGGTGAACTTTTAGCCCTTCGCTGGCAGGATGTTGATTTGCAGCAGGGGCTTATATCGGTCAATCAAACGGTCTATGAAGGTCACTTTGATGAACCGAAAAACAAGCGGAGCAAACGCCGCATTCCTCTCGGCCCGAAATGTGTCGAGATTCTTGCTGCGTTGAAGCGCACCGAAGCCACTCCATTGACTCTGGTGTTCTCCGCTCGAAACGGCTCCCCACTCAGTCGCCGCAATCTGCTCAACCGGCAACTCAAGCCAGCCGCTAAGGCGCTCAAATTGACCGGAGTGAATTGGCACTGGTTCCGGCACGCTCACGCAACCTTGCTCGACTCGACAGGCGCTCCCATTGGCACCACCCAGGCGCTGCTCGGACACTCGTCTTCGGAAATCACCCGTGGGACGTATATTCACTCGGTCCCTGCGGACGGGCGTCGCGCAGTTGAAGCGGTGGAAGGGCTCCTGGAAAGCGAGGAAAAAACCAGTAGAAATCTAATTGGACCCAAATGGACCCAAGTTCCGGAATGGCCGGAACTTGGCAGTTTGCTAATTAACTGATATTGCGGGATTTATTGGTCGGGGAGAGAGGATTTGAACCTCCGACCCCCTGGTCCCGAACCAGGTGCTCTACCAGGCTGAGCCACTCCCCGAACATGGGTAGCAGAAGCGTATCGTTGGGGCGCTGCCTGGCGCGTTTTCCCCTTGAGTGCGCTTGAAACAGTGTAGCAGAATCCTCAGAGATACGGGGTGCCTATACCGAGCATTGAGGTATCCATCGGAAGACTCACGAAGACGGTGAAAAAGTGGCTGTCCCACGTGGCCAGGAGCTACCTGCTGCGGTTAGTCGCTCTTTCCGGAATCGCCCTCTATGCCGGCGGGCAAATCCAAAGCTACCAGGGCGAAACGGGTCTTGCCTTCCTTGGGCTGCTCAAAACCTACGATGTGCTGGTGGCGCTTGGAGCCGGCCTTCAATTCGAAACTGCCTTTTGCGGTGCCGTAGTCCCCTTGATCGATCTGCACCTTGGTGTTCTTTTCTTCATCGCAGGTGAGTCCTTCCGATGTTCTGGTTGGCGTGCCTACAGGGGCATTGCCCTGGCAGGTGATTACGTCACCGTAGCGGACGAGTGCCTTTTTGTAGAACGCAGTCACTTGCTCCTTCGAATCCTGGGTTGCATAGGAGACCGCACGGACACGCAGCTGCCACTCGCCAAAGCCGAGGTGAACGTCGGCAGACTTGTGCTTGTCGTCGTCTTTGACAGCCAGTGCGCCGGGATAGACCGGGAGTCCCAAATCCGAAGCCGTGGTCTGGTCGGTATTTACGTGCACGCCGCCGAACGGAGTGTCTACCTGGACGGTCTTCTCCTCACCGTTTGCGCCCTTGTCCACATGCACCCGGCATCCGGTGATCCAGGTAACCAACGCCAGGCCAACCAGCAAACTCGTCATTTTCCGCGTCATGGCTATCGCCCTCTTGGACTGTTATACGGCGGCAACTGCTGAAAGGTTCCTGAAATCGGGCCCCGGTCAGTGAGTTGAGTGGCCGTCTTCCTTGGTACTGGTGGCGAACAGAATCGCCGCCACAAAGATGACAACGATGATTGAAACAACAAAATACGGGGAAGAAAAGTTCATTGTTCAAGCTCCTTGGTAGTCTCAGAGTAGCAAAAAGGGCTCCGGATCCGGAGCCCTTTTTGCATTGCCATGAGCCGGATCTATTGCTTTGGTCCGGCGGCGGGGTAATCGACGCGAATGGTGAGAATTTCGTAAGGGTGGATGGGGACTTTGACTAGGTCTCCCTTGACTTTAAGCGGGCTGCCCTCGGGAGTTTCTATGAGGTTGGTGACGGTGGCGGAGGTTGCGCCCGAAGGGACGCGGAACTCGGCGGTCGCGCTCTTCCCTGCCCACTCGTAGACACGGAAGATGAGGCCGTTGGCGTCCTCCGCCTTTTTGACGGCGGTAAGGACGACGTTCTCGGGCGTGACGGAGGCGAAGGAGTGCTGGGCGGGCAGCGATCCGGCGTGAGCCGTGGTGACAACGGCAGTCAATGGATAGTTGTACTCGTAGCCGTGGCGCACGGTAAGCGCGTCCTTCCACGTGCCGGCGTGCGGATAGAGCGCGTAGTGGAAGTGGTGATGACCCATGTCGGCATCGGGATCGGGCCACTTGGGCGAGCGGAGGAGCGTGAGGCGGAGCAGGTTGCCTACCGCGTCATATCCATACTTGGTGTTGTTGATGACGCTGAGGCCATGTTTGCCGTCGCCGAGATCGGCCCAGCGCATGGCGGGCACCTCAAACTGCGCCTGCTCCCAACTGTTGTTACGGGTGGTGGGGCGGTCGATGGCGCCGTAAGCAATTTCGTACGTGGCGAAGTTGCTGGTGGCGGCAAGCGGGAAGGCGGCCTTCAGCAGCACGTGCGACTCGTGCCAGTCGATGTCGTTTTCGATGTCGACCTGGTCGCCTTTTAGGCTGATGGTCTGGACGAATTTCGAGTTTTGCCAGGTGCTGGTGACTTGAATAGCGTCTTTGTCCGAGGTCCAATCGACCGATTCGGCTTCGGGAATTGTCGCTGGTGATTGGTCTAATGTGCCTGGGTCGATGTTCCAGGCATCATATTGCTTCGGTGTGTCTTTAAAGAACTGAAGCTGATTGCCACATGCGCCTGGGGCGAGGGTTTCGGAATTCGACCGTTTGTCAAAGAGACTTACAATACATCCTGTCTTGGCGTCGACACTCACACGAAGAATCTGGTTGCTAATTGAGAATGATCCCGTTCTCGTGTGCGGCCCCGGCAGGTCCTCCGTGGAAACGTGCCCTGCACCAAATTTCGAGCTTGACACGGGGACCTTTAGGACCATGTATCCGAGAGCCGGGACATGGTTGACGGGGATTAGTATCTCCGCGATCTTCGATTTCGGATCGAGGGAGAGGATCTTTGCGACGATGATGTTGCCGCTCCCCTCTTCAAGGCCCAACACGCCTTCTTTGACGCCGAAATCTTGGATCGTGGCCTTAACTTCGCCATCGCGCTCCCAACCGAGCGGGTTGAAGATCACGATCGACTGAGACTCCGGTCCATTTTTTCCAGCATTAGTGTCGATCTGCTCGGCGACCTTCGCCAGCGCCCCGGCATCGATCTCGTTTGTCGACCAGCGCACCACGTCGTAGTCCTTGGCGGCATCCTTGTAGATGACGCCGATGCCGGAGCCGGCGGCGGTGTCGTGGAACTGGTTGAACAGGACCTTCTTCCAGTCTTCGGTCAGTTCCGCCGTGGGATAGCTCTTGCCGTCCAGCCAAGCAAGCGACGCCCATTTTTCAGCGTTGAGCACTTGCTCTTCGGCTTCGCGCATTCCTTTTTTGTGGTTGGCCTGGGTGGTCATGACGCCGCGGTGATACTCGAAATACAGCTCAGCCTTCCAGGTGGGAATGTCCACCTTGCCGGCGACCGGCGGGGGCGCCGTGTATCCCTTGGCGATGGAGGCGTAATTCCACACCGGGCTATTGGGAGCGATCTTCTTTTCTAGGTCCGTGAAGTAAGACTGCGCGGAGCCGAACTCGATCTTCGGCGTCACGTGTCCGGGCGCCGCCCAGTGGAAACCTTCGTCGAGAATGGCGCGGGTTGGTCCGCCGCCGTGGTCGCCGACGCCGTAGAGGTCCATGATGCCGGGCAAGCCGGTGGCCTGCTTCTGGGCGATGGTGAAGTCGCGGGCCAGCCGGACGGGGTTCAGGTCGTTGTTGGCGTAGTCATGGGGGAAATAGGTGAGCACCTTCGACCCGTCGGGCGACTCCCACCAGAAGAACTTGAAGGGCAGTTGGTTGGTGTCGTTCCAGGCCATCTTCTGGGTGACAAAGTAGTCCACGCCGCTCTTCTTCATGATCTGCGGCAACTGCCAGGTGTAGCCGAAGGAGTCGGGGTTCCAGCCAATGCGCACGTCGACGCCGTAGGCCTGCTTGTACCAGCGCTTGCCCACCAGGAACTGGCGGACCAGCGATTCGCCGTCGGGCATGTTGAGGTCGGGCTCGACCCACATGCCGCCGACGATCTCCCAGCGGCCTTCCTTGATGCGCCGGGCGATTTCGGCGTTCATGTCGGGATACTTGTCGGCGATCCACTCGTTGTACGCCGCGGCGGATTGCGTGTAGGTGTACTGCGGATACTCGTACATCAGTTGCAGAGCGGTGCCGAAGGTGCGCTTGACCACGTCCACGGTCTCGGTCCAGGGCCACAGCCAGGCTGCGTCGATGTGCGAGTTGCCGGTGAGGTGGAAGGTGGCCTGCTCGAGGAGAGGCTTGAGGACCTCAAGCCGGAAGTGGGCGATGGTCAGACTGGCGTCGAACTTGGTCTGGTCGTGCGCGTCAAGGGATGCGAGATCGACGGCGCGGATGGCGTTCTGGAGCGCTTCCATCTTTGACGCGTCACCGGGCGCAAGCGAAGGAACCAACTGCGCGGCGGAGAGAAACTCGAGGCACATGTCGTCAGGATTGGGACGGCTCTCAGGAAAATCGATGCGCAAGGTAGTGCCGCGAATGGTCTTGGTGTCAACGGTGTGGAGAAGCTTGACGGCCACGGTGACCTTGTCGCCGGGCTTGGCATTGTCAAAGAGGACGACCGGCTCGAGGTCTTCGCCGAGGGCGACGCGGCGGCCGTTGAAGTAGAGAATCTCGGGCATTGGGCCGTTGCCGTTGGCGTGGAACTGGAACCAGATGCGCGCGCCGGTGAGGTCGTAGCCGTTGAGCGTTTCGGGAACCTGATAGGTCTGGCGGAACCATACGGCGTCATTGGGCGCTTTGAAGCCCACCTTGATTGGTTCCCAGGCGCTGTCGTCGAGGTTGACTTCTTCGCCGTGCGCCACATCGCCGGCGTGCATCTTCCAGGTGGCGCTGGGCAACTGGCTGAGACTGGAGAGCCGGTCGATTACCGCTCGCGCATCGGGCGGAAGGCTGGCGGCGGCCTGGGCAAACTCGCTGCCGCGCTGCGCCTGAGCACGGCCGGAAAGCAGAAGCGCAATCGCAAGTAGAAGCAGGGACAAGGAGATACGGCGCAGTTTCAAGGCAGAGATCATGGCAAAAGACCCTCCGCAGCATCTTAGGTCATTTGCTTTGCCTATCGCACGTGGAAAAGCAGAGCGGCGCAGCGATGCTTCATCGGAATTGTGGGAGGGGGGGTGGGTAGGGAGGGTAGGGAGGGAGGGGGGTGGGTGCCAGGGTGGTCGTCCGTACCCGAGGTACCCCTTTTGGCGCTAGGGCGGTCATTTGAGTGGAGGAATCCCATATAAAGATTGTGCGCTTTTGAGGCGTAATTATCTGCAATTTTGATTGCGGCTAAGTTATTTCAATTCAGCAGCATGGAAATCAGACGCATTTTTCCTTTCTGGGTGCAACGACATTCCATGAGTAACGGCAAAAGTTCGAGGCTGTTTGTGCGGAGAGGGAGCTCATGCTGTCCCACCCTTTTCTCCAGAATTCAAAGCGCAGGTTCTTCGACTCCGCTCCTCATGAACGGTCCGGATGAGTGGGCTCTGTCCCACCCGTTCCGCAAAGAACGCGGAATGGATGGGGCACGGAGCTTTTTTGCGGGGAATGGCGGCGGGGACGGAGACAATTCCGATTTGGCGGTTTCGTTTTCTGCGGCTCCGCTATAGGCCGAGTTTGTCCCAGAGGGCGTCGACTTTGTCCCTGGTGGCGCGGTCCATCTCGATCATGGCGGGCCATTGGCGCTCGAAGCCTTCTGCCTTCCATTTGCGGGTGGCGTCTATCCCCATCTTGGAGCCGTAATTGGGCAGCCGCGAGGCGTGATCGAGCGAGTCGATGGGGCCGAGGGTGAACTGGATGTCGCGCTCGGGGTCAATGTTATTGGCCACGCGCAGGACTACTTCCGCCACATCCTGCACATCGCAATCCTCATCGACGACGACGATGCACTTGGTAAACATGGTGCCGCCCAGCGACCAGATGGCGTTCATGACTTTACGTGCCTGGCCGGCGTAGCTCTTCCTGATGGACACCAGCATGAGGTTGTGAAAGACGGCCTCGACGGGAAGGTGCATGTCGACGAGTTCGGGAATCTGCATTTTCAACATGGGCAAGAAAATGCGCTCGACGGCCATGCCCATCCATGCGTCTTCCATGGGCGGCTTGCCGACGATGGTGGCGGCGTAGATGGGGTCTTTGCGGTGGGTGATGCAGGTGAGATGGAAGACGGGGTAGTCGTCGGTGAGGGTATAGAAGCCGGTGTGGTCGCCGAAGGGGCCTTCTCCGCGCAGTTCGCCGAGCTCGACGTAACCCTCGAGGATGATTTCAGCGTAGGCCGGGACTTGAAGGTCGACGGTTTCGCACTGGACGATTTCAACGGGCTTGCCGCGCAGGAAGCCGGCGATGAGGAACTCTTCCACCTCAGGCGGGGCGGGGACGATGGCGGCAAAGGTGGTGGCGGGGTCAGTGCCGATGGCGACCGCAACTTCAAGGCGGGAGCCTTTGAGATTGCCCATGGCGACCTGGGGCAGGCCACCGACGGGGCCGTCTGGAATGGCGACCGAGCCGCCTGCCGACTCAGCCATGGCGGCGACGCGAGCGGTGAGCGGATCGGTGGAGGAAGCGGCAGCAGCGGCAGCGCGCAGGGCTTCGCGATAGTGCTCGGCGGCGACCTTTTGCCGTTGCCAGTGCATGCCGGTGGTCTGGCCGTCGTAGACCTGCATGCGATACATGCCGATGTTGCGCTTGCCGGTGCGGGGGTCGCGGGTGTGCACGCAGGGCAAGGTGATGAATGGACCGCCGTCGTTGGGCCAGCACTTGAGGATGGGGAATGCGCTGAGGTCAAAATTCTCGCGGATTATGACTTCTTTGCAGGGGGCGTCTTTGGCGGGAACTGTCTTGGGAAAGGCGCTGGTGATGGCACCCAATTGCGGGAGCATCTTGAGCTTGTCGAGAAATCCCTCAGGAGCCTTCATGTTCATGAGGCCCTTGATGCGCTCGGCGATTTCGTCGAGGCGGTCAACGCCGAGGGCCATGGCCATGCGGCGCTCGCTGCCGAACTGGTTGATGAAGACCTTGTGTCCGGGATGGCCCTTGATGTTCTCGAACAGGAGGGCAGGGCCGCCGGGAGCGTACTTCCCTGCCGTCTGGCCGGTGGCCTTGCCGCGCGCGCCGATTTTGGAGACCCGGTCAGTGATCTCGGTAATTTCCAACTCCGGCGAAACCTCTTCGCGGATGCGCTTCAGCTCGCCGTTTTTTTCGAGGGTCTTGATCCAGTCGCGCAAATCGTCGTAAGCCAAGGGTGTGCTCCTGAAAATGCAGGTTCTTCCCCCTTCATAGTAAGGCTTGCGAGACAAGAACGGGCGTTGCCTGTCGAGGCAGGTGTATGGCAGAATTTTCTGCACGAAGCTCGTCTTGCGTAAAGGAGCCCACGTGAGCTATTCCCCATCAAATTATTCGAGCACCTTCGGATCGGTCCCCTACTTTAAGCTGCGGAGGCCTGAGTCCGCAGGCGCAAGAGCCGCGGCAGCCGCAGCAGCCGGCCCATGGACGGTGCCCAACCTGTGCGCGGCCTACAAGTGGCCCACCGGCCTGACGGGCGGCGGAGTGATTGCGATTGTTGAACTGGGCGGCGGCTGGGTGCAGTCCGATATCGATTTGTTTTTCAAGTCTGTGGGTCAGCCCTCACCGCAGATTACCGATGTATCAGTGGACGGAACGCAGAACAGCCCCAACCAGAGCGTCGGCTCGTCGGGCGATGCGGATTACGAGGTTGCGCTCGATATACAGGTTTCCGGGGCAGCCTATTACACCGCTACCGGGAAGGCGGCGAAGATTCGCGTTTACTGGTCGCAGGACATTGCCACGGCGGTTACGAAAGCGGCTGCCGATGGGTGCGATGTGTGCTCGATCTCCTGGGGCGCTGACGAGGCCAACTGGGGCAATACCGGGGCGGAACAGATGGAGGCGGCCGCCCATGCGGCCAGCAGCGGCGGCATGGCGGTGTTTGCGGCGTCGGGGGACAACGACTCCAGCGATGGCGGACAGACCCCGGCCAATGTGGATTGCCCATCGTCATGTCCGCACGTGGTGGCCTGCGGAGGGACGTACAAAACCACGACTTCAGAGACGGTTTGGAATGACAATCCCGGGCAGAGCAACGGAGAAGGAACCGGCGGCGGCTACTCGACCATTTTCCCGGTGCAGTCGTTTCAGATAGGCGCGCCGCCCGCTCCGGCTGGGAGTACGGCGGGAAAGGGACGGATGGTGCCGGATGTGGCGGCTGACGCGGACCCCAACACGGGGTACGAGATTATTGTCCACGGCGCGCAGGCGGTGGTGGGCGGGACCAGCGCAGTGGCCCCGCTATTTGCAGGGCTGTTTGCATCGTTTGGAACCAAGCTGGGGTTTGTGACGCCGAAGCTATGGGCCAATCAGAAGGCGTTCAACGACATCACGGTTGGCGATAACGGCATGTACAAAGCGGGGCCGGGGCCGGACCCCTGCAGCGGCGTCGGAGCACCGATTGGAGCTAGTATCGCTGTGCTTTTCTGAGCTTTTTCGGAAATAAGGCGGGACCGAATGTGATTGCTATCCCACCCTTGCGACAGAAAAAAGTCGCAAGGATGGGGACGGGGCTGTATTTTTGTGTCCGGATCGATAGAGCTGACAGCTTATTCCACGCCGGGAAAGACGGGAGCGATTGCGTCCAAAGGAAAGCCCAGGCGCCTCCACTCGTCGAAGCCGCCGCGCAGGGGGCGTACGCGCTCGATGCCGAGCTTGTGCAGGGTCATGGCGGTTTTGGCGGCGGTGGCTTCACTGGGGCAGGTGCAGAAGAGGACGATGTCGCGGTCGCGGGGAATCTCCTGGTGGCGAGAGGCCAGGGCGTCTGGCGAGAAGTGGACCGCGCCGGGCAGCGTGAAAGGGTCAGGCAACAGCTCGAGTGGATGGCGCAGGTCGACGATGTAGACCGGCTCGCCGGCATCGAGTTGACGCTTCAGATCCTCAGGCTCGAGGCGTGCGGCTGCAAGTTCCTTGAGGATCATGCGGCGGCGAATGAGACGGGCGACGAAGAAGCCGACAATGCCCAGAATTAGGAGAGCACCGGAGAAACGGCTCGTCCAGTCGAGGAGGCTGGTGTCGTGGTTGAGCAGGTCGGCGAAGAAGCGGCCCAAGGCCAGCAGAGCTCCCACCCACAGGGCCGAGCCGATGCCATCAAAGAACAGGAAGCGGCCAAAGTTCATGCCGTTTTCGCCGGCTACGGGCGGGGCCAGAGTGGCCAGGCCGGGAACGAATTTGGCAATCATGAGGGTGACGCCGCGGCGGCGGCCAAACGAGTCCTGGGTGCGGCGGACGCAGGTGGTGGGCTCGAGCGAGAGCTTGCAGAGGATGCGGAGGACGTGGTGGCCGTACCTGCGGCCGACGAGAAACCAGGCGCTGTCTGCCACCAGCGAGGCGGCGAGGCCGGCCAGCAAGGCGGCTGAAAAGCTGAGCTGGCCTTCGGCGGAGAGGGCTCCGGCAGCAAGCAGGACGGGCGCTGCCGGGAGGGGAATGCCGAGTTGCTCGACCATGACCCAGGCGAAGAGCAGCAGGTAGCCGTATACGAGCAGAATGTGAGTAGGTAAGGCCATCGGGGGAGCTTCCTGTCTTCGCTAGTTGAGAATGAGGCCGCCAGTTCCATATGCCCGGCTAGGCGAACTTGGGAACAGGCAAGCCTCTTTTTATCGGATGATTCATGGCGGGATTCGTTGCATACAAAGATGATCTGACACGGAATGCGCACGAAAAAGCCGCCGGTGGGCGGCCTTTTTGTGGACGAGGTAGAAGTGGCGCGCGGTTGCTACTGCGAAGCTGCCTGAGTGGCTTCCACTGGCAGCTCGGGAGCGGTGGGCTGGGCGGCGGAGGCTTCCTGCTGGCTTTTGTTCGCGAAGTAGTTGCGATCCCAGAGGTTCTTGTAGAACTCGCCGGTCAGTTCCGCGGCGCGGGGGCCGAAGGTGGGCCGTCCGCCTTCAAGGAAGAAGACCGTCACCAGGCTGCCCTGGGGCGAGTCGGAGTAGGAGGCGAACCAGCCGA
This sequence comes from uncultured Acidobacteriaceae bacterium, assembly GCA_903828675.1. GTDB lineage: Bacteria > Acidobacteriota > Terriglobia > Terriglobales > Acidobacteriaceae > Telmatobacter. The sequence continues at coordinate 18,685 of CAIKND010000042.1, forward strand.
AGCGGGTTCCCTTGTCGGAACAGGTGCCGGTTTTGCCGAAGACGGGCAGTTCGTTGAAGTTGGCGCGCAGGCGGCGGGCCGTTCCGTACTCGACCGCACCGGCCATGCCGTCCTGAAGGTCGGGGACGTACTTGGCTATGTCGAGAGTGCGTTTTACCTTTGGCTCCATAGCCGCAGCTTCAGCCTGGGTGGTGGGATGCTGCAGGTAGTAGAGGGTTCCGCCGTTGGCGATTGCGGCTACGTAGGCGCCCAATTGCAACGGGGTGAGGGAGACGCCCTGACCGAAGCTGCACATGCGGCCCACTCCGCCCTCGGAGGCAGGCAGTTCCTTGTCAGGATACTGACCGAGTTGCTCACCTTGGATGTGGTAGCCGGCAAGCTCGCCGAGTCCGAACTGGTTGGCGTAACGGCGCACACGCTCGAAGCCCAGTTCACGGCCCAACTCCTCGAAATAGAGGTTATTGCTCTTGGCGAGCGCCTGGGTCATGTTCATGCGGAAGCCGGCAAGCTGAACCGGGGTGTCGCGGGTGACCAGCCCTTCAGACAAGGCCGCCATGGCGACTGTGATTTTGATGGTGGAGCAAGGCTCGGCACCGGGCGAGAGGGCCAGCTTCTGGTTGACCATGGCGAGGATGCGACCGTTGGAGGGATCGATGACCACGGCTGTGCCGTTCATGTCGCCGAGGGCGTCAATGGCTGCCTGGCGGACCAAGGGATCTTCGCCGGCCGTAATATCACCGGCAAAAATGTCGCCCTGGGCAAAGGAACTGGCTGTAAAGCGCTCGGAAAAACGATGGCGGCGGGAGGTTAGAGCCACTCGTCGCGCACTGGCTCTTCCTTTGCCTCTTGCAGTCAGTCTAGCTTCCTGCCTGGGCGACGCATCATTGGCAGCGACACGGGCTTTGGTGGACTTGGCCGCAGGCTGGGCGGCATGAGCCGCGGTGTGAGGCTTGGCGGCATGGCGGGACTGGGCCAGATGCTGTTCCGTTGACCGGCTATGGCGTAACGTGTGCGGAGCATTCAACGCCAGCACACCTCCAGAACCTGCGACAGTACCAACCAAGGCCAATCCAATTGCCCAAACGCGAGACATCTTCATCCAGCCAACATCCTCTCAACGATGGATTATGTGTCGTACGTCTACCCTTGGGCGGCGCACTTCTTTCGTGGAACCCTTACCACTTTTCGGCCAATCTGCGGGTTGGCTTACTATTCCAGACGTTTTAGCTCGCCCGATGTGACTCTGATCACCGGCAAATCAAGACCTTGCAAACAAGCACATTACACAAAAAGACACCGCTACAGTTTTAAAAACCGCAAACAGGCCCGTTTTTCAAGAGCTATATTGCACTATACAGCCCCTGAAACCGAATGGAAATGCCCCCAAAGCCGCAGGGATTCTAAAACTGCAACCTGCGCATAAACGCGGGAACGTCCAAATCCCGATGCTCTGCCTCTTCCCCTTCAGTGAACAGGGATACCGCGTGCGAGGCTACCTGCTCCTCGGGTTCAACTTCAGCATTGTGGCTGACGGGAAAATCGCCGGCATAGTCCCTAGGCGGAAGGCTGTGGGCGTGCTCTTCAGACATTTCGGCGAACTGGGGAGCGGATCCCGTCTCCTGGTCTTCTTCCAATTCCGAGACCGTCTCGACGGCAGGTTTTGCGGGAGTGGGCGCCACGGTCACGGTGGTGGCCACGGCCGGCTGCGAGGAGGAGAAGTAGAAGGACTGGTCGGACTCTTCCTCTTCGTCCTGGCTCTGGAAGCGGGCTGGGCCGGGCGCGGACTCGGCAGCCGTCTCATGGAGCCAATTCTGAGGCGCTTCCAAGGGCACTGAGACGAGAGGGACAGAGACGAGCGGCGCTTCCTCGACGCTCAACATGCGGGCGCGCCGTTCGGGCATCTGATCTCGGAAGCCGGTAGCGATGACGGTGATCTTGACTTCTTCGCCCATTTTTTCGTCGAGCACTGCGCCGAAGATGATGTTGGCGTCTTCGTGCGCGGCGGACTGGATGAGCGACGAAGCCTCGTTCACTTCAGAGAGCTTGAGCGAGCTCGAGCCGGTGATGTTGATGAGGATGCCGCGGGCGCCGTCGATTGCGCCGGCCTCGAGCAGCGGAGAGGCCATGGCCGCCTGCGCCGCTTCAATGGCGCGATTCGAGCCCGAGCGCACCGCCGTGCCCATCACCGCGTGACCCATGCCGGCCATGGTGGTTTTTACGTCGGCAAAGTCGCGGTTGATGATGCCGGGGATGGTGATGATGTCGCTGATTCCCTGGACGCCCTGGCGGAGCACGTCGTCGGCGATGCGGAAACTCTCAAAGAAGCCGGCATCCTTGGCAACGGCGAGCAGCTTTTCGTTGGGAATCACGATCATGGTGTCGACGCTCTCGAGCAGCTCTTTCAAGCCTCGCTCGGCCTGCTGGAGGCGGCGCTTGCCCTCGAAGGCGAAGGGGCGGGTGATGACGGCGACGGTGAGGATGCCCATCTCGCTGGCCAGCGAAGCAATGACCGGGGCAGCTCCGGTGCCGGTGCCGCCGCCGAGACCGGCGGTGACGAAGACCATGTCGGCGCCTTCAAGCGCCTCGATGATTTTTTCAGAATCTTCAAGGGCGGCGCGACGGCCCACGTCAGGGTTGGCTCCGGCGCCAAGGCCGAGGGTAAGGCGGACGCCGAGTTGCAGCTTGACGGGAGCCTGGGAAAGCTTGAGGGCCTGCACGTCGGTGTTGGCGGCGATAAACTCCACGCCTTCCATATGCGCCTGGATCATGCGGTTGACGGCATTGCCGCCGCCGCCGCCCACGCCAATTACCTTGATGCGAGCTCCGCGCACGGGCTCGTCGTGATACTGGATGCGCATTTCTCCGGCTTCGTTTCTCTGCTCTTCCATCTTGGTTCCGGCCTCCTGTTGATTTGCTCGACGTGCGAACGGTTAAAAGCTAGCTGCAAACATGGCGCGCAGCTTGGCGCGAAAACTATTGTTTTCCGCAGCCCTGGTCATGCGGGTGCGGTGTGCGTACAAAACCATGCCGATGGTGGTGGCAAAAGCGGGGTGAACCAGTTCGCCGGGCATGTGGGATAGACGGACCGGCATACCGGTCCGCGCGGGAACGCGCAACTGGCTCTCAGTCACGTCGAGCATTCCCGGGAGCATGGCCCCGCCTCCGGTGAGAACGCAACCAGCGCCCAGGGCATCGAGCACGCCGCCCTGGCGCAGGCTGTCCTTTACAAAGCACATGAGTTCGCGGGCGCGTGGCTCGAGGATTTCCGCGATCGTACGCAGGCGCAGAATCTGCGGCTGGGGATTGGCGATTTCGATCTCAGCCTGCTGCGGCACGGCCGTAACGACGGCGTTTCCAAACTGGCGCTTCAACTCCTCAGCCTGGGCCACGGGCATTTGCAGGCCGATTGCGAGGTCGTTGGTGAAGTGCGCTCCGCCGATGGGAACCGACGCCGTATGGGCCACGGTGCCCTCGAAAAACACCACCATGTCGCTGGAATGAGCGCCGATGTCAAGCAGGCAAACGCCCAGTTCCCTCTCGTCGGGCGAGAGGGTGGCCTCGGCTGCTGCAATGGACTCGAGCACGGCCATCGAGACCTCAAGCCCGGCCCGATTGGCGCATGTGACGGTGCTTTGAAAAGCGCTGCCGGAGCAGGTGGCGATGTGGAGATCCACCTCAAGCTGCGCGCCCACCATGCCGACGGGGTCAAAGATGCCGGGCTGGTCATCAAGGATGAACTGACGCCGCAAAAGGTGGAGAATTTCGCGATCGGGCGGGAGCACTATGGAGCGGGCACGGCCCACGGCGGTGTGTACATCCTCGGCGGTAATCTCGCGCATTCGATTGCCCAGCGTGAATCCGCCATTGGTATTGATTCCGCGAATATGCGGGCCGCCCGCGCCTACGACGCACTCATCGATGTTGGCGCGCGCCATGCGTTCGGCCTGCTCGTTGGCGGCTTTGACCGCCTTGGCCGCCGGGGCCAGATCGGCGATGAGCCCCTTGCGCATGCCCGCCGACTCGACCACGCCGTGGCCGCGATAGCGAAGCGCGCCCTCATTGAGGTCCACGGCCAGGACGCGGGTGAACGCGCTTCCGATGTCGAGCGCCACGATCATGCTGTCCTGCTTCTGGCTCATGATGCTCACTGGCCTTCTGTCGCGGCGACGGCCGGGCGTGGTGCGGGAGAAGGTTTCCGCCTGTTGACGTAGAGCGCGACGCGTTTTGCCTCCGCGCGTTTCCTGGCTTCTTTCGCTGCTTTGCTTTTTGCCGCCTTGCTCGGAGCGGCGATTGTCTTGACCTTAGCGGAGCTATTTCCGGCAGACTTTGGCCCCGGCTTTGCTGGCGGCGTCTTGCCCTTTGCGGCTCCGCCTGGGGTAATTTTGGACGGAACAGCCTTGGCCGCGGGCTTACCCGAGGCAGGTTTCGGCTTGGCCGGGGGATCATTTGCCAAATCCTTGACGGGCGGCTTGGCGGCACTGGTCTCCGCGCCCGTGGCCGGTTCTGCTTTGGTAACTCCCGAGGCCATCTCGAGCACTACCTGCTGGTCGTAGCGCAGATCTACCGCCGCCAGCTTGGGATACTGCTGCCGCCACTCCGTAATGTGTGCTTTATAGCGCTGGTAACGTTCGAGGAAGCGGTCTTCGCCGAAGTGAGCGAGGATGTCTTCGCCCTGCTCGGGCATGAGCACACGCGCATCCTCGGGATCGGTGAGGTCGATCTCGGAGATCTGCTCAGAAAATTTCTGGTTATTGGCGTCCAGTTCCGCCATCAGCCGGGCGTACATCGCCATCCTCGCCTTGCGGGAGGCGGCTGGGTCGCCGGGATCGATTCCTGTGACCACCGGGAACGAATAATGACGCTCGGCCATGGTTCCGGCGGGCATGGTGAGCAGAACCCCATTGGCGTCAACGAGGCCAATCTGCTGGCCCTGGCGCGTAAACGCTACGGGCTGCCTCTCGACAACCTGAACCCGAATCTGGTCAGGGAGCACGCGCATGACGGTGGCCCGTTCCACCCAGGGGATGGCCTCAAGCTGCTTGCGCCGCTCGGCCAGGGGAACGAAGAAGACGTTGCGCCCGATGTCCTCGCCGAAGACCGGGAGCATCTCGGCGCGAGTGACCTCGGCCAGCCCGGCGGCCTGGATGTTGCCAGCTCCGGTAATGCGGAAGCGCGCGTCGCGTTCGAGATAAGTCTTGAGCAGATAGCTGGCGGTACCCAGGCAACCCAGAACCACGAGTGCGGCAAGGGCGAGAAAGACGCGACCCACGGTGCTTGAAGGCCTCCACCAGGGACGGGGAGGCGCGTCGAAGCGCGATGTGCCGGAGTGGCCCCATTCTGAGCGCGCAGCGTCGTCCCCGTCGGGGTCCTGCATATCCAGCGGCATGCCGGGCAACGCGCGCCCCGACCGGGGCACACTTTGCTGCATGCGCCGAACGCGGGCCTCCGCGGGCGCTTCATCCTCCCAAATGGAAGGCCGAGTTGTTGTATTGCTTTGATTCATCACGCCCGAGCAAGGTCGTGAGAGTCGCCAGATTTCACTATATCCCGGGTGCGCACGGCAGATTTCCTAACAAGTGCAAGGGGGAATCCGTGGGGTTACGGGCGGTATTGCTTTCAAACAGTTTAGCGATGCCCAAGCCGGAAATCAGGTGATCATGAGTTTGGGAGGACATTCATGCGGTGGCTTTGTTTCTTCGTTTTCTGAGGACCCAGGTGGTCATGCAGCGATGATCTTGCACAATGGTGGTCTTGAGCGGGTCGAGGAGGACGGCGTCCAGTTCCTCGGTCAAGTCGAGGAGCATTTCCTCATCGACAAGGAACCAGTTGGAGCCGTCCGGAATTCTGAAGATGTTGCCGCGGATTCGTTCGAAGTCCATTCCGATGCGAGAGCCTAAGCGGCAGAAGAGCATGCCTCCGGGTTTCAAGACTCGCCAGAGTTCAGCCAGCATAGCTCGGAAGTGCTGTTCGTCCCGTGCAAAATGAAGCACTGCATTGCAGAGGACGACATCCGCGAGCCCGTCGGGGAAAGGCATTTGCTCGATCGGGCCTGCCTGGAAGTTCTGGGGCGGCAAGCCGGTCTGGAGCGATGCTGAGAGCTTGCGAACGTGGCCTACGGCTTCGGCATCGGCGTCGAGGGCGAAGACCTGGCAGCCCTGACGCAACAGATGGACGAGGTTGCGGCCGTAACCGCATCCGGCGTCAAGCACGCACATGCCGGGCTCGATGTTCCCGCGCAGGATTTGATCGAATACGTAGATGTCGATCTGGCCGAATTGTTCTTGAATGTCCAAGGTGACTCCGCTTTCGAGCTTGTTCCGATTTACTCAAGCTTCAAGCGCGGCCAGGATTTGCGGAGCCAATTGGCTGACGCTGCCTGCGCCGAGGGTGAGAATCAGGTCACCTTCGCGGACTGAAGCCGCAACCAACTGGACGGCGGCGCCAAACTCGGTGACAAAGTGCACGGTTGGCCCCTGTATGCCGCTTGCGAGACGCTCGGCGGTTACGCCGGGGATGGGTTCCTCACTGGCGGCGTAGATGGGGAGAACGATGACGCTGTCCGCATCCTTGAACGCGGTGCTGAACTGGTCCATGAGGTCGAGGGTGCGCGAGTAACGGTGGGGCTGGAAGACGACGTGGATCTTGTGGTGTCCGCACTCGCGGGCGGCGGCGAGGGTGGCGCGAATTTCGGTGGGATGGTGGCCGTAGTCGTCCACGACGGTGACGCCGCGGGCGATGCCGCGCTGCTGGAAGCGCCGGTCGACGCCGCGGAAGTGGCCGAGGCCCTCGGCGATTTTATCGGCGGGAACTTCAAGCTGGCGGGCGATGGCGACGGCGGCGGTGGCGTTGAGTACGTTGTGGCGTCCGGGGACGTGGAGCTCGAACGGGCCGAGCGGCCCCTCGGCGGTGTTGACCAGGAAGCGGGCGAAACGGCCGACTTCCGCCTCAAGGAACTCGAGGCGGAAGTCGGCCTCAGGAGATTCGCCGTAGGTGAAGATGCGGCGGCGGGCGCGGGGCAGAATGGCCTTGAGCAGAGGGTTATCGATGCAAGCGGTGACGGCGCCGTAGAACGGCACCTTGTCCATGAAGTCGAGATAGGCGCGCTCGACGTCGGCCATGTCGTGGTAGCAGTCCATGTGCTCGCGGTCGAGGTTGGTGACCACGGCGAGGATGGGCGAGAGCTTGAGGAAGGAGCGGTCGCTCTCATCGGCTTCGGCAACCAGATATTGAGTGGTTCCGAGGCGGGCGTTGGAGCCGAGCGCATCGACGCGGCCTCCGACTACGACGGTGGGATCGAGGCCGCCGGCAGTGAGAACCGAGGCGACCATGGAAGTGGTGGTGGTCTTGCCGTGCATGCCGGCGATGGCGATGCCGTACTTGAGGCGCATGAGTTCGGCCAGCATTTCGGCGCGCTGAATGACGGGAATCTTGCGGGCGTGGGCCTCAACGACTTCAGGATTTGCGGAACCGACAGCGGAACTGGTGACGACGACCGTGGCTCCGGCGACGTGGCCGGCTTCGTGGCCCTGGTAGATGGTGGCGCCCAGTTGGGCGAGGCGGTCGGTGACGGGGCCGCGGCGGAGATCGGAGCCGGAGACCTTCATGCCCAGACTGAGCAGGATCTCGGCAATGCCGCTCATGCCGATGCCGCCGATACCGATGAAGTGCGCGTGCTGGGAGGTGGCAAACATGGGTGATGAAACTCAACTGTAACAGTGGACAGTGGGCAGTGGACAGCGGACAGACGTCAGAGAGCGGCGATCAGTTGGGCAATGTGTACGCGAAGTCGTAGGAGTGCTGGCCGTTTTCGATCTTGATGGTGAAGACGCCGGCGATGCCCTTGAGGTCGCCGGTTCCGGAGCCAGGCACAACGATGACGGACATCTTGAGGCCGCTCTGATCCATGGTTGCCGAGTGCTGGAGCGCGAAGCTGCCGCGCTTCCCTGCGAGCGTGCCGGAGACCACCTCGATGGCCACGTAGCCTGCGGCTCCCTGTTTGGGATCGCCGCCTGAGAACATTTCGCCCTTGGTGGTGGCTTCAAGGTCGCCGCTGATCTGCTTGTCAATGGAGAAGCGGCTGAGACCTTCGGCGGGCGCGGGCGAGAGCGGCTGGACCTTTACGGTGAATGTGCCGTGGGCGTGATGAGACATGGGAATCTCCTTTTGCTGGGCGAATGAAAGCGGAAAGAGCAATGGGAGGACAAGAACGACCGAGGCAAGAAGCGGCATAGAAGGAAGACTACGACAACTTGCGCAGAGAACAAAAGGCTTCGTGCGAACGCGGCGGTGAATCCGATTGCGGCTAAGGGAGATGCGCCGAGCGGAAGCGGTTTGGCCCTTCGGCTGGCAGGGAGGGGGGGTGGGTAGGGAGGGTGGGGTAGGGAGGGGGGTGGTGGGCAGATCCCTGACAGATTGGACCTGGATTGGGGTCTGTGCTCTTCATCTTCCGCCTCCTATCAACATTGTGCGCCGGGAGAGGGTAATTTTCTGCACTTAAATTTGCGGTTAAGTTATTTGAATCAATCACCTTGAAAATTGACCACCTTTTTGTTTCCAGGTGCCACACCAGCGCATGGCGGCAGATGGTCTCGCGGGATGGGGTTCATGCTTTCCCACCCATTCGCCAGAAAAAGGGCGAATGGATGGGTCACGGAGCCGCTTTGGAACATAGGGCCCGGTTCATCGCCGGCCGTAACTCGCTATGCGAGTCGCGCTACTCGGGATGACAGGGATACGGGACTTTTTTGCGGGTAGTGGCGTTGGGGAGTGACTTTAATCAGGTTGAAAGATGTGCGGTAAACACGGATTTGAGAGAAAGTTGCGGGGGTATATTTTCAGGCGGCGGGCGCAACCTTTTGAGCAGACGGTGTTTGCATAGGACATAACCGGCGGAACGGAGAGGCAGCAAGATCCAAACCTCAAACCGTAAAGAAGCCGGGCTGGCCACTAGAGCGGGGATCACCCTGGGGCCGGCTGGGACGGAGGCGTTATGAGCAGCATGAGGAATTGGATGTTGGGAGCGATGGTGGTGGCTGGCGCGGCGGGCCTCGGAAGCGTCCCGGCGCAGGCAGCCGAATTTGGAATCTATGCGCGTGGACCGGTTGCCTATGTTCCGCCTTGCCCCGGACCGGGTTACGTATGGATGGACGGCTACATGGCCGATGGCTACTGGATTCCGGGACGGTGGGAGTTTGTGGGATATCGCGATCGGGATCGGGACCGCTTTGAACGGCGCGATTTTGGCCGGCATGATTTTGACCGCCGTGATTTTGACCGGCACGATCGTGACCGGCACGACTGGGGACGGGATTCCTACCGGCACGACGATCGGGATCGCAGGTAGCACGTCGAGGGAATACCTGCGAAAGGCAGCCTCTCCTTCATGGAGGGGCCGCCTTTTTTGTGGCTTTGGGGAGTTATGGTGCTTTGAAAGGGTCAGGCGCCTGGTGTAGTGAGTTTGAAGTTCGTCGAAGAACAAAAGCAGATTCTTCGCTCACCACCCCCGCACTCCATCCCAAAGAGCAAAAACGCTCCCTGGGGACCCCGGAAAACGTTCGGCGCCCCGTTCGCTCCTAATGAACGGTCCAGTTGAGTGTTGTTCGGTCCCACCCATACCGCAAAGGACGCGGAATGGATGGGGCACGGTGCTTAGTTGCGAGGTAGACGGTGGCCGTTCATCCACGGACGTAACGCGCTGCCGCGAGTAAAGATGCTCAGAATGACAGTTTCTGTTTTGCCGTGAATTCCAGAGACAGGACGCTAACATTTGGGATGCGGGTTTTTGAAGACGACCTCGATGGGCATCCAGTCTGACATGCGCTTCGCTTCCACTTCAGAATCTGTGGCCTGGGGGTTAAGCGATGAGCGGGCAAGCGCGACGGATATCTTGATCTTCCCCTTGATGCAGTAGGCTCCGAGGAACCTCGACAGGTCCTTGTCCGCGGCATCCATATAGTCGGCGGGAAGAGCGCCCACGGCTCCGGGTAGATCGACCGGGGCCATGATCATCTGGTTCATCAACGGTCCATTTTTGGTGACCACGGAAGCGTCGAATTTGACCACAAGGGTGGCTCTCTTCTCGACCGCTTCAGGGTTGGCCGTGTACTTGACGACCGGAATGGTGACGCCGGCCGCGTTCGGTTTTGCCGGCGGCGCGCCAAACTCGATATGGTAGGGAGCCCCTTGCCATTTGGGCTTGACGGGAATGTTGGAAGCCTTGTCCGGCTGGTTACCGCAACCTGCCAAAAGCGCCAATCCGCTGATTGCCAGTATGAATTTCTTTCTCAAGTCATCCTCCTCGTCCTATCGGACGACGAGCCAGAATACCACCCCCGCGGCTGACTGGAATTCCAGATCCTGGAAAAGCAAGGAAGGCACAGCAAAATCGCATGATTTCAGGGTGCTGGTATGCACCAGGTCCGTGACCGAATGAAGATGGATCTGTGCGGATCTTGAGACCCGCATGACAGCCGCTCTGGAGAGCGGCGCTACAGTGGCGGTCAGCGAGCTAGAATTGTGGCGCTACTCAGCGATTCAATTGGGGCATTCTGAGGGGGTAACTTTCAGCGATGAGAAACGCAAGGCTGCGGCTCACTCGACGGCAATTCAACCAGGCTGGCGCAACGGTGATTCTGGGGTCGATGGCCGGAGGGTTGAGGCTGTCGGCACTGGAATCGGGACCGGCGGTTGGGGCTGAGTTCACGACCGACTTCTCGGCGGCTTCGACGGCATACAACCGGATGCTGTTTGGGCAGTTTCTTGAGCACTTTCAACGGCAGGTGTACGGGGGCGTGTTTGCGCCCGGATCTCCACTGGCCGACGGGAAGGGGTTCCGGACGGATGTGATTGAGGCGCTGCGGGAGCTGAAGGTGCCGGTAGTCCGCTGGCCGGGCGGCTGTTTCGCCAGTGCCTATCACTGGCGCAACGGGGTAGGCGACCCGCGCCAGCCAAGCCTGGACAAAGCTTGGGGAGTGGAGGACCCGAACACGTTTGGCACTGACGAGTTTGTCGCGTGGTGCCGGCTGATTGGCGCGGAGCCTTATATCTGCACCAATGCAGGTACGGGCACCGCGGAGGAGATGAGCGACTGGGTGGAGTACTGCAACCTGAAAGACCAGGGCCAGTTTGCCCGGATGCGCAAGGCGAACGGGAGCGCCGAGCCGCTCAACGTTCGCTATTGGAGCATCGGGAACGAAAACTACCTGGGCGGGGAGATTGGCGCGAAGACAGTTGAGGAGTGGGGTCCGCTGGTGCGGGAATCGGCCAAGATGATGCGCGCTGTGGACAGCAATCTGAAGATATTGGCGGCGGCGACGGTGAACGGCAATTGGACGCCGCCGATGCTGAAGGATGCCGGGAAATACCTGAACTACATTTCCATTCACGGCTACTGGGACGCGCTGTGGCAACACGGCACGACACCGGCCGATTACCTGCATTGCATGGTTCGCTGCGAGAAGCCGGAGCAGGAGATTCAGCAGGCGATTGAACTGCTGAAGCAGTCGGGCTTTGGAGACAAGATCAAGATTGCCTTCGACGAGTGGAATCTGCGCGGGTGGCACCATCCGGGATTTCCGGGCGGCGGCGCCAACGAGTTGGAGAAGATAAGCGAGCGGGATGAGAGCGATCGCAATGAAACCTACACGATGGCGGATGCGGTGTTTTCGGCATCGTTTTTGAACGGGTGCCTGCGCAATGCGGAACACGTGCACATGGCCTGCATGGCGCCGGTGGTGAATGTGCGCGGGCCGCTGTTCGTGCATCCGAAAGGCATCGTAAAACGCACCACGTTCCACGTGCTGAAGATGTATTCGGACCTGCTGGAGGCGAACGTTGTGCCGGGGCGGGTTGTATGTGAATCGCTGCGGGTGGATCAGGATTCAGTGCCGGCCGTGGATGCGCTGGCGACGTGCAGTGACGACCGGAAAAAGGTTGCGATCGCATTTGTGAATCGTCATCCTGCGATGCCGGCTCGCTGGAAGCTGAACTTCGGCGGCGGAAGAGAGATGAGGAATGCGAAGGTCACGATTCTCAGTGGCGACGCGCCGGAAGCGTTCAACGATATCGCTCATCCAAACCGGGTTGTGCCGGAGACGCATGAATTGGCATTTGAGGATGAGAATCTGCGGTTGGGGCCGCATTCAATCGCGATCTTGCAGGGGGCAATTTAGGGAGCCTCTGATCGAGTGCTATTCCACGCAGAGCATCCCCTCAGGGGCTTCTAAAGCCTGTTGATTTTGCTGACTTTATACCGGGGATAAATCCCCGGCCTACCACCCGGACGAGTTTTTCCCCAGGCTGCGAAGCCGCGCCCTTTCAAAAACAGATAGATGTACCTCTGTGTGATGGACACCGCTAGTTCTTCTCGGGGGGGGATGGGGGCGGGGCCAGGACGCGGGATTCGGAACGAAACATGTGGAAGTCGTCGAACGTATACTCGTCCACCATGGTTACCCAGGGCCCATAGGTTCTGAAGCTTTCATTCCATGCGGTCGAGTTGTTGACGGAGCGGAATCGCATGATGGAGACGCTTCTGACCGGGCAGATATAAGTTTTGCCGCCGATTTGAACCGGGCCGTATGTGACCATGATGTCGGAGAGCAGAAGCGGAGTGAACTCTTTGAGGTCGGATACCACGTCGAGGCGAAGGATGGCGCCGGTGGCGGGATCGATGGCGATCTCACCGTGAAAGGGAGCCAGTTTTGCGAACCCGCTGGTTCCATCGCCATCGGGAAGGCAACAGCCTCCAACGAGATAGCGTGACTTGCCGGCTGGAACGCGAAAGCTCAATACCGCGCTGGGGCGGTCCGCGACCTGTTCCCAACGGCTCCAGGTTAATTCTTCAGGAGCGGCGAGGACATCGCCAATGACGCTCAGGACGGGGCCAAAGGTTCCATAGGTGCTGAAGTCCGGGTCACCCGGTTTTTGCTTTCTGCCCTTCTCGGCCTCAGAATCCAGGACCTCGCGGTCCCGGCGGTAGAGCACCGTGGCGGTTGCACTTTCAGTCAGGCGTAAGGGTTGAAACTCTATTCTTCTGTGCTCGGGGTCGAGTTTCAACGCTTCGAGATAACGGGCCGCCGTTCGGCGGGCGAAGAAGTTCGGCAGAAGAGGAATTGAATTGCTGAGATAGTCGGCGGCCGCCGCGATGATCCGCTGCTGTTCAGGCGCGGAGGGGGGCGCATCAGCGGAGATCTCGGCCGCGGGAAGGGTGAGGAACACGGACATATCGGCGAGTCCGGCGAGCGCGCGGCGGGCCTTTTCGCCGTGCAGGCGCTCGGTCCAGGAGGAGAGTTTTGGGGCGCTCAAGCGCTCGGTGAGTTCCAGATCGGATAGCTCCCTGGCCAACTCTCCGTCGTTTTTGTCGCGGTTGGCCTGGAGCCACTGATCCAATTCGGCCACGGTGACTGGCTTTGTCCTGGGATCGGTTTGATAGGAGTAGTACGGCTGATCGTAATATCCGGTGCTGGTGCGGGCGGTGAGGCCGGGCTGGCTGACCTGCACGTGCAGATCGTGAAACTCGTCGAGATGATCGGCGTGGGATGGATCGAACGATAGCGCATAGAAGGCGCTGGCCTCCCGGACGCAGTGATCGATTTGAGCGGCCAGGTCGTCGCCCGGCTCTGAGACGCTGCCGCCGCTCTCGACGGCAAGAACATCTCTGTAGAGTTTTTTGACGCTGGCGTCCTTTGGGGACTCCGCGGCTTTGAGGAAATCCGCATCGAGGTGCTGCTGCGGATCGACTTTGCCGACGGAAGTGTTGTAGAGGGCGATGCGGGATTCGCGCAGCAGGGTGGAAAACCAGACGATCAGATTGAAGAGCTGGTCCTGGTCTTTGGCGGTATCGGAGTGCATGCCGCTGCCAATTCCCGAGCCGGGTCCGACCCAAATCAACAATTTTTTGCCAAGCTTGCGCCTTTCAATGGAAGCGATCATGCCGAGCGCGGTGAGGGTTTTCTCGGCAGGGAGATGCATGCCGCTGATGGCGTCGCGTACTTCAGGCAATCTTTGGACCGGGGCGGCTGGAGCGGGGCGAGGCAGGCGTGAATCCGGGCTCCAGGCGAGTTCCGCGGCAACCAGGTTTCCATCGATTGAAGGCCCGGCAGTCAACTGAATCCCGGTGTTGTCGAGGAGGAAAACCGATGCGGGCTGGGCCAAATGGCCGCCGTTCTGGCGCAGGTATTTTTCAATTTCTTCTTTGGCATGGTTGGCGAGATGGCCCGGAATGTTCAAGACGTCAATGAGCAGAATGACTTCAGAGGGCGGATCGGGCTTGGCGAGGACTCCATCGAATGCATGAAAGGAGAGAATTTGCCTGGGCTGACTTTTTTCGAGCAGAGTAAAGTCCTGGGGTGCGAGACCGGTGACAGGCTTACCCGATGCATCGGTCACCAGGACATCGAGTTTGATGAGTCCTTCGGCAGAGTTTGACGTTGAACCCGCATGTTGGGAGGGCGTTGGCGCGGATTGAGGCGGCTGGGCGGCTGGAGACGGAGGCGTAGGTTGGGCGCAGAGAAGTGCGCCAAAAAGGAGAATCCATGCCGGTAAGAAGTGATTTGAACTCAAATGGAGCAACGTCCTCCGCTGAACTTGATCCGCGCTTACTACACGATCAGATTCTATTCCTGGAGGGGCGGAAATGACTTGCCAGCGAGCAATCGGGGCGTTTGCAGTTGGTAATTTTCGAAGTGGCGTAGGGCGGGGATGCGTAGGCTGCGGAACAAGGCGTGACTTCGAGCAAGGAGTTTGAGGAGCATCTTCATCCCACCCATTCCCGCAAAATGCGCGGGAATGGGTGGGGCACCCGAACAGTATTTAGTTGCTGGATCTAAATATCAGCGTATGTATTGCTTGCCCAGCGGGATAACAAGGCGCTTTTCGCGGAATAGAGCCGCACAAACTCTAACGGCTTCAGCATCCAGCTTTGTACCGGCTTCCTCCTCCATGATCGCCAGCGTTTTTTCCAAATCGAATGCCCGCCGGTAGGGCCTGTCAGAAACCATTGCGTCGGCCATGTCCGCGACTGTGAGGATCCTGGTTTCAGGAAGGATCTGGTCCCCTTTCAGGCCATAAGGGTAGCCCGATCCATCGAGCTTTTCATGATGCTGGCGCACAATTTCGGCAACCGGCCAGAGAAAGGGAATCCCCTTGAGAATGGTGTGGCCGGTCTCAGAATGGGCGTCGATCATCATCCGCTCCACCCCTGTGAGCGGGCCGGACTTGGTGAGGATCTCGACTGGAACCGATATCTTGCCGACATCGTGAACCGTTGCAGCCACCCGAAGTCCGCCGATTCTTTCCTCTTGCCAGCCCAATTCCCTGGCAATGGCTACGGCAATCTCAGCCACGCGGGCCTGGTGCCCCGATGTGAAGGGGTCTCGCATCTCCATGGCGGTGACAATGGGCAAGACCATAGCTGAGAGCGCCTCGGTGAGTTGGGACTGCAGTTTTGCAGTGTGCCCCTGTTCGTCAAGCAGATGTTGCTTTTGCTCAATTGCATGGATGGCCCGGCCAATCTGGTCGGCGAGATTTTGAAAGACTTCTACGGCGACCTGCCCAAATGCATGGGGATGCTCGGCATAGACGACGAGCGCGCCTCGCATTTGCCCCTGCGCAGAGAATGGCACGGACATACAGGACTGAATACCAAATCGCCTGGCCTGTTCACGGAAAGGCTCGAAGGCGGGATGCTCGACGCAATTCTCAAGGAACTGGGCCTGGTTGCTGCGGATAGAAAGGCCTATTGGACCATTCTCATCGGGTCGATCCTCTGACCAGCTCAGGTTCTGTCCGTCCAGGAAGGAAACAGCGGCGCCTGTTGCGGCGGCAATGTCAACTCGTTTGTCCGGCCCGTTCTCGGCAATGCCGACGAATGCGAGGGTATAAATGGATTCACGCGTGATGGCCTCGCATATAGCTTTGAAAAGGCTGGCAGCGGAGTGCTCATGCGTAAGCGCCAGGGCAGCACCCGCGAAGGCCGACAGCGCCCAGGTCTTGGTGGTGAGGTGATGCTCACTCAGTTCCAGATCGGAGGTGTTGCGATAGACGCAAATCATGACCTGCCGATCGCCCAGAGTAATCGGATAGGATGATTTGATGTTTACAGGCGCGCATTGGCCGTCTTGATGCTGAATGTGAAAGCTGAGGTAAAACAAGGGTTTCAGCGTTCCATTGAGGAATTGAGCTTTGACTTGCTCCCGCTCAGCCTCTGGATGGAGCATGGTGATGTGGAGCCCGATAAGCTGATCGCGGGAGTAGCCTGACATTTCTTCAGCGGCTGGGTTGGCGTCAATTATTTTCCCGGAGGCTTTTTCGAACGCAAACATCCCGCCCGGCGCAGAGGCCCAACCCAAGGCATACAAGGATTGTTTGGCAGCGGGAGTGATTTCATGCGACATATCAACCCCCAGACTTTCTTTGGGCGAGTCGGAGTTGGAACCCCCAGTCGAGAGAATGTAGCACGGCGATGAGCGTAAATACTGAGCAATTTGGCTCCATTTTTTAATATTTATAGCTTTTGTGGGACAGGGTGAAATTGGTTCCGGTTCAGTTGGAATTTCCAGGCGGGGGAAGGGCTATGGACTCCCACCCATCGGACAAGAACAAAGACGTCCGATGGATGGGGCACAGATTCATTCCACGTGGGTGGGCAACGCCGGTGGAGGACTGTTACAAGGCTTGCCGGTGAACTTCGCACGAGGAGTTTTTGTGCGCATGCAAAGGCCGCGGCTTTTGTGGGCCACACATTTCCGCGTTGGGCGGAAAGATCTTGCTCTTTGCAAGTGCGGTAGACGATTCTTTTTGGGAGAGACCGCAACTATATTGCGGGAATGTTGTTTGAGAGAACAGAAGCCGGTTGGGAAGAGAAGCCCAAAGGCCGGCAAGTGCTGAGAACGGAGGTCGCCTCCGGTTCCCAGGTCCGGGACGAGCAGGCCGGGGCAGCACGAGGAGGAAGTCATGCGGAGTTACCGCTTGGTTCTGTTGGCAATGGCTCTGGCTCTGCCGTTCGCAGCTACGGCAAAGGCCCAGATTGGAGTGGGAATCGGAGTTGGCCCCGCAGTTGTTGCCGACCCCTACGATTATGGCTACGAGTACGCCGCCCCGGTTTGCGAGTGGGGCTATTACTCCTATTACCCTTACGCCTGCGCCCCCTATGGCTTCTACGGACCTGAGTGGTTTATGGGCGGCTTCTTTATCGGCGCCGGCCCGTGGTATCACCGAGGCTGGGGCGGATATGGGTATGGACGCGGCGGTTATGGCTATGGCCGTGGCGGTTACGGTTACGGCGGGCGCGGTGGTTACGGTGGACGTGATGGTTACGGCGGACGTGATGCGTATGGCGGCGGACGCGGGGGATATGGCAGCGGCGGCGGCTATGCAGGCGGTGGCTACGGCGGGCGCACACCCTATGCGGGCGGCGGAAATCGCGGCACCTATGGCGGTCCGGCTCGCTCCTTTAACGGTGGCGGTGGCCAGCGCGGTTACGGTGGTGGCGGCTATGCCGGTGGATACGGCGGCGGAGCCCGTCCGGGCGGCGGCTACAGCGGCGGTGGACGCAGCTTTAGCGGCGGCGGCTATAGTGGCGGCGGCCGCAGCGCAGGCGGCGGCGGTGGCTTCAGCGGTGGTGGACGTTCGTCTGGTGGATTCAGCGGCGGCGGCGGTGGACGCTCTGGTGGCGGCTTCAGCGGCGGTGGCGGTGGTGGCGGACACATGAGCGGTGGCGGTGGTGGCCACGGCGGCGGTGGTGGACGCAGATAATTCAACTGAATTTTGAACGAAGAGCCCGTCTGCTTCGGCAGGCGGGCTTTTCGTTTGTGGCGGGAGTTTAGCGATGAGGATTTGAATCGAGGCCCATGTCTCAAGAGCGAGACATGGGGCACCGGCTTGATCCGCATGCTCTCCCACCCATTCCGCAAAAAGCGCGGAATGGATGGGGCACCCAATCCTGTATGAAGGCTTGAATCGAAAGCGGCTGGAGTTTCGATGATCCGTTTACGCGGTCTCGGCTGCGGCGAGGGAGGAGAGGCGGTTGGCGATGCGCTGGGCGGCGTCGGGGTGG
Organism: uncultured Acidobacteriaceae bacterium; assembly: GCA_903828675.1. Lineage (GTDB taxonomy): Bacteria > Acidobacteriota > Terriglobia > Terriglobales > Acidobacteriaceae > Telmatobacter. The sequence goes on from CAIKND010000042.1 coordinate 36,740, forward strand.
GCCTGGGTGCGGGCGGCGGCGGACATGGCGGCGAGGCGATCCGGGGAGTCGAGCAGGCCGGTGAGCGCGGCGAGCAGTTTGCCGGGGATTTCAAGATCCGACTCGAGGAGCATTTCGGCGGCCCCTGCCTCAACCATGGCCTCGGCATTGCGGCGCTGATGGTCGTCAGCGGCGGCGGCAAAGGGCACGAGCAGGGCGGGCTTGCCGGCGGCAGCCAGTTCCGCTACGGAAGATGCGCCACTGCGCGCCATGACCAGGTGGGCGGCGGCGAAGCGTGCGGGCATGTCGTCGAGGTAGGGACGAACCTGCCAGCGATAGGGATCTGCACCGCAAGCTGCGTAGGCCGCCTCAGTCTCTTTTGCCTGACGCACTCCGCTCTGATGTAGCACGGTGAGACAGGGAATTGCGTCAAGGAGCGCGGGAATGATCCTGGGCAGATGGGTGTTGAAGATGCCCGCACCTTGGGAGCCGCCAAAGACCAATAGGTGGGGCGCGATGGTGGTGGGCGGCTTGATGGAGAAAAACTCTTGGCGGACGGGAATGCCGGTGACCTCCCAGTTGCGGAACCAGGCAGCCGCCTGGGGAAAGTTCACCGCCGCGGCCTGGGCTCTTTTGCCGACGAGCCGATTGGCCAGTCCCGGCATGGCGTTGGGTTCAAAGACCATGGTGGGGATGTTGAGTTGCAGCGCCGCCGCCATGGCCGGACCGGAGGCGTAACCGCCTACTCCAAAGACAACGCCGGGCTGGAACTCGCGGATCAGACTTTTGCAGTGGGAGATGCTCGAGGGCAGGCGCAGGAGGGTGCGCAACCGGGTGACGAGCGAGACGTTTTTGAGCGGACCTACATCGATGAGGCGGAGATTGAAACCTGCCTCGGGCACCAGACGGGTTTCCATGCCGCGCGCTGTGCCTACGAAGAGCACCTCGGCGTTGTGGTGCGAGACCAGCTCATTGGCCACGGCCAAGGCTGGAATGATGTGGCCGCCGGTGCCTCCGCCGGCGATGAGAACACGGAGATTGGACAAGCTTTTGCCTTTCGCAATGAACTACAGGATAAACGGTGAGGGGATCTCAGGACCTGGCGCTTTGGCGGAACCTGCGTTGTGGAATGGGCTAATGTGGCGTCGGGAAAAGGCCTGGGTTTTTGCGAAAAAGCCCGAAGACATTTCCGCAGAGGCTAAAGCCCTCATTTATTTTCAACCACTTGCGGCACGACTGAAGTCGTGCCCTGACACAAAGCTCGCCAGTTTCCCTCGAACAATGGGTTTTTTCGCGGCCTGTAAAACCGATGTGGACTCTTCGGCGTTTGTTCAGGCGGCTTTTTTGCTGATATTGAGCAGGATGCCGATGCTGGCGAGGGTGAAGAAGAGCGAGGTGCCGCCGGAGGAGATGAGGGGTAGCGGAATGCCCTTGGTGGGGACCAGGGAAAGCACCACGCTGATGTTGAAAAAGGCTTGGAGCAGAATGGTGGTGGTGATGCCGAAGGCGACCAGACGGGCAAAGGGATCCTTGGAGCGAAAGGCGGTGCGCAGGCCGCGGACGCCAAACACGATGAAGAGGATGACGATGGCCATGGCGCCCAGAAAGCCAAGCTCCTCGGCGATGTTGGCGAAGATGAAATCTGTGGAGGCCTCGGGCAGGTAGAAGAGCTTCTGCATTCCTTCCATGTATCCGCGGCCGGTGAGCCCGCCGGTGCCGACGGCGATGAGCGACTGGTTGATGTGGAAACCGGCTCCCTGGGGATCGGACTCGGGGTTGAGGAAGACGAGCATGCGCTGGCGACGCCAGGCGACCATGAAGAGCAGTGCGGCGAGAAAGGGGAGGGTGGCGCCAAAGCCGGCCAGCAGGTATTTCCACTCCATGCCGGCCAGAACCAGCATCATGGCGGTGACACCAAGAAGAACCAGGGCCGTACCCAGGTCGGGCTGGCGAACGATGAGGACGATAAAGACTACCGGCATAATGGCCGCGCGCAGCAGGGTGTTTTTCCAGTCCCGCATCTCGTCGAGGCGGGTGTGGAGGAACCAGGCGAGAAACAGTACGAGGACCGGTTTGGCGATCTCAGAGGGCTGAAAGGTAAACAGATCGCCGAAGCGAATCCAGCGATGGGTGTTGTGGGAGCCGGGGAAGAAAAACACCAGCACCAGCAGGACGGTGGTGACGCAGAGGGCGGCGTAGATAAAGCGGGGCGAGTTGTAGCGGGTGTAGTCCACCTGCATGAGCGCGAGCAAGGCGACCACGCCGGCCAGGGCCCAGCCGCCTTGCCTGCCGACAAAAGCGAACTCGGAGTGGTAGCGCTCCTGAGCGACTACGGCCGAGGCTGAAAACACCATCGCCAGGCCCGCCAGGATCAGCAGAGATGTGGTGAAAAACATCCATTTGTCGGCACCTACGCGTGCTGCCATTCCTTGAATCCCCGGCGTTCGCTAACGAGTTGCTTGAAGACGCGGCCGCGGTGCTCGTAGCTTTCAAACTGATCGAAGCTTGAGCAGGCCGGAGCCAGCAGAACCACTTCTCCGGGACGCGCGGCAGAGGCGGCGGCGCTGACGGCTTTTTCCAGCGTTTCGCAGGAGTGGATGGAGACGACGCCGCGCAGGTGGGACTCGATTTTGGCGGCGGCCGCGCCGATGGTGTAGATGGCGCTGACCCGCTCGCGCAGCAGCTGCGACAGCAGAGTGTAGTCGGAGCCCTTGTCTTTGCCGCCAAGGATGAGATGAATACCTCCGGAGAAGGAGGCGACGGCCTTGGCGGTGGCGTCCACGTTGGTGGCCTTGGAATCGTTGTAGAACTCGACGCCGTTGACTGTGGCCACGTACTCGAGGCGATGCTCGACAGCGCGAAAGCCCTCGATGGCCTTGCGAATCGTCTCGACAGTCGCGCCGGCCAGCCGGGCCGCCACTACGGCGGCGAGGACGTTTTCCACATTGTGGGTGCCCTTGAGGGGGATTCCACCGAGGGGCATGACCTGCTCGATGGGCGCGTCTTTCGACGGGCGGTAGACGACGAATCCTTCTTCAAGCCAGGCGCCCTGTTCGACCGAATGTTCGACGGAAAAGAGGTAGACCGGGGCGGCCGAGCGACTGGCGGCTTCGGCTGAACGGTCATTGTCAGCGTTGAGGACAAGGCTGTCGTGCTGATTCTGCACGGCAAAGATCCGTTCCTTGGCGCGCGCGTAGTTCTCGAAACTGCCGTGGCGGTCGAGGTGGTCGGGGGTGATGTTGAGGATGACGGCGATGGCGGGATGGAACTCGACGGTGCTTTCAAGCTGGAAGCTGGATACCTCGAGAACCGACCAGGTGTCGGGGGTGCTTTCGCCGATGAGGCCCACGACGGGGACTCCGATATTGCCGCCGACCAGAGTGGGGAAACCGGCATCCTTGAGAATTTCGCCGAGCAGCGCGGTTGTTGTGGTCTTGCCGTTGGAGCCGGTGATGGCCAGCATCTTTCCCTGGAGAAAGCGGGCGGCGAGTTCGAGTTCGCCGATGACCGGCAGGCCGAAGCCGCGCGCCTGTACCAATTCAGGCGTATCCATGGGCACACCGGGGCTGACAACGATCAGGTCCTGACGGCGGAAAGTGAGCAGGCCGTGGCCGCCAGCCTCGACCATGATGCCTTCGTCAAGCAGAGCGGGTATGTCCTTGGCCAGCGCTTGAGCGCTGCGCACGTCGGAGACCGTCACCTGCGCTCCCTGGTGGCGGAGAAACAGGGCCGCCGCCAGGCCAGATTTTCCCAGTCCTACAACCAAGACTTTTTTGCCTTTGAGTTCCATCATTTGGTTTTTCCTCAGGCTTCCGCGGTCTCTCTATTGTGCACCGCATGGGGCGCGCGCGGGCCTTGTCTAACGCAGTTTGAGAGTGGTGAGTGCAAACAATGCAAACACCAAGGCACCGATCCAGAAACGGACAATGACCTTCGACTCGCTCCACCCCAGCTGCTCGAAGTGGTGATGCAGGGGGGCCATCTTGAAGATACGCTTTCCATTACGCAGCTTGTAGCTGCCCACCTGGAGGATGACGGAGACGGCTTCGAGGATGAAAACACCGCCGATGAACGGCAGCAGAAGTTCCTGACGAATGAGCACGGCAACGGTTCCGATGGCCCCGCCGAGCGCCAGCGAGCCTACGTCGCCCATGAAAATCTCGGCTGGATGGGCGTTGTACCAGAGAAAACCGATAGAAGCGCCGACCATGGAACCGCAAAAGACGGTGAGCTCGCCCACCATGGGCATGCGCTGGAGTTCAAGATAGTCAGCAAAGACTACGTGGCCGCTGACATAGGTAAGGACCGCCAGCGCGGCGGCGGCGATGATGGTGCAGCCTATGGCCAGGCCGTCGAGTCCATCGGTCAGATTGACGGCGTTGGATGAGCCCATCAGCACAAATACGACAAAAGCGATGAACGGCAGAAATGCGAGGAACCCAAGGTGAGGAACTGTGCTGGGCCACCAGTGCCACAGCAGGTCAGGGTGCCAGCTTTTGACGAATGGCACGGACAGCCGCGTGGAGAACATTTTGAACTGTTCGAGTACAACGAGAAATATTGCGACGAGCGCCCCGGCCAGCCCCTGCCACATCAGTTTGGCGCGCGCTGTAAGGCCGAGGCTGCGCCGCTGAACGACTTTGATGTAGTCGTCTGCAAAACCGATGGCTCCAAACGCCAAGGTGGAAAAAACCGTAATCCAGACAAACGGATTGGCCGGATCGGACCACAAGACCGTGGGAAGCAGAATGGCAATGCAGATCAAGACGCCGCCCATGGTGGGGGTGCCTGTCTTTTTCAGGTGCGACTGCGGGCCGTCTTCGCGTACGAACTGGCCGATCTGGAACTCGCGCAGCTTTTGGATCACGTAGGGGCCAATGAGCAGAGCAATGAGCAGCGCGGTGCCCGAGGCGAAGGCGGTGCGAAACGTGAGGTAGCGGAAAATCCGGAACGGGTGAAAAAACGGAAACAGCTTTTCGTACAGCAGCCAGTAAAGCAAGGGGCCTCCAAAGCCGGAGTGAGGCGGGTTTTAGCTTGATTTTACAGGGCCGGAGCCTGGGAGGCTGTGGAAGCACGGCCGAGACTGAAACGTGGGGCGGCGCCGGCTGCTGCCAGCGCCGCCGATTCGCTTTACCTGGAGCTTACCCTGAGCAGGAGAACTCCGTGGGAAGGCACCGTGGCTGTGAACGCGCCACCTTTAAAATTCACGTCCTTATGCGCCCACAAATCGCGCGCCAACTTTACCGCGCCAGGTAGTTTCAGATTGCGAGCGGTGATGGTAGCCGGACCCGCTGCCGAGCCGAGATTGACGACACCCACTGCCACGCTTCCGTCCGCGAGCGGCTTGACCCATGTCTCAAAATCGCCATTTTTTACCGGTGAAGCCTGCTTGCCGAGCGGGTCCTGATCGATGGCGATCACTTCCCTGTTCAGGAGGATCGACTTGGTTGTGTCCGACATGGTGCGAATGTCGTTGCCGGCCAGCAACGGCGCGGCTACAAGCGCCCAGAGACTCATATGAGTGCGATATTCGTCGTCGCTCATGTGGCCGTTGCCAATCTCAAGCATGTCCGGATCATTCCAATGCCCGGGGCCGGCATAGGGCGCGGTGGGCACCTGCTTCTCGACATTGCCGATCATGCTTGCCCACTCGTCGCTGATGTCGCCAGTGGTGCGCCAAAGGTTGCCGCCGACTTCAGAGCCCCACTTTTCTACGCCGCCCATTCCGTACTCGCACAAACTGAACACAATGGGCCTGCCGGTAGCCTGAAGGGCATCTCCCATTTTCTGATAGATGGGGTGGAGCACGTCGTTCGTGTAGATATTTCCCGCGCTGCACCAGTCGTACTTGAGATAGTCGATACCCCAGGCGGCAAACATATTTGCATCCTGCGCTTCATGCCCATAACTCGCTTGATAACTCCCGCAGGTTCTCGGCCCAGGAGAAGAGTAGATTCCCAGCTTTAGGCCTTTGGAGTGGACATAGTCCGCAAGCGCCTTCATGTCTGGGAACTTGTGGTTTGCCGGAAGATTTCCCTGAGCGTCGCGCACACCTTCCCACGTGTCATCGATGTTGACATAGATATAGCCCGCGTCGCGCATTCCGCTGGAGATCATGGCGTCTGCCATGGTGCGAACAGTCTGGTCATCGACCTTGTTCTGAAACAGATTCCAACTGTTCCAGCCCATCGGCGGCGTCTTGGCGAGTCCGTTGTACGGAACCTTATGGAGGGCGGGCGGCTCAATGTACTCGAGCTTTGGAATCTCATCAGCGGCTGTGATCGGCTTTGCCACAAACGCACTGCCCCATTGTGTTCCGCGCAATTCGCCATTGGCAAAGTCGCCTACCACGAAGGGCTTCTTGTCTTCCCATCCGGAGATCTCGAAGTGGTTTCCTGTGAGAGTTCCTTTAACGTCCGTAGCGAATCCCATCGCTACTATTTTTCCTTTCAGCTCACTGCCCGTTTGAGTTACCTGAAGAATCCATGTTTGAAACTCACCGCTATCCAGTTTGATGTTATTGACAGCTGCCCAACGTCCTGTTAAATCTTGCCCGGAAACCGGCTGAGCCAGGATAAGGCCGCACAACAATAAGAACACCGCACTCAACTTCATTCGCATTCTCTCTCTCCACTCCTCGAACGGACTTTTCCCGTTCATTTTGATGGTTGAATTCAGATAGCCGACTATCTTGCTCGGTCGCGGCAGCAGTATTGTTGCATCAATGATTTACAACGGGATCACGCACCATAACATCACGGTGTGAGATTGTTGGATGTGCGCTCTCGTCGTCAGCTTCGGCTATCGCCTGCAAGGAGTATGAGCCTACAGCTTTTGGCGTCTTGAGCGTTACGGTGTATGACTGAGCGCCAAGCGGCGCGAGCATGAACGGCCTCTCCTCCGCAGCTAATTGCTTGCCCGCAGCGTCTGTAAACACAAGCCGCAGCTTGCCAGAGCGAGGCCGGTCCTGATCGTTGACCATGGCAATAGTGTAGTCTTGCATCGCACCTGCATTCAGAGCCGCTTGCCAGAAGTTCAAGTACACACCGAGCGGATTGAAAGCCTGCTCCATCGCCTTCTCGAAATGCGGCTCGAGCTGCAGGTTCTTCAGATCGATAAAGTGATCCGAGGTAAATGCCTTGGGATCGCTGGCACTCAAATAGACAAAGTGCAGCACGCCCGCATAGCGCCGGTAGGCCCGCCAGAACTCCGTCTCGCCGCCCAGCAGATAAGCCTGCAACGCAAAACGATTTTCGGTCGTGTTCCGGTCGCCTAGGAGGCGCGAATACAGCTTATCAGTCAGCAGGGTTGGCGTGCCGTCGCGGTTCAGCCATAGCCAGCCATACTCGTTCAGAATCGTCGCATGCCCGTTCTTGCTTGTAGATCCGCTCGGTAATGGCCCCAGCATCGACTCTAGATCGGCGACCTGAAATGGATGATGCCCGCCCTGCGCATCTTCCATCGCCAATCCATAAAACAGATACTGATGATCTTCGACCGGATCGTCTGCGCCCGCAGGCGAGTTATAGCTGTTCTCCCACGGGCGATTTGATAAGTCCAGCGATCGCACTGCGGGAATAATGGTATTGGTGAACTCCGGCAGCCAGCTCTCATTGGTTGCATCCCAGATGGCTACGCTGGGATGATTCCAGTTATCGCGCATCCACTCGCTGTACTCGCCGATCATTTCCTTTGTGTCGTAGACAGCGCGGAAGCCGCCAGCCCAGCTTGGATGTCCAGTCCATACCATGTATTCGTACTGAATCAACAGGCCATTTTCATCAGCGATTTCCAACCAGCGATCGGGGACCGGGCCGATGCAGAAGCGAAATGCGTTCCAGTGCATCTGCTTGGGAATATCGACCAGCAGGCGATGAAGCCAGGCCTCATCCCATGGCAGCGTTCCGCTGTCGGGATCCTCGAAGAAGCGATGCAAAGTGATATTCGATCCGCGCAGGAAATAGGGCCGCCCATTCAGATAAGCGCGCTGTGTCGCCGTGTCAAAGCGGAACTCGCGCATCCCGAAGCGCGTGGTGGCATCGTCACCGGCGGTTCCGGTAACCACCTGATAGAGAAACGGATCTTCAGGAGTCCACAGGTGCGCTTTGGGAATCACAACCGTTTGCGTTACGGTCCTGTCGCCGCCCGCGGGCACGTCCACCTGCTCTTCAACTCTTTCAGAAGCTGGCGCATTGGACTTCCGCTCGAAGGCCTGCTGCGCAACTGTTGTTGTTGCAATGTGGTCCGAGTAGTTATGAAGCACGGTCTGCACAAGGATGCTGGATGCGGCTAACTGCGGCGCCACCTGTACAGTAGAGATGACCGGATTATTCATCGCCATCAGGCTCACATCGTCATAGATCCCCGGAGTCCAGCGGTTTTTTTCAAAATCTGTTCCATGCCATACATTAGCGGGCAGCACGCCCGGATGCGCTCCGATCCGTATGACCAGTTCATTTTTCGCGCTCCAGCGGATGAAGCGGGTCACGTCAAAATAGGCAGCGGTAAAACACGGATCGTGTTCGCCGATGCGAATGCCGTTTAAATAGACCACGGTTCCGAATTGCGCCTTGTTCACTTTGAGCAGGGCTACCGCAGACTGAGCGGGAGCGTCGAATATTTTGCGATACCAAAAGTAGTTTCGCTGCTGATGCGAAATGCCGCGCGCGTCGCCGAGCTTGTCGTAATCCGCCTGACTGTACCTGCCCTGCCGGACCAGATTCGAGAGAAGTTGCCGTGTCTGGTACTGATCCACATCGGCGAACGCGGGTGCGGCTGAATGCGTGAGCCCCGGCACAGGCACGGTGTGACGATAGGCCGCCGGCAAGGCATCGGCAGCCACACTGTCCTCCACATCCCACGTGCCGTCGAGCGACAGTGTTACTCGATGTGCGGCTTGGCCACTCGCCGTAAGCGAGCAGAACGCCATGCAGCAACACATCCACCAAAATATTGCCCGTTGTGATTTCATCGCCATACTCCTCGTCGAATAGGTTGCCCGCGGACTATTCCCTTTTGCCTGGGTGTCTATCCCTCACTTCGTACAAATGCCTTGATGGTCGCCAATGGCTTGTCCACTTTGCTTGTTGGCGAAATTCTGTACCTGCCCACGCACGCAGGCACAATGAACGTCTCAGCATAATGGACCACAAAGGGCTCGAATGCACCCTCCGGGCTCTCGACTACGGCCTCATCGCCCTCGACCAGATTGAGTACGTTCAGCGCGCCCCCGGTATCGTGCTCCACGGGGGCGGTGAACCAGTGACGGCGCGTCTCAAGAAACTCAAGCTCGTGCAGCCCGGTTGCCTCTTCGCGCCAACCTTCGCCGCGCGCTATCTCGCGCACTGGACTTACCAGGTTACTGGCGACCCATTCGCGGTCGCGGTTCCACTGGATGTTAGCAAGCCCGTGTTTGAGATGAATGGGCCGCGGCAAACCGTTCATGCCGAGGCGCGCCCAGTCCCATAACTTGAAGGTGAAGATATAGGGCGTGGCGCTTATCTCAAGCACCATGCTGTTCTTCCCCGAGCAGTGAATGGTTCCCGCCGGAATGGAGAAATGGTCGTGTTTTTTTGCCGGCCACGCGTTTACATACTGCTCGGCAGGGAACGGCGGCCCATCCGCCTGTGCCGCTTCAAGATCACCGGCCATCTTCGCGGCATCAGTTCCGGGCCTCAATCCCAGATACACTACCGCGTCCGGTTCCGCATCCAGCAGATAGTAACTCTCATCCTGTGTGTACGGCATCCCAAAGTGCTCCGCGATGTAACTCTTTAGGGGATGAACCTGAAGCGATAAGTTACCACCACCTACAGTATCGAGAAAGTCAAAGCGGATGGGAAATTCGGCGCCGAACCGACGAACAATTTCAGTTCCGAGTAACTCCTGAGGATGTTCGTGCACTAATGCGAGCGCCGGCACCTCTATCGCTTGATCGCCAAAGGTGAAGCGCACACTGTTCTCTTCCGGCACGCAATCGAAACACCACGCGAAGTTAGGCGGCCCCTGGGGCAGGTCAAAGTGCCGGCGCATCCACTCTCCGCCCCACGGGCCGGGATCGAAGAAAGGCACCACACGAAAGGGACGCCGCACCGCCTTGGCCAAGGATTCCCGATAGAGGCTGCCTGGGATCATCCCTGGGCGCTGGTCCAGATTTGTGTCGATATAGAAATCGATCGATTTATGCAGGCGATGCTTTTCAGCGTCCGCGGCACGCCAGTCCACAAAGAAGGCCCGCTTATATAGCTCCGCCGCAGACGCCGACTCGTTGCCTGCACCGATGTTTCCGGTGCGATGTGCGCGCTGGCGCTGCTGAATTTCCCATCTGGTCACATCGCAGTAGACAAGCAAGTCCCACCGTTGTGCAACATACGCCGCACCGGTTCCATAGACCAGGACAACGCCGCAGGAGTTCGCTATCTCCGCACGTAATTTCTTGACCCTGTCGTTATCAAAGAACGAATTCAAGTCCACAGGGGTCGCCCAGCCAAATACCGGATCGTCGCCGAGAAGCGGTGCCAGGAGCTCCGTCAACTCCATTGGGGATTTGAGGGCGAGTTCGGCAAAGACCGGCGTCACTCCAGCGGATGCCGCAGTCTCCAGCCCGACTCGAACTTCCTCTGTGTCGACTCCCGGATAGCACTCTGCCACAACCACCGCGGGCCTGCCTCGGTCTAGGCGGTCTTTCAACTCCTGTGCGATAGCGGCCCAGCCTGAACGGCACGCGGCGCTGTCTTTGGAAACGCGAATGGCGGGTTGCTTGTCGTAATTCGAGGGCCGCCTTGGCGAGGTCCGTTCCGCCGACGGATCAACCTCCAAGCCGTTTGGCATCGGGTTCGGTGATAGTATGGCCCCTTCTTTCTCGTTTGTCTTCATCGCAACAAATGATAGCTGACGTGAAGGGCACCGGCAAAAGGAGCTGCAAGAATCGCTTCGAATCAAGAGCCAAATGGCCGATGAGAGAGGCGATTGACAGTGCATAGCGCGGGGCATTCAAATGATCCACGCTGCCCACAATCATCGAAGCCAGCCACTTTCGCGCGCAGGAGATTCCCACAACTTGTCTTCTCAATCAGCTCCTCGCACCGGCTCAATGTACCGCATCGCTCTGACCGGCGCCATTTCCGGGCTGCTTTTCGGGTTCGATACGGCTGTGATTAACGGGGCTCTGCTCTCGCTACGCAGCCACTTTGCCCTAACGGAATTTCAGGTCGAAGTTGCCGCCAGCAGCCTTTTGTATGGTTGCCTGTTCGGCGCGATGGGGGCCGGCACACTGAGCGACCGCTATGGACGCCGCTCCATCCTGCGGCTGAGCGGCCTGCTGTTTCTTATGTCCGCGATTTTTGCCGCTGTGCCTCACACAATTGCGGAGTTTTTGGTTGCGCGATTCGTAGGCGGGTTGGGCATCGGCCTCGCTTCAACCATTGCGCCTCTTTATCTCGCTGAGGTTTCGCCGCGTGAAAAGCGCGGCAGCATTGTGACACTCAATCAGACGGCTATCGTTTCCGGCATTCTGGTCGCCTACTGCACAAACTGGGCGCTGTCGTTTACAGGCGAAGTTGCCTGGCGCTGGATGTTCGGCTCTGCCGCTCTGCCGGCGGTGGCCTTCATCGTGTGCCTGCGCTTCGTTCCCGAGAGTCCGCGCTGGCTTCTCCAGCAACACCGCGGCCCTGAGGCCGATGCCGCACTGTATACGATCGGCGGCGATGCACACCGCGCAGAGACGCTGGCTGAGATCAGCGAGGCCATCGCACAGGAAGTGCCTGCTCCGGGATGGTTGCGGCGCATGAGACGGCCGCTGGTGCTGGCGATTGTTGTGGCCGCGCTGCAGCAGATGACCGGCATCAACACCGTGCTTTATTACGGCTCGATGCTGTTTGTCGCGCACGGCAACAGCGGCACCGATGAGCGCGCCTTCGCCGCAAATGTTCTTATCGGTGTGACAAATCTGGTGTTCACGCTGGTAGCGCTCGCAGTTATGGATCGCATCGACCGGCGCTTTCTGCTGGGTGGTTCCGCCGCGGTTATGCTCGTAGCCCTGCTGCTGCTGGTGTTTGAATTTCAGCGCGCGCACGCGAGCTTTGTTCTGATCGTCGCCAGCACCATGCTGTATGTTGCCGCATTTGCAACGGGGCTAGGGCCGGGTGCCTGGGTTTACATCGCGGAGATTTTTCCGACCAACATTCGCGGTCGCGCCATGTCGATTGGGACGACGGTGCTGTGGGGCAGTTGCATCCTGGTGTCGAATTCGTTTCTTACGTTGATTCGCGCACTGAGCGCTGCAGGCGCGTTTGCGGTGTACGCGGGGATATGCGCGGTGGCCGTGGTGTTTTTCTTCAGGCTGCCGGAGACGCGCGGGCGGTCGCTCGAAGAGATTGAGCGCTCGTGGGAGGTTTGATCGCTACTCCGATGAAGCAGGCTCAGCCTGCGCCTAATTTGTAGAGCGTTTGCCTGGAAGTACGCAGGTAAAGCTTGCGGCATTGTTCGTATCACCGTGTCCGTCATAGTGGACGGTTTGGGGATACGGGCATGCGGGCCGCGTCATCGCGGTCACGCTTTTGTTTATGCGCCTGGCGATCAGCTTACCCGGCGCAATTCCCTTTTCTACCCAGAGTTCGATTGAGTCCATGGCATCGATTTCGTTCAGGCCTGGGCCGCCGGCGCAATGCGCCATGCCGGGAATCATGAAGAGCCGGTAGAAGGCCTGCGTCTCTTCAGACTTGCCGTGATGATGGCTGGCTGCGTCCTTCAACTGCGCGGTCTCAACGTTGCGGTAGTAGTTGATCGATTCCAGCGAGGGAACCACCACGTCGGCCCAACCGTGATACACGATCAGCTTGCGGCCATGCGCCTTGAATGTGTGCAGGTCAGGATCGGTGGCGTTCAGCGCAGAGGCCAGCTTCGCGTCCACGGCGGTTACATCGTGATTGAAGTCGAAGGTCTTCCAGTTCCAATCTGCGCCGAATGTCCACTTGAACAGGGAGTTGTAGCGCGGCGGCGCTCCCTGCGGCGTCATGGAGTTCCAATCGAATTCGCTGCCGCGCGTGAGTCCCGGATAGATGGCCTCATGCGTAATGGGATTCCCCGGGCCGCCGTAGAGCTTGCGCGCCGTCGTTACTTGTTCTGCCGTCAGGCAATCGGGAGCGTCGGCGGATTTGCAGAGTAATACTTGCGGATCCCAACGGCATTCTGAAGGATTCGAAAGAAACTTGTCCGATGCGACAGCCTTTTGCGCGACGCATGCTTTCAGCACCGCATCCGAGAGAAGAGGCAGCTTTGCCGACGGAATATAACTACCTGGCTTTTCTTCAGCCGCGGCAAGATCCCAGATAAAACCCATGTGCAGCCGGGTGCGATTATTGGCAGGAGCTCCGGCAAGAATTCCGTCATAGTCGTCGGGATAGCGCTGGGCTTCAAGCAGCGCCTGCTGCCCACCGGTGGAGCAGCCAACAAAGTAGGAGAGGCGGGGTTGCGCGCCGTAGTAGGCGCGAACAATCTGCTTTGCGGCCATAGTCATTTCGTGTGTGGAACGCGAGCCCCAATCGCGCCATTTCTCTGGATGCCCGATGAGGACGTCGTCATTCTGGCCGGTGGTTGGAGATGTGCCCATGTCGGTGTTTGACCCTGCGTAACCGCGGCGGATGGCTGCGGCGAGGGCTCCATAGCTGATCGACCCGGCGTAGCCTCCGTTGCCGGTTCCTTCGTATTTTCCGTTCCAGCCGGAAGCGGGCATCCAGACTTCAATCCTGATATTCGAATCGATAGATGGCGTCAGCGTGGCGGCGACGCGGCAGAAGGGCGGCAGATCGGTGAGCGGCTTGGGAGTAAGACCGGTCAGCGAACCGCCAGGTTCTGCCGCAGCGACCGTGATCTTGCCGTGAGGGAGTGTCAACGTAGCAAGGCTCTCGCAGGTTGCACCAAAGGCGGGGAGGCAAGGGGAGAGGCTGAAGAGAACAACAAGAACTATTGATCCGGCAAAAAAAATGTAATGTCGCATTCCCACCCATTTCCGCAAAAAGCGCTGAAATGGATGGGGCACCCAAAGCTCAGTTAACACTTGAATCGAAAATGCCCTGATGGAATTCATTGATCCACGCAGCAGATTTGCGGTTAGATTTCTTGGAACCCATTTTACTCACGCAGTGGAATGAATGTCGCGACGCAAAGAGAAAGCCTCCAGTCGATCGCTTGAAACGAGCGGCTGGAGGCTTCTTTCGAGGATTGTTTACTACCGGTTCTTTGAGACTTCTTCGACGGTAACGGGATCGAGGAAGGGCATGGCGGCGCGAAGCTGCTTGCCAACGATCTCGATGGGGTGCTTGGCTTCCTTTTTGCGGAAGGCTTCAAACTTCTTGCGGCCGCTGTTCTGGTCTTTCAGGAAGGCTTTGGCGAACTTGCCGTTTTGGATTTCGGTGAGGATCTGCTTCATCGCCTTGCGGCTCTCTTCGTTGATGACGCGTGGGCCGCTGACGTAGTCGCCCCACTCCGCTGTGTCGCTGATGGAGTAGCGCATGTAAGCCAGGCCGCCGCGATAGATGAGGTCGACGATCAGCTTGAGCTCGTGGAGAACCTCGAAGTAGGCGCTCTCGGGCTGGTAGCCGGCCTCGACAAGAGTCTCAAAGCCGCACTTGATGAGCGCGCTGACGCCGCCGCAGAGCACGGCCTGCTCACCGAAGAGGTCGGTCTCGGTCTCTTCCTTGAACGTGGTTTCAAGCACTCCGGCGCGGGTGCAGCCGATACCCTTGAGATAGCTGAGGCACAAGGCATGCGCGTTGCCGGTGGCATCCTGGTGAACGGCGATGAGTCCCGGTACGCCGCCGCCTTCAGTGAAGACTTCGCGGACGCGATGGCCGGGAGCCTTGGGCGCGGCCATGCCCACGTCAATGCCCTTGGCGGGAATGATGGTCTTGAAATGGATGTTGAATCCATGCGCGAACATAAGCAGCTTGCCTGCGGCCAGATTGGGGGCAATCTCTTCTGCGTAGAGCTTGGCCGCGGTCTGATCGGGAACCAGGACCATGACCACATCGGCCCACTTGGTGGCCTTGGAGGGGGTGGTTACTTCGAGGCCGGCCTTCTTGGCCTTGGCTCTGGATTTTGAGGTGGTTTGGAGGCCCACCTTTACCTGAACGCCGGAGTCCTTAAGGTTGAGAGCATGGGCGTGGCCCTGGGAACCGTAGCCGATGATGGCCACTTTTTTGGCCTGGATGAGAGAGAGGTCGGCATCGTGATCGTAGTAAGTCTTCGCCATGATTTTCTTTTTTCTTCCTTCTGCTTGCGCGGTTAGTGTTCATTCGAATCGGTTAGGGCGGCCGGCAGCCAGACGGAGTTATTCCGGCTCGCTGGCCACGCGGTCATCTAGTGTTTCCAGGGGCTGGCCGTCAGGATTATCAAGCCCGGCGGGATCGTCTTCGCCGGTGCCCATGGCGCGCAGCACGCTGCTGGTGTGATGGCCGCGGCGCATGGTCATTTTGCCGCTGCGGCAGATTTCAAGAATGGGGCTTTCGCTTTCGTTGAGCACCTGGATGAGCCCCTCGATTTTGCTTTCGACGCCAGTCATTTCAATCATCAACGACTCCGCCGTGAGGTCAACAATGCGGGCGCGAAAGACCTCGACCAGTTCAAAGATGGCGGAGCGGGTGGTGCGGTTTGCTCCCACTTTGATAAGCGCCAACTCGCGGGTAACCGAGGGCGCCTGGGCGATGTCGTCCACATCCACTACATTTTCCAGTTTAAACAGGCTGGCCCGGATGCGATGGCCGGCCTCGGCGGAGGCTTCGCAAACCAGTGTGAGCCGTGACAGGCCGGCACGCTCGCTGCGCCCGACGGTAAGCGAGTTGATGTTGATGTTGAGACGGCGGAAGAGCGACGCCACGCGCGTGAGCACGCCGGGCAGATCCTCAACGTAAGCAACGAATGTATGCAACATAAAGGCCTTTCCAGAGAACAGGGACAGTTGACAGTGATCAGTGGACAATGGTGAGTGATCGGTGGTCGGTGGCTGCCGGTGCATGATCGCGACTGTTCACTGGCCACTGACCACTGTTTACTGCTTTGCTACTTATCGTCCGGCGACTCGAGCAGCGGGTCGTTGCCGGGGCGGCGAATCATCTCGTGGAGTGCGGCACCGACAGGAATCATCGGGTATACCGACTCTTCCTTTTCGACCATGAAGTTGAGCAGGAATGCGCCGGGAGTGGAGCGCGCCTGGTTGACGGCGGACTCGACTTCAGCGCGGGTACGGACGGTGAGGCCGGCGATGCCATGCGCATCGGCCAGCTTGACGAAGTCAGGGCTGACGAGCGGCGTGGACTCGTAATTACGCTCGTAGAAGAACTCCTGCCACTGACGAACCATGCCGAGGTAACCGTTGTTGATGATGGCGATGTTGATCTTGATTTTTTCCTGGGCGATGGTGGACAGTTCTGACGAGGTCATCTGGAAACCGCCGTCGCCAACGATGACCCAGACTTCCTTGTCGGGGCAGGCGAATTTTGCGCCGATGGCTGCGGGCAGCGCGAACCCCATGGTCCCGAGGCCGCCGGAGGTGATGAGCGTGCGCGGCTGCTCGTGGTGGTAGTACTGCGCCTCCCACATCTGGTGCTGACCGACGTCGGTGACCACTATGGCGTTGCCGCCGGTGATGCGCCAGATGTCGTGAATGACGTGAGCTGCGTAGAGATGCCCGAGGTCGGGCAGGTTCTTGATGTCGCGGACAGCCGAGGCGCCTTTGAGGGTGTCGATGGTCTTGAGCCAAGCGACGCCGTCACGGCCGGAGATGCGGGGCAGTAGTTCCTCAAGCACTTCGCGGAGATCGCCGATGAGCGGTTGATCGACCTTGATGTTCTTGTTGATCTCAGACGGGTCAACGTCGATGTGGATCTTTTTCGCCTTGGTGGCATAGGTGGCGGTGGTGCCGGTGACACGATCGTCGAACCTCATGCCACAGGCGATGAGCAGGTCCGCCTCCTGAATGGCGTGATTGACCCAGGACTCGCCGTGCATGCCCATCATGCCCAGATTGAGAGGGTGGGAGGCAGGAACCGCACCCAAGCCCAGGAGGGTAAGAGCGATGGGAATTTGCGCGCGCTCGGCAAGGGTACGCACCTGCTCCATGGCGCCGGATTCGATGATGCCGTGGCCGGCGAGGATGACGGGGCGCTTGGAGTTACGAATCATCTCGGCGGCATGGTCGAGGCCGGAGACTTCAATCTTCCGCATGGGGTGAGGGCGAACCGGGCGCGGCTTGGCGGCGGCAAAGTCAAAGATGGCCGTGCCTTGTTGCGCATCCTTGGTGATATCCACAAGAACCGGGCCGGGACGGGCCGACTTGGCGATCTGAAAGGCATAGCGAATTGCGGGCGCAATATCCTCGGTGCGGTTGATGAGGAAGTTGTGCTTGGTGACCGGGAGCGTAATGCCGGTGATGTCCACTTCCTGAAAAGCGTCCGTGCCCAGGATCTTGCTGGAGACGTTGCCGGTGATGCAGACGATGGGAATGGAGTCGAGCATAGCTGTGGCGATGCCGGTGACGAGGTTGGTGGCGCCGGGACCGCTGGTGGCGATGCAGACGCCCACCTTGCCCGAGGCGCGCGAGTAGCCGTCGGCCATGTGCGATGCGCCCTGTTCGTGACGGACCAGGGTGTGGTGGATGGGAAATTTGCGCAGCGCGTCATAGACCGGCAGAATGGCTCCGCCGGGATAGCCGAAGACGTCCGTAACGCCCTCGCCTACCAGCGTAGCCCATACGATTTCAGCGCCGGTGAGGCGGGTGGGCGTGGTGAGGTGGGCGTTGGATGCTTGCGTGTTTGCGTTGGTTCCCATGGGGCGACTCCTTTGTTAGTGACCAGTGGTCAGTGATCAGTTGTCACTTAAAGTACAGCGTATCCAGTCATCCGTGCGGCGCAATCTGGGCCGCTCCATTTCAGATCATTATGTTCACGCCGCGTAACTGACAACTGACCGCTGCCAACTGACAACTGCCTTTACGTTGTTGCTCCTTCAGATGCGGAGGTGACGCGATCGACATATTTGCGGAAGACGCCCTTGGGCCAGCGCAGTGCCGGAGGCGTGAAGCCCTTGAGGCGAGCGGCTATTTCTTCGTCGCTGATTTCGACATTGAGCTTGCGATTGACGATGTCGAAGTGGATGATGTCCCCCTCGCGCACGGCGGCGATGGGTCCGCCGACAAATGCTTCGGGAGCCACGTGCCCGGCGGTAAAGCCGCGGGTTGCGCCACTGAAGCGTCCGTCTGTCAACAGGGCGACAGTCGGGCTGAGTTCGGGATTGCCGCTGACGGCGGCGGTGACCTGCAGCATTTCTCTCATGCCGGGGCCGCCCTTGGGGCCTTCATAACGGATGACGAGGACATCGTTGGGTTTGATCTTGCCGGTCTGCACGGCCTCAAAGCAATCTTCTTCGCAATCGAAGACGCGCGCGGGGCCGCGATGTTCGTAACGATTGGCCGCGGCGATCTTCATCACGCAGCCTTCGGGAGCGAGGTTGCCTTTGAGAATGACCAGGCCGCCGTTGGGCTTGATGGGATTCTCAAAGGTGCCGATGACAACCTGGCCCGGTGTCTCTTCGGCCAGTGCGGCTTCTTCAGCCAGCGTCTTGCCGCTGACGGTGAGTGTGGAGCCGTCGGCAAAACCTGCGTCGATCAGGCGCTTGGCAAGGAGCCGCGAACCGCCCGCGGCCTGGTAATCCGAAGCGACAAACTTGCCGGCCGGCGTGAGGTCGCAGATGAAAGGGGTGCGCTTGGAGATGACATCGAAATCGTCGATGGACAGGGGAATGCCCATTTCGCGCGCGATGGCAATCAGGTGCAGCACCGCGTTGGTTGAACCGCCGCTGGCAGCGACGCTGGCGATGGTGTTTTCAATCGACTTGCGGGTGATGATCTGCGAGGGGCGGCGATTGGCGCGGACGGCATCCATGAGAATGCGCCCGGCTTCGCGCGTAGCGGCGTGCTTGTCCACAGAAGTGGCGGGAACGCCGGAGAGTTGAATGGGAGAGATGCCGAGAATTTCGCCGCTCATGGCCATGGTGTTGGCGGTGAACTGGCCGCCACAGGCACCGGCGCCGGGACAGGCATTGGCTTCAAGAGCCTCGAGGCCTGCGTCGTCGATCTTTCCCGCAGCGTAAGAACCGATGCCCTCGAAGACATTCTGAATGGTGATGTCAACACCGTTGAGCTTGCCGGGAGCAATGGAACCGCCATAGAGCATGATGCCGGGAATGTCGAGGCGGCAGAGCGCCATGATGATGCCGGGCATGTTCTTGTCGCAACCGCCGATGCCGACCAGGCCGTCGAAGAGATTGCCGCGTGCGACCAGTTCGATGGAGTCGGCGATGACTTCGCGCGAAACCAGCGAAGCCTTCATCCCCTGGGTGCCCATGGTGATGCCGTCGGAGATGGTGATGGTGTTGAACTCCATGGGCGTGCCGCCCGCCTCGCGAATGCCCTCTTTCAGGGCCTCGGCCACCTCGCGCAGATGCACGTTGCAGGTGCCGATCTCAGTCCACGTATTGGCGATGCCGATGATGGGCTTGTGCAGATCTTCTTTGCTATAACCGGAGCCGCGGAGATAGGAACGCGCGGCTGCGCGGCTGGGGCCTTCAGTCAACGAAATACTCTGGCGCTTGCCTTCGATGGTCATTACTTTCCTTAGTGCGGTGTTAGCGCGGTTAGCGGAGTTAGCGGTGTTAGCTTTGGTTGGCAAGGAGGCGTCTAACTCCGCTAGCTCCGCTTACTGCCAACTCCGCTGTCACTTCGCCTTCAGCCAGCTTGCCTCGTCGTGCTTTGCTTCAAATGTGTCGAGCGCTGCCGCATGGCGAAGGGTGAGGCCTATGTCGTCAAGACCTTCAATGAGGCAGAACTTGCGGAACGGATCAACGTCAAAAGTCGCGCTGAATCCGCGGTTGTCAGTAACTGTCTGGGCCTCAAGAGAAACCGTCAATTGATAGCCGGGTATGGTCTTCGCGTTCTCGAGTAGCTGGGCCACCTGTTCCTCGCTCAGCCTTGCCAGCACGATGCCGTTTTTGCCGGCGTTGGAGAAGAAGATGTCGGCGAAGGTGGGCGCGATGACGACGCGGAATCCGTAATCGGAGAGCGCCCATGCGGCATGTTCGCGACTGGAGCCACAGGCGAAGTTCTTGCCGGCGATGAGAATTTGCGCGCCCTTGTAACGCGGATCGTTGAGCACGAAAGCTGGGTCAGGTCCTCCGCTGGGCAGGTTGCGCCAGTCGAAGAACAGGAAGTCGCCATAGCCGGTGCGCTCGATGCGCTTGAGGAACTGCTTGGGAATGATCTGGTCAGTATCGACGTTGGTCCGGTCCAGAGGAGCGGCCAGTGAGGTCATTGTGCGAAAGGGTTCCATCAGGCCTTTACCTCCTTGCGAATGGTCCAGTTGCGAATGTCAACGAAATGCCCAGCGATTGCGGCTGCCGCGGCCATCTCCGGGGATACGAGGTGGGTGCGTCCGCCGCGTCCCTGGCGGCCTTCAAAGTTGCGATTGCTGGTGGAAGCGCAACGCTCGCCGGGAGAGAGAATGTCAGGGTTCATGGCCAGGCACATGGAACAGCCCGGCTCACGCCAATCGAATCCCGCTTCGCGGAAGATGAGGTCAAGACCCTCGGCCTCGGCTTGCGCCTTTACTGCCTGCGAGCCAGGTACGACCATGGCGCCTACCTTTGTGGAGACCTTGTAGCCTGCGGCGATGCGAGCGGCGGCGCGCAGATCTTCGATGCGGCCGTTGGTGCAGGAACCGATGAAGACGCGGTCGATGAGGACTTCCTGCATCGGCGTTCCCGCCTTCAGGTCCATGTATTCGAGAGCGCGCTCGAGGCCCTTGCGCTCCTGCTCGTTCGAGACTGCGGCCGGATCGGGAACGTTGGAGGTGATGGGCGCAACCATGCCGGGGCTTGTGCCCCAACTTACATGTGGGGCCAGCGTTGCTGCGTCGATCACCAACTCGCGATCGAACGTTGCGCCGGGTTCGGTGGGCAGCTTGCTCCACTCGCTGACCGCCTTGTCCCATGCTGCGCCTTGAGGCGAGAAACGGCGGCCCTTGAGATAGGCGAAGGTCTTTTCATCGGGGGCGATCATGCCGGCGCGCGCCCCGGCTTCGATGCTCATATTGCAGACCGTCATGCGGCCTTCGATGGACAGGGCGCGGATGGCAGAGCCGGCGTATTCAACCACGCAGCCGGTTGCGCCATCGGTGCCGATTTTGCCGATGATGGCGAGAATGATGTCCTTGGCGGTGACGCCCTGGGGAAGCTCGCCCTCGACGGAGATGCGGAATGTCTGAGGCTTGGACTGCGGCAGGGTTTGCGTGGCGAGCACATGCTCCACTTCGCTGGTGCCGATGCCGAAAGCCAGCGCGCCAAACGCGCCGTGGGTGGAGGTGTGCGAATCGCCGCAGACGATGGTCATGCCGGGCTTGGTAATGCCCAGCTCGGGGCCGATGACGTGAACGATGCCCTGGTCGCGCGAATCCACATCGTAAAGCTCGATGCCGAAGTCGGCGCAATTCTTGCGCAGCGTGGCGATCTGCGTGGCCGCGATCTGGTCCACAATGTTTAGCCGTCCGGCGATGGTGGTGGGGATGTTGTGATCCACCGTGGCGATGCAACGGTCAGGACAGCGAACGGTGCGCCCGGCGAGCCGCAATCCCTCGAAGGCCTGCGGCGAGGTGACTTCGTGCAGCAACTGCAGGTCGATGTAGAGCAGCGTGGGCTCGCCCTCGGGCGCGACCACTACATGCTGCTCCCAGACCTTCTCGAATAACGTCTTTGGCTCGGTACTCATTTGGTTGATTCACCATTCCAGCGGCAAAACCGCGGGTTGCATTCCCTCGGCGGCTAAAGCCGAGTTCGTTTGGATATTGTGGCTGCACGGCTCAAGCCGTGCCCTTTCAAATCAGCGTCTCACGCGTTGACGAGCAATGTTTTCAAGGTTTCGCGGACCTTTGCGCCCATCTCGGTGGTCGAGAGAACGGGCAGTCCCTGCGGGTTGTCGCGCGCCAGATCCGGTGTGCGGAAGCCCTGCTCGAGCACCTTGCGCACTGCCTTTTCAACGGCCACAGCCTCTGCTTCGAGCCCGGCGGAGTGGCGCAGAATCAAGGCCGCCGTGAGAATTGCGCCGAGCGGATTGGCGAGCCCCTTGCCCGCGATGTCAGGCGCGGAGCCGTGCACCGGCTCAAACAGGTTGACCTTGCCGCCGATGGTGGCCGAGGGCAACATGCCAAGCGATCCGGTAATGACGCCGGCTTCGTCGCTGAGAATATCGCCGAAGAGGTTCTCGGTGACTACTACATCGAAGGTGCGGGGACGGTTCATGAGGTGCATGGACATGGCGTCCACATACTGATGTTCGAGTTCCACGTCGGGAAAATCCGCGGCAACTTCGATCACCGTGGCGCGCCAGAGTTGCGAGACTTCGAGCACATTGGCCTTGTCGACACTCGTCACTTTTTTGCGGCGCTTGCGGGCCAGTTCAAAGGCCACACGGGCTACGCGGACCACTTCGCCCTTGGTGTAACGCATGGTGTTCCAGGCTTCGCCGGCTTCGCGATTCCAATCGCGGGGCTGGCCGAAGTAGAGGCCGCCGAGCAGTTCGCGCACAAAGAGAATATCCGCGCCGTCAATAACCTCAGGCCGTAGCGGGCTGTTGACCGCGAGTTCCTTGAAAGCGAAGGCGGGACGCAGATTGGCGAAGCCACCCAGCGCTGAGCGAATCTGCAGCAGGCCAGCCTCGGGCCGCTTGTCAGTAGGCATGGAGTTGAACTCGTTGCCGCCCACCGCGCCCAAAAGCACGGCGTCTGAATCGAGGGCAGCGGCGAGGGTGTCGGCAGGCAGCGGAGTGCCGTCGGCAACAATCGCCACGCCGCCGATTCGCTTCGAATCGAACTCGAACGTGTAACCGCCCAGCGCAGCAACTTCGTTCAGGACCGCCACCGCTTCGTTGGTGACTTCGGGGCCGATGCCGTCGCCGGCCGTAACTAGAATCTTCAGCTTCATTTTTCTCCAGAGATCAGTTTGTGGCTTGCATGGCCTCGTGGGCTAGAGCCCTGGGCGATGCGATTTATTTGCGGCGCGGCTAATGCCGCACCCTTTCAAAGCACCGGTGAGCCGAAAAGCGCTCAGTCGAGTTCGGAAACTGTTTCGTGGCGGTGTTCGCGAATCTGGTCAGGCAACAGGCCAACCAGGTCCTGGTCATAGATGTTCTTTTTGCGGTCGGCAAGCGCCACAAAACGGTAGTAGGTGTGCTGCAACTCGTCGCGGTTGAGGGTAAAGCCCAACTGCTCCAGACGATGGCGCAGAGCCGCGCGTCCGGAGTGCTTGCCGAGGACCAGATGCGTCTTGGCGACGCCGACCAGGGCGGGGGTCATGATCTCGTAGCAGAGCGGGTTGGCGAGCATGCCGTGCTGGTGAATGCCGGACTCGTGCGCAAAGGCGTTGTCGCCCACCACGGCCTTGTTGGGCGAGGGCTTGAAGGTGATGATCTGGCCCAGGACCTGGCTGGTGGGGTAAAGCTGTTCCAGCTTGATGGAGGTCCTCATGCCGAAGTGGTCGCCGCGCACATAGAGCGCCGCGGCAATCTCTTCGAGCGCGGCGTTGCCGGCCCGTTCGCCTATGCCGTTGATGGTGCACTCGACCTGGCGCGCGCCGTTCTGAATGGCGGCCAGCGAGTTAGCCACGGCCAAGCCGAGGTCGTCGTGACAATGCGAGGAAAGAACAATTCCCTGCGCATCGATGGCGGGAATGCGCTCGCGCACTTCGCGGAACATCTGGCCGTATTCTTCAGGGGTGCTGTAGCCGACCGTGTCGGGCATGTTGATGGTGGTGGCTCCGGCTTCGACAGCGATGCGCACCATCTCAATCATGAAATCGCGGTCAGAGCGGGTCGCGTCCTCGGGGGAAAACTCGACGTCGTCGGCCAGCGAGCGCGCCAGGCGCACCGACTCGCCAGTTAGCTCGAGGGCTTCTGCGCGGCCAAGTTTCAGCTTGTATTCAAGGTGCAGATCGCTGGAGGCTAGGAAGACATGAATGCGGGCGCGGTCAGCAAACTGGAGGGCGCGCGCGGCCATCTCGATATCTTCAGTGCGGGCGCGGGCCAGAGAGGCGATGCGCGGCTTGCGCACGGCCTGGGTGATGGTAGCGATGGCCGCAAAGTCGCCCTCCGAGGCCATGGCGAAACCGGCCTCGATGATGTCCACGCCCAGATCTTCAAGGGCATGGGCCATGGTCAGCTTTTCCTGCGTGGTCATGCTACATCCCGGCGACTGTTCGCCGTCGCGAAGTGTGGTGTCGAAAAAGACTACATGATCTGAACTCATGGACATCGCCTGCCGTAAAAAGTCTTTTGCTAACCCTTCAAGTGTCTCTTATCGAAGCCATATAAGGCAAAGTTATTATTTTTGTAGAGTCGATTAGAATTGCTTATACTGCAGTTATCGGCGGTCAGTTTTCAGTTGTCAGTATTCGATCAGTCCCCAGGTTTCTTCTTCTGACCTTGGACTAGCTTGTCAACCGAAGCGCACCGCAATCCCTCCGATAACTGAACACTGTGACCTGATAACTGATATGGAATTGAATCAGCTTGAGACGTTTCTGGCGGTTGCAGAAGAGCGCAGTTTTTCTCGCGCTGCGGTACGGCTGCATCGAACCCAGCCCGCGGTAAGCCAGGTAATCCGCAAGCTGGAGGAGTCGGTCGGCGAGACTCTGTTTGACCGGGCCGCGCGTGACGGATCCCTTACAGCCGCCGGGGTGCTGCTGCGGGACTATGCACAGCGCCTGCTGGCTCTGCGCCGCGAGGCGTCGAGCGCACTGGGGGAGCTGAAGAACCTGGAGCGCGGCCACCTGCAACTGGCCGCCAACGAGTACACCTGCATGTACCTGCTGCCGGCCATCGACGCCTTTCGCCGCGAGCTTCCCCATGTGAACGTGACTGTGAACCGCATGCTGGCGTCGCGCATTCCCGAGGAGTTGAATCTGCGCACTTTCGAGCTGGGGGTGATCTCCTTCCGTCCAGATCCGGCGCAGTTCCGCTCGATCGCCGTGTATGCAGACAGCCTGGCGTTTATCGTGGGGCCGCGGCACCCGCTGGCCAGTGCCGACCGTGTCTCGATCAACGATCTGGGTAAGGAGCTTTTTATCGCCCACAATGTGACCTCGCCGCTACGGCGCAAGGTGATTGAGACCTTCCAGCGCTACCGGACGCCGCTGAACATGGGCATCGAACTGCCAACGATAGAAGCCATCAAGCGTTTTGTGGCGATGGGGAATGGCGTGGCCCTGGTGCCGAACCTGGCAGTGGCCCGCGAACTGGAAACAGGCGACCTGGTACGGGTCCCGGTGGACGAGTTGGAGATGCGCCGGGTGCTGCGGCTGGTGCATCGCCGCCAGGCCACGCTTTCCTATGCGGCCAAGGCCTTTTTGCTGACTCTGCGGACCCTGGCAAAGAGACGGGGGCCACCTTTTTATTTCCATGTAGAACGGGCGGGGTAAGGGTATTTTGGCCATTTCCACCCGGCTCGGGCACCCCTTTGCCTGGAACTGCGTCTATAGATTCAGATCATTCCAGTGCAAGGGCTCGAGAGCGGTACCCGACACGACCCACCCCGGCCAGTTACAATGCTGAAAGCGGGGCCCGGCTCGAACCGGTGCGCCGGAATCGACAAGCTCGATGCCAACCGGACGGTTGTGCAGTCGTGAGGTTCAGGACCGAATGAAGAAGATCGCCTTAATAGCATTCCTGCTGGCAGTATGTGTAGCCGCAGGCCGCGCTCAAGAGAGCCGCCAAGACGTCAGCCTCAGCGGAACGGGGCTAATTGAGCCGTTCATCGCCTCGTCCACCGATGTTCAGGTGAGCGCGAACCGCGCCTTTGGCGCGTTGGCCAGCTACCGATTCATGCTTACGCCCTCGAGCGCCCTCGAGGTCAACTATTCGATCACCTATGCGAACTCGCTTCACTATGTGATCAGCAATACCAACCACTACGACGTAAATACGCGGACCCAGGAAGTCTCGGCTGCCTACGTACGTTCCTTTGTTTTCAAGAACTTCAATCCGTTTGTTGAGGCAGGCCCAGGAGCTTTCGTATTCCTGCCGATCCGCAACTCCGGCACCACTTCTCTGGACGTGAAGCAGCAGATTGAAATCGGCGGCATCTACGGCGCCGGCATCGCGTACGAGATCACGCCGAGCTTCGACATACGCGCGGAGTATAGAGGTTGGGTAACCAAGGTGCCCAGTTTTGGAGACTCCCAGTTGTCCACCAACAAGTGGTACAACATCTACAACCCAGTCGTTGGCGTGGCCTATCACTTCTAAAGTTGCCTAACGCCGGAACGTAAAAAGGGGACGGGCTGGCGCCTGTCCCCTTTTTCATTGCTCGAATCCGGCCAATATCGCCAGATCTCGCTTTACGTGGCATCCTTGTAGCGCCCGAGTTCCTTCACCATTGCGCAATGCCCTTTCAGCGCCTGGATGGCGCGGGTACCTTCATCGCTGGACCGAATCTGGCAATCCACGTAGAAAATGTACTCCCACGGCTTGCCATGCACGGGCCGCGACTCGATTTTGGTCAGGTTTGTTCCGAGCGCCGCAAGCTCGCTGAGGGCCGCCACCAGAGAGCCTGGACGGTTCTCCACGGAAAAGCCGAGGCTGATCTTATTCGAGTCCGGATCGGCCACCGCTTCGGCCCTTCGCCGCACGAGGAAGAAGCGCGTGAAATTTTCCGGATTGTCCTCGATGCCGGCTTCGAGGATCTGGGCTCCGTAGTATTCAGCAGCAGCCTCGCTGGCAATCGCGGCGGCATGCCGGTCGCGCAGCTCGACCAGTTGCTTCACGCTACCCGCAGTGTCGTAGAAGGCGAACGCGTCCATTCTGGGATGCTCGGCAAGGAACCGCCTGCACTGCGCGAGCGCCACCGGATGCGAAAATACCCGGTCAATCTCCTCGGTGGCGGCACCGGAGATCGCGATCAGGTTGTGATGAATGCGCAGGAGTGTCTCCCGTTCCACCTTGACGTCGTTTTCCAGCAACAGGTCAAAGTGCTCCGACACCGAGCCGGCGAGGCTGTTCTCGATGGGAATGACGGCGGCGTCTACCCTGCCTCCGGTGAGTGCCGCAAACACCTCCGCCGATAGCGCACAGGGAACAATGGTCGCCCCAGGAACAAGCTTAATCGCCGCCTCATGACTAAACGATCCGGGTTCACCTTGAATTGCAATTCTCATACAAACTCCGATTGCTGCAGTCTGGTCATTGACGTTGCGTTGAGAAATCCAGCTCCGCTCTTTCGCACGATACCACCTCGCGTCATGCCACCCTAATCCTTGATGTGTCTGCCAGCGGTAACTCTCCCCCGGGAATGGGGCTACTGGCACAGCCACAAGTCGGTCGCCACAAAGGCCAGAAACACCATCGCGATGACGCCGTTCATGGTGAAGAACGCGGCATTGAGCCGGCGCAGGTCGCGCGGCGAGACAATGGAGTGTTCGTAGCCAAGTAGCAGCGCAACAGCACCAATGCCCAACCAGCCGGCCAAGCCGAAATGGAACAGCCAGCCAAACCACAAAAGCAGCCCCAGCATCGCCAGGTGCATGGCCCGTGCAGCCCAGAAAGCACTTGAAACACCTATCGTCTGAGGCAGGCTGCGGAGGCCCACGATGCGGTCGTGTTCGTAATCCTGGCAGGCATAAAGGACATCAAAACCACCTGCCCAAAGCGTAACCGCCGCAGTCAGAACCAGTATGCGCGCATCCAGGCTTCCGCGCACCGCAATCCACGCGGCGGAAGGCGCCAACCCTAACGCGAGTCCGAGCACCAGATGGGACCAGCGCGTAATCCGCTTCATGTAGCTGTAACCCAGCAGGACCAGAAGAACAACCGGCGACAAGTATAGAGTCAACCGGTTGAGTTGCGACGATGCCGCCACAAAGGCCAAAGCGGTAACGACGGTGAAGCCCAGCACAAACTGCCGGGTGAGCAGGCCGGCTGGAATTGCGCGGGTCTGTGTCCTCGGGTTGGCTGCATCCAGTTCGGCATCCGCCCAGCGGTTGAAGGCCATGGCGCAGGAACGGGCAGCCACCATGGCGACCAGAATCCATGCCACGGTCCGCCAGCCGGGCAATCCACGCGCGGCCAGCAGGACCGCTGTGAATGCAAACGGCAGTGCGAAGATCGAGTGCTCCCACTTGATCATTTCCAGAGTGGTGCGCGTCTTTGACAGAATTCCTGGCATGGTTGGCTCTAACTATGAGTGTAATTGAGGAATCGCGACAGAAACACGTACGCTGCGAGGGCGTTCTGCGCTATATTTGCCGTGGCCGGAAGGCGGTCTGGAGTCTACGGTCTGAAAGGGAGAAGGAAGTGAGAATCAGCAAGATCGCAAGTACGATTGGAATTCTCTTCTGCATGGGCGCCATCAGCCTGACGGCCCAAAACGCAAGCGTTCGCATTGGAGGAAGTTCCCTGCGGGCCAATGGCCAAGTTGCCCAGGGCTTTCAGTACACGGGGTTCTGTCCTGTTGAGCTGAAGTTTGGCTGGGGAGTGATCGCCAACGCGCCAACCGCCATGAGTTACCACTTTGTCCGCAGCGACGGCGGCCATTCTACAAATTATCAAAACGTGAATATGCCGGCGCCGGGCCGCTCCGTGCCGGTCTACGACGATTGGCGTTTGGGAGCGAATACGCCGAAATTCGCAAATTTCAGCGGCTGGGTGCAAATCATCATCGATTCTCCCAGCCCGGTCCAGGGCAAGATACCGTTCACGATTCATTGCCGGTGAAGTAGTCCGAGAGCCCTTTGCCGGCCAGCCGGATCAGCGGCGGCGCCGGCAAGAGAGGCTCATTCGCAGCCGCGGCTATCTTCCGGGGAGAGGCACAGTCAGCGGCAACAGGTAAGCCAGCGCACCAGCGCGAATATACCGCCAACGACGAACACGGTGCCAAAAATCTGCTTGTTCCACCGCGCCAGCCAATTCGGCAGGTAGATGTCGAAGTTGTCCATTCGCTCCGGAGTGAAGTGACTGGCCAGATCCGTAAGTGGACAGCGGCACCGATTGACGGCGAGCACCAGGCACTCCACCAAGACCAGCGCGGCGAAGGCGGCGGCGAGCGGGAACCTGCGCAGGGCGGCGGCCACCGGGACGGCCACGATGCAGGCTACAAAGAACAGCCAAATCGCCGTGTGCAAAAGCTTGACGCCCGCCAGCATAAGGTTCGGATCTGATTTGGATTTCATACGAGAGTTCATTTTAGAGCCTGCATCATGCAACCTGCCGGTGAATTCCGGGGCCTTCCGCAAATGATGGCCGGTACTCGCGAATTTGGAATTGGCTTTCGGCGCCTGCGGGCATACCTTGTTGAGTAACAGCCCGCACGAGGAGATAAACGTGAAGCGATCCGACCTGAACAAAAACATTGCCGAAGCCGCAGCATTCTTCGCGGAGAACCGCTTCATCCTGCCGCCCTATGCCCATTGGACTGCGGAAGAATGGCGACAGTGCGGCGCGGAAGCCGGCGAACTGCGCGCCCAACGGCTGGGATGGGATGTGACGGATTTCAACCTGGGCCGCTTCAACTCGCTGGGGCTGACGCTGTTCACGCTGCGCAACGGGTCGCCCAACGGAGGCGGCAAGGCCTATGCCGAGAAGATCATGTTTGTCAGGGAGAACCAGGTGACGCCGTTCCATTACCATGCGGCCAAGACTGAGGACATCATCAACCGCGGCGGCATAGGGACAGGCCGCCTTGTGGTTCAACTTTACAACTCGGCGCCAGACGGCAGCCTGGCCCAGACCGCGGTCACTGTTTCCTGCGACGGCATTCGCCGCGAGGTGGAGGCGGGAGGCATTGTCACTCTTGGCCCCGGCGAATCCATCACGCTGACTCCGTATCTCTACCACCAGTTCCACGCCATCGACAGCCACGGCCTTATCGGAGAAGTCTCCTCAGTGAACGACGATGCCACGGATAATTATTTCCTTGATCCTCTTCCAAGATTTCCGGTGATCGATGAGGACGAGCCTGCGGAACGGTTGCTGTGCACGGAGTACTGAAAGGCAGGGAGTAGGGATTAGGGAACAGAAAACTTGCCCCAGGTACCAGAAGCTGTACCTGGGGCACTGTTTGTAGAAGCGCGGGTTATTGGTGCTCGGTGGGCTGGTTGGCTACCTGGAGATAGTTCTTGACGCTGAAGACGCCGGAGACGCCGTTCGCGCGGATATTGGCCGTGTCCTTGTCGGACTGCGAGTCCACCACGCCGTAGAGTTCCACGTTGCCGTTCTGTACCGAGATGCGGATGGGCTTGCCGGGATCGATGGCGTACTTGTTCAGCGTTGCGTAGCCATAGACGGCGCGGGCCACTGCAAAGCGGGTTTGATCGTCCAT
Source organism: uncultured Acidobacteriaceae bacterium (assembly GCA_903828675.1). GTDB lineage: Bacteria > Acidobacteriota > Terriglobia > Terriglobales > Acidobacteriaceae > Telmatobacter. Next base: position 67,123 of record CAIKND010000042.1, read on the forward strand.
CAAGGAAACCGGATCGACTTCGATGTTCTCTATCAGGTCCTTGACGCCGGGCGTAGTGGCGACCAGAGCCAGCGCCGAGTCCTTGTCCACATCGGTGCGGGCATGGCCGCCTACTGTTGCCACGCCGTGATCGACAGCCACGCTGATTGCATTGAAGACATTGCCGTAACCGACACGGTCATATTCAAGCTTTTCCACCAGCTTGGCCTGCAAATCCTGATCGGCGATATTTGGGCCGGTAACTTCAATCAGATTGCGCACGGCCATGACGCCCTTGGCATGGCGCACTTGCTTTTCGGCGTCGAGCTTGTACTCGAAGAGCGCAACCGTCCCTGAGAGCGTGGCGATGCCGTTGTCCACAGTCACCTTGACGTCGTGAAATTGCTTCTTGCTCAGCCGCGCCTCGGCAGCACTGCTCACTGCATTTTCCTGCTGTGGCTGCACCGCTGCCCCGTTACCTGTGACTGCCGCCCCGGAAACCTGGGGAAGGCTCAGGAGTATTCCAGCCATCGCGATCAGCATCAGAGCTGCATTTGTCATACGTGTTGTGACTTTCATTTTTGAGAACCCCCTCTTTATTGCACTGGATCGTTGATGCATCCCGCTGCAAATTCCCGGCGGGTATGCCGTCCGTCCGTATAGACACGCATCCAGAAGAAAAGTTACCAAACAGGCAAGGCGGATATCCGAACTACTCTGCTCACCTCAAAGGAAACCGTCCGCGTTATCAGGTTATTGATCCAAGAGCGCTATCTAAGGAACCTCTGATGAAGTCCCATTCCCCGCCGAGCATTCCCTCAGGGCTGAAGCCCTCGTTTGTTTTCATCTGTTTGTGGCACGGCTAAGAGCTTATCCGTAAATAATGCTTAACTTGATTCTTTCGGCTGATTCTCTTGTGCGCGGAGACCGGATCGGCGCGAAGATACGGTCCAAGATGGCACAGATTAAATCTTGGACAGTGTCGGACGC
>CAIKND010000043.1 GCA_903828675.1 uncultured Acidobacteriaceae bacterium
CCGTCCTGCGGCACATGGCCATCAATGCCATGCAAAAAGAGGGGTCCAAAGGTTCACTCCGAGGAAAACTCAAACGCGCCGGATGGAACGAGGACTTCCTCAGCCGGCTATTGGAGATGTTTTGAAATGCGTTTGCCCTGACTCTCATAACGAACGAATTGACTTACGGCTAGGCGTTGATCGCCATTCCCTCCACAGCTCCAAAAGCATCCAACAGGCTTTCGGCCAGCGTGGGATGTGCGTGGATGGTGAACATCATCTCTTCGACCGTGCCTTCCAACTCCAGCACGGCGACCGCTTCGGCGATGAGCTCGGTGGCTTGCGGGCCGATGATGTGCACGCCCAGGATCTCGCCGTATTTGGCGTCGGCGACAATCTTCACAAAACCGTCGTGGTTGCCGACGATGGTGGCCTTCGAGTTGCCCGCAAACGGGAACTTGCCCACCTTCACCTCGTGGCCCACTTCCTTCGCCTGCGTCTCGGTCAGGCCCACCGACCCGATCTGCGGTTCGGTATAGGTGCAGCCGGGAATGCGGTCGCGACGGATCGGGCGGAAGGTGCGGCCCGCGATCTTCGCCACGGCCACCATGCCGGCCATCGCGCCCACGTGCGCCAGTTGCGGAAGGCCCACAACGATGTCGCCGACCGCAAAAACGCCGGGCTCGGCAGTCTCCTGTGCGCCATCTACTTTGATGAGTCCGCGCTCGAGTTCAACCTTCGTCTTGTCCATGCCGATATTTTCAGTACGCCCGGCGCGGCCTACGGCCACCAGCACCTTCTCGGCTTCCTTCACCTGCGGCTTGCCATTCACGTCGGTATAGGTCACCTTTACTCCGCTTTCGGTCTTCTCTACCTTTTCAACACGTGCACCGGTATTCACGTCGATGCCTCGCTTTTTGAACAGCCGTGTCAGCTCCTTGGATATCTCTTCGTCCTCGACCGGAACAACGCGGGGCAGAAATTCGAGGATGGTCACTTCAGTGCCGAAGCTGCGGAAGATGGAGCTGAACTCCATGCCTACCGCACCCGCGCCGATGACCACCAGCGACTTCGGGGGCTGCTCAATGGACAGAATTTCGATGTTGGTCAGGATTGTGCTATCGGCTTCGAGACCCGGCAGCATCTTCGCATCCGACCCCGTCGCCAGAATCACGTTCTTCGCCTTTACCTGGCTCACAGCGCCGTCCGCGCCGGTCACCTCTACCGAATGGACTCCGTCGGATGCAGAACCCGTCAGCCGCCCGTACCCGGAGATGACAGTGACCTTGTTCTTCTTCATCAGGAACTCGAGACCCTTCACGTGTTTCGTAATGATCGCGTTCTTGCGCTTCAGCACCGCAGCCCAGTCAAGCGTAGGCGTGCCGATTCCGGCGATACCGTATTCGGCAGCGTGCTTCAGGTGGTCCCAAATCTCGGCGTTGAACAACAGGGCCTTGGTCGGAATGCAGCCCACGTGCAGGCAGGTGCCGCCCAGCTTTTCGGTCTTTTCAATCAATGCGACCTTCAGCCCGTACTCCGCGCCGCGAATGGCCGCCGTGTATCCGGCCGGCCCACCGCCAATAATCGCCACATCAAAAATTGTTTCTGCCAAGGGAAGCTCCATTCCGAGGCGCACGTGTATCTTGCAGCGCACCCCGAACCAACAGTTCAGTCTAACGGATGCGCAGGCTGACGACTCCGCTTCGTGCATTGCGTTCTGAGCCGCAGGTCATTTTCGTGCCGCAGTGCCAAGAAGGTGGACCTCCTGCAGTGTCCACCAGTAGCCGCCGCCATTGGGAAGCTGTTTGTAGTGCGTGCCGAGGTATCCGTTGGTGAAGTTTGCCGAGTAGGAAAGCCATGCCGTTCTGCCGTCGCCGCTGATGAACTTCGACGGTAAATTGACGAAATAGCCCTGCTCTCCAAAGTCCTTGAGGTAGGTGACCAGCTTCCAGGGTCCGGTAATCGCCGGAGCCGCCAGGATGTACGTGCTGAACTTGGCAATCGTGTTGCCCCCGTCTGTTATCACCATGAGGTATTGCTTCAGCGGGGCGTCGTAGGTGACGGTGACCGAGCCCATGTGGTTGTCCCACTTGAGCAGCGGCTTAATGGCGGCGAAGTCGTGGGTCCAATGCGGCCGGCCCTTGGTGTCAAGGCCCGCGAAATACTCGTACTTTGCCGCATTATCGATGTTCGCAGGCGAAGGCTTCACGCGTGCTAGATAGATTTCATCGCCGGTAATCCAGCTCAGGTCGGCATCGCGGGGATGCGGGTCAGGATCTGAAGCGCCGTGCGCAACAAGGTAGGCCTTGCCGTCCGGCGACTCCCGCATATCCTGACCAAAGTCGACAACATGCGGCGCGCCCATCTTCACCTTGCCTCCAAACTTCCCGGGCTCTGGAAAGAGCGGATGCCCGCAGGAATGGAGGGTCTGATGCCAGGTTCTGCCCTGATCGGTGGAGTAGCGAAAGCCGGCAAAGGGCCCAAGCGCATCCCAGTTAAGGTGCTTGCCCGGCGTCTCATGCAGGCAGTAGGTGCCGTAGTACCAGACGCCCCGGTGGAAGAGGTTGGCGGAGGGATAGCGGCCCTCATACGGTGCCGCGGAAGAGGGATATGCCGCGGCGTCGGTGATCTCCAGGTGCATGGGGTCTGAGCCGTGCACGATGGCGTATCCGGTGTTCGGCTCCTTGCCGCCGGAGGTGGCCTTGACTCCATTCACCTCGCCATCGGTCCACGGAGAGTAGAGGTTGCCATCGGCCGCCCAGGATGGGTACCAGGTGTCGGCATGCCCATATTGCGCGTAGCGGCCGGTAAAAGCGATTCCGGCGATCTCATCCGATGCCTGAAAGGGGATCCCGGCGGGGGGCTCGGACGACCATGGCAGAGAGCCTGGCAAAGCGAAGGGTGCAGCTCCATTCTGGGCCGCGCCTACCTTGCAGATGGCTGTAGGGATAGATAAAGTGATCACCACGACACAGAGAACGACATGGAGGCGTGATTTCATGCAAACAGTCTATTCCCTGTTGAATGACATCACGGAGGTGACTGCATACCGGAGTGCAGGTGAAGATGCTCTTGAATCAGGTGGACTGCGATGAGCAATGCCTCCGGTTGGTCGCCGAAAGCGGTAAGCCAATGCACGTCCGGTTCGCGCCGGAACCACGTCAACTGCCGCTTGGCGTAGTTGCGATGCCCCTGTTGCGCAGCTTTGATTGCATCTTCAATGGTCAAACTTCCTGCGAGCACGGCAAGCGCCTGCCGGTAGCCGAGCGAGTCCAGCGCCTTCACCGGCCCGTAGCGATCCAGCAGCCTGCGAGTCTCTTGCACCAGGCCGGCGGCAAACATCGCCTCGGCGCGGCGGTTGAGCCGGTCGTAAAGCTCTTGCCGGGGCGGATTCAGGCCGATCCGCAATAGCCGGAAGCCGGTCAGCGGGTCACGAGCCATCACTTCCGACATCGGCTTGCGCCCTGCCAGGCAGACCTCGATAGCCCGAATGAGTTTGGGCGTATCGTTGGCGTGGATGCGCGTTGCTGAAACCGGGTCGAGCCGGGCAAGCAGGCGATGCAGCCAACCTTCTGCCTGCCTCTGGCGGCTTTTCTCCAGCCGTGTCCGCAGGCCCGCCTGCCGCTCCGGCCCCGCGAAAAGGCCTTCCGTCAGCGCGCACAGGTAAAGGCCCGTTCCTCCGGTCACAATGGGCAATCGCCCCCGCCCAGCAATCTCTCGCAGAGTCGCGCGGGCCGCACGGCTATAAGCGCCTGCGGTAAACGGCTCATCGGGGTCGGCTACGTCGATCAGGTGATGCGGCAGGCGCGCCTGTTCCTCCGCTGTGGGTTTGGCCGTACCCAGGTCCATGCCGCGATAAACGGCCACCGAGTCGCAACTGATAATCTCGCCGCCGAACTGCTCTCCCAGCGCCAGCGAAAGCGCCGTCTTGCCGCTGCCCGTGGGGCCGAGCAGGAGAACGGCGAGAGGTTCGATGTCAGGTGAGTTTTCCTTCGGCGCTAGACGGGAAGTGGGAAAGCTAACGCGGTCGGTCGGCCGGGGATTTATCCCCGGTTTAAACTCCGCAGAATCAACGATGGCTTTAGCCTCTGAGGTATGCTTTTCGGGCCCTTCGCGCAAAATCAAGCCCTTTTCCGCAGACTCTAAAGCCCGCGTCGATTTTGCGCGGGTTGTGTTCGGGCTAAAACTCGCCCCCTTCAATGCGCTCACGGCCGCCACCATCCTGGCGGGAAGACACCCTTCGGACTGGTATGTACCAGCCACCAGGTCAAAATCGCCGCCGCCACCAGTAAGACTCCAAACACCTGGTTGCGCCGGTAAACGCGCGTCTGCTCGGCTCGCCGCTCCGCCTCGGCCACCTGCTCACGGTAGGGCTTGATGCGTGTTTCGACCATCATGGCTTTCCCAAGGGCGACTCAGTGTCCGGACGCGCCGGCTCACCACGCCCCAGTATAGGGGAACCACGCCTTTGCCAATTCCTGCCCTCCCCGTTTGACTTCGCACCCCCATTTTGCCGACCATAGCCTTTCAGGCTTCAATGAAGCCCGAGCGGAAGGTGTCTTGCCATGAAAGTCTTGATCTTGGGTTCGGGAGGCCGGGAACACGCGTTGGCCTGGGCGGTCGCGCGCAGCAAAAAAGTCACTGAAGTGGTTTGCGCACCGGGGAACGGCGGCATCGCCGAAGTCGCGCGTTGCGTGCCAGTCAACCTGAAGGATCTGGAGGCAATGGTCCGCCTGGTTGAATCCGAGCAGCCCGGCCTGACTATCGTCGGCCCGGAACTGCCGCTTTCTCTGGGCATTGTCGACGCCTTGCAGCAGCGCGGTCTGCGCGTCTTTGGCCCCACGGGCGCCGCGGCCATGCTGGAAAGCAGCAAGGGATTCGCCAAACAGTTTCTGCAGCGCCACAACATTCCCACCGGCAACTTCGCCGTCTGCTCCAGTGCAGCCGAGTTGGAAAAGGCCATCGACCTGTTCCACCCGCCCATCGTGGTCAAAGCCGACGGGCTGGCCGCCGGTAAGGGCGTTATCATCTGCACCTCGCGCGCCACCGCCGTAGAAGCCGGCCAGGGTCTCTTCACGGGAAAGCTGCTTGGAGAGAAAACGCAGCAGGTGGTCATCGAGGAGTTCCTCGAAGGCGACGAGATCAGTTTTCTTTGTCTCAGCGATGGCAAGCACATCGTGCCGCTCGTTCCCGCCCAGGACCACAAGCGCATAGGTGAGGGCGACACCGGCCCCAACACCGGCGGCATGGGCGTCTATTCCACCGACCAGATGCTGGAACCAAGCATGACCGAGTGGATTATGCACCACATCGCCGAGCCCACCATTCGCGGCATGGCCGACGAAGGCACCCCCTTCGCCGGCGTTCTCTACTGCGGACTGATGATGACGGCCCGGGGTCCCCAGGTGCTCGAGTTCAATGCCCGTTTTGGCGATCCAGAAACACAGGCGCTGCTGATGCGCCTCGACAGCGATCTGGTAGAGGCGCTCGACGCCTGCGTCGACGGCCGCCTGGCTGAAACCGAACTGCGCTGGACCCCCGGCGCATCTGCCTGCGTTGTGGCCAGCTCCGCCGGCTATCCGGGGAGCTACAAGACCGGATTGCCCATTACCGGTCTCGCCGCGGCAGCTCAGGTTCCCGGAGTCCAGATTTTCCACTCCGGTTCTGTACTAGCAGGCAGCGAGATCCAGACGGCTGGCGGCCGTGTATTGGGCGTTACCGCCGTCGCCGGAACACTCAAGGAAGCCCTCGCCCGTGCCTATCAGGCAATTGCGGAGATCCACTTTGAAGGAATGTACTTCAGGCGCGACATCGGCCACCGCGGCCTGAGCAAGTAACGGCCCCGAGGAGGTAACCATGAGCGTTGGTATTTCGCTGCAGGAACTGCTCGCCTGGAATCAGGATTCGTCCAGCTTCTGGAAGGACCATCTCACCGCCAATCCGCATCTGCTGGAACTGCCTTGCGATATTGGTGGAACTACCAATGTGCAGGAATTTGTACGCCACATCTGGGGCGTGGAACTCCGCTGGGGGCAGCGGTTGGCCAGCCTGCCTGTGCTGACCAAGGAAGACACACCTTCAGGCCCGCCGGATGCCCTGTATGAACTGCACACGCAAGCTGTCGATGTCTTTCAGAAGTTGCTGGCCGCCCCGGCTGGAGATTGGGACCAGCCATTCGTGCTCGATTTCAATTGGGTACCGCCGGAGTCGCGCACCGTTTCCCGGCGCAAAGTAGCGATACATGCGCTCTTCCACAGCCAGCGCCACTGGGCGCAACTTGCCACCCTGGTTCGCACCGCCGGCTTCCCCTCCGGATTCAAGGGCGACGTGCTATTCAGCCCTGGGTTGCTCTAGATTCCAGCTTCCTGCACGGTCGCGGGTCTCGGCTGCACCTTTTGAAAACAGGAGCGGCACAGTACAGGCCTGCCTTGAGTAGGCTTGAACGGAACCGTCGTCTCCGTGTTGCACTCCGAACACGTAGTGCGCGTTTCAGGTCGGACTTTTTGATTGCCGCGAACGCGCTTCGCCTTGCACTGCTTGCAGCGCTTGGGGTCGTTCGTGAACTGTTTGTCGTGGAAAAAAACTTGCTCGCCGGCTGTAAAAACAAAATCGGCGCCGCAGTCAATGCACTTCAGGACTCGATCCGTGAATTCCATAGCCGGCTTCCCAAAACAGGGACGCACATCGAAATCGGCTATGAACACGAGAAACTTGCCGGTCCCGGTTCCCTGCTTCCGTTCGTGATGCACAACTAAGGCCCGGGCCGCATCTAAGGGAACGGCATCTAAAAGTCTGACCGGCTGACCGGAAGACTTGAGTACATCATCACGCAACAGTCGTGGAGAGCGGTTAAGCCCAATAAACTGTCGCGGCAGGCCGCCCCGGGCTTGTCTTGTTTCTGGGTAACCCCCGCTTATTCGAAACGGAGATCCTCGGGGCGGCGCTTGCCACTACTGTTTGAAAAATTAGTCCTGCTCTTTGCGAGCCTTCTTGCGATTCCGCTTGCGCGCCAAAGCTGCCTTGACGCGTTTCTTTTCACCGGGCTTCAGGTAGTAGGAGTGACGTTTGACTTCCTTGATGATGTCTTCCTGCTGTACCTTCCGCTTAAACCGGCGAAGAGCATTTTCGAGCGGCTCGCCTTCTTGTACGCGAACCTCTGCCAAAAAATCCCACCTCCAAACCTGCCAACGGGCTTCTCTAGGATACTCGAAAGAAACGAATTATGGTACAGGCTGTATCGTTATCATGAACATTCTGCACCAATTCTTGTTCTATTTTGGGCGAAATCGTTCCAATTACGCTCAAGGCTCGCTCCAGGCTCGCCCCAGATACTCTCTTTTACACTCAAAGTTGGGGTTCCCCATGCCCCTGAGAGGTCTTCAACCCATGATTCGCAGTTACCAGGGGCGCCTGCCCCACGTGCCGGCTAGTTGCTATGTTGACCTCTCCGCCCAGCTTATCGGCGATGTCACCCTCGGCGAGCGCTCCTCGGTGTGGATGAACGCGGTACTACGCGGCGACGTCCATTCCATTCGCCTCGGCTCCTGTTCCAACGTTCAGGACTGTGCCGTTCTTCACGGCCAGCGGAACCTATACCCCGTCATTGTCGGCGACTGGGTCACCATCGGCCACAACGCCACCGTTCACGGTTGTGTTGTAGGGGACTCCGTGGTTATCGGCATGGGCGCAAGGGTCCTGAACAACTGCCGCGTTGGCGAGGGTTGCATCATTGCCGCCGGATCGGTCGTCCCGGAGCACACCGTTGTTCCGCCCCGAACCCTCTGGGCTGGCGTTCCAGCCAAGCTTCGCCGCGAGCTCGGCGACAAGGACCGCGCACTTATACTCGAATATGCGCAGAACTACCTCGACTACGTGGATATCTATTTGAACGAAGGATTGGAACCCCCAAAATGATTTCGAAAGATGCTGTGGACTATTACGTTGTGGACGTGGAAACTGCCAATCAGGAACGGAACAGTATTTGTCAGATCGGAATCGCATTTTTCGCCGGCGGGAAGATGGTGGATGGATGGGAGAGTCTCGTCAATCCAGAAGGCGATTTCCTCGAATTCAACATTGGAATCCACGGTATCCACCCGTCAATGGTCGCGAATGCACCTAGCTGGAGAGACGTGTCCTTGAAAATCAGCTCGCTGCTCTCAGGAGCGGCGGTAGCAAGCCACACAGATTTCGACCGGGCAGCGCTTTCCGGCGCGTGCGCAAGAGCAGGACTCCCTGCAGTGGCATACAGCAAGTGGATTGACACATGCTGGCTGTCCCGTTGCGCCTGGCCAAACCTGACTAACCACAAGCTGCCTACGCTGGCTAGTACATTTGGAATCACCTACAAAGCCCACGACGCGCTTGAAGATGCAAGGGTCGCCGGAGAGATTTTGGCCCTGGCTCTCACAGAACGCAAAGTAACGATAAAGGAACTCCTTGCCTCCCCCGGCAACTACATCACCGCATTCCCAAAGCTCGAGCCCGCCCGCTGATTCTCAGTGGAACTCGCCTTTTGATTGTTGAAATGTCTCGGTACTTATTTCCACGTCAAGTTTCTGAGTATGCAGGTTACGGCTTCAAATAGGGGACAGCCCTCCACACCAGACGATAAGATAGCTAGTTCGCCCGCAACAGCCATCCAAGCTTAACGAACGCGGCGATCGCTCAAAATTACTTCGCAATTTTCGAGGCTCCTGAATGATGCATTACCCTGTACGCCTGTCTGCTAACTCACCCAAATACAGTCCGCGCAAGATCGCGCGACTGTTTGCCTGCGCGGCTCTTTTCGTCGCCGCCTCCGCATGGGCCGCTCCTGCATCTGCACCCATTGTGCTCACCGGTGCCGATCGTCGCCCGGCAACATCCCTCAGCGGCGAATGGGGGTCCATCGTCGATCCTTACTTCTCCGGCCTGTTCAGCTTTCATCATGAAGAAAAGGCCAACGGGTGGTTTCGCAATGAGAAAGCAAAGCCCGGCGATACCAGACCGGTCGAGTACGACTTTTCCAAAGCGCCCAAGCTAAAAGTACCCGGCGATTGGAACACTCAGCGCCAGTCGCTCTATTACTATGAGGGACCCATCTGGTATGAGCGCGATTTCACTTACCAGCCCGTCGAACATAAGCGCGTCTTTCTCCATGTAGGCGCGGCCAACTACCGTTCCTGGTTCTGGGTCAACGGTACAAAGGTCTGCGAGCATGAAGGTGGTTTCACATCCTTCAACTGCGATGTAACCGCAGCGATCCATAGCGGCGCAAACTTCATCGTGGCCGCCGTAGACAATACCCGCCATGAAGACAACGTGCCTACGCTCGAGACAGATTGGTGGAACTACGGCGGACTCACCCGCGAGATTTCTCTCATCGCGGTTCCCGACCAATTCATCGATCAATACGACCTCCACCTGAGCCGCGTCGATGCTTCCGTCATTGAAGGCTGGGTACACGTCATGGACGCCGAGCCCGGCGCAACCGTCGCGATCCAGATCCCCGAGTTGAAAGCCAAGACCACCGCCACCGTTGGCGATGGCGGCCGCGCAGCAATTCACTTCAGCGTTCAAAGCCTCGAGCGCTGGTCGCCGGAATCGCCAAAGCTCTACAAAGTCCAAATCCGCGCCGGACAGGACGAGATCAGCGAACTCACCGGCTTCCGCACCGTCGAGGCACGCGGCACAGAGATCCTGCTCAACGGAAAACCCATCTTCCTTCGCGGCATCTGCATCCATGCCGAGGCGCCTTATCGCACCGGCCGCGCTTATACCGACAAGGACGCTGAGACACTGTTGGGTTGGGCCAGGGAAATGGGCTCCAACTATGTCCGCCTCGCCCACTATCCTCATGACGAAACCATGTTGCGCGCTGCCGATCGCATGGGCTTGTTGGTGTGGTCTGAGAATCCCGTCTATTGGGCCGTGCAGTTCGATAACCCAAAAGTACTCGCCAAGGCCGAGCAGCAGTTGGAAGAGGAGATTAATACTTCGCGCAATCATCCGGCCATCATTCTTTGGTCAATGGCCAACGAGACGCCAAACACTGAGGCCCGCACCCGCTTCATTACTACCGAAGCTGCGCATGCGCGCGGGCTTGATCCCACGCGTCTCATTACCGCGGCCCTGCTGGTGCGCGCCGAGGGAAATACGAAGATCGTGGATGACCCGCTCGGCAAGGCGCTCGATGTTATCGGCGTCAACGAGTACATCGGATGGTATGAAAAGACGCCCGAAACTGCGGACGTCACCGAGTGGCGCTTCGACTTCCAGAAACCCGTGATTGCAAGCGAACTTGGCGGCGATGCAAGGGCGGGCCTGCATGGCGGACCCAATGATCGCTGGACTGAGGAGTATCAAGCCAATATCTACCGCCACCAACTCGGCATGTTGAGCAAAATTGCTCAACTTAGGGGAATGAGCCCCTGGATTCTCATGGATTTCCGTTCACCCAACAGACCGCTCGCCGGCATTCAAGATGATTTCAATCGCAAGGGACTTATCTCCGAACAAGGCCAGAAAAAGCAGGCTTTCTTCATTCTGCAAAAAGCCTACAAAGAAAAGACCATCGGCAAGGCTGAGTAATACATAGGTTCTTGCGCGCGCGCAAGGAGACAGTATTTCTATCATTGCTGCTTCAACTCCACCCGTTCATGAAACCCGGCTATAGGCCGGGTTTCGTGCGTTATGAAAGTGCATTAGACTCTCTTGTCAACCAGGCAACAGCCAGATTCATTGACTAAGCTGTGCAAATATGAAAATTTAATTTATCCTTGACTAATGGCTATTGACTCAATTCTTGTCCAAATCGACGCGGAAATCGCAAGGCTCACGCAGGTTCGCTCACTGCTGGCCAACATCGGCAGTGTTGCCGTCACCGTAACTGAGCCCAAAGCGAAGAAGGCGTCTGCCAAGGCAAAGACTCGCAAGAAGCGGGTCCTGAGCCCGGAAGCGCGCAAGCGCATTGCCGATGCGCAGCGTAAGCGCTGGGCTGCCCAAAAAGCAAAAACAAAGAAGTAGTTACATTAAGGGACAACCAACCAGCCTTTTTCCAACGTTACTTTGGACCCGTGCGCTACGCGATAGCGTCATGATAGAAATGAGGCCCTCCGCGCAAGTGGTTGGCCTTGGCTGTCAGGTGTGTGACGATGCAAGTTCGATTTCATGCGCCCGTGCTGTTCAATATATGAATTGCGTCTTGCGCTGCAACCCTGCCTACTATCCAAAGCCGCTCTTCCTATCCATTGCAGCAGGATCCGCTACTCTACGGGACTAACCCGATAAAACGCCCTGTTCATCAGGCCTTCCTCGATTGAACTACCCCGTCAGGCTATAGCAATTTGACCTTGCCCTCAGAATGCGTATCTCTTAGCCGGCCGGGTTTTGAGGATATTTAATTCATCCTCGTGATCGTCGTGGCGGTGGGAATGTGGGAATCGGCTTCATCGATTTCCAAGGTTTGTGGGAAGGGCGGAAAACAGC
>CAIKND010000044.1 GCA_903828675.1 uncultured Acidobacteriaceae bacterium
GGTACTGCTGACCATACCGCGCGCCCGCGCCTTTCTGATCGAGGATCTGCGCAACGGAGGCGACCCGAGAAAAGCGCACGGCGTCTGCGAGGTCAAGCTGCACAAGGGTCGAGTTGTCTATGAGGGGATGCGGCTGTCTCTGTCCGACCTGCGGCAGATGAGCCGCCGGGAATGGCGCAAGAAGTGCCCGGCACCGGCATTCTTCATCACCGGCAAGGACAAGGGCAAGCTCGGCTACTTCTGGGAGCACGTCTTTCTCAAAGCGAAGTCTGGGCCGAACCTGGGTGGTGTCGTCAATCCCGACACTGGTGCTGCCATTCTCGATTCCGAACGGCAAAAGCTGACCTATCTCGATTTCGGAGACAAGGTGAAGCTCTCGGAGACGCTGACTCGGCCACAGGACGGAACGACGCAGTACTCTGCTTTGTGGCAGGCCGACCGCAGCCGAATTCAGCGTATGGCGCCGATTGAGTTTGCGGGCCGCTATATGCGGCGCTGGTTCGATTTTGCCATCGCCGACGAGTTGCACCAGTTAGCCGGGGACACAGCGCAGGGCAACGGCTTGGGCGTGCTCGAACGCGCGGCCCGCAAATTGATCGCGCTGACCGGCACGCTGATGGGCGGCTATGCCGACGATCTCTTCAACATCTTCTACCGCATGGAACCGCACGCGATGGCAAGCGAAGGTTTCGCCTACGGCGGCCAGGGGCGGCGTGACTTCCAGGAGCAGTACGGCGTGCTCGAAACCATCGAGAAGGTGCGCAAGGAGGACAACGCCTGCTCGCGGTCCACGAAGAAGACAATTCAGGTGGTACGGAAGCCGGGAGCATCGCCACTTTTGTTCGGCAAGTTCCTGATGAATACGACGGCCTTTCTCTCGCTCGAAGACATTTCGGACAACCTGCCGCGCTACGACGAGAGCGTCGTCTCGGTCGAGATAGACTCCGATCTTGCAAAAGCGTACGAGGAGTTGGAGGACGATATTCGCTCGGCGATGCGCCAGCACCGCGGCAACAAGAGCCTGATGAGCATTCTGCTCAACACGCTGCTGCTCTATCCGGATCATCCCTATGGGTTCGACGCGATCTGGGCGCGGGCCTTTGATCCGCAGACTCGCGAATATGTGCGGTTTCTCGCTGCCACGCCTGTAAATCTTAGCGAGGACCGGCTCTTCGCTAAAGAGCGTGCGCTCATTTCCGACGTAAGTGAGGAGTTGCGCCAGGGGCGGCGTTGCCAGATCTATGCCACCTACACCGGAGAGAAGGACGTCACTCTGCGCCTGGAGACGATTCTGCGCCAGGCCGGTTTCTGGGTTGTCGTGCTGCGCTCTTCCGTGCCAACGGAGAAACGCGAGGACTGGTACGAGCGGCAGTTGCAGGCCGGAGTCGAGGTCGTTGTCTGCCATCCCAAGCTGGTAGAAACTGGCCTCGATCTTCTGGCCTTCCCAACGCTCTACTTCTACGAGACCGGCTACTCGCTGCACACGCTGCGGCAGGCCAGCCGCCGCTCGTGGCGAATCGGCCAGCGGCAGCCGGTGCGGGTGAAGTTCGTCACCTACGCCGGGACAATGCAGGAGACCTGCCTCCGGCTGATGGGCAAGAAGATGCTTGTCGCGCTGATGCTGGAGGGCAAGTTCTCAGGTGAAGGGCTGATGGCACTTGATGCCGACGAAGACCTGATGAGCGCAATGGCGCGCGAGTTGGTCGAAAAGGCTGGAGTCGGAGAATCCGCAGACTCGATCTGGAGAAGCCTTGAAAAGGAGCGGGGCCAGCTTGTGCCTCAGCCTCCTCCATCAATCCAGCAGGAAGGCGATTCGCTGCTCGACTTGCAGGACTTCTTGGTTGCCAATCCGTCATCGAATCATGACGGCATCCATCTGCTCGAACCTGTCAGGACCGAAATCAAGAGCACACCCTGGCCGGCGGCGGCGGTTCCCGTGCAACTCAGCCTCTTCGGCTGAGA
>CAIKND010000045.1 GCA_903828675.1 uncultured Acidobacteriaceae bacterium
CACAGGCTCGAAGAAATGCGCGAGATGTCCAATGAGAGCGTTCGGGTCGTACGCAACATGTCACTACTGTTACGCCCGTCCATGCTGGACGACCTGGGGCTTGTACCCGCCCTCAAGTGTAACCCTCCGCAATTTTCTCCTTCCTAGAAAGTTCCTTTTCTCAAATTAGGTCCGGGCCGGATGGACGCCATTTTGCGTTGGCGCCGGGGTTCAATGTGAAGGCGCGGACCATTCACGACGGGATACGTGTCTATCGCGTCGGTATCCCCGTGGGTTTTACGTTCCGGTGGCTGGTCGTAGGATGTCGAGGTGAAGCCGGAGGGCTCCGCAAGTTGTAGTGCGAGAGAGCCCTCCGTAGAGCCAGCCCAGGGAGTCTGACCACTCCCAGAGAGGATCCTCATGCAAATCCTACACCCGTTCGCGGGCTCCATCCAACAGTACTCCGAAGCGCTCGGTGACCCCGATCGTCATAGGCCCGACCACTGTCCGCAGTGCGCTGCGCAGCATCCGCTGACTGCCCACGGTTTCTATCACCGCGCCGTGGCTGATGTGGAGTTTGAAGGCTTCATCCGTGTTCGTCGTTACTTGTGCCACAGCTGCAAGCGCACCATCTCTCTGCTCCCGGATTTCGCTTTGCCCTATCTCCGTTTCAGCCTTGTGGTGATCTCCCTGTTTCTCATCGCCCGTCTGCTGCATGGCTGTACTCTGCAGGCCGCCGCGCAAGCCGCTGCGCAGCCTGGCATGGCTTACCAGCGCGGCCAGTTCTGGGTCCGCCGGTTTCAAAGGCAAGCGACTGAGTTGTGCGCGGCCCTGGCAGGGTTGACCGCCCCGATGGCTGCGCCGAACTTCGTCACCAGGGCCTTACAAATGTTGCACTCCATCGGTTGGATCCCCGCCCATCGGTTCTTGTTAACCCAACTGCGCGCCCACCTGCTGGGCTGGCCTCGCTTTCTCGTTCCTGACGGGCGTCGCGCCGCGTTCCGGCCGGCGTTGCCATCCACCTGACCGCTCACACACAGCATTTGCATCGCGCCGCGGCAGGAGCCCCGCGTATCGTCCTTGCATGGACGCCAAAGCTGAAAAACTCGCCCTGTTTCGATACGGTCTGGTAGCCCCACTGGTGCTCGAAACTCTCCCCCGCGGAGAGCTCACCCGCCGTGCCCAGGAAGTTGCCGCCCGTCACTACGACATCCCCGATTCCAAACGCATTTCAGTTTCCGTTGACACGCTACTGGATTGGGCGCACCGCTACCGCACCGGCGGCTTCGAGGCCCTGGCGCCCAAACTGCGACAAGACCGCGGCCAATCGCGCGCCCTGAGTCCGCAACTAGCCGACCTCATCGAACGCCTGAAGCGCGAAAACCCGCACCGCACCGGCACTACCCTGCTGCGCGAACTGGCTCTGTCTTCCGGCGGGAACTCTCCCGGCGTGTCCGCCTCCACGCTGTACCGCTTCCTCAAACAGCACGGTCTCACCGCGCGCCAGCTGCTGGTCCCACCCGCGCACAAAAAGTTTGAAGCTCAGCTCAGCAATCAGATCTGGCAGGCCGACATGCTGTTCGGGCCCTACGTCCAGCGCCCCGGCGGCGGCAAGATGCAGGCCTTTCTGCACGCCACCCTGGATGACGCCAGCCGCCTCATCCCGCATGCCCAGTTCTATCCCAGTCAGGGACTCGATGCCTGCCTGGATTGTTTGCGCCAGGCCATCGCCGCCCGCGGCCTGCCGGTGCGGCTCTATATCGACAACGCCAAGATCTACCGCTCCCAGCAACTGGCCCGCATCGCTGCCTCGCTCGGCACCTTGATCGTGCACACTCCGCCCTATCAGCCCGAGGGCCGCGGCAAGATCGAGCGCTACTTTCGCACCTTGCGCGATCAATTCCTGACCAACCTCGACCCCAAACAGTCGCTCTCGCTGGAAGATCTAAACGACCGGCTCTGGAGCTGGATCGAGCACGCCTATCACCGCGCCGAGCACAGCGCCTTGGGCTCCACTCCACTGCTGCGCTGGCAGCGCGATATCGAGCACGTCCGCCAACTCCCGCCGGCCACCGATCTGCGCCGCCTGTTCTTCTATCGCCTGGACCGTCTGGTGCGCCGCGATTGCACCTTCCTGCTGCACAACCGCTTCTATGAAGCCCCGCCGCATCTGCCCGGCCAAACCATCGAAGTCCGTTTCGACCCCCTCGATGCCAACCAAGTGGAGATCTATTTCCAAGGACAACCACAAGGCACCGCACGCCTGGTGGACCCCGTCATCAACGCCCAGTTACCGTCCGCCAAACGGTCGGCGCCGGCCGAGCCCGAACCTACCGGCATCAACTTTGTCGAACTGCTGCAGCAGAAAAAGGACCGCAAGGAGTAAGTGCCATGATGGAAGCTTTCTTCGGTTTCAAGAAAACCCCGTTCAGCGACAACCCCGATGCCAAACAGTTGTTCGCTTCCCAAGCCTGGACTCAGGTCAAGGCCCGGCTCCAGTTTCTGGTCGAGCATCACGGTACCGGTTTGCTCACCGGGGAAGTCGGATCGGGCAAGTCCACCGCCGCCCGCACCTTCACCGCCGGACTCAATCCCAACCTGTATAAAATCCTCTACCTGCACTGGAGCTCCGGGTCAACTTTGGATCTGCTACGCCAACTGGCCCTGCAGCTGGATGTGGAGCCGGCGCACTACCGCGGCGACCTGGTGCGCCAGATCTCCGAGGCCATCGTGGGTCTCAACCAGAGTAAGAAGCAGCACCCCATTCTGATCTGCGACGAAGCCCAACTGCTCCGTCATCCCACCCTGGAACAGCTCCCGCTGCTGCTCAACTTCGACATGGATTCCTCCCACTACTTAACTCTGTTGCTGGTGGGCCAACCCTTACTGCGCCGCACCCTCTCGCTGCAAATGCACGAACCCTTGCGCCAACGCATCGCCGTGCAGTATCACCTGGAAGGACTCTCGCGCGAGGAACTCGACGCCTACCTCGCGCATCAACTCAAAGCCGCCGGCATCACCCAGCCGCTGTTTGACGACACCGCCCGCCAAGCCCTCTATCAAGCCACCAAAGGCATTCTCCGCAAGGTCAACAAGCTGGCCCTCACCGCTTTGCGCCTGGCCGCCTCGCGCAAAGCTCCCGCGGTGGAGGAATCGATCCTGCTGGATGCCACCAGCGAGGCGTTGCTGTGAGCGGCGCGGCATCCCAGCAGGCCCCGCAGCCGACCGTGCTGTCGTTGGCGCAGCTTCTTGAGCAGCAGCCAGCCAGCGCGCCGCCCTGCCTGGTGGAGCCGGGACTGTTGCCCGCGCAGGGCATCCTGTTTGTGGGTGGAGAGCCCAAGGTCGGCAAGTCGCTGCTGGTCGCCAACCTCGCCCTCGCTCTGGCGGCCGGCTCGGACCGCGCCGGGTTTTCCATCCCCGCTCCGCGCCGCGTCCTGATCTGCCAGTTCGAACTGCCCGTCCCGCAGTTTGTCGGCCGCCTGGCGCTCATGCGGCGCGCCATGGGCGCCGCCGCGGACCACAATCTCCTGGTCGATACCCGCGCCACCGGCCATCTGCTTTGCGCACCCCAGGGCATGAATCACTTCCTGTCGGCCGCCAAGACTGCCGCCGCCGAGGTCATCCTCCTCGACCCGCTCTACTCCACTCATGATCAGGACGAAAACGACACTCGATCCATGGCGGCGTTGTGCCAGTCCCTGCTGCGCTTGCGCGATGCTTCCAAGGCTGCTCTCATCGTGGTGCATCATGTCCGCAAGTCGATCACACGTTACGAAATCGGCAGCGCCTTTCGTGGCTCCAGTGCCTTGCATGCGGTGGGTGACAGTTACATGCTGCTCACGCGGCCCTCTCCGCAACTGCCCACCGTCGAGTTGCGCTTCCAGTTTCGCTATGCGGCCGCACAGCCGCCGCGACTGTTACAACTCGATCCGCAGACTCTGTGGTTTTCCTCCACCGGCCAGGCATCGGCCACTGCTCCACCCGCCCGGCGCAAAGTGGAACAGGCCGACGTTGCACAAGCCCTGACCGGCATCGGCGAGCAAGTGCGTTATACGCAGCTCCGCGACCAAATCATGGATCTGACGGAATGTTCCAAGCGCACCGCTCAACTCGCCATCACCGAGGCCTGCCGGCAAGGCTCCATCGTCCAGGCCGACGGCCAATATCGCCTGTCTCTTTAACTCTCTCGACTTTGCGCCGGGTCGCGCCGGGCGTAAACCCTGCCCCGCGGGGAGCGGGGCCCGAGGCTGGGGCGACGGATCTGATTCCCAGAACCATACCTTCAGTCCAACCCCGCCGGAGATCTCCTCCGGCGGGGTTTTACTTGTCCCAATTCAAATACTGGGAACAGCTTCCCGAGCTTTAGCCTCGGAGTATCAGATGCGACGCCGGCCCCGACGTGCTTTTCGTCGGGGCCTTTCCTGATAAAGTTTCCTCTTCCATTTTTGATGGGATACCTGGCTCGCCTATACGGTCAGGTATCCTATCCCACGGCAGGCCAGCATGCCCAGCCTTCCATTCGGAACGCCGAAGGGTATTTGAGAACCTAACCGGAAATTAGCGCGGGATGATCAATGGTAAAGAATTCGGACCGTTACATTCAACTTCACAACGTGCCAACGCTCTTGTTCCCGTTCTCCGTGCATTATCGGCCGGACATTCCGCCGATGTCTGGCTGGCTGAGTCTGTTGCAGCCGTCGTGCTGCCTCCCAAGCGCGATGAGCGCAGGAATGCTGAGTGGGATTGGCGGCTCCGGCTATTTCAGGACATCCCGCCACTAATCTGTAATCAGAGCAAAGCAATCCTGCATCACTGGGCACGTTGTCTCTACCAATCAGCAGATAGGATAGTACAACCTGTTCTGACGTTCGATCAGCGGACTCACCGCATCGAACAAGCAATCGCACGCCTTCGGGCAGCTACGAACCTCCCTCGTCGTCCAGGCCGCGACGAGCATCCCAGCCATCTTTACAACACTCTTGGCACCGCTTATACCCGACTAGCGAATCTTCTGACAGAGAGGGAGGAACGTGACGCCGCATCAGCTGTGTGGAAGGCCGCGTGCGATGCATTTGAGCGGTCTATTAGCTCGTCCCCAGGCCTGAATGTCGAAGCGCTTTTAGCGTTTGCCATGCGATTACTGGAGCACGCCGGGCAACCGAGCGAGAGTACCGGAACTGAGACTCAGGGCAAGACCTCCGAAATTGCCCACGCTTTGAGCTTGCTTGATGAAGCAGAAGAAGTGCTCCGCGATTCGGCAAGTTCGACACCCGAGTGGGAGGAACAGGTCGCAAGCTACAAGACCCGAGCCTTAGCCTGGTTGAGCGCGGGAGCAACCATAAACTACATCCGAGAATTGCAGTCTCAACAAGACCCAGAACTTGGGTTTTACTGCGAGGCACGACTCGTGCTATGGAACAACGGCGGAGTCGACAACGTCGATGGGGCGTTGGAGGTGCTGGATCGGATGGAGTCGGCAGGGATTCGCTTACGTTCTAGGAGCATGGCGCTCCGATTGATGTTGCTTCGCATTCATCCGACAAAGTGCTTCGACTTTGCGGCACAGAAGCAACTTTACGATCAACTCGAAGCGCAACCAGGATATACGTTTAGGCCCATTGATCGATTCAGGCACGCAGTCTTGTGCTATCAGCTCGACGCCTACCAATTAGGGGCCGAAAAGTTCAGGAAACTGCGCGAGGAGGTAAGGAGAGCGGAGGGAGTCCCACCCAGGATGCGTGACATTTGGCGCGCTCTGGACCAGCCGAATCTGCCTCGGAAAACGAAG